>MWJO01000169.1 GCA_002027195.1 Streptomyces sp. GKU 895 | reverse complement strand
GTTGCGGTGTACGGCGACTGCGGGAGGGGCGGCTGGGGGTGCGGCTGCGGATAGCCGTACGCGGGTGCGGGCGCCGGGGCGGGCTGCTGGGCGTACCCGCCGTAGCGGAGCTGGTGGAAGTGGCGTATGTCCGCGGAGAGGTAGTACGCGATCGCCGCGACCAGCGTGCCGAACAGCAGGGCCATGCCGGTCCAGCCGCCCGCGGTGTGGATCTCGTCGCCCGGTTCGACGCCGATCAGCACGAGCCCGAGGGTGACGGCGGCGAGCGAGGCGACGAACAGGCCCCAGTCGAGCGCCCTGCGGGTCACCAGCGCCAGGCGCAGCAGCATCGCCCAGGAGAACAGGCCGATGGTGAAGATCCCGAGCACCACGAACAGCACACGCAGGACGACCAGCCATGCCGGGTGGGGCGGCTGCTTCACCGGCTGCGGGTAGCCGTGGCCATGCATGACAGCTCCTGGTGCCTCGGGTGGGCGTTGAGGGCGGCCGTCGCCCGGCAACCCCGTTCCTGCGATTGTCGCTTCGTGCGTACTCGCGCGTACAGGCGAGCGTATAGGCCGACACGGACAAGCGGTCCCGGGTTGTACCGAACCGTTGTCGCACTGATCACTTCTCGCGCCCGCGCAGGTCGGCGGAGGGGCGGCTTCCGCGCGGGGCGTGCGCCACGCGGGCGCGCCGGAGGGTCAGTCGGGAGGGTCAGTCGGGGGCGACCGTGCCGTCCGTGAGGCCGTCGTACATCCCGCGCACGAGCTGCTCCCCGAGCCGGCCCGCGCGCCTGAGCGCCCGCTCGAACTCGTCGAGTGCGCGGAAGCGCGCGCCGTAGCGCCGTTGTTCGTCGAGCGGGAGCCGGGGCAGTTGGAGGCGGCGCACGTCGAGACGGGTGGCGGTGGAGGCGTAGCTGCTGGCCTGGCGGTTGTTGGCGGTGCCGCGCAGGAAGCCGGCGAGGAACCAGGGGTCGAGCGCCGTGCGCTCGGGGCGCAGGAGCACGAGGTTGCGCCCCAGGGCGGCGCCCCCCGTCGCGTCGTCGATCACGCGCGCCATCGAGCCGCCGCCGAGCACCGGCACGACGACGTCGCCGGGCTCGACCAGCACGGCCTCCTCGTCGCTCTCCGGGAGCGAGCCGGAGGGCGCCGTACCGGCGAGGACGTCGTGGTCGGTGAGGACGGGCACGCGCGCGTGGCCGCCGTTTCCGCCGGTGCGCAGCGCCAGGGCTCCCCCGCGCGCGAGTTCGCCGATGGTGGTGAGCGGCCAGCGCGGTACGGGGTGTGCGGCCTCGGCGGGCGGCGGGGTGAGGTCGGCGGTCAGGCGCAGGGTCGCGCCGAGGTTCTCGCGTACGGCGGTGAGTGCGCCGGTGCCCTCGGCCGCGGTCGGCGGCGGGAGGTGGCGGGCCGGGGCGAGGTCCACGTCGTCGTCGAGGAGGTCGATCACCGGCAGGGAGCGGGCGAGGCCGGGCCGTTCGTCGAGGGTGCCCGCGCGGTCGAAGGCACGCCAGGCGTCGAGCACGGCCTCCCCGACGTCCCGCCAGTCGGGGCCGCCGCGCCCGTCGGCGGCGAACTGCCCGGTGTCGGCGAGCAGCACCTCGGGCTGCGCCGGCGCCTTCTCGGGGCGGCGCAGCACCCACAGGTGGAGCGGGATGTTGTACGGCGGCGCCGCGCCGACCGGCAGGGCGACGACCGCTCGCAGCGCGCCGCGGCGCAGCAGGTCGGCGCGGATGCGGCGGCCGGAGCGGCGGGAGGCGGCGGCGGGTGGCATGAGGAGGACGGCGGTGCCGCCGCCCTTGAGGCGGGCGAGCGCGTGCTGGACCCAGGCCAGCTCGGACTCGGTGCGGGCCGGGAAGCCGTACTCCCAGCGGGGGTCGTAGGCGAGTTCGTCGTGCCCCCAGTTGCGCTCGTTGAAGGGCGGGTGGCACAGGACGGCGTCGGCGTGCAGCTGGGGGTGGGCGTCGGCGCGCAGGGTGTCGCCGGTGGCGGCGCGGACGACGGCCCTGGTGTGCAGGGCGAGCCGGAGCGCGGTGAGGGCGGCGAGTTCGGGGGCGCTGTCCTGGGCGTAGAGCTCCTGGTCGGGGCGGGTGGTGACGGCGCGCAGGAGGGCGCCGGTGCCGCAGGCCGGGTCGAGGACGGTGCGGGCGGGCCACCAGGTCGGCCATGAGACCGGCGAGGTCGGTGGGGTGAGCGTACTGGCGCGGGTTGGCGTCGAGGTGCCGTCGAGCAGGAACCGAAGGTCTGCCGGGCGCCCAGCTCGGCGGCGAGTTCGGCGGTGCTGCGCAGGAGGGCGTGGAGGAGGAGTCGGGCCGGTGGGGGAGGTGAACGGCGGGTGGGTGTTCACAGCGGCGTCGGGGCGGAGGTGTTCACACGGTCGGCGTGAGTGCCTGAAGCGCCGCCCGCTGGGGTGTTCACACGGTCGGCGTGAGTGCCCGGAGCATTGCCCGCCGGGGTGTTCACACGGTCGGCGCCCGCGTGAGCGGCGTTCACAGCGCGGGGCGCGGTGCCGGGGCGCGGCGGGTTCACAGCACGCCGTGAGTTCACAGCCGAGACCGGGCCGAAGCGCGGCGTCAGCACCTCCTCCAGCGCGCCGGGGAGCATCGCGGCGAGCCGCTCGTCGGAGCCGGCGCTCACCTCCAGCCAGACGGTGGGCCGGTCGTGGATGAGCAGCAGCACGCATCCGGCGTGGGTGAGCGCGGCGACCGGGCCCTCGGGGTGGCCGACGAGCTGCTGCCAGACGCGCTCGCGCAACGGGACCTCGGCGAGTTTCCCCTGCTTGCGCAGCCAGGCCTCCACCTCGGCGAGGGCGAAGGACGGGCTGGTCTCGGTGCCGCCGACCGGCTTGGGGAAGTCGGCGTGGCGGCGGCGCCAGTTGCTGACGGCGGCTCGTCCGACCCCGGCGAGCCGGGCGATCCCGGCGGCGGTCACCTCTGTGGCGTTGTCCTGCACCGGCCCGCTCCCTCGTCGTCCCTGCACGCGTGTCCCTGGGCACATCCCCGTACACGTCCGCTGCGCGTGTGACGCCGAGCATAGCGGCGTATGCAAGATCTACCCATTCACGGGCGTGTACACGAGACATTGCGTGAATCATGTTGACTCGGTTCACAGCCTCTGCTCTTATTGACCCAGCGAACGAGCGACAGCCGAGCAGCGGCTGTCACCGTGTCGGGAGGGGACACAGTCATGGGCATGAAGGGCAAGATCGCGCTGGGGGCCGTCGTGGGGATCGTCGTCATCGGCGCCGTGTCGGCGAACTCCGGTGACGACTCCGACGGGGGTTCCAAGAGCAGCGACAAGGGCTCTTCGTCGTCCGCTCAGGCGAAGCCCGGGGGCGGCAAGGAGAAGGGGTCCGCCGACGCCGCTGAGGCCGCCGAGGAGAAGAAGGTCGCCTTCGAGGGGGACGGCCAGTTCCAGGTCGGCTCGGACGTCAAGCCCGGCACCTACCGCACCTCCGGCAACGAGGACGGCATGTGCTACTGGGAGCGCGCCAAGGACGCCTCGGGCGAGATGGACTCGCTGCTCGCCAACGACAATGTCACCGGCACGAGTTACGTCACCATCAAGGCCACCGACAAGATCTTCAAGTCGAGCGACTGCAACGACTGGGAGGCCGTCGACACCAAGGCCAAGGGTTCACCCGCTTCCAAGATGGCCGGCGACGGTGGCATGTTCAGAGTCGGCGCGGACATCGCGCCCGGCACGTACAAGTCCACCGGCAACGAGGACGACATGTGCTACTGGGAGCGCACCAAGGACGCCGAGCACGGCCTCGACTCGATCATCGCGAACGACAACGTCTCCGGCAGCGCCGTCGTCACGATCAGCGCCAAGGACACCTACTTCAAGACGTCCGGCTGCACGGACTGGAAGAAGACCGGCTGACACCGGCCCCCGTACGGCGAGATCCGCCCGGCTCCGCTGACGGACCCGCGGCACGTCTCGCCGTACCCGCTCATCCCACCGCCTCACCATCGGGGAATTCCCATGCGTCACACCGCACTTGCCACCCTCTGCCTCGCCGCCGCGGCCACGCTCTCTCTCACCGGCTGCCAGTCCGGGCAGGACAAGGCCGACAGCAAGCCGGACCAGGCCGGCTCCAGCGCGGCGGGTTCGCCCTCGCCCAGCAAGAGCGAGGCCAAGGAGCCCTTCGCCGGACTCACCGGCGCCGAGATCGCCGACAAGGCCGTCGAGGCCACGACCGGTGCCTCGTCGCTGCGGATGAAGGGGGACGTCCCCGACGACGAGTCGGGCGGCACCATCACGATCGACATGGCCCTGAACAGGAAGGGCGAGTGCGCCGGCACGATGAGCATGGGCGGCCAGGGCAAGGCCGACCTGATCAAGGTCGGTGACACCGTCTACATGAAGTACGACGAGAAGTTCCTGCGCGAGCAGAGCAAGGGCGAGAAGAAGTCGGACGTCGACGCGGCCGTGGCCCTGCTCGCCGGGAAGTGGACCAAGATGTCCGCGAAGGGCAAGGACGCCAAGGACATCGCGAGCTTCTGCGACCTCGACACGGTCCTCGGCGACGCCGACGACGCCGAGACGGACGCCTCGCGCGGAAAGACGACCACCGTGGACGGCACGCCCGCGATCGTGCTGAACGAGCGGGACGGCAAGGAGCGTTACACCCTGTACGTCGCCACCGAGGGCAAGCCGTACCTGCTGCGCGTGGACAGCGTCTCCGCGAAGGACCCGGGAAGCCTCACCTTCAGCGACTACGACAAGAAGGTCCCGGCGCAGAAGCCCGGCGGCGAGATCCTGGACCTGGACGCGCTGGGCGGCTGAGCCCCGCGCCGTCTAGAGCGGGTGCCGCATCCACACATTGGGCTCGACGTACACGGCGTACCCCCGCTCCGGCTCGCAGCGCACCGGCACCAGCGCCCCGGGCACCTCGATGTCGCCTTGGGTGTCGAAGGGCAGCCCGGTCCAGCGGCGCCACTGCTCCAGTGAGCCGACGACCGTCATGGACGCCGGCGCCACCGCCTCGATGGTGGCGCGGCTCTGGCGTGCACGCGCAGCCACGGGTCGTGCGGGAGCCCGTCGGGGCGTACGCGGCGGGCGTACTCCTCGATGGGGGTGTGCGGTTCGAGGTGTTTGGCGCTGGGGCGGACCGGGGCGACGACCTCGTCGAAGCCATGGGCGCGGGCGTTGTCCCGCATCGCCGAGAGCATGCGGCCGGACAGGCCCTTGCCCTGGAGGTCGGGCCGGACGTTGATGGCGATCGCGCTGACCGTGTCGGGCCGTGTCCCGCGGCGCAGGTCGGCGAAGGCCCACAGGAGGACTTCGTCCCAGCCCCGGGCGGGCAGTGCGCCCCGCCCCTCGGCGTCGAGGGCGACTGGCACGCTGAACCCGGTGGCGACGACCTCGCCCCGCTCGTCCTCGGCGAACAGCACATACGCCGGGAACTCCCTGGCGATCCGGCCGTAGTGGTAGTCACCCACGAGATCGCGGGTGACGAACTCCGGCCAGCTGTCGGCCATCCCGACCGCCCGCTCGAGGTCGTCGGGACGCTCGGCGAGACTCGACACCTTCCATTCCATGCGGCCACCGTAGGCGGGCGGCGACAGCGGCGGGAACCGGATTTCCGGACCGCGACGGCGCCCTCGGCCGGGGCCGGCGGCCGGCCGCACGGCGGGACCGGCGGCCGGGCCGTACGGCGGGGTCAGCCGCCGCACTGGGTCAGCATCATCTCCTTGTCCGCCTTCGTCACGGGCAGTTCGTACTTCAGGGCGACCTGTGCGAAGCGCACGACGTACGAGCAGCGGATGACCTTGTTCGGCGGCAGCCAGGAGGCCGGTCCCGAGTCGCTCTTGGAGCCGTTGGTGGGGCCGTCGACCGGGATCAGGTTGAGCGGGTCGTTGGCGATGTCCTCGCGCTTGCCCTTCGTCCACCGCGCGGCGCCCATCTGCCAGTCGTACGACAACGGCATGACGTGGTCGATCTGCACCGTCGTGGCACGGGCCTTGACCCAGTCGATCTCCTTGCCGGTGTAGGGGTCTGCCAGGGTCATGGAGGTGACGACGCAGTCCGAGCCGGAGCGGAAGCGGACGTCGTCGCCGTCGCGCTTGAGGAGGTCGTTGCGGGTGTCGCAGCCGTTGTGCGAGAAGGGGACGCCGCCGGGGGCGGAGTCCATCCAGGCGTAGCCGAACTCGTCGCGGTCGTAGCCGGTCTTGGGGCCGCGGCCCTTGGTCGCCACTTTCGCTATGAGGTCCCGGGCCTTCGCCTTGTCGGCGTCGGAGGTGATGGCCGCGAGGCCCGGTTTGGTGCCGTCCGGGTTGTCCAGCGGGCTCACGGCACGACCGGAGCCGACGGCCGGGTCGGCGCCCGAGGGCTCGCTGTCCGAGGGCAGGTCGACGCCCTCGCATCCGGTGAGCAGTACGACCATGCCGAGCATCGCGGCGGCGACCGCCGCCCCACCCCTCAGACGCGTCACGGTGCGTCCCTCCCCTTGTTCTGTTCGTCTCCGCCCCGCACAGGCAGCTCCTGCCGGTACTCACCGTAGCGGGCGAGAGGTCCAGACCATATGGGGCCTCAAGGGGCATCACTCGTATCTCGGGCGTATCGTCGAATCGAGTCACCTCCGGAAGGAGCTCTGGATGGGCATCTTCGACAGGTTCAAGAGCAACCGCCAGATGCAGGACAAGGCCAAGGGCATGTCCGACATGGCGGAGAGAAAGGCCAACGAGAAGACAGGCAACAAGTACGAGAGCCAAGTCGACGACGCGCAGCAGAAGATCGAAGGCGCGATGGGCATGGACCGAGACAGGCCCGAGCAGCCGTAAGGCCGGAGGCCCACGGAGGAACACGAAACCGTGGAGGCCGCCTGCGGGGACCAGTTCTCCCGCGGGCGGCTTCGTCCGTCCCGCCCCCGGGGAGCGCCCGGCCGGGAGGTCGCCCACGGCTGCATCAGCAGCACCACGCGGTCGGTCCCGGTGTCGTATCCCAGGATCGGATCGCCGTAGGAACCCTCCGGGTCCATGAAGACCGGCTTGCCGAGCCGTTCAGCCGCGTTCCACGACGAGGGTCGAGCAGTGACTGCCAGCTTCACACCTTCCCGATCCCCAGCGTCGACTCCGATGGCAGCAACCCCGAGGACAGCACCGCCACCCAATAGTCACCGAGCAGTTCGACGAGCCGGTCGATCTCGGTCGGCGCGAGCGACTGCCAAGGGGCGACGGCGAGTTGGTCGGTGTGCTCCTCGACGCGGCGGCGCAGGGTGCGGCCCGCGTCCGTGGCCGTCCCGTCGGCGTCGACCAGGCCGCGCGCGACAAGGCGTTCGCGGGCGGCCGTCCATTCCGCCTCGCTCCAGCCGCGGCTCTCGAAGCGCTCGACGGACGCGGCACCTATCGCCGCGAAGGAGACGAGCGACTCGATCGGGTCGAGACCGGCGACCAGCAAAGCGGCGAGGTGGCCGTCGCCGCGGTGCTCGCGCAGGATCGTCGCCGCCTGCCACAGCTGCAGGTGCGGGGCGTCGGGCCACTCCAGCGCGGCGTTGGCCGCGGCCAGCGGGCGGCCCGCGGTGTTCGCCGCCTCGGCCGCACGCCGGGCGAGGGCGGCGGCCTCCGCCAGTTCGGGACTGTCGACGCGGTCGCCGAACATCGCGCGGTACGCCCGGTCGATGCCCCGCAGTCGTGCCGCCAGCACCTCCTCCGGCGGCGCTGTGCCCCACGCGGTGTCGACATGCTCGGCGACCATGCGCGGGCTGAAGCTGTAGAAGGCGGACGTCACGCGCCCGGCGTCCACCGCCCCCAACGGCGCGGCGCGGAAGGGGAAATAGCTCGGCCAGCGCTCCTTCGTGTCGAAGCCGAGCGCCGCCGCCTCCTCGAAGACCTCCGGCGCGTAGTAGAGGACCGCGTGCAGGGGCTCCAGCAGGTGCCAGAGCTGACGCGCCCGGGCCGGCTCCACGCCGCCGACGACGCCGGTCCCACCCTCGTGCTGTGACATGCCACGCCTCCTCGTCGTATCGAAGTCGCATCGAAGCCGGTGGGAGCCGCTCGGCCACCCACCGCACAACTTGACACTGACAAGATTGCCTCGGCCGCCCGAACTTGTCAATGCCTAGATTGGGCGTACGCTGCTGTCCATGGCACCTGCGGACACCGACAGCACCAAGCCGGCCGCGCGCCGGCCCTATCACCACGGCGACCTGCGCCGCGCGATCCTCACCGCCGCGCTCGACGTCATCGCCGCCGACGGGCCCACCGCGCTGAGCCTGCGCGACCTCGCCCGCCGGGCCGGCGTCTCGCACGCGGCCCCCGCGCACCACTTCAAGGACCGCACCGGTCTGCTGACTTCGATCGCCGCCGAGGGCTTCGGGCTACTGGCGACCACGCTCCGTCAGGCCTCGGACCTCAAGGAGGCGGGCGTGCGCTACGTGCGCTTCGCACGCGAGCACCCCGCGCACTTCCAGGTGATGTTCGCGCCCGGGCTGCTGCGCGCCGACGACCTCGAGCTCACCACGGCGCGCGCCCTCGCGGGTGACGCCCTGCGCGAGTCGGTGTCCGCCGTGGACCCCGGCGACGTCGACCCCCGCCTCGCCGGTGTCGCCGCCTGGTCCCTCGCCCACGGTTTCGCGACGCTCCTCCTGAGCCACAACCTGGACGGCCCGGTGGGCGAGCAGGACCCCGAGGAGGTGTTCCGGACGCTCGCGGCAACGCTGTTCCGCTGACCGGCATCCATGCTCAGAGACGCCGGAAAGCAACGGGACACCGGAAACCAACAGGGCGCCGGAACCGACAGCCCGTGCCCCCGGCGCCCCACCGCCCGGCGCCCGACCCCACCCGGCTGGGCCGATCTGCCCCCGCCGCCGCGTCCCCGGGCGGCCCGGCTGAGCCTGTCGGACGTGGCCCGGGTGGGCGGCT
>MWJO01000168.1 GCA_002027195.1 Streptomyces sp. GKU 895 | reverse complement strand
CGACGCTGCCGTCCTTGCCGACCAGGGCAGCGGTCTGTTCGTCGCCGATGACGGCGTAGTCCTCGATACGGGGGTGCCCGAGGGGTGGCGGTACGGGGCCGTGTATCCGTCGCGTGAGGTGGTGGCCGGGATCGCTGCCGAGACCACGTCGATTCGTGGGACCCCGGGGTTCGTCGATCCGGTTCTTGATGATCCGTATGCCGTCGGGCTGGTGCATCAGGTGTTGCGGGCCGCTGACGAGGGCAACGCGCTGGCCGCCGATACCTTGCTGCGGGTTGCCGTGACCCGGTTGCTGCGGCTCAACGGTGGGGTCCTGCCGCGGCGGGAGGTGCGGTCGGCGGGGGCTCGGGTGGCTGTTCGCGCGCGTGCCTTGCTGGAGGAGCGCATGGCCGAGCCGCCGAGCCTGGAGGCGCTGGCGCAGGAGCTCGGTGTCGGGTCGTTCGCGTTGCTGCGGGCCTTCCGGGATCTGTACGGGATGCCGCCGCACGCCTGGCTCACCGACGCGCGCGTGCGGCGGGCTCGGCTGTTGCTGGACGGGGGTATGGCGCCGGGGGAGGCCGCCGTGGCCGTGGGATTCAGTGATCAGCCGCATCTGAATCGGCACTTCTCGCGGATCGTCGGGGTGCCGCCCGGGGCGTACCAGCGTGAGCGCAAGAACGTACAAGATGTTCGGGCGGGGCCTCGTCTAGCGTCCGACGCGTGGGAGAACAGACCGCTTTCGTAGACATAGCCGCCGGTGACGGGCGGAAGGCCGACGCCGCCGTCGTGCGGGACGCCCTCGGAGTCGGGGTCGCCGTGGGACTGTCCGGGTTCGCTTTCGGGGTGACCTCGGCGGGGAGCGGGCTCACCGTGTGGCAGACGTGTGCGCTCAGTCTTCTGGTGTTCACCGGGGCCTCGCAGTTCGCGCTCGTGGGGGCGCTGGCCGCAGGTGGGAATCCGCTGACCGCGGCTGCTGGGGCCTTCTTCCTCGGGGTGCGCAATGCCTTCTACGGGCTTCGCCTGTCGCAGTTGCTGGCGCTCCCGCGCGTGGTGCGGCCGTTCGCCGCTCAGTGGGTGATCGACGAGACGGCGGCTGTTGCCTTGGCCCAGAGGGGGCGGCGGCAGGTGCGGATCGGGTTCGCGGTCACGGGGCTGAGTCTTTATGTGCTGTGGAATCTCACCACCCTGCTGGGCGCGCTCGGCGCCGAGGCGATCGGGGACACCGACGCCTGGGGGCTTGATGCCGCCGGGCCGGCTGTGTTCCTCGCGTTGCTCGCGCCGATGCTGAAGAGCGGCACCGAGCGTGCCGTCGCCGGGCTTGCCGTGCTGCTGGGGCTCGGGCTGCTGCCCGTGCTGCCTGCCGGGGTGCCGGTGCTGGCGGCCGCTCTCGCGGCTCCCGTGGTGTTGTGGGCCGAGGGCCGCCGGCAGGGTGGGCGGGAGGAGCGGTGAACGTCTGGATCGCGATCGGCGTCACCGCCGTGGGCTGTTACGCCGTCAAGCTTGTCGGGCTGCTCGTTCCCGCGGGCGCTCTGGAGCGGCCGCTGGTGAAGCGGTTGGCCGCGCTGCTGCCGGTTGCCCTGCTGGCCGCTCTCACGGCCCAGCAGACCTTTGCCGACGGGCGTGAGCTGGTGCTGGACGCCAGGCTTGCGGGGGTTGCCGCGGCCGCCGTGGCGGTCTTGCTGCGTGCTCCCTTCCTGCTCGTCGTCGCGGCGGCGTGGTGGTCACGGCGGGCGTCCGGGCCATGGGTGGGTGAGCTCAGCCGATGGAGCGGCCGTACGCCCTGAGGGTGCGCAGTGCCTCGATCGTCACCATGGGGCGAGCCTCCAGGGCGGTGCCGGGCGCCCACTGGCGCCAGCGGATCGGCCAGCCGCCGTCCTGTTCCTGCGCGGCCGCCAAGTGGTCCAGCGAGCGCTCCATCTCCTCGTCCGTGAACCACGCGCGCGCGAGCGAGTACGGCGTCCTGGCGTAGTCGTGCGGGAAGTGGTGCTCGCCCGGGGCGTAGCCCGGGGGGACGGGATGGGTGTCCAGATGCTCGGGGTCCAGGGCCGCGAGCCGGGTTTCGCGCACCAGGCGGCCCAGTCGGTCCGCGGCCGCCTCCGCGCGCGGGCGGTCGGGAGCGGAGTCCAGGAAGGCGACGGCGGCCTGGACCTCGTACGGGTGGGACTGCCGCAGGGACTCGACCGCGTGCCAGCAGAAGTCCGTGGCACGGAACAGCCAGGCGTGCCACACCTCGTTGCGGTGCAGCAGACCGACGATGGGGCCGGTGGCGAGGAGTTCGCTGGGCGGGTCGTCCACGATCGGGATGAAAGGGGCCGTGGGATAGCCGCGCTGGCCGGGAAGGATCGCCGGCAGGGCGCCGTCCGCGGTGGAGACGGAGGTCAGATAGCGGCACACGTGCTCCACGCGCCGGCCGCCGCAGCGTCCGATGGCGTCCAGGACGCGCAGGGCGTGCCCGGTGTGCAGGGGCTGGCTGACCGGGCCGCGCAGATCGGGCTCCAGGGCGTGGCCGTAACCGCCGTCCTCGTTGCGGTACGCGTCCAGCGCGGTCTCCACCGGGTCGGCGTCGCCGTTGAGGAAGTGGTGGGCGAAGAGGCGCTGCTCCAGCACGCGCGCGGTGAGCCAGACGAAGTGCTCGGCGCGGAAGAGCGGGGAGTGCGCCGGGGGCGTCGGGGGGAGTGGGGAAGCTCCTGTTTCGGCCATGCGTCAGACCGTAGGGCGGAAAGCGGTCTCGGCAAGCGGTCCCGGCCGAGGCCCACCCTCAGGGGCGGGATACTGGGGTCATGCGGTTGACGGTCTTCTGGCAGCGGATGGCGGACCATTTCGGTCCCGGGTACGACGACACCTTCGCGCGCGACCACGTCATGGCCGAACTCGGCGGGCGCACGGTGTACGAGGCCCTGGACGCCGGATGGGACGCCAAGGACGTGTGGCGTGTGGTGTGCACCGTCATGAATGTGCCGCAAGAGAAGCGTTGACCGGCTGTGAACGTGCGGGGGTACGAGGGCCGACCGGTCATGAACGTGCCACAGGTCGAGCGCTGAGCGGTCACGAAGATCGCAGGGGGGCAGCGGATTGTCAGCGGCGTAGGCGAAACTTGCACCGTGGCACCCACTGACGAGACCGACGAGGTCCCCCAGCACGCGTCCCCGTTCGGCACGACGCCGCCCGCCCGGCCCCCGGCCGACGGCGTCACCGGGGCGAACGCGCGCATGCCGCGCTGGCTGCCGCGTGCCGTGGTGCTCACCCTCGGCCTCTACGCCGCCTTCCAGCTGAGCACATGGGCCTTCCACCAGCTCACCGGGCTGCTGATCAACATCCTCATCGCGTTCTTCCTGGCCCTGGCCATCGAACCCGCGGTGAGCTGGATGGCCTCGCGCGGGATACGCCGAGGGGTCGGGACCTTCCTCGTCTTCCTCGCCGTGATGATCGTGTCCGCCGGGTTCATCACCCTGCTCGGGTCGATGCTCGCGGGGCAGATCATCAAGATCGTCGAGGACTTCCCCGACTACATCGACTCCGTCATCAGCTGGATCAACACGCACTTCCACACCGATCTGAAGCGGATCGACGTCCAGGAGGGCCTGCTCAAGTCCGACTGGCTGCGCAACTACGTGCAGAACAGCGCCACCGGTGTCCTCGACCTGTCCGCACAGGTCCTCGGAGGGCTCTTCCAGCTGCTGACGATCACGCTGTTCTCGTTCTACTTCGCCGCGGACGGCCCGCGACTGCGCCGTGCGCTCTGCTCCGTCCTGCCGCCCGCCCGGCAGGCCGAGGTGCTGCGTGCCTGGGAGATCGCCGTCGACAAGACCGGCGGCTATCTGTACTCGCGCGGTGTGATGGCGCTGATCTCCGGCATCGCCCACTACATCCTGCTCCAGGCGCTGCAAGTGCCCAACGCGCCCGTGCTCGCCGTCTGGGTGGGCCTGGTCTCGCAGTTCATCCCGACGATCGGCACGTATCTCGCGGGCGCCCTGCCGATGCTGATCGCGTTCACGGTCGATCCCTGGTACGCGCTGTGGGTGCTGATCTTCGTCGTGGTCTACCAGCAGTTCGAGAACTACATGCTCCAGCCCAAGCTGACCTCGAAGACCGTCGACGTCCACCCTGCCGTGGCCTTCGGCTCGGTCATCGCCGGCACCGCCCTCCTGGGCGCCGTCGGCGCACTGATCGCCATCCCGGCGGTCGCCACGCTCCAGGCGTTCCTGGGCGCGTACGTGAAGCGGTACGACGTCACGGACGACCCGCGCGTGCACGGCCACCGGCGGCGGGTGTCGGAGGGGCTGTTCAAGCGCGCGCGTGATCTCTGGTCACGGAGACCCGGGGACCGGGACTCCGGGGGCGAAGCCGGTTCCTAGGCGACGGACGGTTCCAGGTCGGTCACGAGCAGCCGGTACCCGACATCGATCGTCCCGAGCGTGAGCAGCTCGGCGTAGCGCCTCTGCCAGCGGCCTGTTCTCAGGTCGTCCGCGAGCCGGTTCAGCCCCGGCGCGAGCGTGTCGTCGCCGGTCTGGGCCAGCATGGAGACACCCGCGCGTACCTGCGGGTCGAGGTAGGCCTCCGGGCGGCGCCAGTAGGCGGCGCCGAAGCCGTCGACGCAGTCGTGGGGGACGGGCACCGGTTCCTCGCGTCCGCCGCCGAGCAGATCGAGCAGCCGGTCGACGGGGACGGCCCGGATGTCGTCGTACGCGGCCACCTCCGGCAGGTAGTCGCGGACCAGCCAGAACCGCTCGCGGAAGACGGCCTGATCCCAGGTCAGGACGACGATGCGACGGCGGGCGACCCTGCGCAGTTCCCCGATCCCGGCGCTCAGGTCCGTCCAGTGGTGCACGGTCAGCAGGGCCATGACGGTGTCGGCGGCGTCGTCGCGCAGCGGGAGGTGCTCCGCCACGGCCTGCACCGCCGGTGCCGCTCCCGCCGGACGCTGGCTGATCATGACCTGGCTGGGCTCGACGGCGAGCACCGTCCGTGGAGGCTCGTAGGAACCGGCGCCCGCCCCGACGTTGACCACGTCCTGGGCGTCGCCGAGCGCGGCGTGGATCTGCGCGGCGATGCGCGGATCAGGCCTGCGGGTCCGGGTGTAGGTCGCACCGAGCGTGTCGTAAGTGGCCATGACGGCAAGTATGGGAGGCGCGGAGGGCGGGACGCGCGGCCTGGAATCCCGGGGGTTGTCGGCTCTCGGACGTAGGCTCGGAAGTGCCGCGTGGTGCGCTTGACACGAAAATCGAACATCCATTCTCATGGAGGCGCGGGCGAGGCCCGAGAAGGGCCCGTGGTGGGCATTTCGGCACGGTTCGGATGGATACGTGCGCGAGTTATCCACAGGCCGGGCGGGCGTCGAGGCCCATTGTCAGTGGCAGGCGTTAGCGTCTTTCACGTGAAGCGATCGACTCAAGCAAATCGGGTGGAACCCATGGCAGGAACCGACCGCGAGAAGGCCCTGGATGCCGCGCTCGCACAGATTGAACGGCAATTCGGCAAGGGCGCGGTCATGCGCATGGGCGAGCGGTCGAAGGAGCCCATCGAGGTCATCCCGACCGGGTCGACCGCGCTCGACGTGGCCCTCGGCGTCGGCGGCCTGCCGCGCGGCCGTGTCGTCGAGATCTACGGACCGGAGTCGTCCGGTAAGACCACACTGACCCTGCACGCGGTGGCCAACGCCCAGAAGGCCGGCGGCCAGGTCGCCTTCGTGGACGCGGAGCACGCCCTCGACCCCGAGTACGCGCGCAAGCTCGGCGTCGACATCGACAACCTGATCCTCTCCCAGCCGGACAACGGCGAGCAGGCCCTGGAGATCGTGGACATGCTGGTCCGCTCCGGCGCCCTCGACCTCATCGTCATCGACTCCGTCGCCGCGCTCGTCCCGCGCGCGGAGATCGAGGGCGAGATGGGCGACAGCCACGTCGGCCTCCAGGCCCGACTGATGAGCCAGGCCCTGCGAAAGATCACCAGCGCGCTCAACCAGTCCAAGACCACCGCGATCTTCATCAACCAGCTCCGCGAGAAGATCGGCGTGATGTTCGGCTCCCCGGAGACCACGACCGGTGGCCGCGCGCTGAAGTTCTACGCCTCGGTGCGTATCGACATCCGCCGCATCGAGACCCTGAAGGACGGCACGGAAGCGGTCGGCAACCGCACCCGCGTCAAGGTCGTCAAGAACAAGGTCGCGCCGCCCTTCAAGCAGGCCGAGTTCGACATCCTCTACGGCCAGGGCATCAGCCGCGAGGGCGGCCTGATCGACATGGGCGTGGAGCACGGCTTCGTGCGCAAGGCCGGCGCCTGGTACACGTACGAGGGCGACCAGCTCGGCCAGGGCAAGGAGAACGCCCGCAACTTCCTGAAGGACAACCCCGACCTGGCCAACGAGATCGAGAAGAAGATCAAGGAGAAGCTGGGCGTCGGCGTTCGTCCCGAGGAGCCGACCGCCGAGCCGGGCGCGGACGCGGCGGTGGCCACCCCCGCGGACGACGCCGCGAAGACGGTCCCCGCACCGGCGGCGGCCAAGACGGCCAAGACCAAGGCCGCGGCAGCAGCCAAGAGCTGACGCGGTGACTCGGCGAACCGACTGGGCCGAGTACGCCTACCCGGACGCTCCGCGCGACCGGGGAAGGGGCGCCACCGGCGCCGAGGCCCAGGGCAGTCACGGGGGATACGGCAGTACGCCGTCGTACGGCACGGACGGGGAGTACGACGGCGGTGTGCCGGACGGCGTGTGGGGGAGAACGCGCGCCGAGCGAGGGCGGGCCGGGCGGTGACGAGTGGCCTGATGGCGGTTCCGGCCACGGCGCCGACCCCACCGGCGTCGGCTCACGCCGGGGCGGCCGCCGGGCACGCGGCGAGGGTGGCTCACGCGGGGGACGTGGGCGCCGTCGGCGCGGCTTCGGGGAGTCGCACGGGGAACCGGCCGACGACCCGTCCGATGTGGACGGAGGCATCTCCTCCTCGTCGAGGGCCGAGAAGGGGGAGCCTTCTGCGGACCCGGTCGAGCGGGCGCGGGCGATCTGTCTGCGCCTGCTCACCGGGACCCCGCGCACCCGCAAGCAACTCGCGGACGCCCTGAGCAAGAAGGGGATTCCGGAGGACGCGGCGCAGGAGGTGCTGTCGCGGTTCGAGGAGGTCGGGCTGATCAACGACAGCGCGTTCGCCGACGCCTGGGTGGAGTCCCGCCACCATGGCCGGGGGCTCGCCCGGCGGGCGCTCGCCCAGGAGCTGCGGACCAAGGGCGTGGACTCCACGCTGATCGAAGCGGCCGTCTCGCAGCTCGACTCCGAGCAGGAGGAGCGACCGCGCGTGAGCTGGTGGAGCGCAAGCTGCGTGCCACCCGCGGCCTCGACCGGGACAAGCGGCTGCGCCGACTGGCGGGGATGCTCGCCCGGAAGGGCTATCCCGAGGGCATGGCTCTGCGAGTGGTGCGGCAGGCGCTCGAGGAGGAGGGCGAGGAGACGGAGTTCCTTGAGGGGGAGGGGTTTTGAGGTGGGGTGGGGGCCGAGGGGTTCGCGACTGAGAGCCACTGAGACACCCCGACGGCCCCACCTACGAGCACGTCACCCGGGCTGACCACGCCCACGCGGCTACGCCGACGTCACCGGCAATCCCGACGCCCGCCAGGCCTGGAAGCCGCCCACCAGATCCGTGGCCCGGTGCAGCCCCAGCTGGTGCAGGGACGCGGCCGCCAGGCTGGAGGCGTAGCCCTCGTTGCAGATCACCACGACCCGCAGGTCATGGCTCGTGGCCTCGGGGGCGCGATGGCTGCCGCGTGGGTCGAGGCGCCACTCCAGTTCGTTGCGCTCGACGACGAGGGCGCCGGGGATCAGCCCGTCCCGGTCGCGCAGGGCGGCGTACCGGATGTCCACCAGCAGCGCCTCGCCGCGCTGGGCGGCGTCGTACGCCTCCCGTGCCTCGATCCGGTCGTAGCGCTCGCGTACCTGTTCCAGCAACTCGTCGATACCGACGGGCTGTTCACGTGTCTCGCTCACTGCCAGTCCTCCGGACGCTCCACGTGTTCCAGACGCAGGATCTGCCCGGCCCGACTGTAGCGGCGGATCTGCGGCAGGGGCGGGTAGTAGGCGTGCACCGAGATCGCGTGCTCGTCCGCGGACTCGTTGAGCACCTCGTGGACGTGGTGCTGCCCGAAGGAGCGGCCCTTGCCGGCCGGCAGCCGCCGTTCCCGGTCCACTCCGTCGGTGAGTTCCAGGGTCTTCCAGCCGTCCGCGGGCAGCCGCGCGGTCAGCGAGTTCTCCTTGAGCTCGCCGGAAGCCGTCACGAAGGCTCCGACGGACTCGGCGTGGTCGTGCCAGCCGGTGCCCGTGCCGGGCGGCCAGCCGATCAGCCAGGCCTCACTGCCGCCGGGACCTTCCAGGCGCACCCAGGTGCGGCCCTCCGGGTCGAGCGGGAGCGAGGAGATCAGTTCGGCGTCGGCAGCGGTCCGCCGTACGAAGTCGAGCAGTTCGGCCTGCGTGGGCGCCGCCGCGCCGACGGAAGCGGTGGTCGATGGAGCGGGGGAGACAGACACGGGCACCGTCCTGAAGAGCGTTCGCGGAACGCGCGCGACGGCACCACGGGCACGGCACGCGCGGGAGAAAGGATGCGAATCAGAACGACGGACGACACACGCAGCCCGCATAGCGGACCAGGTCCATATGGACCCTCCGCCACAGGCGCACACAGGTGTCGGTCATGATGCGGATTACAGCATCACGGTGCAGAACGGGTCAACTCAGCGTCACTATGTGGAACGCGCGCCTGTGCGAACGCCGCGACCGGCTAGGCGCACCCTCGTACCAGCGTGCCCCGACCGTTGGCCCATAGCGGCGTATCTCCGTCCCAGCGAGCCTCGGCCCTCGCTCCACCGCGGCGCGGCCCCGCCCACACCCCGCCTCAGCTCGTTCTCAACCCCCCACCTCAGCGC
>MWJO01000167.1 GCA_002027195.1 Streptomyces sp. GKU 895 | reverse complement strand
GCGTCGGTGCGGCGGTTGGTGAGCGGGGAGAGGAAGCCGGAGAGCAGATAGCCGTGCGCGCAGTGGAGTTCGAGGAGCAGGACGCCCCCTGGCACCAGGTCCGCCTCCTGCTGCGCCTGCACCGCTACGCCCGCGAGGTCCTCCAGGACGCCGAGATCGTCGACGTACGCCTGCTCGCGGCCGGCGAGGCCCTGGACCGGCACCGCGACGCGTCCGAGGCGGCGGCGGCCGCGGCACAGGCGGCGCGCACCCCGCGTATCGCCCCGGCCACGGCGTACGCCCTCGGCGTGCTCCATGCCGACCAGCGCCACGAGGTGGAGGCCGCGAGGTTCGCTTTCCAGCAGGCCTGGCAGAAGGAAACAGTCAGCACCCCCTAGCCGAGACAGCCGAGACTGCCGAGACGACAGCCGAAACAGCGGAAACAGCCGAGAAGGAACGGTGAGCACCCCGTGAGTTCTCCCGACACGACCACCGTCCACGCGGCCGGCTGCGTCCTGTGGCGCCGCTCCCCCGTCGACGGCGAGCTGGAGATCTGCCTCGTCCACCGGCCGAAATACGACGACTGGTCCCACCCGAAGGGCAAGCTGAAACGCGGCGAGGACGCGCTCGCCGGCGCGCTGCGCGAGGTGGAGGAGGAGACCGGTTACGAGGCGACCCCGGGCGCCAGGCTGTCCACCGTCCGCTACCTGGCGAACGCCCGCCCCAAGCAGGTCCGGTACTGGGCGGCGGAGGCCACGGCCGGGGCGTTCGCCCCGAATACCGAGGTGGACCGCATTCTCTGGCTCCCCCCGACGGCGGCCCGTAACCGTCTGACCCAGCTGCGGGACCGGTCACTGATCGACGATCTCCTGGCGGCGCTGCACCTCGCATGAGACCGGTGCGCCCCAGGGAATGCAACCGTTCCGTGACCTAACCGCACCTTCCGCAGGGGTTCACCCGGCGTTCATTTCCGCCAGTCGGCGCCTTCACCTGATCTGCCTAATTTCGGCCTTACGCGGTGCGGACCGCGCGTCGGAGGAACACCTCGAAGACGCATCCGCGCCACCCAGTCTTCGCACGCCGCCGAATTCAGGACGGCGGCTCTCGGAAGGAACTCCCTCAGTGAAGCTTCAGCGCAAGAACCGGCGGGCTCTCGCTCTCGGCGCGTTCGCCGTCTCCGGCGCCCTGGCCCTCACGGCGTGCGGCTCGGACGACACCGGCACCAGCAACGGCGGCGGCTCCTCCGCGAGCGCGCAGGCCGGCAACATCAAGTGCGACGACGCCAAGGGTCAGCTGCTCGCCGACGGCTCCTCCGCGCAGAAGAACGCGATCGACACCTGGGTGAAGTCGTTCACCGCGGCCTGCTCCGGTGTGCAGATCAACTACAAGGGCTCCGGCTCCGGCGCCGGTGTCACCGCCTTCACGCAGGGCCAGGTGGCCTTCGCCGGTTCCGACTCGGCGCTCAAGCCCGAAGAGGTCACCGCCTCCAAGTCCGTCTGCAAGGGCGGCGTGGGCATCGACCTGCCGATGGTCGGCGGCCCGATCGCGGTCGGCTTCAACGTTCCCGGTGTCGACAAGCTCGTCCTCGACGCCTCGACGATCGCCAAGATCTTCGACAGCAAGATCACCAACTGGAACGACGCGGCGATCAAGAAGCTCAACCCCGACGCCAAGCTCCCCGACCTGAAGATCCAGGCGTTCCACCGCTCGGACGAGTCCGGCACCACGGACAACTTCACCAAGTACCTGATCGCCGCCGCGCCGAACGACTGGAAGTACTCCGGCGGCAAGGCCTGGCAGGCCAAGGGCGGCCAGTCGGCGTCCGGCTCCTCCGGTGTCGCCCAGCAGGTCAAGCAGACCTCCGGCGCCATCTCCTACATGGAGCTGTCGTACGCCAAGGACGGCATCGTCCCGGTCACCGTCGACACGGGCGCCTCCGCCCCGGTCGAGGCCACCGTCGAGAACGCCACCAAGGCGATCGCCGCCGCCAAGGTCGTCGGCACGGGCAAGGACCTCTCGCTCGAGCTGGACCGCGCCACAAAGGCCGACGGCGCCTACCCGATCACCCTGGTCACGTACGAGATCGTCTGCGACAAGGGCAACAAGGCCGACACCCTGCCCGCCACCAAGGCGTTCCTGCGCTACATCGCCTCCGAGGACGGCCAGGGCCAGCTCTCCGCGGCCGGCTACGCCCCGATCCCCGACGACATCATCACCAAGGTCCGCTCCACCATCGAGGGCCTGAGCTGATCTGAGCGTGCGGCCCGTCCCCGCCCCGGGGCCGGGCCGCACCGTCCGGTGCACCGCCGCCAGGAGTCGCACAGACCGTGCGTCTCCGCAGACCGGAGAACCCGATGGACACCACACAGATAACCGACACACCTCCCCCGGCAGCCCAGCCCACCGCGACCGAGCAGAAGCGCGCCGCCCGTGGCGCGACCCGCCCCGGAGACCGGATCTTCCTCGGCCTCTCCCGCGGCTCGGGCATCTTCCTGCTGGTGATCATGGCCGCGATCGCGGTCTTCCTCACCTACCGCGCGTCCCTCGCCATCAGCAAGGACCACGGCAACTTCCTGACCACGTTCGAGTGGAACACGGGCCTTCAGGAGCCGGTCTTCGGCATCGCGGTCCTGGCGTTCGGCACGATCGTCTCCTCGATCGTCGCCATGGCCATCGCGGTCCCGATCGCGGTCGCCATCGCCCTGTTCCTCACCCACTACGCCCCACGCAAGCTGAGCGGTCCGATCGCCTACGTGATCGACCTGCTCGCCGCCGTGCCGTCCATCGTGTACGGCCTGTGGGGCGCCCTGGTCCTCGTACCGCACATGAACGGCCTGTTCGGCTGGCTGGACGACTACCTGGGCTGGACCGGCATCTTCTCCTGGCAGGGCGGCGCGCCCCGCTCGATGCTGACCGTCGGCATCCTGCTCGCGATCATGATCCTGCCGATCATCACCAACGTCAGCCGTGAGGTCTTCCGGCAGACGCCCCGGATGAACGAGGAGGCGGCCCTGGCGCTCGGCGCCACCCGCTGGGAGGTCATCCGCATGGCGGTGATCCCCTTCGGCCGCTCCGGCGTGATCTCCGCGTCGATGCTCGGCCTCGGCCGCGCGCTCGGCGAGACGATGGCCGTGGCCACCGTGCTCTCCCCGACCTTCGACATCCAGGCCAGCCTGCTCGACCCGGGCGGCGGCACCTTCGCGCAGAACATCGCCAGCAAGTTCGGCGAGGCCACGGAGTTCGGCCGGGACGCGCTGATCGCCTCCGGTCTGGTCCTGTTCGTCATCACGCTGCTGGTCAACGGCGCGGCCCGGGCCATCATCGCCCGCCGCGCGGAGTACTCGGGGGCCAACGCATGAGCACCGCAACCGTCAGCACCCTCAAGGGCGCCCGACTGCCCAAGTGGTCCCCGTACGCCATCGCGGGCGGCTCGGTCGGCCTCGCGATCGCCATCGGCCTGGGCGCCGGCCTCGACAGCCACGTCCAGTGGGGCCTGATCGCCGCGATCCTCTTCGTCGTCGGGACCTACGGCATCGCCGCCCGCGTCGAGGGCAAGCGCCAGGCCAAGGACCGGATCGCCACCTCGCTGGTCTGGGTCGCCTTCCTGCTCGCCGTGGTCCCGCTGGTCTCCCTGGTCTGGGTGACCGTCGTCCGCGGCATCAAGGTCCTCGACGTCTACTTCCTGACCCACTCCATGGGTGTGGTCGCCGACACCGAGCCCGGCGGCGGTATCTACCACGCCATCATCGGCAGCCTGGAGCAGGTCGGCCTCGCCACCCTAATCGCCGCCCCGGTCGGTGTGCTCACCGCGATCTACCTGGTCGAGTACGGGCGCGGCAGGCTCTCCAAGGCCATCACGTTCTTCGTGGACGTCATGACCGGCATCCCGTCGATCGTCGCGGGTCTGTTCATCCTCAGCCTCATGCTGCAGTTCGACATGCAGCCCTTCGGCTTCGCCGGTTCGCTGGCCCTGGCCATCCTGATGATGCCGGTGGTCGTCCGCTCCACCGAGGAGATGCTCAAGCTCGTCCCGAACGAGCTGCGCGAGGCCTCCCTCGCGCTGGGCGTCCCGAAGTGGCGCACGATCCTGAAGGTGGTCCTGCCGACCTCGATCGGCGGCATCACGACCGGCATCATGCTGGCGGTCGCCCGTATCGCGGGCGAGACGGCCCCGGTGCTGCTGCTCGTGTTCGGGAACCCGTTCATCAACACCAACCCCTTCGAAGGGGCGCAGTCGTCGCTGCCGCTGTACATCTACCAGCAGTACGCGAACAGCGCGGGTTCCGGAGCGGCGTACGACCGCGCCTGGGCGGCGTCGCTGACGCTGATCGCCTTCGTGATGATCCTGAACCTGGTGGCCCGCGGCATCGCCCGCTGGAAAGCACCCAAGACCGTCGCTGACGCGGCCAACAGCGACCGATCTGAATCTCTGGAAGTGAAGTAGTCATGGCCAAGCGAATCGACGTGAGTGGGCTGACCGCCTACTACGGCTCCCACAAGGCGATCGAAGACATCTCGATGACCGTCGAGCCCCGCTCGGTGACGGCCTTCATCGGCCCCTCCGGCTGCGGCAAGTCGACGTTCCTGCGCACCCTGAACCGGATGCACGAGGTCACCCCCGGCGGTCGCGTCGAGGGCAAGGTCCTCCTCGACGACGAGGACCTGTACGGCAGCGGCATCGACCCGGTCTCCGTCCGCCGCGAGGTGGGCATGGTCTTCCAGCGCCCTAACCCGTTCCCCACCATGTCGATCTTCGACAACGTGGCGGCGGGCCTGCGGCTGAACGGCTCCTACAAGAAGTCCGAGCTCGCGGACGTCGTCGAGAAGTCCCTCAAGGGCGCGAACCTCTGGAACGAGGTCAAGGACCGCCTGAACAAGCCGGGCTCGGGCCTCTCCGGCGGCCAGCAGCAGCGGCTGTGCATCGCCCGCGCGATCGCGGTGGAACCCGACGTCCTGCTCATGGACGAGCCCTGCTCGGCCCTGGACCCGATCTCCACGCTCGCGATCGAGGACCTGATCGGCGAGCTGAAGGAGCGCTTCACGATCGTCATCGTGACGCACAACATGCAGCAGGCGGCCCGCGTCTCGGACCGCACCGCCTTCTTCAACCTGGCCGCCGTCGGCCAGCCCGGCAAGCTGATCGAGATCGACGAGACGGAGCGCATCTTCTCCAACCCGTCGGTCCAGGCGACGGAGGACTACATCTCGGGCCGCTTCGGCTGATCCCCGGGCCTCCCCCAGATCCCCTCGCGGTGCTGCATGGCGGTGCCACCGCGAGGACGAAAAAGGGCCCGCCCTCTGGCTCATCAGAGGGCGGGCCCGTTTCCTACGGCTGGTGCCGCGGCGTCCGGTTTACGGAATGCCGTCGGCGTAGCCCTTCACCCAGTCGCTGCAGGTGCCTTCCTTGACGTCACCGTCGTCCCGGAGGCAGGCCTTGATGTAGATCGTGGCCGACTCGGCGAGGTCCTGGTTGGAGTGCGCACAGGTACCGATGCCGTTGCCGTTGTAGAGCGAGTGGACCGTACCGCCGCTGCCGACCTTCCAGTAGCCGATGACGCCGGCACCGTCGGACCAGTTGTCGCAGGCGTAGAAGTGGTCGCCGGCGGAGTCGAACCTCATGGTTCCGGCCTGGTACAGGTAGTCGCCGGACGACCGGGTGTCCGCGTAGTAGCTGGTGTCGGCCGCCAGGGCCGGCGGGGCCGCGAGCACGATCGCCGCGGCCCCGGCACCGGCCGCGGTCAACAGCCGTTTGCCGAGAATGGACATGAAACACCCCTCCCGTTTCGTAGGTCGAACACACGTTCATAGAACGCGCGATCCATACGCTCTCACGGGAGGGGCGGGTGTTGCAGGTGTTTTGCGACAAGCGGGGCAGGCCTTGAAAAGCCTTACAGGAACGCCAGATTCACGATCCCGAACGAGCCCGCCGCCACCAGCGCCGCCGCCGGCATCGTGATGAACCAGCCGAGCACGATGTTCTTGGCGACACCCCACCGCACGGCGTTCACGCGCTTGGTCGCGCCGACGCCCATGATCGCGGAGGTGATGACATGGGTCGTGGAGATCGGCGCCTTGAAGAGGAACGCGGTGGTGAACATGATCGACGCACCGGTCGTCTCCGCGGCGAACCCCTGCGGCGGGTCCAGCTCGATGATTTTCCGCCCCAGCGTCCGCATGATCCGCCAGCCACCGGCGTACGTCCCCAGCGACAGCATCACGGCGCACACGATCTTCACCCACACCGGGATCGGATCGCCGTAGTCCTCGACATCGGCGATGACCAGCGCCATCACCACGATGCCCATGGTCTTCTGCGCGTCCTGGAGGCCGTGCCCGAGCGCCATCCCGGCCGCCGAGACGGTCTGCGCGATCCGGAAACCGCGCTTGGCCTTGTGCGGGTTGGCCCGCCGGAAGATCCACATGATCGCGGTCATCACCAGATAACCGGCGATGAGGCCGACGAACGGCGACACGAACATCGGGATGACGACCTTCTCCAGCACCCCGTGCCAGTAGACCGTCGTACCGCCCGCGAGCGCCGCGCCCACCATGCCGCCGAACAGCGCGTGGGACGACGACGAGGGCAGCCCGAAGTACCAGGTGATGAGGTTCCAGGTGATCGCACCGACCAGCGCGGCGAAGAGGATGCCCATCCCCTTCGACCCCTCGGGCGTCTCGATCAGCCCCTCGCTGACGGTCTTGGCGACCCCGGAACCGAGGAACGCGCCGGCGAGGTTCATCACGGCGGCCATCGCCAGGGCCGCACGCGGGGTCAGCGCCCGCGTCGAGACCGACGTGGCGATCGCGTTCGCCGAGTCGTGGAAGCCGTTGGTGTAGGTGAATCCGAGCGCGACGCCGATGGTCACGATCAACGCGAAGGTGTCCATGAAGGGCTCAGGACTCCTTGACCGCGATGGTCTCCACCGTGTTGGCCACGTGCTCGAAGGCGTCCGCCGCCTCCTCCAGCACATCCACGATCTGCTTCAGCTTCAGCACCTCGATGGCGTCGTACTTGCCGTTGAAGAGGTGGGCGAGCAGCTTGCGGTGGATCTGGTCGGCCTGGTTCTCCAGCCGGTTGACCTCGATCCAGTACTCGGTGAGGTTGTCCATGGTCCGCAGGTTCGGCATGGCCTCCGCCGTGAGCTCCGCGGCCCGCGCCAGCACCTCGATCTGCTGCTCGACGCCCTTGGGCAGTTCCTCGACGTTGTAGAGGACGACCAGGTCGACGGCCTCCTCCATGAAGTCCATGATGTCGTCGAGGGAGGACGCCAGGGAGTAGATGTCCTCGCGGTCGAACGGCGTGATGAACGAGGAGTTCAGCTGATGGAAGATCGCGTGTGTGGCGTCGTCACCCGCATGTTCCGCGGCCCGCATACGCTCTGCGATCTCGGCCCGGCCGGCGGTGTCCGCCCCGAGCAGTTCCATGAGGAGCTTCGAGCCCGTGACGATGTTGTCCGCGGATGCGGCGAACATGTCGTAGAAGCTCGTCTCCCTGGGGGTCAGACGGAAGCGCACAAGGGGTCCTCGGGGTGCATCGGTTTCGGTCAGGCTGATGCTAAGTGCATCATCCGGCCACGGCTAATGGGCCGTCCCCCAGTGTCGCCCATCAGGCACAGTGGTCAGCACGGGGGCCTTCCGCAGGCCCTATACCCGCCAGAGTTCGGTACGATATACCCAGTAGGGGTATGTAACCGTCTAGGTCATGCCCAAGGGACATGGAGGACGCGATGACGACCACCGAGGCCGGCGCGGAAGCGCCCTCCGAGCACACCACCCACGGGTACCACAAGCAGAAGGACGAACACCTCAAGCGCCTGCGCCGCATCGAGGGCCAGATCCGTGGCCTGCAGCGGATGGTCGACGAGGACGTCTACTGCATCGACATACTCACGCAGGTGTCCGCCTCCACCAAGGCGCTCCAGTCCTTCGCCCTGCAGCTCCTGGAGGAACACCTGCGGCACTGCGTCGCCGACGCGGCCGTCAAGGGCGGCGACGAGATCGACGCGAAGGTCGAGGAGGCCACGCAGGCGATCGCCCGCATGCTGCGGACGTGACCGAAACCATGCCCCGTCAGGAGCGCCTCCGGCTCATTCGCCGGAGGCGTCCTCGCGTTCCTGGGCCACTTTCAGCACCTCGTCGATGCGTCCGAGGCTGAGCCGGTCCTCGTGCGCGGCCGACGCCGCGATGATCAGCTCTCCGCACAGCTCGATCTCGGCGAGGGCCACGTGGTCCTGAACTGCCGTACCGCCGACCGGAGCCACGTGCATCACCTCTTCTCTGCCGTCACCGCTTCCTAGAGTAGGGAGCGGTCTACGCACCGCGCATGGCACGGACGGGCTAGTTCTTGACGCCCGTCACGACCGCTCACCCCTCCGCGATCTTCCCGGCGTAGATGTCGCCGCGATGCGGCAGGCGTACGTCGACGGCGACGCCGAAGTCGAACAGCAAGGTCGTCGACGCGACGGCCACGGTGCCCTTCTGCTGCCCGTTGACGAAGCTGAACCGGTGCCGGATCTTGCGGATGCGCCCGTCGTCGTCGAGGTACACGTCGAAGGGGACGTGCGCCGTGGCGAACCCTTTCGCCGCCGCCCCCAGCGACGCCTTGTTCCCGTCGGTCGCGTCCCGCGCGGCCACGGCGAGATCGGCGGTACCGCGATAGTGCCGGACGGCGATTCCGGCGACGTCCGTCTTCCCCACGTACGTCGCCGTCCGCGCCCCGCGCAGCAACTCGGCGGCGGCGAACGGATCGGTGGCACCGCCGGTGACCAGGTTCCCGTCGGAGAGGCTGGCGGTGTCGACGCGCACCCACTTGTCCGCGGGGACACCGGCCCCCCGGTTCTTCATGAACAGAGCGCCGGGAGCGAGCAGTTCGGTAATGGGCCGATGCTCACTCTCCCCGGCAGGGTCCTGCGGCAGCAGCACCTTCAGCTGCCCGATCTGCCGCCGGTAGTCATAGACGCCCTCGCCGCGGATGGTGACGCGGGTCCCGCCGGTCGCATCTCCATGGAGGTACGGGCCTTGGAACTCCCGGCCTCGACAAGCCTCTCCGCGGCGGCGTGCAGTGCAACGACAGGATCCCC
>MWJO01000166.1 GCA_002027195.1 Streptomyces sp. GKU 895 | reverse complement strand
TCGCCTGGGTCGAGATGCAGATCATCCTCGCGACCGTCCTGGAAGCCTGGCCCCGGTTCCGTCTCGTCTCCCGCCCGGCAACCGTCGCCTTCCGCGCCCGCCGTGCCTTCCGCGCCCGCCGGTCCCGTCGCTCGCGGCACCGCCAGGCCCGCACCCCCAGTGCCGTCGGGATCGCCAGCGCCGCGGTCCACAGCAGTGCCGCCCCTCCCGTCAGCCACCAGACCGGTCCGAACCAGGCCAGCGCGGCCACCCCGAGCGGCCCGCCCGCGAGTGCGGCCAGCAGCGTGACCGAGGCCGCGCAGAGAACGGCCGCGAGCCCGGCGGTGCCGGCTGTCCGGCCCCGCGTCCAGACCGCGGCCTCCTGGCCCGCGCCCAGTTCGAAGCCGGGGCCGAGGGCGTACGACAGGGACCAGACCGCCGCGTTGGGCACGAGCGCGACGCACAGCAGCAGTACGGCGAACCGGCCCGACCAGCCCTCCGTCAGCTGGAGGAAGGAGAGCCGCGCCGCGCCGCCGTGCCAGACCAGGGACGACGCCAGCAGCAGCGCACCGCCCCCCACCAGCAGAGCCACCCCCCGCAGCGGCCGCCCGCGCCGCCACCCCGAGCCGCCGCCCGGCGTCCGGCCCAGGACGAGACGGCGGACCGGCGCGGGCAGCAGGAGCAGCACACTGTCGACGGGGCCGCGCGGGCGGCCGTGCGCCGTCCAGACGCCCGCGCCCGCCGCCACCGTCACCACGGCCGGCACGCACACCCCCGTCCACACCCACGAAGGCCGCAACTCGCCGCCCGCCGCATACAGCGCGGCCCCCGCGCCGACGGCGAGATAACCGAGGACCACCCCGGCGAACGCCGTCCACCCCGCCGCCCCGGCCGTGTCCTCGTCGTCGGCGACCACGTCCCGCGCCGCTCGGTGCACCAGCCACACCGGCAGCACCAGCAGCAGCAGCGGCGTCACCCCGACCGGCGCCGGCACCCCGGACAGGGTGTCCGTGCGGACCAGTTCCGCCCCGTGCGCGAGCAGCCACAGCGCCGCCGCGACATGCAGCGCACCACCCGGCCCGCTGTCCGGATACGGCGAACTGATCCACAGCACCATCACCAGCACGGCGAGCGAACCGAGCCCCAGCCCCGCCGCGAGCGCCCCACTCACCACGCTCGCGGCCAGTCCGGGCGAACGGTCACGCAACCGGGCGGGCAGGGACGACAGGGGCGATCGGCGAACGGTCATCTGGATCACGACCGTCATGCTCCCAACGACACGCGCTTTCCCGTCGTAACAGGCGAACTCCTGTCGTGTCGCTCAATATACGACTATGTACTTTTTCGTACTCAGGGGCGCCCTGTGACCCAGAGCCCTGCAACCCCGCTCCCCCCGCCCGGGGAACGCCGACGCCTGCGTGCGGCCGGGTCGCTGACGGAGGCTCAGCTGGCCGCACGGGTGGGGGTCACCCGGAAGACGGTCCGCGCGTGGGAGTCCGGCCGTACGAAACCGCGCGGCCGCAAGGGGGAGGCGTACGCGAAGCTGCTGAGCACGTTGGCCCAAGAGGGGCCGCCGCTTGCCGAGGTGACGGCGCCTCAGTTCCACGAAGAGGCCGCGGCACCGGCACCCCTGACGCCCGCTCAGGCCTTCGACGCGCTGTACGCGTTCTGCGCGCCCACCCTCGTACGGCAGGCCTACCTGCTCACCGGACGGCGCGAACTCGCCCGCGAGTCCGTCGAGCGGGCCTTCCAACTCGCCTGGCAGCGCTGGCCGGAGGTGGCGGTCGACCGCGACCCGGCGGGCTGGGTGCGGGCCACGGCGTACGAGTACGCCCTCTCCCCCTGGCACCGCTTCCGCCCCCGCTACCGCAGCCCGGAGGCCCCACCCCCCGACGCCTCCGACCGCGCCCTGCTCGCCGCGCTGCTGCGCCTGCCGCCACCGCAGCGCCGCACCCTCGTGCTGTACGACGGTGTCGGCCTCGACCTGCCGGAGACGGCGGCGGAGACGGAGGCGAGCACACCGGCGGCGGCCGGGCGGCTGATGAACGCGCGCGAGGCGATCGCCGCGCAACTGCCGGACCTCGCCGACCCCACCGAACTCCACCGCCGCCTGGCCGAACTCGCCGCCACGGACCGCTTGCGCGCGGCGAAGCCGCCGACGGTGCGGACGGGCAGCGAACGCAGGGCCCGTTTCTGGACGCGGGCGGCGATCGCGTTCACGGTGGCGTTGATCGGCACGACGGCGATGACGGTCCGCACAGCCCCGACCCACTACGAGCCACCGATCGCACCGGGGGCGGAGATCCAGGGGGTACCGGAGCGGGTGGCGCAGGGGCCGTTGTCGGAGGCGGAGAGACAGCTTCGGGAGAAGCTGCGAGGGGAGATGACGAACGGTCCGGAGAGGGTGCTACCGCTGAGCCGTTAGCCGCGGGCCGGTGGGGGCTGGTCGCGCAGCCGCCAACGCACACCGCGCGGCACCCCCTTACGCGCGAGGGGCCCGCCCCCACTCGGGGAACGGGCCCATCGACGTTCAGCTGGGTACCTGCTCAGCCCGCGAGGATCTCGCGCGCCAGCTTCGCCGTCTCGGTCGGGGTCTTGCCGACCTTGACGCCCGCGGCCTCAAGGGCCTCCTTCTTCGCGGCGGCCGTGCCGGAGGAACCGGAGACGATGGCGCCGGCGTGGCCCATGGTCTTGCCCTCGGGAGCCGTGAAGCCCGCGACGTAACCGACGACCGGCTTGGTCACGTTCTCCTTGATGAACGCGGCCGCGCGCTCCTCGGCGTCGCCACCGATCTCACCGATCATCACGATCAGGTCGGTGTCGGGGTCGGCCTCGAACGCGGCGAGCGCGTCGATGTGGGTCGTGCCGATGACCGGGTCGCCACCGATGCCGACGGCCGACGAGAAGCCGATGTCACGGAGCTCGTACATCATCTGGTACGTCAGCGTGCCGGACTTCGAGACCAGGCCGATGCGGCCCGGCTTCGTGATGTCGCCCGGGATGATGCCGGCGTTGGACTGGCCGGGGGTGATCAGACCCGGGCAGTTCGGGCCGATGATCCGCGTCTTGTTGCCCTTCGACACGGCGTAGGCGTAGAACGCCGCCGAGTCGTGGACCGCGATGCCCTCGGTGATGACGACCGCGAGCGGGATCTCGGCGTCGATGGCCTCGACGACGGCGGCCTTCGCGAAGGCGGGGTACGAAGAGGACGGATACGTTCGCGCCCGTCTTCTCGATCGCCTCGGCGACCGTGCCGAACACCGGGATGTCGTTGCCGTCGATGTCGACGGACGTGCCCGCCTTGCGCGGGTTGACGCCACCGACGATGTTCGTGCCGTCGGCCAGCATGAGCTTGGTGTGCTTCATGCCCGTGGCACCGGTCATGCCCTGGACGATGACCTTGCTGTCCTTGTTGAGGAAGATAGCCATGGCTGTGTGTCCTCGTCCCTTACTTCGCAGCCGCGAGCTCGGCGGCCTTGTCGGCCGCGCCGTCCATGGTGTCCACGCGCTGGACCAGCGGGTGGTTGGCGTCGGAGAGGATCTTGCGACCCAGCTCGGCGTTGTTGCCGTCCAGGCGGACGACGAGGGGCTTGGTGACTTCCTCGCCCTTGTCCGCGAGCAGCTGCAGCGCCTGGACGATGCCGTTGGCGACCTCGTCGCAGGCGGTGATGCCACCGAAGACGTTGACGAAGACCGACTTGACGTCGGGGTCGCCGAGGATGATCTCCAGGCCGTTCGCCATGACGGCGGCGGAGGCGCCACCACCGATGTCGAGGAAGTTGGCCGGCTTCACGCCACCGTGGTTCTCACCGGCGTACGCGACGACGTCCAGCGTCGACATGACCAGACCGGCACCGTTGCCGATGATGCCGACCTCACCGTCGAGCTTGACGTAGTTGAGGTTCTTCTCCTTGGCGGCGGCCTCGAGCGGGTTGGCCGCGTCCTTGTCCTGGAGGGCCTCGTGCTCCGGCTGACGGAACTCGGCGTTCTCGTCCAGGGAGACCTTGCCGTCCAGGGCGATGACGTCACCGGAGGCGACCTTCGCCAGCGGGTTGACCTCGACCAGGAGGGCGTCCTCCTTGATGAAGGTGTCCCACAGCTTGACGAGGACGTTCACGACCTTGTCGGCGACCTCGGCCGGGAACTTCGCGGCCTCGACGATCTGGCGCGCGACCTCGGGGGTCACACCCACGTTGGCGTCGATCGGCGTCTTGGCGACGGCCTCCGGACGGGTGGCCGCCACCTCCTCGATCTCCATGCCGCCCTCGACGGACGCGATGGAGAGGAAGGTGCGGTTGGCACGGTCGAGAAGGAAGGAGACGTAGTACTCCTCCACGATCTCGGGGGCCGTCTCGGCGATCATCACCTTGTGGACCGTGTGGCCCTTGATGTCCATGCCGAGGATGTTGGTCGCGTGCTCGACCGCCTCGTCGGCGGTGGCGGCCAGCTTGACGCCACCGGCCTTGCCGCGGCCCCCGACCTTCACCTGCGCCTTGACGACGGACTTGCCACCGAGACGCTCGGTGGCTGCGCGGGCCGCCTCAGGCGTGTCGATGACTTCACCGGCCAGCACCGGTACATCGTGCTTGGCGAAGAGGTCCCTCGCCTGGTACTCGAACAGGTCCACGCGCTTCCGTCCCTATCAGTGATCTCGCGGTTCGTTGGATGCGTGGGCGTGCCGCGATGGGCAACGTGACGACCGCCGAGTGTCACAAGGGAGGCGCACACGGTGTCCGAGCGCGCGGCATGTCCGTCTCGCAGGTTATCGCTGCTTGCAGGGGGCCCCTAAATCGAGGGTCACACCTGAGCGGTGATACCTGTCACATGATGCCGCCCTCACTGGCACGGCGTGCCGGAAGTGAGGCCTTCGGAACACAGGCGAAAGGGCCTCACCGAGCTGGGGTTGACCCGGTGAGGCCCCTTGAGCAGCCCCTCGCGGGGCGCGGAGCCGATGATCCCCACCCCAATGGGGACCACCCGGCTCCGACCGCGAGGGGTCACGCCGGACGAACCGACGGCTTTCGGCCGTCCGGGCGTGCTTCCTCGCGGAGTCGGGTGGGGGTGGGGAGGGTCAGGCGCCGTGTCCGGGACTGACGGACCGGCCGACCCCCTGGAGGCCGGTGACGGCATTCCCCACGAGGGGAGCGACGCCGTCGACGGTGTGCCCGACGACGGGCACGACCCCGCCGACGGTCCCCCGCACGTCCCCGGTCACGCCGTGCGCGAAGGGGGGCGACCTCCTGGGCGACGCCGTACGCGAAGGTCTCGGCACTGCCACCGACGCCCGTCACGACCGGCTGGACGAGACCGACGACCGGCTGGACGGCACCGGTGACGCCGTACGCGAAGGGCGCGACGTCCCGGCTCACGCCCTCGGCCAGCCCTCCCGCGTGCCCGGCCACGCCGTACGCGAGCGGCGCCACCTCACCGACGGTGTGCCGCACGTCCCCCGTCACGCCGTACGCCAGCGCCCCCGCGTCGACGACGGCCTGTTCCGCGACGGGGACGACCCCGCGCACGGCGGTGTTGACGACGGGCGGCAGCACACTTCCGGCGACATCACCACCAACCTGCCCGACGAGCCCGGTGGCGTACGGCGGAACGTCACCGACGACACCGCCGGCGACCTGCCGGACACCGCTGACGGCGCCGCCGGCGACCGGGGTGACGCCGTGGACCGCTCCGGTGGCGAGGCCCTGCGCGTCGGCGGCGACGCCGGTCGCGACGGGCTGGACGTCGGCGACCAGCCCGTAGGCGAGAGCGGTAGCCGCGTCGACGGCGTGCCCGGCGGTCCCGCTCACCCCGGCGACGGTGCCGGTGGCGAGAGGGGCGACCTCCTCGACCGCGCCGGTGACGACGGGCGTGGCACCGTGCACGGCACCGGCGGCTACGGGCGCCACCCCGTTCACCGCCCCTCCGACCACGGGAACAGCGCCGTGCACCGCGGCGGTGGCCAGCGAGGACGGCCGCGGCGGTGGTGTCGTCCACGACGGGGCGAGGTGGCGGGAGGGCGGTGACGCTGCCGGTCGCGGTCCGGGCGGTGGCCGCGGTGCCGGTCGCGCGGGCTTGTGCCGGTGAGGCGGTGGCCGCGGTGCCGGTCGCGCGGCCTCGGTGCCGGTGAGGGCGGTGGCCGCGGTGCCGGTCGCGCGCCTCGGTGCCGGTGAGGGCGGTGTGCGCCGTGTCGGTGGCGGTGGATGCGGTGGCGGAGGTGGAGGTGGCGGCGATGGGTGCGGCCCGCCGTCGCGACGACCTGCTGCGCCTTCGTCCGTACGACGCCGTCGACGCCTGCGCCTGCGTGCGCGCCGCCGACTGCACGCCCTGGAGCTTGGTCTGGGTGCCGGCGAGAGCCCGCTCCAGCTCCGGGGCGAAGGCGGCGAGGGGGCCGAAGAGGTAGTCGACGTCGTCCTGCGGGGTGCCCGCGTCGGAGACGGTGGTCCGCGCGGCGGCGACCGTCTCACCGGCCGCCTCCCGGGCTATCGCGTCGAGCTGCGCCTGCGCGGCACGGGCGGTCCGGGCGGCACGAGCGGCCTTCGCGCCCTGGATGGCTGCGGCGCCCTTGATCTTGGGGGCCTTGGGGGTGGTGGGGGCGGTGGAGGTGGTGGTTGTGGTCTTGGTGGCCTGGTTGGCCTGGTTGGGCTGGGGGGCTGGGTGTGGCCTTCGTGTCGGCCGTGTCCTCGACCGTTTCGGTCACTGCGGACACGACGCCGTCGACCGTGTCGGTCACGCCGGTCAGTGTGTTCGTGACGTCGGTCGTCACGCCTTCCGTGAGGTCCGTCGTCGTGTCCGACACGGAGAGGGAGGAGGCGGGCAGCTCGTCGGCGCTGGCTGCCGTGGAGCCGAGCGCCCACGCGCCGGTGACGCCGGCGGCTATGACGATGGAGCGGCGGATGTTCTTGTTCATGGGTACGTCAGGTCCTTGGGAACTCTGTGCGTCCGAAGCCCATGGAGGCAGGAACGAGTGCCGGTCCTGGAGCTCGGACGGATGCGGGCGGTGAACAGACCCGTGCCACCCCGCGCCGCGGATCGGCGGCGGGGGTGAGCGTCCGCCCTAGGCCGGCGAAACCGGGATGTCCCGGTGCCCGTCCCGGGTGCCGTCCGCTTCGGTGCGCACCACGCCGCCGGGCACGAGCCTCAGCGGGGCCCGGTCGTTCAGGGGCACGGCCTGTGCGTCACTGTGCCGCGGCGAATTGTTGTCCACGCCGGACCGGTGGGCCGGCATCCCGCCCTGGTCACCCGCGGGCGCGGGGTGCGCGGGGACGTACCCGCCCGACGTCGCGGCACGATGCCGGTCGGCCTTGGCCGCCGTACCCGTGGCGGGGGAACCCTTGCCGTACGACGGGCCGTAGTCATCACGGGCCCTGCTCGCACTCGCCTTGTGGGAGCTGCCGGAGCTGACGGAGCCGTGGGAGCCGTGTCCACCGGTCGAGCCATCCGCCGGGGAGCCCGGCTGCGGCGTCGTCGTGACCGGCGCCGGCGAGGTCTGCCCGGGCAGCACGGGAGCCTCCGGCAGCACAGGAGCTTCCGGCAGCACCGGGAGCTCGGGCACGGCCGGGAGGTCGGGCACGGCCGGGAGCTCGGGCACGGCCGGGAGGTCGCTCACGGCCGGGAGGTCGCTCACGGCCGGGAGGTCCGGCAGGCTCGGCAGCCGCGTCCGTGCTTCAGCCAGCTGCTCGGTGACCGTTTCCACGACGTCCCCGGCCGGCTGTGCGACCTTGCCGCCCACGGCATCGACGACCTGCTCGGTCACGGGAGTCACCGGGACTCCCGGAGCAACGGACGCGGCCTCATGGGACGTCACCGTCGGCAGGCCCTCCGCCGCGCTCGCCCGTTCCCCGCAGAGGAACCCGAGTGCGAACAACCCGCCCACCAGCACGGCCACTTGCAGCGCACGCCGCCCGGCCGCCGTGCGCAACACGCGCAGAGCGGCACCGGGCAGAGCGGCTGGTGAGGTCAAGAGGGGGTGGGTCCTCCCGTGCGGCGGAACACGGCACGCGTGACGAACCACGCGTCGACGCGGCGCTGAAGAGGCGTCGATACTCGCACGGGAGTGCGGAGGTTGCGCAAGCCCTCCGTTACCGATGGGTAGTCATGTCCCTTTTGCTGCCCGGAGCCGGTGGTCACCAAGTCTCCATATCACCCCTCCGGCACCGGAATCGGGCGCTTCTCGATCGCCGCCGCCATCACCTCCGGGAACAGATCCGGCGTACAGGCGAAGGCCGGCGCGCCCAGCGCGGCGAGCGCCGCCGCGTGCTCCCTGTCGTAAGCAGGCGCCCCCTCGTCGGACAGCGCGAGCAGCGTCACGAACTGCACGCCCGACGCCTTCATCGCCGCGACCCGCTTGAGCATCTCGTTGCGTATGCCGCCCTCGTACAGATCGCTGATCAGCACGACCACCGTGTCCGCGGGCCGGGTGATCTGCGACTGGCAGTACGCGAGCGCCCGGTTGATGTCCGTGCCGCCGCCGAGCTGGGTGCCGAAGAGGACGTCGACCGGGTCGTCGAGCTGGTCGGTGAGGTCGACGACCGCGGTGTCGAAGACGACGAGCCGGGTGTTGATCGACCGCATGGACGCGAGCACCGCCCCGAACACGGACGCGTACACGACCGACGCCGCCATCGACCCCGACTGGTCGATGCAGAGGACGACCTCCTTCTTCACCGACTGCGAGGCCCGTCCGTAGCCGATGAGCCGCTCGGGCACGATCGTCCGGTACTCCGGCAGATAGTGCTTGAGGTTGGCCGCGATCGTGCGGTTCCAGTCGATGTCCTGGTGCCGGGGCCGGTTGACCCGGGCGCTGCGGTCGAGGGCGCCGGTGAGGGTGGCCCTGGTCCGGGTGGCGAGCCGCTTCTCGAGGTCCTCGACGACCTTGCGCACGACCGCCCGTGCCGTCTCCTTCGTCGTCTCCGGCATCGCCTTGTTAAGCGAGAGCAGCGTGCCGACCAGATGGACGTCGGCCTCCACCGCTTCCAGCATCTCCGGCTCCAGCAGCAGGGTGGCGAGGCCGAGCCGGTCGATGGCGTCGCGCTGCATCACCTGGACGACCGAGGACGGGAAGTACGTCCGGATGTCACCGAGCCAGCGCGCCACGGACGGTGCGGAGGCCCCCAGCCCCGCGGAACGGTCCCGCCCCGCCCTGCTGACCCTGCCGGTCCCCCTTCCCGTACAGCGCGGCCAGCGCCCCGTCCATCGCGGCGTCCCGCCCGCCGAGCACACACCCGGTCCCGTCCGCCGCCTCCCAACCGAGCACCAGCCGCCACCGGCGCAGCCGCTCCTGCGCGGGATCCAGCACGTCGCCGCTCATACGCCGGCCCTCTCGAGAGACCGGGCCGGTCGCCGGTCGTCGCGCGGCCCAGGGACCGACCCCGGCTC
>MWJO01000165.1 GCA_002027195.1 Streptomyces sp. GKU 895 | reverse complement strand
CGTAGTTCCCTCGGTTCCAGGCGCTAGTCGGCCGAGCCCCTGAGCGGCTCGTCCGCGGTCCGCGGCAGCGTCAGCCGGAACTGCGAGCCGCCGCCCGGCTCCACCCCAGGCCTGCAGCCAGCCGCCGTGCAGCCGCGCGTCCTCCAGGGCGATGGACAGCCCCAGACCCGTACCGCCGGTGGTACGCGCGCGTGCCGGGTCGGCCCGCCAGAAGCGGCTGAACACGCGCGTGGCCTCGCCGGGCTTGAGCCCGACGCCGTAGTCGCGCACCGCGACCGCGACCGCCCCGCCCGCCGCGGCGAGCTTGACGACGACGTCCTTGCCCTCGCCGTGCTCGACGGCGTTGACGACCAGGTTGCGCAGCACCCGCTCCACCCGGCGTGCGTCCGCCTCGGCGACGACGGGCTGCTGGTCGCCCCGCACCTGTATCCGCGTGCCCTTGCGCTCGGCGAGCGGCGCCGCACCGCTGACGACCCGCTGCACGACCTCCCGCAGATCGATCGGCTCCGCCTCCAGCGCCGCCGCGCCCGCGTCGAACCGGCTGATCTCCAGCAGGTCGGCGAGCAGCGACTCGAACCGGTCCAGCTGGTCGGCGAGCAGCTCCGCCGACCGCGCGGTCACCGGATCGAAGTCCTCGCGCGCGTCATGGATGACGTCCGCGGCCATCCGTACGGTGGTCAGCGGCGTCCGCAGCTCGTGCGACACGTCGGAGACGAACCGCCGCTGCATCCGCGACAGGTCCTCCAGCTGCTGGATCTTCAGCTGAAGGTTCTGCGCCATCTTGTTGAAGGCCTCACCGAGGCGGGCGATGTCGTCCTCACCGGTGACCTTCATACGTTCCTGCAGACGGCCCGCGGAGAGCCGCTCGGCGATCCCGGCCGCCATCCGCACCGGCGTGACGACCTGGCGCACCACGAGCCAGGCGACGGCCCCGAGCAGGACGACGACGAAGAGCCCGGCGGTCGCCAGCGTCCCCTTGACCAGGCTCAGCGACTTCTCCTCCTGCGTGAGCGGGAAGAGGTAGTAGAGCTGGTACGGGTCGTCGTTCGGGTCGTCGACCTGCTTGCCGATGATCAGCGCCGGCTGCGACTCGTCACCGTTGGTGTACTGGATGCGGGTGTACTTCTGGGCCGCCAGGCTGCTGTCGCTGTCGACGCGTTCCCGCAGGTCGTCGGGGACGCTGGCGGTGGGGTCGACCCCGCCGGAGGCACGCGGCCCGCGGCCGCCGCTGTCGTCACCGGCCGCGGGCAGCGTGACGACGTCGAAGGCGCCCTGGCCGCCGCTGGAGAGCGACTCCACCAGGTCGCCCATCCATGAGCTGACGTTCTGGTTGGAGCGGTCGTCCGCGCCGTCGTCCCCGTTCGCGGTGAACGCCGTGTCGGCCTTCTGCTTGGCCGACGCGAAACCACCGGTGGCCTGGCTCTGCGAGGCCTTCACCTTGGCGTCCAGCAGGCCGTTGCGCACCTGGCCGATGACGACGAATCCGAGCAGCAGGACGACACCGAGCGACATCAGCAGGGTCGTGGCGACGACCCTGAGCTGGATGTTGCGCCGCCACAGCCGCATGACGGGCAGCAGCGGCCGCCGCACCCAGCGCATGAACAACCGCAGGACCGGGCTGCCCTGAACGCCGCCCTGGAGCAGGCCGCCCTCGAAGAAGCGCTCCCAGCGGGAGCCGCCCGCCGTGCGCCCGACAGGCCGCCCCGTACTCGCCCCGGTCCGTCCGGGCGACGAAGCGGCACTGTCTCCGGACATGTCAGCTGGGTCCTGCCTTGTATCCCACACCACGGACGGTCACCACGATCTCGGGCCGCTCCGGGTCCTTCTCGACCTTGGAGCGAAGCCGCTGCACATGCACGTTCACGAGCCGGGTGTCGGCGGCGTGCCGGTATCCCCACACCTGCTCGAGCAGCACCTCGCGTGTGAACACCTGCCACGGCTTGCGCGCGAGCGCGACCAGCAGATCGAACTCCAGCGGCGTCAGCGCGATCGACTGCCCGTCCCGCTTCACCGAGTGCCCGGCCACGTCGATGACCAGGTCACCGATGGCGAGCTGCTCCGGCGCCGGCTCCTCCGACCTCCGCAGCCGCGCCCGGATCCGGGCGACCAGCTCCTTCGGCTTGAACGGCTTCACGATGTAGTCGTCGGCGCCGGACTCCAGCCCGACCACCACGTCGACGGTGTCGCTCTTCGCCGTCAGCATCACGATCGGCACACCCGACTCGGCCCTGATCAGCCGGCACACCTCGATGCCGTCCCGCCCGGGCAGCATCAGGTCCAGCAGCACCAGATCGGGTTTGCTCTCCCGGAACGCGGCCAGCGCCTTGTCGCCGTCGGCTACGAAAGACGGCTCAAAACCTTCACCACGCAGCACAATGCCGAGCATCTCGGCCAGTGCGGTGTCGTCGTCGACGACAAGGACTCGTCCCTTCATAAACGACATCATCCCATTCTCATAACAGTGGCGAAGGCAGTGGTGAGATAGCTCACCGGCCAGTGACCTTAGTCGTACCGGGCGGTCACTGTCTGCCCACGCTGCGAGGTGATCGTCCGGCTACCCGCCGAGAGCCTCCACGAGGAAAACGAACACACCCGCACCGAGCACGGCGAGGACGACAAGCACCACCACCAGCAGCGAGCAGCACGAGGCGAGCGCCACCATGCCCCAGGCCCGGCGCACCGCCCGCCGGTAGTCACTGTCGTCGTCCCAGCCCCGCTCCACCACGCGCCTCCCCCTCACGCCGACAACCCCGCCCCCCACTGAAACGGGATCCCGGCCCCTCTCAGCCGATCGTCACCCGCCGCGCCCTGCCGCACAGCTCCGCCAGCGCCTCGGCCGTCACCGGCGACACCGTGCCCTCCTCCGTGACGATCGCCGTCACCAGCTCGGGCGGCGTCACATCGAACGCCGGGTTGTACGCCTGCGTCCCCAGCGGCGCCACCGGCACCCCGCCACCGGCACCCGTCACCGGCGCCTGCGGCACCGCGACCTCGGTCACCTCGAACCCGGGTCGCTGCTCCACCTCGATGGCCGCCCCGTCCGGCGTGTCCGGATCCACCGTAGTCAGCGGCGCCACCACGATGAACGGCACATGGTGGTACCGCGCCAGCACCGCCAGCGGATAGCTCCCCACCTTGTTCGCCACCGACCCGTCGGCCGCGATCCGGTCCGCGCCGATCAGCACCGCGTCCACCTCCCCCGCCGCGAACAGCGAGCCCGCCGCGTTGTCGGTGAGCAGCGTGTACGCCATCCCGGTGCGCGCCGCCTCGTACGCCGTCAGCCGGGCGCCCTGCAGCAACGGCCGTGTCTCGTCCACCCACAGCCGCCTGAGCCGCCCCGCCCGCTGCGCGGCCAGCGCCACCGCGAACGCCGTCCCCTCACCGCCCGACACCAGCGAACCGGTGTTGCAGTGCGTGAGAATCCGGTGCCCGCCACCGGGCAACAGCTCGTCCAGCAGCGCCAGCCCACGCTCCGCCATCCGCGCACTGGCCTCGGCGTCCTCCCGGTGCAGCGCCCGCGCCGCGACCAGCGCCGCCACCGCGGCCTCCCCGGCATCCCCGCTCCTGGCCAGCCCGGCCTGGTACGCGGCCTGCGCCCGGCGCACGCCGAGGGCCAGGTTCACCGCGGTGGGCCGGGCACCCTCGAGCGCGTTCGCGGCGTCGTCCACGTCGAAGCCGCGCGCGGCGGCGAGCGCGACCCCGTACGCACCCACGATCCCGAGCAGCGGCGCCCCGCGCACGGCGAGCGACCGGATCGCCTCCACCAGTGCCGGCGCATCCGTACAGACCAGTTCGACCTCCTCTGCCGGCAGCCTCGTCTGGTCCAGCAGGACCAGCACAGGCCCCTCTGGTGGCTCCTCCCAGCGGATCGCCGGTATCCCGGTCGGCCGGTTGTCCTCGCCGGATTGCGCGTACTGATCAGCCATGCGATCAGTCTGCCCCGTATCCGGCGGACAATTGAAGGTGTGCAGCCGATACCGCGGCCGGTCCCCCGGTGACCACCCCATGGCACGATGGCTGCCAACCTGCCGCCGCGACCGCGGACGGGCACCGTGAAGGAGCGACGATGAAAGACACTCCGGGCTGGGCCTCGCCCGGATCTGCCCCGTCCGACGGGCAGGAGCCCGGTGCCTCCGGCCCTGCCGACCAGACGGACCGCCCGACCCCGCGCAGCAGCCGGGCCGGACCAGCAGGGCTCGAAGTGGTCCCAGAGCAGCGCCCGCCGCGCAGTGGTCCGCCCGACCGGCCCCGGCCCCGGCCAGACCCGCCACCCCACCGCCCGGCCGGGCTGGGGCAACCGCCCCGTCGGCCCCAACGCCCCGGCGGATACGGCGGTACGGCGGCGGCTGGGGCAGCGGCTGGGCGGACCGCCGCCCGCGGCCAAGCCCGGCGTGATCCCGCTGCGCCCCCTCGGCGTCGGGGAGATCCTCGACGGCGCGGTCTCCACCATGCGCACCTACTGGCGCACGGTCCTGGGCATCTCCCTGACCGTCGCGGTCGTCACGCAGATCCTCGTCATCCTCCTCGAGGGCCTGGTCTTCAACGACACCAGCACCGAAGCCCTCGACGACCCCAGCGCCACCCTCGACGAACTCACCCGGGCCATGGGCGACGCCATGCTCAGCTCCGGTGTCGTCTTCCTGATCTCGCTGATCGGCACGGTCGCCGCGACCGCCCTGCTCACGACCGTCACCAGCCGCGCGGTCCTCGGCAAGTCGGTGACCACCGGCGAAGCCTGGCGCGACGCCCGCCCGCAGGTGGCCAAGCTGTTCGGCCTGATCTTCCTGCTGGTGCTCATCGCCTTCGGCGTCGTCGCGGTCGGGATCCTGCCCGGCATCCTCGTGGCCATCGCCGGATCGGGTGACGGAGGAGCCGCCCTCGCGGTCCTCGGCGGCCTCGGCGCCGGCTTCGTCGCCCTGTGGCTGATGATCCGCTTCTCCCTCGCCTCGCCCGCGCTGATGCTGGAGAAGCAGGGCATCGTCAAGTCGCTGGGCCGGTCCGCGAAGCTGGTCCGCGGCTCCTGGTGGCGCGTCTTCGGCATTCAGCTGCTCGCCACGATCATCGCCAACGTCGTCGCGTCGATCGTCGTCATCCCCTTCACCTTCCTCGCCGCCGCCCTCAGCGGCGACGGCTTCACCGGGTTCCTCAACAGCGGCGGCGACCTCGGCTGGACGTTCCTCGTCGTCAGCGGGATCGGCTCGGTGATCGGCGCCATGATCACCTTCCCGATCACGGCCGGCGTCACGGTGCTCCTGTACATCGACCAGCGCATCCGCCGCGAGGCCCTCGACCTCGAACTGGCCCGCGCGGCCGGCCTCCAGGACTACGGCTCCGGCACGCCCGGCTCCACCGCCGGAGGCTGATGCGGTGAGCCTGACGGGGGGAGTTCTCACATCGGTACCGCTGCCGTCCCGCGCGGTGGTGCGCGTCGGCGACACCGTCCTGCTCTCGTCGGCGCGCTCCGGCGACGAACCGCCGGTGACCGTCCCACGTGACCCCGCGCGGGAGGCGGCTCGACGTGAGCTGTCCAAACGCATGTACCACGAGAACGACCCCAGTTGGTTCCAGCGCGCCCTCAACGCCTTCTGGAAGTGGGTCGGCGAACTGTTCGACACGGCCGCGACCGCGACGCCCGGAGGAACGCTCGGCCTGGTCGTCATCGTCCTGGCCGTCCTCGCCGTCCTGGGCGCACTGTGGTGGCGCCTGGGCACCCCGCGCCGCGAACCCACCTCCTCCGCCGCCCTGTTCGACGACCGCCCCCGCAGCGCCGCCGAACACCGCGCGGCCGCCGAGGCACACGCCGCCCAGGGCCACTGGAACCAGGCCGTCCAGGAACGCATGCGGGCCATCGTCCGCGCCCTGGAGGAACGCGCCCTTCTCGACGTCCGCCCCGGCCGCACCGCCGACGAGGCCGCCGCGGAAGCGGGCCGCGTCCTCCCGTCCCACACCGACCGGCTCCGCGCCGCCGCCGGGGACTTCGACGACGTCACGTACGGCGGCCGCAGGGCCGGCGAGCAGTCGTACCGCCGCATCACCGAACTCGACGCTGACCTCGACCGCACCAAGCCCCAGCTCACGAGCAGCATCCCCAGCGCGGCCCACAACACCCGCCAGGGAGCCGCCGAATGACCACCGAGGCCACGCTCCCGCCCACCTCGGTCTCGCCCACCGCACGCCAGGTCTGGACCCGCTCGCGCGGCATCGCACTCGCCGCCGTCCTCCTCGTGGCCGCGGCCGTCGCGATCGCCGTGATCCGCTCCGACGCCCGACACGGCACCCTCGACCCGCGCTCCGTCGACGACCTCGGCAGCCGCGCCGTCGCCGAACTCCTCGCCGACCGAGGGGTGTCCACGCGCGTGGTCACCACCCTGGACGAGGCACGCGCCGCCGCCGGCCCGGACACCACCCTCCTGATCGCGGTCCCCGACCTGTTGACGCACCGTCAACAGACCCTGCTGCACGCGTCGACCGTCACCTCCGGCGGCCGCACCGTCCTCGTCGCCCCCGGCAGCTGGTCCGTCGGCCGACTCGCCCCCGACGTCACCGCGGACCCCGCCACCAGCATCAGCTCGACCCTCCGACCGGACTGCGACCTGCCCGCCGCCCAGCGCGCCGGCGCGCCGACACCGGCGGCATCCGCTACAGCACCACCCACCTCGAAGCCGACGCCTGCTACCCCAGCGAACGCCTGGCCACCCTGCTGCGCCTCCCGGTGACCGGAGGCGGCGACACCGTCGTCCTCGGCGCGCCCGACATCCTCTACAACGACCGCCTCGACGAGCAGGGCAACGCCTCCCTCGCCCTCCAACTCCTCGGCTCCCGCCCCCATCTGGTCTGGTACCTCCCCTCGCTCTCCGACGCGTCGGCCACCGGCGCGGACGACGAACGCAGCTTCCTCGACCTGCTCCCCGCAGGCTGGAAATGGGGCACGCTCCAACTCTTCGTCGCCGCAGCCCTGGCCGCCCTCTGGCGGGCACGCCGACTCGGCCCCCTGGTGCCCGAAAGACTCCCCGTGGCGATCCGCGCCTCCGAAGCCGTCGAAGGCCGCGCCCGCCTCTACCGCAAGGCCAACGCCCGTGACCGCGCGGCCACCGCTCTTCGCTCCACCACCCGCACCCGCCTCGCCCCCCTCGTCGGCGTCCCCGTCACCCAGGCGCACGCGCCCGAGGCCCTGCTCCCCGCCTTGTCCGCCCACCTCCGCGGCGACGGACAGACCCTGCACGCCCTCCTCTTCGGCCCGCCGCCCAGCGACGACGCCGCCCTCGTCTTGCTCGCCGACCGACTCGACGCCCTCGAAAGAGAGGTACGCCGTCCATGATGGCCCCGACCACTGACAACGCCGGGTACCCCGGGGACCCGAGCGCCGCCCGGGCCTCCCTGGAAGCCCTGCGCGCCGAGATCGCCAAAGCCGTGGTCGGCCAGGACCCCGCCGTGACCGGCCTCGTCGTCGCACTCCTGTGCCGCGGACACGTTCTCCTTGAAGGAGTCCCCGGAGTCGCCAAAACGTTGCTCGTCCGCGCCCTCGCCTCCGCACTCGAACTCGACACCAAGCGCGTCCAGTTCACCCCCGACCTCATGCCGAGCGACGTGACGGGCTCCCTCGTCTACGACACCCGCACCGCCGAGTTCTCCTTCCAGCCCGGCCCGGTCTTCACCAACCTCCTCCTCGCGGACGAGATCAACCGCACGCCCCCCAAGACCCAGTCGTCCCTCCTCGAAGCGATGGAGGAGCGTCAGGTCACGGTCGACGGCACCCCCCGCCCGCTCCCCGACCCGTTCCTGGTGGCGGCGACGCAGAACCCGGTCGAGTACGAGGGCACGTACCCCCTCCCCGAAGCCCAGCTGGACCGTTTCCTCCTCAAGCTCACGATCCCCCTCCCCTCCCGCCAGGACGAGATCGACGTCCTCACCCGCCACGCGGAAGGCTTCAACCCCCGCGACCTGCAAGCCGCCGGCGTACGCCCGGTAGCGGGCCCGGCAGATTTGGAAGCAGCCCGCGCAGCAGTCGCCAAAACAACGATCTCCCCCGAGATCACGGCCTACGTCGTCGACATCTGCCGAGCCACCCGCGAATCCCCCTCCCTCACCCTCGGCGTCTCCCCCCGAGGCGCCACCGCCCTCCTCGCGACCTCACGCGCGTGGGCCTGGCTCACCGGCCGCGACTACGTCATCCCGGACGACGTGAAGGCCCTCGCCCTCCCCACCCTCCGCCACCGCGTACAACTGCGCCCGGAGGCCGAGATGGAAGGCGTGACAGCCGACTCCGTCATCCACGCGATCCTCGCCCACGTCCCCGTCCCCCGCTGATGGCACTCACCGGACGCGCCGCACTCCTTGCGGCCCTGGGCTCGATCCCCGTAGGCATCTGGGACCCCAGCCTCACGGGCCTCCTCGCCGTGAACGCCCCACTGGCGGTGGCCTGCGCCTGCGACTTCGCCCTGGCGGCCCCCGTACGACGCCTGGGCCTGACGCGCTCCGGCGACACCTCCGTAAGGCTGGGCGAGACGGCCGACGTGACGCTCACCGTCACCAACCCCTCAGGCCGCCGTCCCCTCCGCGCCCACCTGCGGGACGCCTGGCCCCCCAGCAGCTGGCTCCCCGGCACCGAGGTCGAAGCCTCCCGCCACCGCCTCACCGTCCCCCCGGGCGAACGCCGCCGCGTCACAACCCGCCTGCGCCCCACCCGGCGAGGCGACCGCCAGGCAGACCGAGTGACGATCCGTTCCTACGGCCCACTGGGCCTCTTCTCCCGCCAGGGCACCTACAAAGCCCCCTGGACGGTACGCGTCCTGCCCCCCTTCACCAGCCGCAAGCACCTCCCGTCCAAACTCGCCCGCCTCCGCGAACTCGACGGCCGCACCAGCGTCCTCACCCGCGGTGAAGGCACGGAATTCGACAGCCTGCGCGAGTACGTCCCCGGCGACGACACCCGCTCCATCGACTGGCGCGCCACAGCCCGCCACTCCTCGGTCGCCGTACGCACCTGGCGCCCCGAACGCGACCGCCACATCCTCGTCGTCCTCGACACCGGCCGCACCTCCGCAGGCCGCGTGGGCGACGCCCCGCGCCTCGACGCCTCCATGGACGCGGCCCTGCTCCTGGCGGCACTCGCCTCCCGAGCCGGCGACCGCGTCGACCTCCTCGCCTACGACCGCCGCGTCCGCGCCCTGGTCCAGGGCCGCTCGGCAAAGGACGTCCTCCCGTCCCTGGTCAACGCGATGGCCACACTCGAACCGGAGCTGGTCGAAACAGACGCACGCGGTCTTACGGCCACTGCCCTCAGGACGGCCCCCCGCCGCTCCCTGATCGTGCTACTGACGACCCTCGACGCAGCCCCTGTCGAGGAGGGCCTGCTCCCCGTCCTCTCCCAACTCACCCAACGCCATACGGTTCTCCTGGCATCGGTGGCCGACCCTCATGTCTCCCGCATGGCGGCATCTCGCGGAAACACCGACGCCGTCTACGAGGCCGCGGCCGCCGCACAGGCACAAGGCGAACGTCATCGCACCGCGGACCAACTTCGCCGACACGGTGTGACGGTCGTCGACGCGACACCGGATGATCTGGCGCCGGCCCTCGCGGACGCATACCTGGCTCTCAAGACGGCGGGACGCCTGTAATAGGAAGGGCGGGTTTCCGTCCCTGGAAAAACAAAAAGGCCCACGCCTAGTGGCGTGGGCCTTTTCTAAAATTTGTTCGGCGGCGTCCTACTCTCCCACAGGGTCCCCCCTGCAGTACCATCGGCGCTGTAAGGCTTAGCTTCCGGGTTCG
>MWJO01000164.1 GCA_002027195.1 Streptomyces sp. GKU 895 | reverse complement strand
CGCTAGCTCAGTTGGTTAGAGCAGCTGACTCTTAATCAGCGGGTCCGGGGTTCGAGTCCCTGGCGGCGCACAGACGACGAAAGCCTCTCGCACACGCGGGGGGCTTTCGTGTTGAGCGGGACAGCAGGGGCGGACGGGGTGTGGCGTGTGCGGGTGGACACACCTTCGCGCCCCCTTGAACCGGGCGGGCTCACGGGCCGTATGGATCGGCAAACATTTCGCCCATCACTGTCCACAACGGCTCCACAGCCTCCCCACACGGGCCACAATGAACGCGTATGACCGGTAAACACCGCGTTTCGCATCTTGCGATCATGACTGGCACCGTAGAAACCTGGTTCTTCAAGATGCTGCGGATTCGCGGCAGTTGGGGGGTAGGGAGCCGGTTGCCGACGCTGGCGGGGTGAGGGGCCCCGTTTCATAACGAGATGCCGAGGGGGGCATCATGCAACCGGAAGGTCGCGGTTCCATGTCTATCGGTATGGAGAGTGTGGTGACTGCGGCCCACCACTGATACGTCTGTGAAGGTCGAGGGGGACTCGAGCAGACGTAAGGAACCGACACAGCACGCGATCACTCGCGTGTGGGGGGATGACTCATGACGTCGACGCCGACGGGCGCCCGGCAGAACTTCGACCCGTCTCAGACCACCCAGCTCAGGGTGGCCTCACAAACCCGGACGGGTGCGTTTCGCCGGATCAAGAAGACGCTGCCGAAGTATGACTACGAGCACTACAGCCGGCTCGCCGGTCCCCTCACCCAGCCGGATCCGACCAAGCCGTACAAGGTGCAGTACCGCTCGCTGATCTCCCAGGAGCCGCACCGCATACGAGTCGCCCTGATGCTGGCCGCCGCGCCGGTGCTCTCCCTGGTCCTGCTGTTCTGGCTCCTCCAGCCCGAGCACTGGACCGAACGCGACTACCCCGCCTTCGACTTCCTGCCGGCCCTCGACATCGTCATGCTCGTCTCGATCGGCCTGATCGAGTTCTTCCGCTGCATGAACGTGCTGTCGAACGCGCACGCCACCCTGGTCGCCCGCGACCCCGTCCCGGTGGTGCCCGAGACCGGCACCAGAGTCGCCTTCCTGACCTCCTTCGTGCCCGGCAAGGAGCCGCTGGAGATGGTGACGAAGACCCTGGAGGCGGCGGTCAAGCTGCGCCACCGGGGCCTTCTGCATGTCTGGCTCCTCGACGAGGGCGACGACCCCGAGGTCAAGGAGGTCTGCGCCCGGCTCGGCGTGCACCACTTCTCCCGCAAGGGCGTCCCGCAGTGGAACCAGGCCAAGGGCCCGCACCGCGCCAAGACCAAGCACGGCAACTACAACGCCTGGCTGGACGCGCACGGCGACGACTACGACTACTTCGCCTCCGTCGACACCGACCACGTGCCGCTGCCCAACTACCTGGAGCGGATGCTCGGCTTCTTCCGCGACCCGGACATCGGCTTCGTCATCGGCCCGCAGGTCTACGGCAACTACGACAACTTCGTCACCAAGGCCGCCGAGTCCCAGCAGTTCCTCTTCCACGCCCTCATCCAGCGGGCCGGGAACTACTACGGCGCCCCGATGTTCGTCGGTACGTCAAACGCGGTACGGATCAAGGCGCTCAAGCAGATCGGCGGCCTGTACGACTCGATCACCGAGGACATGGCGACCGGCTTCGAGATCCACCGCCACAAGAACCCGGCGACGGGCCGCAAGTGGCGCTCGGTCTACACGCCGGACGTCCTGGCCGTCGGTGAGGGGCCCAGCGCCTGGACGGACTTCTTCACCCAGCAGATGCGCTGGTCGCGAGGGACGTACGAGACGATCCTCAAGCAGTACTGGAAGGGCTGGTTCTCGCTGCCTCCGGGCAAGCTCTTCAACTACACGATGATGATCATCTTCTACCCGATGTCCGCCCTCAACTGGATCCTCGCGGCCATCAGCTGCGCGCTCTTCCTCGGCCTGGGCGCCTCGGGTGTGAACATCGACCCGACCGTGTGGCTGATGCTCTACGGCAACGCCTCCGCGCTCCAGATCGGCCTCTACGTCTGGAACCGCCGCCACAACGTCTCGCCGCACGAGCCGGAGGGCTCCGGCGGCGTGGCCGGCATGGTGATGTCCGCGCTCTCCGCGCCGCTGTACGCCAAGGCCCTGATCGACTCCGCGCTGCGCCGCAAGAGCAAGTTCGTCGTCACCCCCAAGGGCGAGTCGGCCAGCCCCGACCGCTGGTTCGCGACCTTCCGCTACCACTGGTACTTCATCGCGATCTTCGGCGGCTCGATCGGCGCCGGCGTCGTCTACGGCCACTCGCACCCCGCGATGATCACCTGGGCCATCTTCGCCATGCTGATCACCGCCACCCCGATCTTCGTCTGGCGGCTCACCGTGCGCCAGGAGAGGAAGCGGCCCGCGGCGCCGCCGCAGGACCCGGCGGCCGTACCGGCGCAGGCGCAGTACCAGCCGCAGCCGCTGCCGACGTCTCCGCACACCCCGGCGCAGAAGCCGACCTGGGCGTCGTCGAACACGGGCGGCACGGGCAGCACCAGCAACACCAGCAACACCGACAACGGGGGGCAACGATCAGACGATGCAGATCGCCCTCGGTGGACTTGGGGGACGTAAGGAATGAACGACCAGGCTGGACGCCGCCGTGCCCGTCGCCTCGCGATCGGCACGGTGGTGGTACTCGCGCTGGCCGGGATGAACGGGCCGTGGCTGTACCGCTTCGGCACCGAGAAATACCACCAGTACCAGATCAACAAGCCGGAGTACAAAGCCGAGAACGGCAAGTGGGACATCGTCGAGTTCCCCGAGGAGTACCGGCAGAACACCATCCACGCGGCGCTGCTGCGCACCGGCAAGGTGCTGCTCGTCGCGGGCTCCGGCAACAACCAGGACAACTTCGACGCCAAGAAGTTCGACACCCGGATCTGGGACCCGGTCAAGGGCACCATCAAGAAGGTGCCCACCCCCAGCGACCTGTTCTGCACCGGCCACACCCAGCTCGCCAACGGCAATCTGCTGATCGCGGGCGGCACCAAGCGGTACGAGAAGCTGAAGGGTGACGTCACCAAGGCCGGCGGCCTGATGATCGTCCACAACGAGAACCCGGACAAGCCGATCACGCTGCCCGCCGGAACGAAGTTCACGGGCAAGGAGAACGGCAAGACGTTCGTGTCCAAGGACTCGATCATCGTGCCGCGCGCGAAGAAGAACTTCGACAAGGCGACCGGCAAGTTCCTCGGCAACACCCCCGGCATCTACCGGGTGTACGTGGAGGCGCAGAAGTCCGGCGAGAAGTACGCGACCGGCACCCAGGACAACTACCGCATCCAGGGGCTGGCCGGCACCGACGCGCGCAACACCTACGGCATCGCCCAGAAGCTCGCCCTGGACAAGAAGGACTTCCAGGGCATCCGGGACTCCTACGAGTTCGACCCGGTCGCCGAGCGGTACATCAAGGTCGACCCGATGAACGAGGCCCGCTGGTACCCGACGCTCACCACCCTGAGCGACGGCAAGATCCTCAGTGTCTCAGGCCTCGACGACATCGGCCAGCTGGTGCCGGGCAAGAACGAGGTCTTCGACCCGAAGACCAGGAAGTGGACCTACCTCGACAAGGTCCGGCAGTTCCCGACGTACCCCGCGCTGTTCCTCATGCAGAACGGCAAGGTCTTCTACTCGGGGTCGAACGCGGGCTACGGACCGGACAACGTCGGCCGGGACCCGGGCATCTGGGACGTCGACACCAACAAGTTCACCAAGCTGCCCGGGCTCAGCGACCCCAAGCTGATGGAGACCTCCGGCACCGTGCTGCTGCCGCCCGCGCAGGACGAGAAGTTCATGGTGGTCGGCGGCGGCGGGGTCGGCGAGTCGGCCAAGTCCAGCAACAAGACCCGGATCATCGACCTGAAGGCCGACAACCCGAAGTTCGTGGACGGTCCGACGCTGGAGAAGGGCACCCGCTACCCGAGCTCCTCGATCCTGCCCGACGACACCGTGCTGGTGTCGGGCGGCTCGGAGGACTACCGCGGGCGCGGCGACTCCAACATCCACCAGGCCCGGCTCTACCACCCGGACACCAACACCTTCGAACAGGTGGCGGACCCGCTGGTGGGCCGGAACTACCACTCCGGGTCGCTGCTGCTGCCCGACGGCCGGGTGATGTTCTTCGGCTCGGACTCGCTCTACAGCGACAAGGCCAACACCAAGCCGGGCAAGTTCGAGCAGCGCATCGAGATCTACACGCCGCCGTACCTCTACCGGGACTCGCGGCCCTCCCTCTCGGGCGGTCCGCAGACCATCGAGCGCGGCGACTCGGGGACGTTCACCTCCCAGCACGCCTCGACGGTGAGGAAGGTCCGGCTGATCCGGCCGAGCGCGTCCACGCACGTCACGGACGTGGACCAGCGGTCGATCGCGCTGGACTACAAGGTGTCCGGGGACAAGATCACGGTGACGGTTCCGAAGAACAGGAACCTGGTGCAGTCGGGGTGGTACATGCTGTTCGTCGACGACGACCAGGGCACGCCCAGCAAGGCGCAGTGGGTCAAGGTTCCCTAGTCCGTACGTGGTTGAGGGCGCCCGCCGGTGAACCGGTGGGCGCCCTCGTCGTCGTAGGGGCTACTTGCTCGCCTTCGCCAGGCCCAGCGCGTACTCCGCCCACCATTGCCCGGCCTTCGGGCCGCCCTTGCACTCGCCGTCCGACTCCCCCGGCCGCTTGACCCACACGTACGCGTCGACGAGCGGGTCCGCCGTCTTCGTCGTCGGGGTCTCGCCGAGGGCGCGGCCGGGCGGGTTGCACCAGCGTTCGTCGGCCTTGCCCTCGGTGTACGGGCCGTTGCCGTTGCGGCTGGTGTCGATGACGAAGGGCTTGCCGCCGACCTTCTGCGACAGCTGCTTGCCGTACGCGATGGAGTCCTGGGTGGAGTAGAAGTTGGAGACGTTGACCGAGAAACCGTCGGCGCGCTCCACGCCCGCCCACTTCAGCGGCTCGAAGATCTGGTCCGGGTGGCCCCAGCCCGCGTTGCCCGCGTCCAGGTAGACCTTGGTGTTCTTCAGGGACTTGAGCTTGTCGATGGCGCCGCCCAGCAGGTCGTAGCGCTCCTCGTGGAACTCGCCCGGGGTGCAGCCGTCGACCAGGTGCAGGACCGCGTCCGGCTCCAGGATCACCGTCGCCGGGCGGTCGCCGATGCCCGCGGCCACGCCGTCGATCCAGGAGCGGTAGGCGTTGCCGTCGGCGGCGCCGCCTTGCGAGTACTGACCGCAGTCGCGGTGCGGGATGTTGTAGAGGACCAGCAGGGCCGTGCGGTCCGCCTTCGCGGCGGCCTCCGTGAAGCCGCGGGCCTCCTGCTCGGGGTTCTCCGGGCCAATCCACTCGCCGGTCGGCTGCTCGGCGATCTTGCGGATCTGTTCGGCGTCGGCCTTCTTGCCCGCCTTCTCGTACTCGGCGACCTGCTGGGCCGCGTTGCCGTCCGGGTTGACCCAGAACGGGTCGGTTCCCTTGGGCTGTTGAGTGATCCGGGCGCCGGAGCTGTCCTCCGGATCGTCCTTGTCCCCGGACGAGGAGCATCCCGCGATCAGCAGCGCCGCCCCCAGCGCCATCGCGGACGTCCTCGCACCGGCCCCCCTCTTGCCGTACATCCAGCTCCCCCTCGGGTGCACTCGTCCAAGTCTCAATCCTGACATAGGTGGCGTGGGGCACACGAGATCGCCCGAGCCTTGTCGGGGAGCTGTTACAGCGCCCATCGTCGAGGTGGGCGCGCTCTGACCCGAGGGCGGGCCGGCAGGGAAGGAAGGGCACGGTCATGCACCACACCCCCCGGGAACTCCGGCTGGCGGCGGCACTCGTGGAGGCGGCCGACACCCTCGCGGACGGCTTCGACGCCGGGGAGCATCTGCGCCGCGTCTCCGACCACTGCGTGGAGCTGCTGGCCGCCGGGGCCGCCGGGATCATGCTGGTCGGCACCGGGCAGGCGGTGTCGTTCGCCGCGAGCAGCCGCCGCGAGGAGGTGGCGCTGGACCTGCTCCAGGCGCAGCACGCCGGAGGGCCCTGCCTGGACAGCTACGAGTCCGGCGAGCCGGTGCCGCCCGTCTCCATCCGGGTGGCCCACGCGGCCGCCCGCTGGCCCGAGTTCACCGAGCGGGCGCTGCGCCACGACATCGTCGCGACCTTCGCGGTCCCCTTACGCCGGCACGGGACGCTCCTCGGCGCGCTCAACGTGTTCGTGCCGACGCTGCCCGACCGGACCGGTTCGCCCGGCCCGGGGGCCGAGGAGGGGACGCCCGGCTGCGCGGCCGAGGTGCTGGTCGCCCAGGCCCTCGCCGACGCCGCCGCCGTCGGGCTGCGCAACCACCGGGAGTACACGCAGTACCGCACCCTGTCCGCGCAGTTGCAGGAGGCGCTCTCCAGCCGGGTCCGGATCGAGCAGGCCAAGGGCATGCTCGCGGAGCGGTGGGGGGTGCGGGCCGACGACGCGTTCGTGGCGCTGCGCCAGTACGCGCGACGGCACCGGCTGCCCCTGGACCGGGTGGCGAGCGCCGTCATCGAACGGGCCGTCGACGACGCGGCGTTGCGCGAGGCGGGCGGCCCGCCGCCCGGCGGACCTTCGTAGCACCCGGCACGACCTGCGCGGATGACAGAGCGCCGCCGTCGTATGACTTGGCGTCAGTCACCCTCTAGGCCCGGGCGCTCATCCGTTCTAGAGTCTTCCCCACAAGGCCCCAGCCCCCGGCCTGTCGTCCACTCACCCCAGGCTGATCAAGCCTCCCGCGTCGGACGCCGGGTTACTCCCGCAGCCCGTGCGCGCGCGGTCGAGGACCAGCCCGGTCGGCGGCTTCGGGGGAGCGGGCCGTCGACCGGGCCAGGTGCCCGCCTCCTACAGACCGGTGCCCGTGAGGTACGCCGACACGATCACGTTCGCCGTGTAGCTGCGGCTCGCCCGGTCGAAGGTGCCGCCGCAGGTGACCAGGCGGAGCTCGGCCCGCCCCGACTGCCGTGGCCCGTACGCCTGTTGGGCGTCGAAGTGGTCGCGGGCGACGACCTGTACGTCGTCGACGGTGAACTCCGCGACCTTGCCGTCGTCCCGGATCACCCGGACCGTCTCACCGGGCTTGACGCTGCTGAGCTTGTAGAAGACGGCGGGCCGGGTCTCGGTGTCCACGTGTCCCACCATCAGCGCGGTCCCGGCCGCCCCGGGCCGGGTGCCGGCCGCGTACCAGCCGACGACGCCCGCCTGGTCGTACGGCGGCGGGTCGACCGCCCCGTTCCGGTCGAGCCCGCGGGCGACCACGGGGGCCTGCACGCCGAGGCCGGGGATGTCGATGCGCTGCGGGCTGGCGGCGCCGAGCGGGGGCACGGCGGGCGGCAGCTCGACGCCGGGCGGCCGGCCGACCGCGGCCACGTCGCCAGTGGTGGGCGCGGATATCCCGTTCCGTACGTCGGTGACCTCGCGCCCCCACAGCCACAGCCCGAGGAGCAGCACCGCCCAGGCCACACCGGTCAGCAGCCGGCCGCCGGTGCGGGTGCCGTGCTCGGCGGAGTCGTGGTGCTCGGACATGACCGGTCAGTCGCTCCCGCGGCTCCGCCGGGACCTGCGCAGCACCACCGCCCCCGCCGCGACCCCGGCCAGCACCAGCCCGGTCACGGCGTGCGCGGTGCCGGGTCCGGCGGCGGAGGCGAGATGCTGCGCGGTACCGCCGCCGCCCGCGGGGACGGGGGCGACCGGGGACGCGTACGGCGCGGGCTGCGTGGGTGCTTCCGAGGACTGCCCGGGTGCCTCCACGACGGTGAGGGCGCCCGAGCGGGACACGTCCCCGCAGCTGATCTTCACGTCGTAGCTGCCGGCCTTGAGCTCGGTGCGGACCCGGGTCTCGCCGACGAGGGTGCCGTCGGCGCCGGCGAGCCGTACCTCGGCGACGAACGCCGCCGAGACCGCCGTACCGGTTCTGCTGCTCGCGCAGCCGCTCACCCGCAGGGAGACGTCGGTGCCGGGGGCGGGGGACGACGGGGTGACCGCGACACCGCCCCCGTCCGCCGCGTGGGCCGCCGGGGTGAGGAAGACGGCGCCGAGCAGTCCGGCACAGAGAGTGAGGCGTAGTGAGCCCATCGTGAACCTCCAGATATCTGGAGACTCCCCCCGTCGCGGCGGCCCCGCATCCTCAAGGGGGCCGCCGTTGCTCCGTACGGGGTGGATCCGGTGCGGCCGGCGTTTCAGACGCGGTCGACGAGGTCCGCGATGGAGTCCACGACCTTCGACGGCCGGTACGGGAAGTCCTCCACCTGCTCCGGCCGGGTCAGGCCGGTCAGCACGAGGAACGTCTGCATCCCGGCCTCCATGCCGGCCAGCACGTCGGTGTCCATGCGGTCGCCGATCATCGCGCTGGTCTCGGAGTGGGCCCCGATCGCGTTGAGACCGGTGCGCATCATCAGGGGGTTGGGCTTGCCCGCGAAGTAGGGCTGCTTGCCGGTGGCCTTGGTGATGAGGGCGGCCACGGCCCCGGTCGCCGGGAGCGGGCCTTCGGTGGAGGGGCCGGTCTCGTCGGGGTTGGTGCAGATGAAGCGGGCGCCGGCGTTGATGAGCCGTACCGCCTTGGTCATGGCCTCGAAGGAGTACGTCCGGGTCTCGCCGAGGACGACGTAGTCGGGCTCGTGGTCGGTGAGGATGTACCCGATGTCGTGCAGCGCGGTGGTCAGGCCGGCCTCGCCGATGACGTACGCCGAGCCGCCCGGCCGCTGGTCGTCCAGGAACTGGGCGGTGGCCAGGGCCGAGGTCCAGATGGACTCGATCGGCACGTCCAGGCCCATGCGGCGCAGGCGCGCGTGCAGGTCGCGCGGGGTGTAGATGGAGTTGTTGGTGAGCACCAGGAAGGGCTTGCCGGACTCGCGCAGCTTCTTCAGGAAGGCGTCGGCGCCGGGGATCGGCACGCCCTCGTGGATGAGCACGCCGTCCATGTCGGTGAGCCAAGAATCGATGGGCTTGCGGTCAGGCATGTGCTTCGAACTCCAGGCGATGGTGCGGGGACGGGCTGGAAGCGCCGGAACCACGGCGTACCGACGCCCCTCAGCCTAATCAGGAAGTCGTGATCCTGACCCCGTCGATCACCCGGTACCTGCGCGGTCAGCGGCGGCGTCGGGCCGGAGGAGCGCGGCTCCGACGACGAGGAGCGCGGCGGTGGCGGCGGCGAGGCGGCCGCGGGGCCGAGGCCGGTGCGGGCGAGTTCTCGACGGACGGAAGGCCGTCGTCGCCGGTCGCCGGCCTGCTGCGGATCGGTACCGGTACCGGTACCGGTGTCGCCGCCCGTGCCGCCGCCCGTGCCGTCGTCGGCGATCGCGAACCGGTAGTCGTTGGACTGGCCGACCCAGTCACCGTCGTCGTCATGGCGCTGGACGACGGCCGCGTTGACGGTCACCTCGTTCGGTACGGCGTCCGAGGTGAGGGCGAGACGGACCTTGACGGTGACGGTCCTGCCGGGGCCCACGGTGAGGCCGGCGCCGCCGAACGCGCCGACGAGTTCGTCCTCGTCGGTGGTCTCGAGGCGGACGGGGCGGGGGCGATCGCCCTCGTAGAACTCCAGGCGGGGCTGCGAGGCCTTGAGGGCGCGTTCCTTGTCGACGAGGACGACGACCGGGTGGATGTCCGCGCAGGTGCGGGTGGTGGTGTTGGTGAGGTCCAGCTTCCAGGTGCCGTAGCCGCCGCCGGGTGCGTAGCTGGCGGGGCCGTCGTGGATGCGGGTGGTGAGGGGGAAGGCGCGGGGTGTCGTCGAGCTGATCACCCGCCTGGTAGCCCGCGGCCTGGGGCGTGGCGCTCCTCCCCTCGG
>MWJO01000163.1 GCA_002027195.1 Streptomyces sp. GKU 895 | reverse complement strand
GGCGCACGGGCGCCGCGCCCGGCGCCGGCGTGGTCGGCGCGGGCGGAAGAAGCGTGGTCATCGCCCTGCTCCCTTACAGCGATCCGTGGAAGGTGCGGTTGATCACGTCGAGTTGCTGCTCGCGCGTGAGGCGGATGAAGTTGACCGCGTATCCGGAGACCCGGATGGTCAGTTGCGGGTACATCTCGGGGTGCTCCATCGCGTCCTCGAGGGTCGCCTTGTCGAGCACGTTCACGTTCATGTGGAAGCCGCCGCTCGCCATGTAGCCGTCCAGGACGCCGGAGAGGTTGGCGACGCGCTCCTCGGGGGCGCGGCCCAGGGCGTCCGGGGTGATGGTGTTGGTCAGCGAGATGCCGTCCTCCGCGTCGTCGTAGGGGAGCTTGGCGACGGAGAGCGCCGAGGCGATGTACCCGTGTTCGTCGCGGCCGTTCATGGGGTTGGCGCCGGGCGCGAAAGGGGCGCCCGCGCGGCGGCCGTCGGGGGTGTGGCCGGTCTTCTTGCCGTAGACGACGTTCGAGGTGATCGTCAGCACCGACTGGGTGTGCACGGCGTCGCGGTACGTCGGGTGCCGGCGGACCTTCTCCATGAACTCGTGGACGACCCAGCGGGCGAGCTCGTCGGCCCGGTCGTCGTTGTTGCCGTACGCCGGGTAGTCGCCCTCGACGACGTAGTCGACGGCGAGGCCCGTTTCGTCCCGGACGACCTTCACGCGCGCGTGCCGGATCGCGGACAGGGAGTCGGCTGCGACCGACAGGCCGGCGATGCCGCACGCCATCGTGCGCAGGATCTTCCGGTCGTGCAGGGCCATTTCGAGGCGCTCGTAGGCGTACTTGTCGTGCATGTAGTGGATGACGTTGAGCGCGTGGACGTAGGTCTTCGCGAGCCAGCCGAGCATGGCGTCGTAGCGGGCGAGGACGGTGTCGTAGTCGAGGTACTCGTCGGTGATGGGCTCGAAGCCCTCGACGACCGGCTTGCCGGAGACCTCGTCTCGGCCGCCGTTGATGGCGTACAGCAGGGCCTTGGCGACGTTCACGCGGGCGCCGAAGAACTGCATCTGCTTGCCCATGGCCATCGCGGAGACGCAGCAGGCGATGGCGGTGTCGTCGCCGTACTTGGGGCGCATCAGGTCGTCGGACTCGAACTGCAGGGCGCTGGTGTCGATGGCGACCTGGGCGGCGTACTTCTTGAAGGCGTCGGGCAGGCGCGGGGACCAGAAGACGGTCAGGTTGGGCTCGGGTGCGGGGCCGAGGTTGTAGAGGGTGTTGAGGGCGCGGAAGGTGGTGCGGGTGACCAGGGGGCGCCCGTCTCGCCGAGGCCCGCCATGGACCAGGTGACCCAGGTGGGATCGCCGGAGAAGCCCTCGTTGTACTCGGGGGTGCGCAGGAAGCGCACGATGCGGAGCTTGATGACGAAGTCGTCGATCAGTTCCTGGGCCTCGGTCTCGGTGAGCAGGCCGCGTTCGATGTCGCGCTGGAGGTAGATGTCGAGGAAGGCGTCGATGCGGCCGATCGACATGGCGGCGCCGTTCTGCTCCTTGACGGCGGCGAGGTAGGCGAAGTAGAGCCACTGGACGGCCTCGCGGCCGGTGCGGGCGGGGCCGGAGATGTCGTGGCCGTAGGAGAGGGCCATGGCCTTGAGTTCTTCGAGGGCGCGGATCTGCTCGGCGACTTCCTCGCGTTCCTGGATCACCTCCGCACTCGGCCACTCGACTTCGAGAGCGCTTTTGTCCGCTCGCTTCGCGACGATGAGCCGGTCGACGCCGTAGAGGGCGACGCGGCGGTAGTCGCCGATGATGCGGCCGCGGCCGTACGCGTCGGGCAGGCCGGTGATGATGCCGGAGGAGCGGCAGGCGCGGATCTCGGGGGTGTAGGCGTCGAAGACGCCGTCGTTGTGGGTCTTGCGGAACTTGGTGTAGATCTCGCGGACGGCGGGGTCGGCCTCGTACCCGTAGGCGTCCAGGGCACTCTCGACCATGCGCCAGCCGCCGTTGGGCATGATGGCGCGCTTGAGCGGGGCGTCGGTCTGGAGGCCGACGATCAGATCGAGGTCGGGGTCGATCCAGCCGGGCGCGAAGGCGTCGATGCGGGACGGGGTGCTGACGTCGACGTCGTGGACGCCGCGCGCGATCTCCTCGGGGAACATCGCGAGGAGCTTGTTCCAGACCTTGGTGGTGCGCTCGGTCGGGCCTGCGAGGAAGGAGGCGTCGCCCTCGTAGGGGGCGTAGTTGCTCTGGACGAAGTCGCGGACGGCGATGGCGTCGCGCCACAGCCCGCCGCGGAAGCCGGCCCAGGCGTCCGCCGGCGCCGAGGTGTGTTGCGCCGTCTCCTCGGCGGGAGTGACGGTCGTGGTTTCCGCAGGGGTGGCAGTCATGGCCCGCACCTTCCACATCGCTTCGTCGGTACGGCTCCATTGCACGCCCGCGCGGGCGGCTCCGCGGGCCGCGTTGGTCCCGATCCGCGGGACCAACGTCCCGACCCCGCCCGCTCCGGAAGTCGGCAGAGTCGGCTGACCTGGCGTTTCCTCCGGGCCTTTGGACCTCAGACTGCTTGTGAATCCGTTCACAAGAATTTCTGGCCGGTATCTGGTGTGCTTGGACGCATGACGTCCAGTTCGACTCCGTCCCCCGCGCCCTCCGACGCGCACGCCCCCCGTAGTCCTCTGCGGAGGCTCAGCGCCCGCGGGCGCGACGAGGCCCATCGGGTCGCCTCTCCCCTGGAGCTCTTCTTCGACCTGTGCTTCGTGGTGGCCATCGCCCAGGCAGGAGTGCAACTGGTGCACTCCATCGCCGAGGGGCACGCCGGTGAGGGCATCCTCAACTACGCCATGGTCTTCTTCGCCATCTGGTGGGCCTGGATGAACTTCTCCTGGTTCGCTTCGGCGTACGACAACGACGACGTCCTGTACCGAGTCGTCACCCTGGTCCAGATCGCCGGCGTGCTGGTGCTCGCGGCCGGGGTGTCGCGGGCCTTCGAGGATCACGACTTCCTGGCCGTCTGGCTGGGCTATGTGATCATGCGGCTCGCCTTGTCCGCGCAGTGGATACGCGTGGCGCTGTCCAGCGAGGGCGCGGAGCGGACGATGGCCCTGCGGTACGCCACCGGCGTGCTGCTTTGCATGGTCGGCTGGACGGGGCTTGTGGTTCTGCCCGAGGGGGCGAGGCCGTGGGTGTTCCTCGTGATGGCGGTGATCGAGATGTGCGTGCCGGTGTACGCGGAGAAGGACTTCAACACCTCCTGGCATCCGCACCACATCGCCGAGCGGTACGGACTGTTCACGATCATCGTCCTCGGCGAGACGATCGCCGCGGCGACGATCGCCGTGAAGTCCGCCGTCGACGAGAACGACGCGCTCGGCGAACTGCTGCCGATCGCCACGGGTGGGCTGCTGATCGTGTTCGCGGCATGGTGGATCTACTTCGTCGTGCCGATCCACGGCAGGCTGCGCAGCAACAAGCAGGCGTTCCTGTGGGGCTACGGCCACTACCTGATCTTCGCCTCCGCCGCCGCGATCGGTGCCGGGCTGGAGGTGGCGGTCGAGCAGGCGGTCGGCAAGGCGCACATCTCCACGCTGGCCGCGTCGGCCGCCGTGACGCTGCCGACGGCGCTGTATCTCCTCACCGTCTGGGCCCTGCACTCGCGCTACTTCAAGGTGGGCACCGCGCAGCAGCTGGTGCTGCCGGTCACGGCGCTGCTGGTCATCGCCTGCACATTCCTGGGCGACTGGGCGGTCCTCGTGGCCGGCGTCGTCTCGGCGCTGGCGGTGGCGACGGGGACGACGCTGACGGCGCGCATGGCGGCACGGGAGAGCCGGGAGGCGGCAGCGGCACCGGTCGGGTGAGGTGCCGGCGTTGGTACGGGCGTCGGTGCCGGTGCCGCGCGGATGGGCCAGAGCGGGTGCGGATGGGGCGGTGCCGGTGCGCGCGGATGGGCCAGAGCGGGTGCGGATGGGGCGGTGCCGGTGCGGCCTGGACGAGACTGGTGGCATGACAGTTGACGCTCTGACGGACGTCGCCGGTGTGCGCGTGGGACACGCGACGCGCACCGGCGACGGTGCTGACCGGCACCACGGTGGTGCTCCTCCGAAGGCGGCGCCGTCGCCGCCGTGGATGCGCGGGCGGCCCGGCACCAGGAGACCGACGCCCTCGACCCCGCAATGTCGTGCAGAAGGCCGAGGCGATCGTGCTGACCGGCGGCAGCGCTTACGGGCTCGACGCCGCGACCGGCGTGATGGCGTGGCTGGAGGAGCAGGGGCGCGGGGTGCGGGTCGGGGCGGACCCGACGCATGTCGTTCCCGTCGTACCGGCCGCCTGCGTCTTCGATCTCGGGCGGGGCGGCGACTTCCGGGCGAGGCCGGATGCGGCGCTGGGGCGGGCGGCGGTGGAGGCGGCCGCGGCGAGCGCACCCGGGGCTCGGGTACGGGAAGGGGGCGTGGGCGCGGGTACGGGCGCCGCTGTCGGGCCGATGAAGGGCGGGGTCGGCAGCGCGAGCGTCGTGCTCGGGTCGGGGATCACGGTGGCCGCGCTGGTGGTGGCGAACGCGGCGGGGTCCGTGATGGATCCGGAAACGGGTGTTCTGTACGGGGAGTTGTTCCAGGGGCGCGTGGACTACCCGGAGGCGCGCGTCCACGAGGCCGCACGTCGGCGGCTCGCCGAGATCGCGGCGAAGAACGCGCCTCCCCTCCTGAACACCACGCTCGCGGTCGTCGCCACCGACGCGGACCTGTCGAAGGCGCAGGCGCAGAAGCTCGCGGGCACGGCGCACGACGGGATCGCGCGCGCTGTGCGGCCGGCGCACCTCCTGAACGACGGCGACACGGTGTTCACCCTGGCGACGGGGCAGCGCGCGCTCGACGCCGAGCACCCCCTGGCGCTGAACGAACTTCTCGCGGCGGGCGCCGACATGGTGACGCGCGCGATCGTGCGCGCCGTGCGGGCGGCCGAGTCGGTGAGCGGGCCGGGCGGGGAGTGGCTGTCGGTACGGGGAGTTGTACGGGGGTCGGTGACGGGGGTGGTCGGCCGCGCCCTCGGGTGTGAGCCGCCGCGCCGCCGCGCGGGTGCGCGGAGCGTCCCGCGGCGGCGGTGGGTGAGGTGCGCCTCGGCGGGGTGGCTCATTTCGTGTGGTGATTGTCCCGGTTGTGTCACGCGATGGCGTTCAGCGCGCTCGCAGGGAACCCGACCGGCCATGGATGCGCTCTTTGTCCACGCACTGGAGCGGATCACGCACATCACATGAAACGGGAGCAGCTCGTGACAACGCCGGACATAGCAAAGCGGCGCGCACTGGGGGCCTGTGCCGTCCTGGCGGTCGGCGCCCTCACCCTCACCGCCTGTGGCGGCGGCGCCGACGGGAAGAACGACGGCAAGGGCGCCGGTGACTCCCCGAAGACGTCGGCGGCGAAGATCGTCATCTCGGCGAAGGACGGTTCGACGGGCGCGTCGATCAACACCACCGGGGTGAAGGTCAGCGGGGGCGCGCTGACCGGCGTGAAGATGAAGGTGGCGGGGACGGGCCAGGACGTGCCGGGCACGCTCGCCGCGGGCGGGGAGAGCTGGAAGCCGAAGGAGCAGTTGGAGCGGGGCACGAAGTACGAGATATCGGCGACCGCGAAGGACGCCGATGGTCGCGCCGTCTCCGCGGACTCGACGTTCACGACGGTCAGCAAGGCGAACAGCTTCATCGGGACGTACACGCCGGACGGCGGGACGACGGTGGGCGTCGGGATGCCGGTGTCGTTCAGCTTCGACAAGGCGATCAGCGACAAGAAGGCCGTGCAGTCGCACATCACGGTCTCCTCCAGCAGCGGGCAGCAGGTGGTCGGGCACTGGTTCGGGTCGCAGCGGCTCGACTTCCGGCCGCAGGAGTACTGGAAGGCCGGCTCCAAGGTCACGATGAAGATCGACCTGGACGGCGTGAAGGGCGCGAACGGCGTCGTCGGAGTGCAGAAGAAGACCGTCAGCTTCACGATCGGACGGTCGCAGGTCTCCACGGTCGACGTGAACACGCAGACCATGACGGTCGTGCGCGACGGCAAGACCCTCAAGTCGGTGCCCATCTCGGCAGGCAGCCCGGAGTTCACCACCTACAACGGGCAGATGGTGATCTCCGAGAAGTTCAAGAAGCTGCGGATGGACAGCCGGACGGTCGGGCTCGAGAACGCCTACGACATCCCGGACGTGCCGCACGCGATGCGTCTGACGCAGTCGGGGACGTTCATCCACGGCAACTACTGGTACAAGAAGTCCAATCCGCCCTTCGGCCGGACCGGCACCAGCCACGGCTGCGTGGGGCTGCAGGACGTGCAGGGCGGCTCGGGGGCGACGAACGCCAAGTGGTTCTACGACAACTCCATCCTCGGGGACGTCGTGATCGTCAAGAACTCCCCCGACAAGTCGGTGGCGCCGGACAACGGGCTCAACGGCTGGAACCTGTCGTGGAGCGAGTGGACCGCGGGAAGCGCCGTGTGAGCGCTGACGTGGCACCTGGGCGCCCCTCGGGCGCCCGTGCGCCGTCCGGCTGCCGCTGCACGCCAAGTGCCGTCTGACCGGCTGTTTTTGACGGATCTTCGGGCCGCGTGGGAACTTCTCACGCGGCCCGGGAGTTTTCTGTGCGCACGTTTTCTCGGTTCCCGGACATGATGTCCGACCGAGGGGCTACGGTATGCACCCACAAGGTGACATGCAGCAACGCCGGGAGAAACCTTGAGCGTTCCGTACGAGACGGCAGCGTACGAACCACGCGAGTCGCCCGAGTCTCCGGAGGAGCACCTCGCGCGGCTCCTCGGCCGCGCGCTGAACTCCTTCGAGCTGCCCGACGAGGTGATACAGCGCCTCGACTGCGCGCTGGCGCACGACAGCTCGCTGCACTCCGCGCACCACAGCGCGGGGCTGCACCGCGAGACGTACCGCCACGCCTGGCTGCTCGCCGACGGTTCCGCGCTCACGCTGTGGGAGCTCGTCCACAACACCGCACCGGGCAGCGAGCCGCAGCACGAGGTGTATGTCGACGAGGAGGAGCTGCGCGCGGCCACGGCGCGGCTGCCGTTGCCCGCGGACACCCCCGACTTCGAGCTTCCGGTGACGGTGCAGTTGTCGCCGATCCCCGCGCCCCGGCACGCGTACGTGCCCGACGACTCCGCGGACCACGCGCGCCGGCTCCTGCGCCGCGCCGAGAACGCGGACCGGCCGGGCACGGAGACGGCGGCGCTGCTGGCGAACGCGTTCGCGCACCAGATCACGCAGGCGTTCGGGCGGCCGTGCCGTGCGGGGCGTATCGGGCTGTGTTTCTCGCTCTACGAGCACGCGTTCCTGCTGCGCGACGGCGAGGAGGTGTCGCTGTGGGAGGTCGAGCACACGGCCACGCCCGACGGGCGGCACATGTGCGAGGTCTACGTCTCCGAGGACGCCGCCCGGGACGCGATGGAGCGGCGGGCGGCGCGCGTCTCCTGACGTGCGTCGGCGTGGCGAGCGGGTGAGCGCGAGGGCGTCAGCGGCCTTCGCTGAGCTGTCGTACCAGCCCCGCGAAGGCGTCCCGTTCCGCCGGGGTCAGTTGGACGGCCTCCAGGTCGGGGCCGGTCTGCCGCTGGTACGGAAGGCCCTGGACGGGGCGGGCGGGCCCCCACAGGGCGGCCGCGCGGCCGCGGCGCAGGACTCGGGTCAGGCCGATCGCCCAGACGACGGTCGCCAGGGCGAGGACGGCCATGCCCGCGAGCTGGAAGATCGAGACGTGCTCAGGCATGCGCCCCAGTAGACACCACGGTCCGGGACTTTGGTCCGGACGTGACGTATCTCGCAGGTGCCGTGAACAACTCACAGCACCCCAAAGGGACATGCGGCAGGGCGTAAACGGCTGCGGTCGGCCGCAGCCCCGTCCCGCCAGGGCTGCGGCGACCGCCGTGAGTGCCGGTGCCTCCGTTACGCCGCCACCGGCTGCTTCTGCTCGGCCGCCGGAGCGGACGCGGGGTCGCCGGAGGCGGGGGCCGCGCCTCCCGGGGCCGTCTTGCGCAGGCCCTTGAGGAGGATCACCAGGCCCGCCGTGACGGCCGTGCCGACCGCGATGGCCAGCAGGTACAGGAACGGCTTGCCGATGAGGAAGGTGACCCAGATGCCGCCGTGCGGGGCGCGCAGGGTGGAGCCGAAGGCCATGGTCAGCGCGCCGGTGACCGCGCCGCCAGCCATGGAGGCGGGGATGACGCGCAGCGGGTCGGCCGCGGCGAACGGGATGGCGCCCTCGGAGATGAAGGAGGCGCCGAGGACCCAGGCCGCCTTGCCGTTCTCGCGCTCGGTCTCGGTGAACAGCTTCTTGCGGACGGTGGTGGCGAGGGCCATGCCCAGCGGGGGCACCATGCCGGCGGCCATCACGGCGGCCATGACCTTCATCGCGGAGTCGCTCGGGTCCTGCACGGCGATGCCGGCGGTGGCGAAGGCGTAGGCGACCTTGTTGACCGGTCCGCCCAGGTCGAAGCACATCATCAGGCCGAGGAGGATGCCGAGGAGGATGGCGTTGGTGCCGGAGAGGCCGTTGAGCCAGTCGGTCATGGCCTCCTGCGCGTTGGCGATCGGCTTGCCGATCACGATGAACATCAGGAAGCCGACGACGATCGACGAGATCAGCGGGATCACCACCACCGGCATGATGCCGCGCAGCACCGGTGGGATCTTGATCTTCTGGATGGCGAGGACGACGCCACCGGCCAGCAGACCGGCGACCAGGCCGCCGAGGAAGCCGGCGGCGATGTTGACGGAGATCATGCCGCCGACGAAGCCGGGCACGAGGCCGGGGCGGTCGGCCATGCCGTAGGCGATGTAGCCGGCGAGGACGGGGATCAGGAAGCCGAAGGCGACGCCGCCGATCTGGAAGAGCAGGGCGCCCCAGCTGTCGACCTGGCCCCAGTCGAAGTGGTCCATGACCGGCTTCGCCTCGTTGATCTGGTAGCCGCCGATCGCGAAGCCGAGGGCGATCAGCAGACCACCGGCCGCGACGAACGGGACCATGTAGCTCACGCCCGTCATCAGCCACTTGCGGAGCTTGGTGCCGTAGCTGTCGCCGGCGTCGCCCGCGCGCTCGACCGGCGTGGAGCCGGTCCCGGGGGCGCCCGTGACCTCACCGCGCGCCGCCTTGCCGCGCACCTCGGTGATGAGCTCGGCGGGGCGGTTGATGCCCGCCTTCACGCCGACGTCGACGGTCGGCTTGCCGGCGAAGCGGTCCTTGTCGCGTACGGGGACGTCGTGGGCGAAGATCACGCCGTCCGCCGCCTGGATGACGGCCGGGTCGAGCCGGGTGAAGCCAGCCGAGCCCTGCGTCTCGACGACGAGTTCGACACCCGCCTCACGGCCCGCGTTCTCCAGGGACTCGGCCGCCATGTAGGTGTGGGCGATGCCGGTCGGGCAGGAGGTGACGGCGACGATACGGAAGGGGCGCGCGTCGGCGGCGTCCGCCCCGCTCGCGTCCGTGGCGCCCGGCGCCGGAGCGGTCGCGCCGTCCGGCGCCGGGGCCGTGGTTCCCGTGGCTGGGTCGGCGGAGGCCGCCGTCGACACCGCCACGGAGTCGGAAGAGGCACCCGCAGAGGTGCCCGCGGATGCGCCTGCGGATGCGCTCGCGGATGAGCCCGACGCGTCCGCCTCCGGCGCGTCCCCGCGAATGAGCGCCGCCGCAGCCGCCGCGTCGCCCGCCGCGCGCAGTGCGTCGGTGAACTCCGTGTTCATCAGCTGCCGCGCCAGCGACGACAGGATCGTCAGATGGGCGTCGTCTGCGCCGGCCGGTGCGGCGATGAGGAAGATCAGGTCGGCGGGGCCGTCCGCCGCGCCGAAGTCGATCCCGGCGGCGCTGCGCCCGAAGGCGAGCGTCGGCTCGGTGACGTGCGCGCTGCGGCAGTGCGGGATGCCGATGCCGCCGTCGAGGCCGGTCGGCATCTGGGCCTCGCGGGCGGCCACGTCGGCGAGGAAGCCGTCCAGGTCGGTCACCCGGCCCAGGGCCACCATGCGCTCGGCGAGGGCACGCGCCGCCGCTTCCTTGGTGTCGGCGGACAGGTCGAGATCGACCAGGTCCGCGGTGATCATGTCGCTCATCGCGGGCTCCTTCGCACGCGTATCGCCCGGGGAGTGGAGTGGGC
>MWJO01000162.1 GCA_002027195.1 Streptomyces sp. GKU 895 | reverse complement strand
GTTCGCCGGCCCAGGCGAGCGCGGTGGCGGCCTCGGCGAGCGGGAGGGCGGCGGCGTACTGCGCGTGCAGCCGCCGCTCGGCGGCGGAGCTGGCGTAACGCCGCAGTCGGGGCCCGGCGAGGGCGTCCTGGGCGTGGTCGAGAGCGGCGGTGAGGGCGGCGCGGCGGGCGGTGGCGTGGCCGGAGCCGACGGCGTCGAGGAGGTCGGCGACGGCGTCGTACACCCGCGCGACCGCCTCCCGTTCCCCGTCGAACCGGAAGTCACCGGCCAGCGAGCCGGGCGTGGGCAGGGCCAGGCGCAGCCCGAGCAGCCAGAGGGCACCGGCGAGATAGGCGAGCGCCCGCACGGGACCCGCCTCCGGCAGCGGCATCCCGGCCCCGATGGCGGCGGCGACGAGCAGCTGCGTCCCGGCCCCGGAGGCGACGGGCCCGATGGCGCTCATGCCGCCCGCGACCAGCCCGAGCCCGGTGAGAAGGAGGGTGAGGGGGAGAGCGTCGACGTGCTGTCCGGCGTACGTCCCGACGAGCATCCCCAGCGCCCCGGCCACCGCCGGGACCCCGATCCGCTGGACGGAGGCCCGCCGACTGCCGGGCCGGTCGTTGATCCCGGCGAGCATCGCGGCGATGGCGGCGACGACACCGAGGGAGGTGCGGCCGGTGAGCACGGCGGCGAGCAGCAGGGGTCCGGCGGAGAGGGCGCCGCGCAGGACGGCGTTCCAGGGGACGGGGCCGCGCTGGGTGCGGAGGGTGTGGGCGAGCCAGGGCGGGAGGTCGAGCGGGCGTGGCACGGGGCTCCTGTCGGCTGGTCGAGGGCGGGGGTGTGCCTTCGGGCGACGGTGGCCGGGCGGTAGGTGTCCAGGGTAGATCGCGGGGTGGGAGGAGATGGGGCGGTCGTATTTCGGGGATGTGACGGTTGGCCGGGGGGCCGCTTTCTTTATGAACTCAATGGTCTGCGGGCTCGTCGGTGGGCGCCGGAAACGGGAGCGGGCCCGGGGGCGTAGCCTGCCCCCGGGCCCTGTGTGATGCCGTCCATTTCGCACGCCGGCACGCTTGAGAACCCAGATCAGTCGTCATGTCGTCGCGTCCTGCCTTTGGACCACCGCACATCGAGCTGTGCGGACTGGACTTGAACCAGCATCTCGACGCCCTGGGTCTGGGCCCGGTCGATCCGGCGATCGACGGCGAATACTGAATCTGGAGCGAGAGTCTGAGATTGAGTACGGCCGGTTCTCGGACCTGACACCGCTTCATCACGACAAGCTTCAGTTTCAGCTTGCGCTCCTCGCGCACCCCGGCGGCAATGCGCCGGGGGGTCTTTGACGTCACCCGAAGAGGTAACCGAACACGGCATCCCCGACCCGCCGGTCGACGACATCCGCGCCATTGGCCTCTTCCCTGGCGAACTTCACGGCCTGCTGCAACTTCTCGACGCGGTCGAGGAGTTCGTTGACACGCCGGGCGGGCAGGGCACCGGAGAACTTCACGGTGGTCCAGTACCCGATGGGGATGTCCTCGTAGTAGACCTCGACCTGGGCCGGGTGCTTCTCGGTCGCCTCGGCCTTCACATGATTACGGGGCACCTTCTTGGTACGCAGGGTGCGCACCGGCTCGGTCTTCCAGGAGTCGGTGGACGGGTCCTGCGTCCACGCCTCCGAGGCATCGAGAACAGGCAGCTTCCGCACAAAGGTATTGAGGTCGACGAGCTGCTTCTCGAGAAAGAGCAGATAGGACACGGGAACGTCGGCGACCAGGACGCGCCCGTCCACGGTCACGTCCGCGCGGGCCTCGCAATTCGCCCAGTCCTTTGTGGCGGTCACATCGAACAGCCGGGTCAGCGTGGCCGCGGTATCCCGCAGCACGTCCTCCGCCTTCACCTGGACCCGCGTCGACTCGGGCGGCAACTGCTCACCCTCCTCGTCCTTCGGCTGATACGTACGCGCGATACCGGCCAGCAACGCGGGCTTCTGCAGGCCGTGATGAGCGGCCGTCAGGTCCTGGTGCGCCTTGGACTTGACGCCTTTCTCGACTGCGATGATCTGGTTGAGTTTTGCCACGAGAGGGACGTTAGCAGCGACAAGGGCCGCTTTTCGAAGGGTTATTCGGGGGCTCTCGGGCATGAGGGCGACGTCAGCTGTGCGCGCGGGCGGTGAGATAAGGATCCCGGCGAAGAACTTCGCGGCTTCCGAGAAGAGTTCCGGCGGCAAGCCCGACACCGGGCAGCAAGAGCGCGGCAATTGCCCACCCAGGGCGGGGCAATGCGTCCGGAACGGTGATGGGCAGACCGAGAACATCGCTGAGCGGACCGGCGAGCACGACGGACACCCCCGTACCGACCACCGCCCCGACCGTCCCCGCCACGCCCCCGGACAACACGGCCTCACCGAGCAGAATCCTCCGCAGCTCGGCCCTCCCGGACCCGAGAATCCGCAGAATCGCGAACTGCCCGATACGCGCCCGCGCACTGTCGGCGGCCCGGATGGCCCCCAGCCAGAAGGCGCCGAGTGCCAGCACGAGCACGCCGATACGCATCGCGAGATCGGCGGCGCCGAAGAGACCGGGCAGGTTCCGGACCCGGTCGGACACGGCGGAGGCGGAGAAGCCATCGGCCTGAAGGGACCTGACGACACCGGCGACCTGCCCCTGATGCCCGACCACGACGACGGCGGACTGCGCACCCTCCTTGCCCCTGAAGGCATCCACGCTCTGCCCGGCGCGTGCCGCGGAGAGCAGGGCGGCGGTGTCCTCGGAGAGATACGCGACGCCGGGGCCGTCGGCCTGCCAACTCGGGTCGTACAGCGCGACGATGGTCAGTCTGACGACGGCGGTGGTGCCGGACCCGACTCCGGTCGCTTTGGTGTAACCGAAGGCGACGGTACGACCGAGAAGCGGCGCCAAGTCGGTTCCCTGGGCGGAGGCGGGCAACACGACCTGATCCCGGCCGAGTTCGGCGGGAAGAGCACCGTTCGTCACGGGCAGGTCGTCGCCCGGGGTGAGGGTGTGGCTGGTGAGGTCGTATGTTCCTTCGTCCTGGGCGTACAGGGTGGCGGGGTAGTCGGCGACGACACGACGGACGCCGGGCGTCTGCTCTACGTCCCGAAGAGCGGAGTCGGTGAGCGGCCGAACGGAGCCGTCCCCCTCGAACGACGACAGCTCGACCTGGGTGAGCCCACCCGAGCCGAGCACGTCCCGCTCCACGGCCCCGGCGGCGCCGGCGGCCACGCCCGCGGCGGTGGTGAGCAGCGCGGCCATGACGGCGAGCGTGGGCAGGGCCCTGCGCAGGGAACGCCGGTCCCGCTTCCAGGTGTGGAGACTCCAGAGACTCATGCCGGGTTCTCCTTGCGGGCGCTGTCGGTGCGGACGTTCTCCATGGAGGCGGGGGACAGCACTCCCCCGTCGAGCACGTACCGCCGATCGCAGGTCGCGGCGACGCCGCGATCGTGGGTGACGAGCAGTACGGCGGCGCCCTGCGCGGCGCACGAACGCAGGGCAAGCATCACAAGGTCGGCGTTCTTCGGATCGAGCCCCGAGGTCGGCTCGTCGGCCAGGACGAGCACGGGTTGCTTCACGGCGGCCCGGGCAACGGCCACGCGCTGCCGCTGCCCACCGGAGAGTTCGGCGACCGGACGATCGACCAGTTCCGCCATTCCGAGGTCACCGAGCAGATCCCGGGCCACAGCACGGTGCCGACCGAACCGCGGCCCGAAGGCGGCGGCGACGTTCTCCCAGGCGTTGAGAAAGCTCAGGAGCCCGAGGTCCTGAAGAACGATCCCGATCTCCCTCCGCCGCAGCAGATCCCGCTCACTCGGCGTGAGAGGGCCGGTGTCCGTCCCACCGATGTGCAGGGAGCCGACGGCCGGCGTGAGGATGAGACCGAGCAGGGCGAGCAGGGTGCTCTTGCCGGAACCTGAGGGGCCTTCGACGGCGGCCGTCCCTCCTGGCGCGAGGGCGAACTCGGCACGCTTCAGGCCGGCGCCGGATGCGTAGGTGAAGCCAAGGCCTTCGGCCATGACCGCGGGTGGGGAGGTTGTGTTCATGTCGCGGGGTTCCTTAGGGCGTGGGGGGTCAGGCGAGGAGGTAGTACGCGGCTCTCGTCGCGTCCGCGGAAGCAGTGCCGCCCGGTGAATCGGCGTACAGGTCCGGGTACTTGGTGTCGCGGTAGCGCTTCACCAGTCCGGGCAGTTCGTCCCAGAAGGTCTGCGGGACGCTCTGGTCGGAAGCGAGAGCTGCTTGGACCGCGTCCGAAGCGCTGAGGAGATCACCCTCGCCCAGGCTGCGGCGGGCCTGGGCAACAAGATCCACATTCTCGGTGAGCCGCTCCGCCTCTGCCGCACAGCCGGCGTCAGCGAGGGCCACCACAATGCGCAGCAATCGAGTGGACAACGCGGACTCCCCACCCCGCAGAAGCTCGATGGACGCGTGGCGGCACGGCAGACCGAACTCCGCTCGCGCCACCATGGCGGCATACCAGCGACGCTGGTTCTCCTGCGTCAATCGACGAGGTACCGGGAGCCCGGCAACCTCCTTGGTTCCCTTCTCCGCCTGTGGGCCACAGGTCAGGGACAACCGGTGACACGTCATGGCGAGCAGGATGCGGTCGGACGGTTCGAGGGCGCGGTCGGAGCCCAGTTGTTTCAGCTGTCGCGTCAACCAGTCCGGTACTCGCCCGTGTTGCGCACCAGCGGTGAGAGCCCGGGCAGCGTCGTACGTCGCGGTGAGGGTGCCGAGTTGTGCCGGGGACTTGGCGACGAGGCCGTCGGCTCGGATGTGCCCCATCGGCGGGGGAAGTGACGGCGTGCCACGGCCGGCCTTGATCGAAAGCGCGCGTCGGGCCAGCCACCGGGTCTGGGGATCGGAGCTGTGCAGCGCGGGCGTCAGGCAGTCACGGGTCTGCGGCGTCGACTGCTGCCGCAGCAACGCCAGAGCGGCTCGCTGAATGGGGTCGAGCGCGGTGCAGTCGGCCTTCAGCAGCCCGTCGGCGTCCCGCAGAGCCCGTGCGGGACGGGCGTGCACGCCGAGCGTCCGCAATGCTTCCACCGCGTAGAGCGCTGGAACGGGCTGCCCGACGCGAGTGGTGTCCGCGGCGAGGCGGTCCACGGCTGCACGGGGTACCTCACCGTGGCGGCCGGTGCAGTTCAGCATTTCCAGAAAAGCGGCCCGCGTTGCGAGTGAGGTCGGGGCATCGTCTTCAGGGTCCGGCGAGCGCAGATAAGCGAGGGACTCCTTCTCCGCTTGCTTCCGGAGCTCGGCTCGTTCCAGCACGGTCACCGCGTCGCCCGGCCTGGAGCCGGCCAGCGACAGACAGACGTAGTACGCCCGCCACGCGGGGGTGTCCAGGATGTCGGTGCGCAGAAGTTCCGCGAGGGCACCTGAACGGACCTCGGGCACCGGTTCGCCGGTCCGTCGGCCCGCGGGCACTTCGGCTTCCAGGCGGCCGTACGCCGTCGGGTACAGCGCGGGGTCCCGTCCGACGTCGGCCCGGGTGGCGCGGACCAGGTCATTGGCTCCGCGGAGGGCATCGAGGTGCTCGGCCAGTTCGCTGCCAGGGCGGGCGGGCCGGCCGACCGTCCCACCACCCCACATGGAGGCTCCCAGGACACCCGCGGCGCACGCCGCGACCACGACGGCGATCGTTCGGCCGCGGCGTCCTGTGCGGCGCGGAAGAAGGCTGTTCTTCACGGCGTTTCGCCGGGTCAGTCGTTGGCACACGCCGAGGCGAACGCTTTGACGCCGGCTTTGAAGGCACCGCCGTCGGAGCAGGTGGTGATGCTCGTGTTGAGCGAGCCACCCGGGTCGGCGATCCCGCTGATGTCGGCGATCCAGGAGTTCTTGTTCGTCCAGCTGACCTGCCGGGTGTTCTCACTCACCATCGTGCCGCTCGGGCTGAGCGAAAGGGTGGCCTGCCAGCCGTTGGCCTTCACCGTCGCCACGTTGGTGATCTTGCTGACCCTGTACCTGCGGCCGCCCTTCATGGCCTTGGTCGACGTCTTGAAGGAGCATTTGTCGGCATAGACGTTGCAGTGCCACGCACTGGCGACGACCTTCGCACCCGTGCCGGGCAGCGCCTCAGCAGGGTCTTCTTCACTTGTCTCTCCCCGTGTTCACGGCGCACCCGCGCCAGCCGCATATCCCCTCAAGTGGGGATCGGACTGTACATGCTGGAGAAATACGCAGAGACGGCCGGAAACAGACGGCTGTGTGGCCTCGCAATCCGCCTAATCCCATCAGAGGGAAGGCCTCGAGTGTTCAAGGAAGCACCAGGAGGAATCTGATCCGGCCACACGGCGTAGGCCGCTGTTCACACCAAAGCATGATGCTCGCGCTGCTTCGCAGAGCGTCAGGTTGCCGCCTTTTCGCACAGCGCCTGCACCTGATCGATGGCCTGCCTCACCGCATCGGCACTCGCCCCTTCGGAGAGCGAGGCCACGATGCCGTCCACCGGCCTCAGGCCGGCCCGGTCCACCAGCCGCTTCTCGTTGGTCACCCACTCTCCGCGTCCCGCCAACACCCCGTGTCCGGCCTGTACGACGGCTGTGGCAACAGCGCCTGCGGTCTCCGTCAGACGGCCCGAGGGGGCGTGGTTGGCACGTGCGTAAGCCAAGGTCGCCCGAGCCGTGCCGTGCCAGTGGCCGCTCGCTGCTCGGCGCAGCTTCTCGGGGTAGGTCGCCGGGCGCGGCAGATCACCCCGCAGCACCTCGTTGATCGCCAACTCGGCCACCACCAAGTAGCTGGGAATCCCCGCGAGATGGAAGAGCAACGGCTCCACATGGAACCGTCCCTCCTCCGCCTCCGCCAACTCGTGTTCCACGACGTCGAGATCGCGGTAGTGGACGTCGACGCGGCGCCCGTCGACGGTCAGCCACGCGCCGCCGTTGAAGACGCCCCCGCCCCAGCCGCCGACGTCCGACACCTCGCCCTCCCAGCCGACGGCACGGAGGTCCGCGGGGTTGAACGGCCCCCGGTAGTACACCGCCAAGTCCCAGTCGCTGTCGGGGCGGTGTGTGCCCTGCGCGCGCGAGCCGCCGAGGGCCACCGCCCGGACGGTCGGCAGGGCGGCGAGGCGGTCGGCGGTGGTGTCGAGGAAGGCGGCGTCGGAGCGGGTGGGCGGCGTGGGGGGGCATGGGAGGCATGGGAGGCATGGACGGAGCGTACGAAGCCGGGTGGCGCACTTCCACGCGATTACGGCGCCGCCGCCACCCCGAAGCCGGCGCCGACTGCTCCCAGCCAGGTCCGGCGCTCCTGGGCGCCCGACCTGGGACACCGCGGCGCCGTACCTGTCGAGGTGCCGCTCGTCGGCCGGATCGCCGCCGGTGCCCCGCTGCTCGCCGAAGAGATGGTCGAGGACGTCTACTCCCTGCCCCGGCAGGTGGTCGGTCGGTGAGGGAGACCTGTTCGCGCTGACGGTCTCCGGTGACTCGATGATCGAGGCGGCCATCTGCGACTCCGCGGCCCTCGGGGGCGGGGTACCCCCCTCGGCAGGCCAGAGGGGCCTGACGGCTCCGGCGTGTGAAGTCGCGCTCGGAGGCCGGAGGTTCGGCCTCACGGAGGTTCGGCCTCACGGCCTGAACGGCGGTCGTCCGACGCGGGGAACGCGCTCAGCTCACCAGAGGTCCTGGTGCCGATGCCGAGTGGGTGGATGGTCGAGCTCCTCGGCCCACTGGACCAACTCCTCCACGGGAGCGGCACGCAACTCGAGGCGGGCGGCGGACCGGAAGGCCTGGAGAGCGGCTCGGGCGCGGCGCTCGTACGGGCTGAACACCCGGCCGTTCATCGCCCGGGGGTACGTGTACGAGGTGAAGCCCCGCACGACCCGCCTCGGCATCGGCCGACGGCCCTCTCGCCGGGCGCGGGCCAACTCCTCGTTCGTGTAGCGGAGTTCAGGCACGTCGTTGCCGGTCCAGGGGCCCTGGAGGCCCAGCGACCAGTACGCGGGGAGGGTGCGGTGCCGACTGGGGACGTGGTGGGCGGTGCGGGACACGCTTGAGCCTCCTGGGACCGAGCACACCGTGCGGTTGCCGACGCCCGTCGCGCGAAGCGACGTCCGAAGAAGGCTGACAGTCGTCACCCCGTTCCGTCGAACGGTTATCCACAGGAGACCGCTGCCTCGGGCGATTGTCAGTGGGACGCGTTTCAATGGGATGCGTTGTCACAGAGCGTGACGGCGGGCCGCGGCCGGAGGGCTGTGGTGTGCCATGGGGGAGGCAGCGATGGCGAGTGCGGGTCGCGGGGAGCATGAAGAGGACGGGCGGCGGTACGTCTCCTTGGCCGGACTGCGGATGCGCGGCTGGGCCGGGGGCATGGTGCACCGGCTGCTCGGGCCGCCGGACCGGCTGAGTGTGAATCCGCGGGTCAGAGCGGCGCCCCCGGTGCGGCTCTATCGCGTCGAGCGGGTCGAGGCGGCGGAGCGGGGGCGCGGGCTGCGGCCGGGGCGGACGGCCGTGCCGGAAAAACTGGATGCGCTGCCCCATCACCCCTTGGATGATCGCCAGGTTGTCCGTCACCCGCACAGCATCTCGGGAGCCCCTATGATCCGGCGCGTCACCGCCCACGCCCTCTTCCCGCCGCCCACCTACTCCCACGCCTCCGTCGTCGAGGCCGGCACGAAGCTCGCGTTCCTCGCCGGGGCCGTGCCGCTGGACGCCCAGGGCAGCCTCGTCGGCGAAGGGGACCCGGTGCGGCAGGCCCAGCAGGTGCTCGCGAATCTGGAGGAGCAACTGCGCGCGATCGGCAGCGACTTGGCCCATGTGCTCGCCACCGACGTGTACGTCGTGAGCCAGGAGACCTCGGTCCTCTCCGCCGTCTGGGAGGTGGTGGAGGCGTCCGGGCTCAGCACCGGTCCGCACTCGTCGACGCTGATCGGTGTGGCCTGCCTCGGGTACAGCGGGCAATTGGTGGAGATCACGGCGACGGCCGCGATCCCGGAGGAGGCGTGATGAACGACGACACCCTGGCCGTCACGGTTCGCCGCGCCACCCCCGCCGACGCCGCCGCGGCGGCCGACGTCTGGCTGCGGTCGTTCGACGCCGCGCTCCCGACCGTCGTCAGACCGCGGTCCGACGACGAGGTGCGTGCCTACATCCGGGACGTGGTCGTGCCGCTGCGCGAGACATGGGTCGCGGAGACGACCGGTCCGCGGGAGCAGGAGGGCGTGGAGGCAAGCAGTCCCGAGAGCCGGAAGCCCTCGGAGACGACCGATCCCGAGAGCCGGAAGCCCGCGGAGACGACCGATCCCGAGAGCCGGAAGCCCGCGGAGACGACCGGTCCCGGGAGCCGGGAGGGCGCGGAGACGACCGTTGCGGGGAAGCGGGAGGTCGTGGGGGATAAGGAGATCGCAGGGGCCGGGGAGATCGTGGGGATCATGGTGCTCGACGGCGACCTGCTCTCCCAGCTCTATCTCGCCCCGGACCGGCGCGGGCAGGGCATCGGGGACCGGTTCGTCGCGCTCGCCAAGGAGCGCAGTCCCCAGGGGCTCCAGCTGTGGACCTTCCAGGTCAACAAGCCCGCCCACCGCTTCTACGAGCGCCATGGCTTCGTCGCGGTCGAGCACACGGACGGGAGGGGGAACGAGGAGCGCGAGCCGGACGTGCGGTACGTATGGCGGCCGTGAGCGACCTGGGGCTTCAGCGGACGGCGTTCCGGGCCAGCTCCAGCGCGTACGACGGCCACCAGGTGCCCGCCGCCGGCCCGCCCCGGCAGGTGCCGTCGGACTCGCCGGGGCGCTTGATCCAGAGGTAGGCGTCCAGACGGGGGTTGCCCGTGTCGGTCGTCGGGGGTTCGCCGAGGGCTCGGCCGGGCGGGTTGCACCAGCTGTCGGTGCCGGAGTACGGGCCGTTGCCGTTGCGGCTGGTGTCGATGACGTAGTGCTTGCCGCCGAGGTCCGCCGACAGCCAGTCGCCGTACGCGGAACTGGCCGCGTTGGTCTGGAAGTTGGAGACGTTCAGCGCGAAGCCGTCGGCTTCGGCGATGCCCGCTGCCGCGAGCGCGTCGACCAGGCGCCAGGCCTCCGGAATCCAGCCCGAGTTGCCCGCGTCGAGGTACACGTGGGTGTGCGGGCTGCTCGTGAAGCGGTCGACAGCGTAGGCGAGCAGGGCGTAGCGGTCCTCCGCCACGACCTGGGTGCAGCCCGCCACCACCTGGGCGACGGCGTCGGGTTCGACGATCACATAGGCACCCCGGTCGCCGAGGGCGTCGGCGAACTCGTCGACCCACGCGCGGTAGTCGGCCGCGCTCGGGGCGCCTCCGCTGGAGAACAGGCCGCAGTCTCGGTGGGGGATGTAGTACGCGACGAGTACGGCGGTCCGGCCGGCCAGGCCGCATCGGTGGTGCGGGCGCGGACCACCGGGCCGGGGTTCGGACCGTGCAGCCACTCGGCCTGGGGACGCGTCGCGATGCGGTCCATCAACGCGGCGTCCGTGTCCCGCCCCGCCAGCCGCCACTCGGCGGCCTGCCGTGCGGCCGGGGAGTCGGGGTCCGTCCAGAAGGGCTCGGCCTCGTCTCCCGAGGCGCCGGTGCAGCACAACCCGACGAGCAACAGCGCGGCGAACACGGTACGTGGAGCCCGGCCATCCGCTACCGACGACCACCTGAACACCGGCGACTCCCGTTCCCGCCGCCGGGCATCAGGAGGTGGGGAGACGCGGGGGCGGCGCCACGTCCCGACGGAAGTGTGCGGTCGTACGGCTTCCGCCCTCGGCGCACCGCCGACCGGCCCACGCCAGGATCACCCCGACGGCGGCCCCTCACCGGCCGGGGGCGCAGTGGCATCGCCGACACACCCTGACGACGGCTTCTCACGACTCCAGGCACCGCGACACCACGGACACACCCTGACGACCA
>MWJO01000161.1 GCA_002027195.1 Streptomyces sp. GKU 895 | reverse complement strand
GTCGGGGCTCGGCCCCCGCCTCGCCCCGGACGCCCTGCGGGAGCTGCCGCCCTTCCCCGGCGACCGGCTCGACCCCGCCCGCTGCGGCGGCGACCTCCTCGTCCAGCTCTGCGCCGACGACCCGGACACCCTCACCCGCACGGCGGCCCGGCTAGCCCATCCGGACCTGCGGCCGCGCTGGCGGCAGCCGGGCTTCCTGCCGCCGCACCGGACCGGCTCGGTGCCCCGCAACCTGCTCGGCTTCAAGGACGGCTCGGCGAACCCGACCGCCGAGGAGTGCGAGCGCTGGGTGTGGCACCAGGACGGGGGCACCTTCCTCGTCGTCCGCCGCATCCGGCTGCGCGTCGACGACTTCGCCCGCCTCACCCCGCGGCGGCAGGAGGAGATCATCGGCCGCCGCCGGGCCGACGGCGCCCCGCTGGACGGCGGGCGCGAGGACGACGACGTGGACATCTTCGCCAAGACCCCGCACGGCCGGTACATCACCCCGCTCGGCGCCCACGTCCGCGCCGCCAGCCCCCGCCTCGACGGCGGCGCCCGCATGCTGCGCCGCGGCTACTCCTACGACGACGGCCCCGACGACCGCGGCCTGCTGTTCCTCGCCTACATGCGGGACCCGGCGCTGTTCGTCCGCGTCCAGCGGCGGATGGCGGCGCAGGACGAGCTGAGCCGGTTCAGCGAGCACCGGGGGTCGGCGGTGGCGTATGTGCCGCCGGCGACGGAGCTGTGGGGGCCGTCACCCGTCCGAGGGTGCGTTCCGTGCCCGGCTTGACGCCCCACACGAACACCGAGTCGTCCTCGGCGAGGGTGTCCCACAGCCGCCGCGCGTCGTCGAGCCGCAGATTGACGCAGCCGTGCGAGCCGCCGCTGTACAGGTCGCCGTTGCTGCCGTGGAAGGCCTGGCCCTCGTCGAAGAACTGGGCGTACGGCATCGGGGCGTCGTACAGGTCGGAGTAGTGGTCGATCTCCCGCCAGTAGACGGTGTGCCATCCGGTGCGGGTCTCGTAGCCGTCGCGGCCGGAGCGGATCGGCACCGGCGCGAACACCACCCGGCGCCCGCTCTGCACCCACATCAGCTGCCGGTCCAGGTCCACACAGGCGACCCGGTGGTCGCGCACCGGGCAGCGGCCGGCCGCGTTCGGGTCCGGACGGGCCTCCACCACCAGCATGGTCCGGTACGTGGCGAGGCCCGCGTACCCGTCGGCGGGCCGGACGCCGTTGCGGGACTGGAAGGCGCGGATCGCCTCGCAGTCGGCCGCCGACTGCCGCCCGTCCACCCCGAGCCGCAGATGCCGCTCCAGCTCGCGCTGGTGACCGGTGCCGGTGGTGCAGGCGGTGGCGGAGTGGGGATGGGTGGCGGGGTGGGATGCGGTGGCGGGGGTGGGGACGTGTGGCGCGGCGGGGTCGGGACGGGGATGCGGTGGCGGACCGGCGAGGGCGAGGTGAGCAGGAGGCGGGGGTGGTGGAGGTGGCGGTGGGAGCGGCCTGGACGTGCCCATGACGGCCTCCTGTCTCGATGCGTCCGGACCTCCAGCAATACGGCAGCGGGCCCCGACCGGCGGCCCGGACTGAGCCATCCGGGCCCGTCGCCGATGTACGGGACAATGGGACACATGCCTTCCGCACTCCCCGACGGCGAGCCCGTCCCCGACGACGGCGCACTCCCCGCGCACGCGCTCTCCGGAGCCGCCGAGCGCCCCCTCGGGTTCTATCTGCACGTCCCCTACTGCGCGACCCGCTGCGGGTACTGCGACTTCAACACCTACACCGCGACCGAGCTGCGCGGCACCGGCGGCGTCCTCGCCTCCCGCGACAACTACGCCGACACGCTGACCGACGAGATCAGGCTGGCGCGGAAGGTGCTCGGCGACGACCCGCGGCCCGTCCGGACGGTGTTCGTCGGGGGCGGCACGCCGACGCTGCTGGCCGCGGGTGATCTCGTACGGATGCTCGCCGCGATCCGCGACGAGTTCGGCCTCGCGGCGGACGCCGAGGTCACCACGGAGGCGAACCCGGAGTCGGTGGACCCGTCCTACCTGGCCACCCTGCGCGAGGGCGGCTTCAACCGGATCTCCTTCGGCATGCAGAGCGCGAAGCAGCATGTGCTGCGGGTGCTGGACCGCACCCACACGCCGGGGCGCCCGGAGGCATGCGTGGCGGAGGCGCGCGCGGCGGGCTTCGAGCACGTCAACCTGGACCTGATCTACGGCACCCCGGGCGAGTCGGACGACGACTGGCGGGCGTCCCTGCACGCGGCGATCGGCGCCGGCCCCGACCACGTCTCGGCGTACGCGCTGATCGTCGAGGAGGGCACCCAGCTGGCCCGGCGCATCCGCCGCGGCGAGGTGCCGATGACGGACGACGACGTCCACGCGGACCGCTATCTGATCGCGGACGAGGTGATGTCGGCGGCGGGCTTCGACTGGTACGAGGTCTCCAACTGGGCGACCTCCGAGGCCGGGCGGTGCCTCCACAACGAGCTGTACTGGCGTGGCGCCGACTGGTGGGGGGCCGGTCCCGGGGCGCACTCGCATGTGGGCGGGGTGCGCTGGTGGAACGTGAAGCATCCCGGCGCGTACGCGGCGGCGCTGGCGGCGGGGAAGTCGCCGGGGGCGGGGCGTGAGGTGCTGTCGGAGGAGGACCGCAGGGTCGAGCGGATTCTGCTGGAGCTGCGGTTGAGGGAGGGCGTGCCGTTGTCGCTGCTGCGGGAGGAGGGGCTGGCGGCTTCTCGGCGGGCGCTTTCTGAGGGGCTGCTTCAGGAAGGGGCGTACGCGGAGGGACGGGCGGTGCTGACGCTTCGTGGGCGGCTGCTGGCGGATGCGGTGGTGCGGGACCTGGTGGACTGAGAGGCCATCGGGCGGGTGCGTGGGGGCCGGTCGCGCCCACGCGGCGGAGCCGCACATTGGCACAGCCCCGCGCCCCTGAGGCGGGTGCAGTGCGGCCTCTCATGCCGTGACGAAGTCGATCAGCTCTTCCACCCGGCCCAGCAGCTCCGGCTCCAGGTCCCTGTAGGAGGTCACCCGCTTCAGGATCGCCTGCCATACCGCGCCCGTGTTCTCAGAGGGCCAGCCCAGGGCCTTGCACACGCCTGTCTTCCAGTCCTGGCCGTGGGGGACCCTGGGCCACGCCTCGATGCCCAGGGACGACGGCTTCACCGCCTCCCAGATGTCGATGTACGGGTGGCCGACGACCAGGGCGTGTTCGCTGGTGACCGATGCCGCGATACGGGACTCCTTGCTGCCCGGCACCAGGTGGTCCACCAGGACGCCCAGCTTCGCGTCCGGGCCCGGCGCGAACTCCGCGACGATCGCGGGGAGGTCGTCCACGCCCTCCAGGTACTCCACCACCACGCCCTCGATGCGCAGGTCGTCGCCCCACACCTTCTCGACCAGTTCGGCGTCGTGCCGGCCCTCGACGTAGATGCGGCCGGCGCGGGCCACCCGGGCGCGGGCGCCGGGGACGGCCACCGAGCCGGAAGCCGTACGGGTGGGACGTACTGGAGCGGGCGACGTCGGGCGGACGAGCGTCACCACCCTGCCCTCCAGCAGGAAGCCCCTCGGCTCCAGCGGGAACACCCGGAGCTTGCCGAAGCGGTCCTCCAGGGTCACCGTGCCCGCCTCGCAGCGGATCACCGCTCCGCAGAAACCGGTGCCCGGCTCCTCCACCACCAGGCCGGGCTCGGCCGGGACCTCCGGGACGGGCTTCGGCTTCTTCCACGGCGGGGTCAGATCGGCGGAGTACTGGCGCATTCGGATGACGATAGGAGAAGCCCGCGGCCGGTCAGGGCGACACGCCGAAGCGGGCCGCCAGGGCGTCGCGCTGTGCCCGTACGAACGCCGCGTCCACCACCGCTCCGTGACCGGGCACGTACAGCGCGTCCTCGCCGCCCAGGTCCAGGAGCCGGTCCAGAGCGGCCGGCCAGTGCGACGGTACGGCGTCCGGGCCCGCCTGCGGCTCACCGGACTCCTCGACCAGGTCGCCGCAGAACACCACCTCGGGCGAGCCCGGGACGAGGACGGCGAGGTCGTGGGCGGTGTGTCCGGGGCCCACGTTGGCGAGCAGGACCTGCCGGCCGCCGCCGAGGTCGAGGGTCCACTCGCCGGAGACCAGGTGGCGGGGACGGGGGAGGGCGTCGACCGCCTCGTCGGCCAGGTGCTCCGCCAGCCCTTCCCGTACCGCGTCCGCGCGCAGCTCCGCGCGGGCCTGCTGCTGCTCGAGCAGCGTGTCCATGCCCACCGGCCCGAACACCTCCGCGCCCGCGAACGCCGCCGCGCCGAAGACATGGTCGAAGTGGGGGTGCGTCAGCGCGAGATGGGTCACACGGTGCCCGGTGAGCGCCTCCGCCTCCGCCCGTAGCCGCGCCCCCTCCGCGAGACTCGACCCGGCGTCCACCAACAGGGCCGTGTCCTTGCCGACGACCAGCCCCGCCGTGCAGTCCCAGACCGGCAGCCGGCACCGGCCGACCCCGGCCGCCACCCTCTGCCACCCCAGCTCTTCCCAAGTCACCGTCATACCGCGACGCTAGCGGTACAGGCGGTCACACCCGGGCCGACCTTGCCCGGGTGGTACCCCGCCGCCGTACACTGGGCCGCGGGGATCGCTGGCACTCGGACGGACAGAGTGCCAGGCGGGGGCCTGGGGAACGACTTCTGGAGGTGTGCGCGGATGCTGAGTGAACGCAGGCTTCAGGTGCTGCGCGCGATCGTCCAGGACTACGTCGGCACCGAGGAGCCCGTCGGTTCCAAGGCCCTCACCGAGCGGCACAACCTCGGCGTCTCCCCGGCGACCGTGCGCAACGACATGGCCGTACTGGAGGACGAGGGGTTCATCGCCCAGCCGCACACCAGCGCCGGGCGCATTCCCACGGACAAGGGATACCGGCTGTTCGTCGACAAGCTCGCGGGCGTCAAGCCGATGACCGCGCCCGAGCGGCGCGCGATCCAGAACTTCCTCGACGGCGCCGTCGACCTCGACGACGTGGTGGCCCGGACCGTGCGGCTGCTCGCGCAGCTCACCCGGCAGGTGGCGGTGGTGCAGTACCCGTCGCTGACCCGGTCCACCGTGCGCCATGTGGAACTGCTCTCGCTCGCTCCCGCGCGCGTGATGCTCGTCCTGATCACCGACACGGGCCGGGTCGAGCAGCGCATGATCGACTGCCCGGCGCCCTTCGGGGAGGCCTCGCTGGCCGATCTGCGGGCGCGCCTCAACAGCAAGGTCGCGGGGCGCCGGTTCACCGATGTGCCGCGACTGGTCGAGGACCTGCCCGAGGGCTTCGACGTGGAGGATCGGGGTACGGTCGCGACGGTGCTCTCCACGCTGCTGGAGACACTCGTCGAGGAGAACGAGGAGCGGTTGATGATCGGCGGAACCGCCAATCTCACCCGCTTCGGACATGACTTCCCCCTCACCATCCGGCCCGTCCTGGAGGCGCTGGAGGAGCAGGTCGTCCTTCTCAAGTTGCTTGGCGAGGCAGGGGATTCGGGCATGACCGTACGCATCGGTCACGAGAACGCCTATGAGGGACTCAACTCAACTTCGGTGGTGTCGGTCGGCTACGGTTCGGGCGGCGAGGCAGTAGCCAAGCTCGGCGTGGTCGGACCGACCCGCATGGATTACCCGGGAACGATGGGAGCGGTACGCGCAGTGGCACGGTACGTCGGACAGATCCTGGCGGAGTCGTAAGTGGCCACGGACTACTACGCCGTTCTCGGCGTGCGCCGCGACGCGTCGCAGGATGAGATCAAGAAGGCGTTCCGCCGGCTCGCGCGCGAGCTGCACCCGGACGTCAACCCGGATCCGAAGACCCAGGAGCGGTTCAAGGAGATCAACGCCGCTTACGAGGTGCTGTCGGACCCGCAGAAGAAGCAGGTCTACGACCTCGGTGGCGACCCGCTGTCCCAGGCGGGCGGCGGCGCGGGCGGCTTCGGCGCCGGCGGGTTCGGGAACTTCTCGGACATCATGGACGCGTTCTTCGGTACGGCGTCGCAGCGGGGTCCGCGGTCGCGTACGCGGCGGGGCCAGGACGCGATGATCCGGCTGGAGGTCGAGCTCGACGAGGCGGCCTTCGGCACGACGAAGGACATCCAGGTCGACACCGCGATCGTCTGCTCCACCTGCAACGGTGAGGGTGCGGCGCCGGGGACCTCCGCGCAGACGTGTGACATGTGCCGGGGCCGCGGTGAGGTCTCGCAGGTCACCCGGTCCTTCCTGGGCCAGGTCATGACCTCGCGGCCCTGCCCGCAGTGCCAGGGGTTCGGCACGGTCGTGCCGACGCCGTGCCCCGAGTGCGCCGGCGACGGCCGGGTCCGCTCGCGGCGCACGCTGACCGTGAAGATCCCGGCCGGTGTCGACAACGGCACGCGGATCCAGCTCGCGGGTGAGGGCGAGGTCGGGCCCGGTGGCGGTCCCGCCGGTGACCTGTACGTCGAGATCCATGAGCTGCCGCACGCGATGTTCCAGCGGCGCGGCGACGATCTGCACTGCACGGTGACGATCCCGATGACGGCGGCGGCGCTCGGCACGAAGGTGCCGCTGGAGACGCTGGACGGCCTGGAAGAGGTCGACATCCGCCCGGGCACCCAGTCCGGGCAGTCGATCCCGCTGCACGGCCGGGGCGTCACGCATCTGCGGGGCGGCGGGCGCGGCGACCTCATCGTCCACGTCGAGGTGCAGACCCCGAACAAGCTGGACCCGGAGCAGGAGCGACTGCTGCGCGAGCTGGCCAAGCTGCGGGGCGAGGAGCGGCCTCAGGGTCAGTTCCAGCCGGGCCAGCAGGGGCTGTTCTCGCGGCTGAAGGACGCGTTCAACGGGCGCTGATGTGAACTGGGCGTGCTGCTGGGGGTCCGGGGGTCGGCCCCCGGGCAGACGCAGTCGGCCGGGGCAGCAGGGGCTGTTCTCGCGGCTGAAGGATGCGTTCAACGGGCGCTGAGACGGGCCGGGCGCCGGTGCCGTCAGGTGACCGGCACCCTCTCGTGCCAGCGGACTATGCCCGCGGAAGGCCGGATTCGGACTTGTTCGGGGGACGTGACAACATGCGGGCATGTCCTCCGCGCTGACCGATCTCTTCCCTCACCCGATCGTGCAGGCCCCCATGGCGGGCGGGGTCTCCGTCCCGCAACTGGCCGCGGCCGTGTCCGATGCCGGGGGGCTGGGGTTCCTCGCCGCCGGGTACAAGACGGCCGACGGCATGTACCAGGAGATCAAGCAGCTGCGCGGGCTGACCGGGCGGCCCTTCGGCGTGAACCTCTTCATGCCGCAGCCCGAGTACGCCGACCCCGCGGCGGTCGACGTGTACGCGCACCAGCTCGCCGGGGAAGCGGCCTGGTACGAGACCGAACTCGGCGACCGCGACAGCGGGCGGGACGACGGATACGACGCCAAGCTCGCCGTGCTCCTCGACAACCCCGTCCCCGTCGTCTCCTTCCACTTCGGCGTGCCGAACGGTGAGGTGCTGGAGGCGCTGCGGCGGGCCGGGACCTTCACGCTCGTCACCGCGACCACCCCCGACGAGGCCCTCGCCGTGGAACGGGCCGGGGCCGACGCGGTCATCGCGCAGGGCATCGAGGCCGGCGGGCATCAGGGCACCCACCGGGACGTCCCCGAGGCCGACGCGCCGGGCTCGGACTGCTCTCACTCGTCGGGCAGATCCGGGAGACCGTCCGGATTCCCGTCGTCGCCGCCGGCGGCCTCATGCGCGGCAGCCAGATCGCCGCCGTCCTCGCCGCCGGCGCCAGTGCCGCCCAGCTCGCACCGCCTTCCTCGCCACCCCCGAGTCCGGCGCCGCCGACCTCCACAAGCAGGCGCTGACCAACCCCCTCTTCGTGCGGACGGAACTCACCCGGGCCTTCTCCGGCCGGCCGGCCCGCGGGCTCGTCAACCGGTTCATGCGCGAGCACGGCCCGTACGCCCCCGCCGCCTACCCCGAGGTCCACCACCTCACCGCGCCGCTGCGCAAGGCCGCCGCCAAGGCCAAGGACGCGCAGGGCATGGCCCTGTGGGCGGGACAGGGGCACCGGATGGCCCGCCCGCTGCCCGCCGGGCAGCTCGTGGAGGTGCTGGCCGCTGAACTGGCCGACGCCACGACAGCGTTGTCGGTGTTCCACACCCCCGGAGGTGAGCTGCGATGACCGCTCCCGTTTTCGTCGTCGACCACTTCGACGCCGGTGGCGGCGGCCACTACGTCCTCGACGGGCCCGAGGGACGCCACGCCGTCTCCGTGAAACGCCTCCAGCCCGGCGAGGACGTCATCCTCACCGACGGGGCCGGACGCTGGGCCGACTGCGTCGTGCTCGGCACCGAGGGCAAGGACCGGCTGATCGTCAAGATGGACGGCGTCAGCGAGGAGCCCGCCGCGCAGCCGCGCATCACCGTCGTCCAGGCTCTGCCCAAGGGCGACCGGGGCGAACTCGCCGTCGAGACCATGACCGAGGTCGGCGTCGACGCGATCGTGCCCTGGCAGGCGGCCCGTTGCATCACCCAGTGGAAGGGCGAGCGGGGACTGAAGGCGCTCGGCAAGTGGCGGGCCACCGCCCGCGAGGCCGGCAAGCAGTCCCGGCGCGTCCGCTTCCCCGAGGTCGCGGACCTGACGACGACCAAGCAGGTCGCGGCGCTCCTCGCCGGCGCCGACTTCGCCGCCGTGCTCCACTCCGACTTCGAACGCGGCAGCCGGCCGCTCGCCACCGCCGACCTCCCCGACGAGGGCGAGATCGTGCTCGTCGTCGGACCCGAAGGGGGCGTCGCCAAGGACGAGTTGGCGCTCTTCGAGGAGGCGGGTGCGCAGGCGTACGTGCTGGGCCCTACCGTGTTGCGTACCTCGACCGCCGGGACGGCGGCCGCGGCCCTGCTCCTCGGCCGCACCGGCCGCTGGTCCTGACCGATCCCCCGGGGGAAACACCGTGGAACTCGCCCAAGTACGGCTCCTCGTCACCGACTTCGCCGCCTGCTACCGGTTCTACGCCGAAGTCCTCGGCCTGAAGCCGCAGTCGGGGGCGACCGAGGGACCGTACGAGAAGTTCAGCCCCACCACCGGCTCGGCCGGCATCGCCCTCCAGGACCGGGCCATGATGGCCGGCATCCTCGGCGAACTGGGCGACGAGGCCAGCGGGCACCGGTCGTTGGTGGTGCTGCGGGTCGACGACCTGGACGCCTACTGCGAGCAGATCACGTCCCGAGGCGCGGCACTCCTGCACGGCCCCGCCCCGATGACGGACCGCATGCGCGTCGCCCACCTCAAGGACCCGGAGGGCAACCTGGTGGAACTCCAGGAGTGGCTCCTGCTGCGCGCCTGAAGGTTTCATCGCCTGGGTGTCACTCGATTGTGGGACGAGTGTCCGTATGTGCTCTACCGCGTCGGGCGGGACAGTGGGAAGCTGCCCTCCATGGGGGTATTGAGGAGGATTTGGCGGCACCGGGGCCGGCGTATCGGCGCGGTGGTCGCGTTCGGTGTGGTGGCCGTCGGCGGGGTCGTCGCCTGTGATCCCGCGGGGCTGAGTTCCGCGTCGGTGGCGTACACCACCGATCGGACCGTCACCAAGGAGCTGGAGCGGCAGCACGCGAAGGTGCAGTGGCTCACCTGCCAGGCCTCCTACGGCAACCGCCCCACGCCCACCGCGACCGAGAACGCCGTCGCCGAGGTGCACTGCACCGGCGAGACCAACGACGGCAAGGACATCAAGGTCGACGGGAAGATCACCCGGGTCGTCAACGGGCAGTGCGTGCGCGGGGAGTTGACCGCGAAGATCGACGGGAAGCAGTGGTTCCAGGTGAACGGGCTGGGCAACTGCAATGCCACGCCCGAGCCCGCCGGCGGCAACAACAACCCCGGGGCCACGGTCACCGTCACCGTCACGGAGACCGTGTGGTGCGACAAGTACCCGGACTGCCGCCCGGTGCAAGGAAAATGACCTTAGGGTGATCGGGTGACCCAGCCCGCGACGCCCGCCTATCTCCGATACCCGCACCTGCACGGCGATCTGGTCGCCTTCACCGCCGAGGACGACGTCTGGATCGCGCCCCTCGACGGCGGCCGCGCCTGGCGGGTCAGCAGTGACAACGTACCGGTCTCCACACCCCGCATCTCACCCGACGGCACCACCGTCGCCTGGACCTCGACGCGCGACGGGGCGCCCGAGGTGCACATCGCCCCGGTCGACGGCGGGCCCGCCGAACGGCTGACGCACTGGGGGAGTTGGCGTACCCAGGTGCGCGGCTGGACGCCCGACGGGCAGGTCCTCGCCCTCACCACCCACGGCCAGGCCAGCCTGCGCCGCTCCTGGGCGCACACCGTCCCGCTGGACGGCGGACCGTCCACCGTCCTGCCGTACGGGCCGGTCGGCGCCGTCGCCCAAGGGCCGGCCACCGTCCTGCTGTCGGCGCCCATGGGGCGGGAGGCGGCCTGGTGGAAGCGGTACCGGGGCGGGACCGCGGGGAAGTTGTGGATCGATCGAGCGGGGGACGGGGAGTTCGTACGGCTGCATGAAGAACTCGACGGGAACATCGAGTTCCCGGTCTGGGCGGGGGAGCGGATCGCCTTTCTCTCCGACCACGAAGGGGTCGGGGCTGTCTACTCGTCCCTCGCGGACGGGGCCGATCTGCGCCGGCACACCCCGGTCGACGGCTTCTACGCCCGGCACGCCGCCGGGGACGGCCACCGGGTCGTCTACGCCTGTGCCGGTGAGCTGTGGGTCCTCGACGACCTGGACGGGGCGGAGCCTCGTCGGCTCGACATCCGGCTGGGCGGCTCCCGCGCCGACCTCCAGCCGTACACCCTGAACGCCTCCCGCTGGGTCGAGTCCGCCTTCCCCGACCACACCGCGCGCGGCAGCGCCGTCTGTGTGCGCGGAGCCGTGCACTGGGTCACCCACCGCTCCGGACCGGCCCGCGCGCTCGCCGCCGAGCCCGGGGTGCGGTCCCGGCTGCCGCGGGCCTTCCGCGCCGACGGGGAGGAGTGGGTGGTGTGGGTGGACGGAC
>MWJO01000160.1 GCA_002027195.1 Streptomyces sp. GKU 895 | reverse complement strand
GTCGAACGCCTCCTCGCCCGCCCCCGAACTCCCCCGCCGCCCCGGGGTCTGGCCGCCCGCGGTCTGCCCGCCCGCACGATCGACGGGTTCCTGCGGCCGCTGCTGGCCGCCCTGCTGTGCGACCCGGGGCTGACCACGTCCAGCCGCTGCGCGGACCTCGCGCTGCGCTCCTTCGCGGGCGGGCGGCTGTGTGTGCCGGAGGGCGGGGCGGAGGTCCTGCCGGAGCTGCTGGCACGCGCGCTGCCGCCGGGGACGGTGCACACCGGGGTCCGGGTCACCTCGGTCTCGACGAACACGGTGACCACCGCCGAACACGGCGAGTTCCGCTGCCGGGCGGTCCTCCTGGCGACCGACGCGCGCGCCGCCGCGGAGCTGCTGCCGGGCCTGCGCGTACCGGACTTCCACCAGGTGACGGTGGTCCATCACACCACCGACGAGCCGCCGGCGACCGGCGCCGCGCTGCTGCTGGACGCGGACCGCGGCGGCCCGGTGGCCCACACGGCGGTGGTCAGCCAGGTGGATCCGAGCCGCGCCCCCGCGGGCCGCGCCCTGATCTCCTCGACGGTCCTCGGCCCGCCCCCGCCGGACGTCGAGACCGCCGTACGCATGCACCTGGCCCGCCTCTACGGCATGTCGACGACCCGCTGGGAGACCCTCGCCGTCCATCACACCCCGGAGGCGGTACCGACCATGCGGGCCCCCCACGACCTGCGCCGGCCGGTACGCCTCCTGGCGGGCCTGTACGTCTGCGGCGACCACCGGGACACGAGCACGGTCCAGGGGGCGCTGCATTCGGCGCACCGGGCGACGACGGCGATCCTGACGGATCTCGGCGCACGGGGTTCGATGCACAGGGCGGACCCGCTCCCGGCAACACGGGCCGCCTAGACGCCGCAAAGGGGCGCGGGGAACTGCGCGACCAGCCACAACGAGCCCGCAGCCGACTACCCAAGCGCAGCCACCTTGTCCCGATACCCCCTCACCGGCGCGGCATCCTTGTAAGGCTCCAGCCTCCGCTCGAAGTCCCTCACATACTCGATCGCCCGCACCGACCGCATCTCGGCGGCGGCATTCGCGGCCTCCGCCCCGAGCGCGCAGGCCTGATCGAGTTCACCAAGGCCAAGACGAGCGGAGGCAAGGACCACCCGGCAGAAGAGCCGACTACGGGCATAAGCAGGCGCCCGCAGCTGAAGCGAGCGCTCAGCGTGCTGCGCCGCCGCGCGGAACTGCTGGAGGTCGCGGTGCGCGTGCCCGAACTCGTCGGCGAGCTGCGCCTCGTCGAAGAAGCGGGCCCAGTACGGGACTTCGTCACCGGGCCGGGCCGCCTCCAGAGCGCGCTCGGCACGGACGAGCGCGCCGGTGCAGTTGCGCACCTCGCCGAGCACGCCGTGCCCACGCGCCTCGACGGCGTGCAGCAGCGCCTGCACGACCGGCGGGGCGTTGGTCCCGAGTCCCTGCTGGGCGACCCGCGCCAGCTGCACCGCCTCGCGCCCGTGCCCGAGATAGACGGCCTGCCGGCTCATCGTGATCAGCACGTACGACCCGTACGCCCGGTCCCCCGCGGCCTGCGCGAGCCGCAGCGACTGCACGAAGTACCGCTGCGCGAGCCCGTGCGCCGCGATGTCGTACGACGTCCAGCCCGCGAGCCTGGTGAGATCGGCGGCGGCCGCGAACAGCCGGCGGCCGGTCTGCTCGCCGTAGGTGCCGCGCAGCATTGGCTCGCACTCGTGCTCCAGGTAGCGCACGAGGGCCTGGCGGGCGTGGCCGCCGCCGTACATGTTGTCGAGGGAGCGGAAGAGCTCGCCGACCGAGCGGAGCGCGGCGATGTCGCCGCCCGTGACCTTCTGGCCGGGGCCGCGTTCCGCGCCGCGCTGCCGGGGCACGGCGGGGCGGCCCTGGGCGGGGACGCGCGCCGGGGGTTCACCGCGGGCGACCTTGTCGTCGGCCCGGCCGATCAGCCAGTCGCGGCTGGGGACGACGAGGCCCGCCGGGGTGAAGGCGATCTTGCGCAGCTCGGCGTGGCTGCCGGAGTCCTTGCGCCACAGCCCGCTGACGATGTCGACGGCCTCCTCGGGGGTGGCCGCGAACTCCAGGCCCGCGTAGACCGGCGCGCAGGCGTCGAGACCGAGGTCCTGGGCGCTGAGGCGCCGGCCGAGGCGGCGGGTGAAGACCTCGGCGATGAGGGCGGGGGTGGTGCCGCGGGGCTGCTGGCCGCGCAGCCACCGGGTGACCGATGTCTTGTCGTATCTCAGATCAAGCCCGTGTTCCAGACCGAGCTGGTCCACTCGACGGGCGAGTCCCGCGTTGGAGAACCCCGCTTCTGCGATGAGCGCGGCGAGCTGGCGGTTGGGAGTGCGCTGCGCGGGTCGTTCCGTCATCTGCGGTGGTGTCTCCTGCCCGGATTGCCGGTGAGCAGCCCTTTTGGCCTCTATAGGACGGCGTGAATGTAGCGGAGAGTGAGCAGACGATCGCACACTTCCACGTTCGTTCATCCGATCGTGTGAGGATTGACCGCACGGCTGACGCGCGACGGCGAGTCGTACAGTGGCGTAGGCACGTTTCGTGCCTTACGACAGCCGGTCGTGCTAGGGAGGCGCTTGCCGTGAGTGAGTTGCGGTTCGTCCGTATGGGGTTCGGCGCGGACGCCGTCGAGTACCAGGAGGCGTGGGACGAGCAGCGCCGGGTGCACGCGGCGCGGTTCGCGGACGAGGTCCCCGACACCGTCCTGCTGCTCGAACACCCGCCGGTCTACACGGCCGGCCGGCGCACGGCCGACAACGAACGCCCGCTCGACGGCACGCCGGTCGTCGACGTGGACCGCGGCGGCAAGATCACCTGGCACGGCCCCGGGCAGCTGGTGGGCTACCCGATCCAGAAGCTGCCGCGTCCGGTGGACGTCGTGGCGCACGTACGACGTCTCGAGGAGGCCCTGATCCGCACCTGCGCGGAGTTCGGCCTGGAGACCAGCCGGGTCGAGGGGCGCAGCGGGGTGTGGGTGCTCGGCGACCCGGTCGAGCAGCGCCCCTCGCTCGGCGGCCTGTCGCTGGACTTCGACCCCCGGCTGACCGACGACGAGTTCGACCCGCGGATGAACGGGCCCGAGTACGCCCCGTCCAACGCCGGGCAGCGGCGCGAGGACCGCAAGATCGCGGCGATCGGCATCCGGGTCGCCAAGGGCGTCACGATGCATGGCTTCGCGCTGAACGTGAACCCCGACAACCGGTGGTTCGACCGGATCATCCCGTGCGGCATTCGCGACGCCGGCGTCGCTTCCCTGGCGAACGAGCTGGGCCGGGACGTGACGATCGACGAGGTGCTGCCGGTGGTGGAGCGGCATCTGCGGGACGTGCTGGAGAACGCGGAGCTGAAGCCTCGCGAGATCGAACGGGCGACCGCCTGAGGGTGGGGAATGGCCCCCGGAGACCTGAGGTTGGCCTCTGCTGTAGGGCCGTACAAAACACGGGCGTACCCTGGTGTACGCCGAAGAATCGAAGCTACAGGGAGCCGATGTGTCCGCAGTCACACCCGACGGACGCAAGATGCTGCGCCTGGAGGTCCGGAACGCCCAGACCCCCATCGAGCGCAAGCCCGAGTGGATCAAGACCCGGGCGAAAATGGGTCCCGAGTACACGGCCATGCAGAAGCTCGTGAAGAGCGAGGGGCTGCACACGGTCTGCCAGGAAGCCGGCTGTCCCAACATCTACGAGTGCTGGGAGGACCGCGAGGCGACCTTCCTCATCGGCGGCGACCAGTGCACCCGGCGCTGTGACTTCTGCCAGATCGACACCGGCAAGCCCGAGGCCCTCGACCGCGACGAGCCGCGCCGCGTCGGCGAGTCCGTGGTCACCATGGACCTGAACTACGCCACCATCACCGGCGTCGCCCGCGACGACCTGGAGGACGGCGGCGCCTGGCTGTACGCCGAGACCGTGCGCCAGATCCACCAGCAGACCGCGGAGCGCGAGGGCGGCCACACCAAGGTCGAGCTGCTCGCCCCCGACTTCAACGCCGTACCGGAGCTGCTCCGGGAGGTCTTCGAGTCGCGTCCCGAGGTCTTCGCGCACAACGTCGAGACGGTCCCGCGGATCTTCAAGCGCATCCGCCCCGGCTTCCGCTACGAGCGCTCCCTGAAGGTCATCACCGAGGCCCGCGACTTCGGCCTGGTCACCAAGTCCAACCTGATCCTCGGCATGGGCGAGACCCGCGAGGAGGTCAGCGAGGCGCTCCAGCAGCTGCACGACGCCGGCTGCGAGCTCGTCACCATCACGCAGTACCTGCGGCCCTCCGTGCGCCACCACCCCGTGGAGCGCTGGGTCAAGCCCCACGAGTTCGTGGAGCTGAAGGAGGAGGCCGAGCAGATCGGCTTCTCGGGTGTCATGTCGGGCCCGCTCGTCCGGTCCTCGTACCGGGCCGGCCGGCTCTACCAGATGGCCGTCGAGAAGCGTGGTTCGTTCGTCGCCTCGCAGGCCGTCTGAGCCGCACTGGAGAACAACTGGATGGCACGGAGTGCCACTCACTCCGTGTGAATCCGAGCACAAGCAACTACCGCACGGTAGTGGCCGATTGGCGCGGTCCTGGATGTCCCCGCAGATGGGGGCCTCATCAGGGCCGCGTCAGCGTTTTCGGGCCGCATATCAAGGCTTCATTGGTGTTTGACCGGTCGGTCACGCCCTGGTAACACCAATCAGTAACCCTGGTTGTACAGCCCGTGCACCACTCACCAGAGCCGCAATCCCTGAGGGGGGACCTCCATCATGCAGGCCGCGCCCGTACGCGCCACCGCCATCCCGTCGTTCACCGATGCACTCCGTGCCGTCGAGTCGCTGCTCATGAGCAGCGGCCAGCGCACCGCCCGCCGCAACGCCTGGACGTCCGTCCTGGAGGACCGCCGCCGCGCCAAGGACCGGGTCGAGGCCCAGCAGGTCCTGGAGAAGGCGCTCGCCTCCCGTCCGTGACGCCGACGGCTGTCGGGAGACTGCCGTCGTCGGCGCTCCCGGGGCCACGTAGACTTCGTGCCATGGCGAGAAGTGACAGCGCGGCGGATGCCGCAAACCCCGGGCGTCTGAAGCAGATCGCCCTGACGTACAAGATGACCCGCAGGGCCGACAAGAAGATCGGCCTGGTGCTCGCGGGCGTCTTCCTCCTCATCCTCGGTGTCTTTCTCGCGTTCGGTTTCCTGATCGGTCACCCGATCTACCTCGGCATCCTGGGCCTCCTGCTCGCCTTCCTCGGGACGGCGATCGTGTTCGGGCGCCGGGCCGAGCGGGCCGCGTTCGGGCAGATGGAGGGCCAGCCGGGCGCCGCCGCGGCCGTCCTCGACAACATCGGCCGGGGCTGGACGACGACCCCCGCGGTGGCGATGAACCGCAGCCAGGACGTGGTGCACCGGGCCGTCGGCAAGGCCGGCATCGTGCTCGTCGCGGAGGGCAACCCGAACCGGGTGAAGACCCTGCTGGCCGCCGAGAAGAAGAAGATGAACCGCATCGTCGCGGACGTGCCGGTGCACGACCTCATCGTGGGCACGGGCGAGGACCAGATCCCGCTCAAGAAGCTGCGCACCTCGATGCTCAAGCTGCCGCGCGTGCTGACCGGCCCCCAGGTGACCGCCACCAACGACCGGCTGCGCGCGATGGGCGACCTGATGAGCAACATGCCGCTCCCGAAGGGGCCCATGCCGAAGGGCATGAAGCTGCCGAAGGGCGGGCCGAAGGCGCGCTGATCGACGTCGTACGCGAAAGAGGGCGCCCGGATCACTCCGGGCGCCCTCTTCGTCGTAGAAGAACGGGAATCAGATCCGTACCTCGACCGTGCCCGCCAGCCGGTCGTGCAGGCCGCGGCCGTCGCGGTCCCAGATCAGGGCCGGGACCGCCAGGCACAGCAGGAGGCAGCGCAGCAGGGCGCGCAGCGGCTTGACCTGGCCGGTGGTCACCTCGACGACCCGGAGGCCGAAGAGCCGCTTGCCCGGCGTGAAGCCGATGGTGCCGACGGTCAGGACGCTCATCACGAAGAAGACCAGGAGCGCCCAGTTCGAGGTCGCCGGGGTCTCGTAGCCCTGAGTGATCAATTGGGATGCAATCAACACGCTCATCCCCCAGTCCACGGCCAGGGCGCCCAGGCGCCGACCCGGCCGGGCGATGGAGCCCGGCCCCTCCTCGGGCAGCCCCAGTTGCTGACCGCGGTATCCGAAGTCCACACCGGCTTCCTCGGCGGCCGCACGGGGGCCGGAGAGCCACGATCCGATTGCTTCCCTCTTGTCCACGCGTCCACGGTACTGCCCGCGTTTCGGGATACGGACAGGTGGGGTGGATCGGAAGGCATCCGGTTAACTTGTGCGAAACAAATGGGTCACGCCTGAGAAATCACGCGTCCCTAGGGTCGGGCACAGCGTGTGCCACCGCACTGGCCGCACGAACGAACTACCACCCCGGCACGGAACCGTCGGGAGTAGGAGGAGCTGGATGTTCCAGAACGCCGACGAGGCCAAGAAGTTCATCGCGGACGAGGACGTCAAGTTCGTCGACGTCCGATTCTGCGACCTGCCGGGCGTCATGCAGCACTTCACGCTGCCCGTCGAGGCGTTCGACCCGGACGAGGAGCTCGCGTTCGACGGTTCGTCGATCCGCGGTTTCCAGGCCATCCACGAGTCCGACATGGCGCTGCGCGCGGACCTGTCGACCGCCCGGGTCGACCCCTTCCGCCGTGACAAGACGCTGAACATCAACTTCTTCATCCACGACCCGATCACGGGCGAGCAGTACTCCCGTGACCCGCGCAACGTGGCGAAGAAGGCCGAGGCCTACCTCGCGTCGACCGGCATCGCCGACACCGCGTACTTCGGTCCCGAGGCCGAGTTCTACGTCTTCGACAGCGTCCGTTTCGCCACCTCGGCGAACGAGAGCTTCTACCACATCGACTCCGAGGCCGGCGCCTGGAACACCGGTGCGGTCGAGAACAACCGTGGTTACAAGGTCCGCTACAAGGGCGGCTACTTCCCGACCCCGCCGGTCGACCACTTCGCCGACCTGCGCGCCGAGATCTCCCTCCAGCTCGCCGCCTCCGGCCTCCAGGTCGAGCGCCAGCACCACGAGGTGGGCACCGCCGGCCAGGCCGAGATCAACTACAAGTTCAACACGCTGCTCGCCGCGGCCGACGACCTCCAGCTCTTCAAGTACATCGTGAAGAACGTGGCCTGGAAGAACGGCAAGACCGCGACGTTCATGCCGAAGCCGATCTTCGGTGACAACGGCTCGGGCATGCACGTCCACCAGTCCCTGTGGGCCGGCGGCCAGCCCCTCTTCTACGACGAGGCCGGTTACGCGGGCCTGTCGGACACCGCCCGCTACTACATCGGCGGCATCCTCAAGCACGCCCCGTCGCTGCTCGCCTTCACCAACCCGACGGTGAACTCGTACCACCGTCTGGTGCCGGGCTTCGAGGCGCCGATCAACCTGGTGTACTCGCAGCGCAACCGCTCCGCGGCCATGCGTATCCCGATCACGGGCTCCAACCCGAAGGCCAAGCGCGTCGAGTTCCGTGCGCCCGACTCCTCCGGCAACCCGTACCTGGCGTTCTCGGCGCTGCTGCTCGCGGGACTGGACGGCATCAAGAACAAGATCGAGCCGGCCGAGCCGATCGACAAGGACCTCTACGAGCTGGCTCCCGAGGAGCACGCGAGCGTGGCGCAGGTCCCGACCTCGCTCCCGGCCGTTCTCGACTCCCTCGAGCGCGACCACGAGTTCCTGCTCGCCGGTGACGTCTTCACGTCCGACCTGATCGAGACGTGGATCGACTTCAAGCGCGCGAACGAGATCGCTCCGCTGCAGCTGCGTCCGCACCCGCACGAGTTCGAGCTGTACTTCGACGTGTGATCGACGCGTAGTCCGTACGACGGCGCCCCCACCCCCGTTTTCCGGGGATGGGGGCGTCGTCGTATGGTTTCGGGCACTACTGTTCGAAGAAAGCTGACGGGGGTCACGGACATGTCCGAACGGGACGACGAGGAGCGGGAGTTCGACATCCGCTGGGCCGACGCCGCCGAGCTCAAGGAGCCTTCGGCGAGGGCCCGGATGCTGGCCGCCCGCTGGAAGGACAACCCCCCGGAGCTCCAGCCGTTCCGCGCCGACCCGGAGGGCGTCTCCCGCCCCCGCTCGGGCTGGGCCTCGGCGGCGCTCGTGTTCGGCATCGTGGCGGTCGTCATCGTGGTGCTGGGGTACAGCGGGTTCCGGGCGCCGTACTGAGCGCGGCGCTGAGCAGGTAATTCGCGCGCCCCTGCGCGGTTCGGTCGCTTACGCTCGCCGGACATGGAGGGCAGGGGTGTGGAGATCGAGGACGGGATCGCGGCGGCGGTGCGGCTCGCGGAGGGGGCTTCCCTGCGGGAGGCGTTCGACACGACCGACCCGGCCGGCTGGACCGCGCTGGACGCCGGGGCACGGGCGCTGACCCGGGCGCCGGGCGAGCGCTTGGGGACGTCCGCGTGGGAGCGGACCGACAGCGGCCGGCTGCTCGTGAAGGTGCTGGGCCGGGAGCGGCGACTGCTGCCCCGGGGCGTCCGGCTCACCGAGTCGCAGCTGGCGCTCGGCCTGTGTCACCGGGACGGCCGGGTCCGGCAGTCCGCGCTGGAGCGGGTCGGCGAGCACCCGGCGCTGCTACCGCTGGTGGTCGTGCGCTGTGCCGACTGGGTTCCCCAGGTGCGTGAGCGTGCCCGGGAGCGGCTGGCGGAGCTGCTGGACGCCGCGGGCGCGGCCCGGCTGGCACCGCTGATCCTGCGCATGGGGCACCGCGGGCGGGGCGGCTTCGCCGCCGAACTGGCCACCGCGCTGCTGGGCGGCGCGCCCCGCGAGGTCCTCGACCCGCTGTGCCGGCACACCGACCGTGCCGTACGCCGCTACGCCCACCGTCTCGTCATCGGCAGCCGTCTGCTCTCCCCCGCCGAGCTCGCCCGTGCCGCCGCGCTCGACGACGACACCGTCGTTCAGGATCTGTGCGCCGATGCCGCGCTGGCCGCCGTGGCGCAGGAGGGGGCGCGGGACGACGTACTGGAACCGCTGCTCGGCGCGCGCAATCCGCGGGCGCGGGCCGCCGGGGTCACCGCGTTGCGGCGGGCCGGGATGCCTGAGCGGGCCGCTGGGTTTCTCGGGGGACCGGGCGGGGCGGGTGCGGGCCTGTGCGCGGTATGTGGTGCGGCAGTACGGGGGTGATCCGGCGGCCTGGTACCGGGAGCGGTGTGCCGGTGCGGAGGTGTCGCCGGGGGTCGTCAGCGGGCTCGCGGAGTGCGGGGAGCGCGGGGACGCGGCCGTGTTGTGGGCGCTGACCTCGCACCCGGTGGCGGCGGTGCGGGCGCGGGCCGTGGCGGGGCTGCGCAGTCTGGACGTGACGGACGTGGCGCGGTTCACGGCGCTGCTCGACGATCCCGACGCCGGGGTGGTGCGCGAGGCGACGAGGGAGCTGGTGCTCTCGGCGCGGTCGTTGGACGACGAGTGGCTGCTGGGGCGGCTCGAGCCGGGACGATCTCGGGCGGTGCGGGTCTCCGCCTTCCGGCTGCTTCACGAGCACAGCGGTCTCGCACGGCTGCGGGCCGCGGTCGCGCTCATCGACGACCCGGACGGAACACTGCGGCACGCGGCCCGGCAGGCCGTGCAGCGCTGGCACCCGACCGAGGACGTGCCCCACGGGGTGGTCGAGGTGGGCGAGCTGCTGGAGCGGAGTCGGGAGCTGTTCAGTGACCACGTGCTGAAGCGGCGCAAGTGGGAAGCGGGGCTTCCGGCTTGAGCCTTTGCCCGTCCCAGGGCTGATCGCGACCGCTTCATGGTGGGGCCGGGTGCACACTGGGAGTCGGGACGAGTGCCTGACTGCGGGGTGATGCAGATGCAGAGCCGCTTCCGGAGCGACCGGCGCCTGACCGTGCGGATGACGGTCACGCTGTTCCTGCTCGGGCTGTTGTACGTCGTCTTCGTGGGCGCGCTGATCGTCCTGCTGAAGTCCTGGGTGCTGGTCGTGGTCGTGATCGCCGCGATGCTCGGGGCGCAGTACTGGTTCTCCGACCGGGTCGCGCTGTTCGCGATGCGGGGCCGGGTCGTGGAGCGGGAGGAGTATCCCGAGCTGCACGGGGTCGTCGACCGGCTGTGCGCCATCGCGGACATGCCCAAGCCCGTCGTCGCCGTCTCTCACATGGACATGCCCAACGCGTTCGCCACCGGGCGCAACCCCGAGCACGCCGTGGTGTGCGTGACCGACGGGCTGCTGCGACGGCTGGAGAAGGACGAGCTGGAGGGTGTCCTCGCGCACGAGCTGTCGCATGTGGCGCACAAGGACGTCGCCGTGATCACGGTTGCCTCGTTCCTGGGGGTCATCGCCGGGCTCATCGTCCGGTTCGCGTTCTACTCGCAGGTCTTCGGCGGGCGGAAGGACCAGAACACCGCCGTGATCTTCGCCGCCGTCATGGGCGTCTCGGCGGCCGTGTACGCGCTGAGCTTCCTGCTCATCAGGGCCCTGTCCCGGTACCGGGAGCTGGCCGCCGACCGGGCCGCGGCGCAGCTGACGGGGCGGCCCTCGGCCCTCGCCTCCGCGCTGACCAAGGTGTCCGGGGACATCGCCCGGATCCCGACCAAGGACCTGCGGACCGCGCAGGCCTTCAACGCCTTCTACTTCACCCCGGCCACCGGCAAGGAGCCCGGCATCGAGCGGTACTTCTCCACCCACCCGACCCTGGAACAGCGCCTCGATCAACTGGGGCGGATCTCCGCCGAGTTGGGCGAGCGGCCCGCCCGGGGAAGCCGGAGTAACGGATGGGGCTGCTGGACATCCTGCTCGGGCGCACCAAGCCGGTCGCGCCCGATCTCGACCGGCTCTTCGCCCTGCCGTCGGCGGCCGTGACGTTGGAGGCCGCGGTGGGGTTCACCCCGTCCGGGAGCGGTGCGGTGTGCTTCGCGACCGTCGAGGGCGCGGCGTTCGAGCAGACGCACCGCGAGGTGCAGGCGCTGCTGGACGCGGACACCGACCGCGAGGGCCCTCCGGTCGAGCTGCGGCGGGACGACTACGGCTACTCCTGGCTGGTGTCACAGCGCGCGCCCGACCAGCTGCATCTGCTGGTCAACGATCTGCACGCGGTGAACTCCTCGATGGAGGTCAACGGCTTCGGCCCGCAGCTGCTGTGCTCGCTCGCGGGCTTCCGGGACGACGCGGGCCGCACGCTCGCGCTGGTCTACCTCTACAAGCGCGGCACGTTCTACCCGTTCGCGCCGCTGCCCGACG
>MWJO01000016.1 GCA_002027195.1 Streptomyces sp. GKU 895 | reverse complement strand
GACGACGGCCCCGGCCGTCACCGAGGCCCCGCCTGCGGTGCGCCGCAAGCGCCGCGGCCTCTCCCCAGGCCGGCGGCTGCCCGCCACCGGCTCATCGGCCCGGTGCTGCTGCTCGCCCTGTGGGCCGCCGCCTCCGCGGCCGGCCGGCTGGACCCGGGGGCGATCCCGGCGCCCTGGACCGTGCTGAAGACGGGCGCCCGGCTGTGGACCGCGGGCACCCTGCCGGACGACATCCTGACCTCGCTCCAGCGGGCCGCCTCCGGCTTCGCGATCGGCCTGGTCGCCGGGATCGCACTGGCGCTGGCGGCCGGGCTGAGCCGGATCGGTGAGGCGCTGATCGACGGGACGGTGAACCTCAACCGGGCGATCCCCACCCTCGGTCTGATCCCGCTGTTCATCCTCTGGCTGGGCATCGGCGAGACCTTCAAGATCGCCATCATCGCGATCGTCGTCTACATCCCGATCTACCTCAACACCCATGCCGCGCTGGCCGGTATCGACAGCCGGTTCGTCGAACTCGCCGAGGTGCAGGGGCTGAACCGGTTCCAGTTCATCCGGCAGATCGTCATCCCCGGCGCGCTGCCCGGATTCTTCGTGGGACTCCGGCTCGGCGTCACCGGTTCCTGGCTCGGCCTGGTCGTGCTGGAGCAGATCAACGCCACCAGCGGACTCGGCTACATGATGTTCCAGGCCCAGAACTACGGCCAGTCGGACGTCATCCTCGTCGGCCTGGTCGTCTACGGCGTCTTCGGCCTGGTCTCCGACAGCGCGGTCCGCCTCATCGAACGGAGGGTGCTGTCGTGGCGACGCACACTGAGCAGCTGACCCGGTCCGCAGTCCGACTCCGCGGCCTCACGCGCTCGTTCGACGGCCGTACGGTCCTCGACGGCGTCGACCTGGACATCCCGGCCGGGCAGTTCGTGGCCCTCCTCGGGCACAGCGGCTCCGGCAAGAGCACGTTGCTGCGGGCGATCGCGGGCCTGGACCACGAGGTCGCCGGGAGCGGGCAGCTCACCGCCCCCGAGCGGATATCGGTGGTCTTCCAGGACTCGCGGCTGCTGCCCTGGCGCCGGGTCCTGGACAACGTCCTGCTGGGCACGAAGGGCGCGGACGGCACGGACAAGGGACGGGCCGCCCTCGAAGAGGTGGGGCTCAAGGGGCGGGAACGGGCCTGGCCGAACGAGCTGTCCGGCGGGGAGGCGCAGCGGGCGGCGCTGGCCCGGTCGCTGGTCCGGGAGCCCGAACTGCTGCTCGCCGACGAGCCGTTCGGGGCGCTGGACGCGCTGACCCGGATCAAGATGCACGCCCTGCTGCGGGAGCTGTGGGAGCGGCACCGGCCGTCGGTGCTGCTGGTCACGCACGACGTGGACGAGGCGATCGTGCTGGCCGACCGGGTGCTGGTGCTGGAGGAGGGGCGGATCGGCCTCGACCTGGCGATCGAGCGCCCGCATCCGCGGTCGTACCGCGATCCGCTGCTGGGCGAGTACCGCGAGCGGCTGCTGAAGGCGCTCGGAGTGACGGAGGCCCACGCATGACCCCCGGCCTCGTCGTGACGGAGGACCACGCATGACCACCGACCTGGGTTTCCCCCCGGAGGAGCACCACCGATGACCACCAGACAGCTGCATCTCAACGCCTTCCTCATGAACACCGGCCACCACGAGGCCTCCTGGCGGCTCCCGGAGAGCGACCCGTACGCGCATGTCGAGCTGGAGCACTACGTCCGGCTGGCCCGGATCGCCGAGCGCGGCACCTTCGACTCGCTCTTCCTCGCCGACGGCCCGCAGTTGTGGGGCTCGGTCTCGCAGCGGCCCGCGGGTGCCCTGGAGCCGCTGACGCTGCTCACCGCGCTGGCGACGGCGACCGAGCACATCGGCCTGATCGCCACCGCGTCGACGTCCTACAACTCTCCTTACAACCTGGCCCGCAAGTTCGCCTCGCTCGACATCATCAGCGGCGGCCGGGCGGGCTGGAACATCGTCACGACCGCCGGGGCCGAGGCGGCCCGCAACTTCGGCCTCGCCGCGGAACCCGCGCACGCCGAACGGTACGCGCGGGCGGCCGAGTTCCTGGACGTGGCGCTGAAGCTCTGGGACAGCTGGGAGGACGACGCGATCGTCGCCGACAAGGCGTCCGGCGTCTGGGGCGACGACACGAAGATCCACCCGCCCCGGCACCAGGGCACGTACTTCAGTGTCGAGGGCGCCCTCAACGTCCCGCGTTCGCCGCAGGGTTACCCGCTCCTCGTGCAGGCGGGCTCCAGCGAGGACGGCAAGGCGTTCGCGGCCCGGTACGCGGAGGCGGTGTTCACCGCCCAGCAGACCCTGAAGGACGCGCAGGACTTCTACGCCGATCTCAAGTCCCGTGTGGTGCGGGCGGGTCGCGACCCCGAGCACCTGAAGGTGCTGCCCGGCATCGTCCCGGTCATCGGCTCGACGGAGGCCGAGGCGCGGGCGGCGGAGCAGGAGCTGGAGGACCACATCGTGCACGAGCACGGGGTGGCCAATCTGGAACGCCTCTTCCAGCTGCCCGCCGGAACCCTGGAGTTGGATGCCGAGCTCCCCGCCGACCTGCCCTCCGAGGACGCCATCGAGGGCGCCAAGAGCCGGTACACGCTGGTCGTCGAACTGGCCCGGCGCGAGCGGCTCACCGTACGGCGGCTGATCGGGCGGCTCGGCGGCGGGCGCGGGCATCTCACCTTCGCCGGGACGCCGAGCAGGTCGCCGACGCGATCGAGCGGTGGTTCACGCTCGGCGCCGCCGACGGCTTCAACATCATGCCGGCCGTACTGCCCTCCGGCCTCGACCTCTTCGTCGACCACGTCGTCCCGATCCTGCGCGCCCGTGGCCTGCTCCGCGAGGAGTACGGGCCGCGCCGCACCCTGCGGGAGCGCTACGGCCTCCCCCGCCCCGCCAACCAGTACACCGCCACCCTGGTCTGAAAGGACTGACCGTCATGACGCTCGACATCCGCAAGGTCACCGCCCACATCGGCGCCCAGGTCTCCGGCGTGGACATCGCCAAGCCGCTGGACGGCGAGACCGTCGCCGCCCTGCGCGAGGCGCTCAACGTCCACAAGGCGCTCGTCTTCGACGACGTGCACCTCGACGACGAGGGCCAGCAGGCCTTCGCCCGCCACTTCGGCGACCTCACCACCGCCCACCCGACGGTGCCCGCCGTCGCGGGCGCGGCGAACGTGCTGCCCGTCGACAGCGAGCAGGGCAGCGCCAGCCACTGGCACACGGACGTCACCTTCGTCCTCAACCCGCCGCAGGCCAGCACCCTGCGCAGCATCACGCTCCCGCCGTACGGCGGCGAGACCCTGATCACCAACTCCGCGGCGGCGTACCGGAGTCTGCCGGAGCCGCTGCGCCGGCTGGCGGACACACTGTGGGCCGAGCACACCAACGACTACGACTACGCCGTGCCGGCGGAGGACATCGACGAGAAGAAGGCCGCCCAGCGCGCCCAGTTCACGTCGATCAAGTACCGCACGGCGCACCCCGTGGTCCGCGTCCACCCGCTGACCGGTGAACGCGGCCTGTTCATCGGCGGGTTCGCGCAGCGCATCGTGGGCCTGTCGGTGACGGAGTCGCGCACGCTGCTGGACCTGCTCCAGTCGTACGTGGTCAAGCCGGAGCACATCCTGCGCCACCGCTGGTCGCCGAACCAGCTGGTCCTCTTCGACAACCGCATCACCCAGCACTACGCCGTCGACAACTACGACCGCCAGGCCCGTCGGCTGCACCGGGTGACCGTCGCCGGTGACATCCCGGTCGGCATCGAGGGCAAGGAGAGCTACTCGGTGGAGGGCGACGCCTCGCACTACACGAGCGTGGCCGCCTAGTCACAGCCTGTACGGCCGACGTCCGCATAGTGGGCGGCCTCTCCTTCTGAGCGGAGAGGCCGCCCAGACTGTGGGCGTTTTGCCGTCTCACGTACTGGACGAACCGCGCTCATGCCCAGCACCACCCCCGTCGGGGCCCCGCCCGAGCCCGACGCCGCCCTCTCCCACGGCCTCAAGCAGCGCCATCTGTCGATGATCGCCCTCGGCGGGGTCATCGGCGCGGGTCTGTTCGTGGGCTCCGGGGCGGGCATCGCCGCCGCCGGCCCGTCGATCGTCCTCGCCTACACGCTGTCCGGGCTCCTCGTGATGCTGGTGATGCGGATGCTGGGCGAGATGTCGGCCGCCTATCCGTCGTCCGGCTCCTTCTCCGCGCACGCCGAGCGCGCGATCGGCCCCTGGGCGGGCTTCACCGCCGGCTGGTCGTTCTGGGTGCTGCTCTGCACGGCCGTGGGCCTGGAGGGCATCGGCGCGGCGAAGATCGTGACCGGGTGGCTGCCCGGGACGCCGGAGTGGGCGTGGGTCGCCCTGTTCATGTTGGTGTTCTGCGCGACGAACCTGGCCGCCGTGAAGAACTTCGGTGAGTTCGAGTTCTGGTTCGCGGCGCTGAAGGTCGGGGCGATCAGCCTGTTCCTGGTGCTGGGGGTGCTGGCGATCGCGGGCGTGCTGCCGGGCACGGACGCGCCGGGGACGAGTCACCTGACGGAGTTCCTGCCAAACGGCGGCGAGGGGCTGATCATCGGCGTCCTCGCCTCGATCTTCGCGTACGGCGGCCTGGAGACGGTCACCATCGCGGCGGCGGAGTCGGAGAACCCGGTCAAGGGCGTGGCGAGCGCGGTCCGCACGGCCATGTGGCGCATCGCGCTGTTCTACATCGGCTCGATGGCGGTCATCGTGACGCTGGTCCCGTGGGACTCCGCGGCCGTGACGGAGAAGGGTCCGTACGTCGCCGCCCTCGACTCCCTCGGCATCCCGGGCGCCGGACAGCTCATGAACGTGGTCGTCCTGGTCGCCCTGCTGTCCGCGATGAACGCCAACATCTACGGCTCCTCGCGCATCGCCTACTCCCTGGTGGAGCGCGGACAGGGCCCGAAGGCGCTGGGCCGGGTGTCGGGCGGGGTGCCGCGGGTCGCCGTACTGGCCTCGTCGGTGTTCGGGTTCGGGTGCGTGGTGCTGAGCTACTGGCGCCCGGACGACGTCTTCTCCTGGCTGCTCAACATGATCGGCGCGGTCGTCCTGGTCGTGTGGGTCTTCATCGCCGTCTCGCAGCTGCGGCTGCGCCGGCGGCTGGAGCGGGAGACGCCCGAGAGGCTGACCGTGCGGATGTGGGCGTTCCCGGTGCTGACGTGGGTGGCGCTGGCCGGGATGGCCGGGATCTTCGTGCTGATGGCGCGGGAGGCGGACACCCGGGTGCAGCTGTACTCGACCGGCGTCATGACGGCGGCGCTGGCGGCGGCGGGCTACGCCTGGCAGCGCAGGCGGGCCGCGAACTGACCCGACCCGAGCGCCGGAAAGCCCCCATGTGATCCACACGGGGGCTTTTTGCTGTTAGCTTGTTGTTGCAAGTTACTTGCAACAAGCTCCTGAGGGGACCCGCCATGCCCGTCTACACGCTGCCCGACCTGCCGTACGACTACTCCGCGCTCGCCCCCGTGATCAGCCCCGAGATCATCGAGCTGCACCACGACAAGCACCACGCGGCGTACGTGAAGGGCGCCAACGACACGCTGGAGCAGCTCGCGGAGGCACGGGACAAGGAGCAGTGGGCGGCGCTGAACGGGCTGGAGAAGAACCTGGCCTTCCATCTGTCCGGGCACATCCTGCACTCGGTCTACTGGCAGAACATGACCGGCCCGAAGGAGGGCGGCGGTGAGCCCCTCGCCGCCGACGGGGTCGGGGACCTCGCCGACGCGATCGCCGAGTCCTTCGGGTCGTACGCCGGTTTCAAGGCGCAGCTCACCAGGGCCGCGGCGACCACGCAGGGGTCCGGCTGGGGTGTGCTCGCGTACGAGCCGGTGAGCGGACGGCTGGTCGTCGAGCAGGTCTACGACCACCAGGGCAACGTCGGCCAGGGCGCGGTGCCGATCCTCGTCTTCGACGCCTGGGAGCACGCCTTCTACCTCCAGTACAGGAACCAGAAGGTCGACTTCATCGACGCCATGTGGGCCGTCGTCAACTGGCAGGACGTGGCCCGGCGTTACGAGGCCGCCAGGTCTCGCGCGGATGTGCTGCTGCTCGCGCCCTGACGGGTGTATGAATGCGTCCTGCTCGTGATCGTCTTCTCACCCTTCACGTGGCAGGCGGCAGGACGGAAGGCCCCCGCGAGGACGTGACTCGCGGGGGCCTTCCCGTGTGCGGGGGAGCTTACGGCTTGCGGCCCACGCCGCCGTGCTGGCCGATCGGCTCCGGCGTGGTGCCGGCGTCCGGGCGCCACAGGGGGACGGAGACGACGCCCGGCTCCACCAGTTCCAGGCCGTCGAAGAACGCGGTGATCTGCTCGACCGGGCGCAGGAAGTAGGGGACGGCGCCGGTCTCGTTGTAGGCGTCCTGGGCCTGTTCGTAGTCCGGGTCGGTGCCGCGGGAGCCGTCGTTGACGCACAGATGGCTGCCGGAGGGCAGGCCCGCGAGGAGCCGGGCGACGAGGTCCCGGGCCAGGTCGTAGTCGGCGACATGGCCGAGGATGCCGCTGAGGATCAGGGCGGTGGGCCGGGAGAGGTCGAGGGTCTTGCCCGCCTGCTCCAGGATGCGCTCGGGCTCGTACAGGCTCAGGTCCTCGTACGCCGTCACGCCCTGAGGGGTGGAGGTGAGCAGGGCACGGGCGTGGGTCAGGACGAGCGGGTCGTTGTCGACGTAGACGATCCTCGCCTCGGGGGCGATCCGCTGGGCCACCTCATGGGTGTTGTCGACGGTCGGCAGGCCAGTGCCGACGTCCAGGAACTGCCGTACGCCCGCCTCCTGCACCAGGTACCGGATGCTGCGGCCGAGAAAGGCGCGACTGCTGCGGGCGATGGTGACGATGCCCGGGAAGACGGCGGTGTAGGCGTCGCCGGCCTCCTCGTCCACCGGGTAGTTGTCCTTGCCGCCGAGCCAGTAGTTCCAGATCCGGGCCGAATGGGGTACCGAGGTGTCGATCTCCGTCATGTCCCCATGGTGCTACGGAAGGTGCAGGTCGCACGGCACATTGAGGGAGAGAAGTGCGGCGGATCCCGTGGCGGTCACACGGAGTTCGGTGACCGCCGCGTTCCGCAACCGCGGAAGGACCCGGCGGTACTCGCCGAGCGGGATGGACAGCAGCTCGCACAGGGCCAGCCGGAGCAGGGTGTTGTGGGCCACGACGAGGACGCGCCCGCCGGAATGGGCCCGCGCGATGCGGCGCAGGGCGGCGACACCGCGCTCCGTCGCCTCCTTCGGGTCCTCGGCGCCGGGGAACGGGTGCGCCACGGGGTCGCTGCGGAACGCCTCCGCCGCCTGCGGGTTCTCCGCCGCGAACTCGGCGAGCGTACGGCCCTCCACCACTCCGAAGTCGCATTCGCGCAGGGCGGGTTCGGGCGGGAGGTGAGGCCGAGGGCGCGGCAGGCGGGGGCGGCGGTGGCGATGGCCCGGGACACCGTGGACGTCCAGATCGGCGTCCACGGGGTGGGCGGCGGCCCAGCGTCCGAGCGCCTCGGCCTGGGCGCGGCCCTCGTCGGTGAGGGCGATGTCACTGACGCCGGCGTAGCGGTTCTCGGCGTGCCAGACGGTCTGGCCGTGGCGGGCGAGGAGGAGGGTCGTGCTGCTCATGAGTCGTCAGTATCCAGGGCGAGGCGGGCGTGCGCGTGCGCCGCGACCGGGGGCGGCAGCCAGCCCCGGGCGGCGAGTTCGTCGACCAGGCGGGCGTACGGCTCGGTGAAGCGGCCCCGGCGGTCCGGGCGCGGGGCCACGACGGTGCGCACGCGCACCATGCGCTCCGCGAGGTCCGGCAGCGGGTCGCCGGTCACCCCGTGGGCCGCCAACGCGGCCATCCCCAGGGCCGGTTCGGTCTGTTCCGGTACCCGTACCTCGCGGCCGAGGACGTCGGCGCGGAGCTGGTTCCAGTACGGGCTGCGGGCCGCGCCGCCCGTGAAGGTGAGGGGGCCGTCGAGCGGGGCGCCGAGGTGGTCGAGGTAGTCCAGGCAGAGCCGTTCGGTGAAGGCGACGCCCTGGAGGAGCGCGGCCCACAGATCGGACTCGCCCGCGGGTTCGCCGAGGAGCAGGGAGGTCGCGCCGGGGGCCAGGAAGGGGAAGCGTTCGCCCGGGGAGACCAGGGGGTAGGCGATCGCCCCGGCCGGTTCGTGGCGTGCCGCCCGGGCGTCCATCGCCGCCGGGTCCGCCCCCGCGAACGCCGCCGTCAGGACGCCCGCGCCCACGCCGGAGGCGCCACCGGGCAGCCAGCTCCCGTCCGGGGCACGGTGGTTGTAGACCACGCCGGTCGGGTCGTGGACCGGCGTCGGGGAGGCCCCCTTGAGGACCAGGGTGGTGCCGAGCACCGAGTTCCAGGAGCCCGCGCGCAGGGCACCGGACGCGATCTGGGCGGCGCAGCCGTCGGTCATGCCGGCGACGACGGGCGTGCCGGCGGGGATGCCGGTGGCCTCGGCGGCACTCGCGCAGACCTCGCCGAGCCGGGTGCCGGGGCGGACGACGTCGGGCAGCGGGACCGGTACGCCCGGGATGTGCGGCCAGAGGCCGTCCGCCACGTCGTACCCCGTCTTCAGGGCGTGACTGGAGTCGGTGGGGACGGGCCGGCCGACGAGGTGGGCGGTGATCACGTCGGCCTGGTGGGTGATCCGGCCCGGGCCGTGAACGCGGCGGAGCCACAGGGCCTTCGGCAGCCCCCAGGTGTTCTGCACGGCGAGGCCCGCCCCGCGCAGCCGCTCCCCCTCCGCCCACGCCCGCCCGTCGTCGTACATCAGCGCCGGGCTCACCGGCCGTCCCGCCGCGTCCGTGAGCAGCACGGTCCCGGACGTCCCGCACACCGCGAGCCCGCCGACCCGGGCGGGCCGCTCGCGCAGCGCCGCCCGGGACGCCCTGCACACCGCCGTCCACCACTCCCCCGGGTCCTGCTCGTGGCGTACGCCGTCACGCCGCCCGCGCAGCGGGGCCGAGCCGCTGCCCAGGACCGTGCCGTCGGCCGTGACGAGCAGGGCGCGGACGCTCTGCGTCCCGAGGTCGATCCCGAGCCACGTCTCCCGCTCCATCCCGGCCTCCCGCACATCAAGAACCGTGAACTTCTCACTGTGCCCTGTGATATGGACCTGCGCGAGGGATTGACGGCCATCTTCGGCGGGCGAAGGATCACTCCGTGAGCTCCACGCGCAACGCGCCCCAGGGCCCCGCGGCCCGGCAGGCCGCCATGGCCGAGCAGGTCCTCGCGGACGGTTCCGCGACCGCGGCCGAGCTCGCCGCGCGCTTCGGGGTCAGCCTGATGACCATCCACCGCGACCTGGACGAGCTCGAACGGCAGGGCATCGTACGGAAGTTCAGGGGCGGGGTGACGGCCCAGCCGTCCGGGGTCTTCGAGTCGAACGTGCAGTACCGGCTGAAGGCCATGCGCGCGCAGAAGGCGGCCATAGCCGAGCACGCGCTCGGCCTGGTCGAGCCGGGCATGGCGATCATGCTGGACGACTCCACCACCGCCCTGGAGATGGCCCGCCGCCTCCGCCTCGGCGAGGTCACCCCGCTCACGGTCGTCACCAACTTCCTGGAGGCCCTCAACCTCATCGCCGACCAGCGCGGCATCCACCTCATGGCCCTCGGCGGCGACTACGATCCCCTGCACTCCTCCTTCCTCGGCGTCTCCTGCGTCGAGGCGGTCCAGTCGCTGCGGGTGGACGTCTGCTTCGCGTCCACGTCGGCCGTGCACGGGGGGTACGCCTACCACCAGGAGCAGCACATCGTGTCGGTGAAACGGGCGATGCTCGACTCGGCCGCCCGCAACGTCCTGCTGATCGACCACACCAAACTCACCCGGGCCGCCCTGCACCGCGTCGCCCCCCTCTCCCGCTTCGACCTGCTGCTGGTCGACGACGGGGCACCGCCGGACGCGCTGCGCGACCTGGACGAACACAAGGTCCGCTACGAGGTCTGCGTGACGAGGGGCGGCAACGACCCGGCGGGAACCGCCTGAGAGGGGCTGCGATGTACGTCGGGATCGACGTCGGTACGTCCGCCGTGAAAGCCGCCGCCTTCGACGCGGAGGGGCGTGAACTCAAGGTCGCCGCTCGGTCGGTGCGGCTCGGTATGCGGGGCGGGGCGGTCGAGCAGGACATGGACGAGGTGTACAGGGCCGTCGTCGCCGTCCTGGAGGAGGTGAGCGGCGAGGCGGTGGAGCTGGCCGGGCTCACCGGCCAGGGGGACGGGGTGTGGCTGCTGGACCGGGACGGGCGGCCCGTCCGGCCCGCCGTCTCCTGGATGGACGGCCGGGCCGCCGAACTCGTCGACGGCTGGCTCGCGGACGGCACCTTCGAGACCGTCTTCCGCCGCACCGGCAGCGCCATGTTCCCCGGCTGTCCGGGCCCCCTGCTCGCCTGGCTGGACCGTCACGACCCGAAGTCCCTGGACGCGGCGGCGGCCGCCGTCTACTGCAAGGACATGGTGTTCCAGCGGCTGACCGGCGCGCCCCGCGCGACGACCGACGTGTCGGACGCGTCGATGCCGTTCCTGGACCCGAGGACCCGCGCCTACGACGACCGTGTCGTGGAACTCCTCGGCCTGGCCCACCGCCGGGACCTGCTCGCCCCGGTCAGCGACCCGGTGGCGACGGGCCGGACGCGGGGCGAGGGCCTGCCTGCCGGCACCCGCCTCTCCAACGGCCCCTACGACCTCGCGGCCTGCGCGCTCGGCGCCGGTGTCACGGAACCCGGCGACGGCCTGCTGATCGTCGGCACCTGTCTGGCCGCCCTCGTCGCCACGACCGCCCTCGACCTGACCGGCGAACCGGCCGGCCTGCACATCTCCACCGACCGCCCCGGCCACTGGCTGCGCGCGATGCCCGCGATGGTCGGCACGGCCGCCCTGGACTGGGTGCTGGCGACGACCCGCATCGCCCATGACGAGGTCGACACCCTCCTCGCCGACACCCCGCCCGGCGCGCACGGCGTCCACGTCCTCCCCTACTTCGCGCCCTCCGGCGAACGCGCCCCCTTCGTGGAGCCCCGCCTGCGCGCCGAACTCAGCGGCGTCTCCCTGGAGTCGACCCCGGCCGATCTGGTCCGGGCCACCTGTGAGGGCATCGGCTACGCGGCCCGGCACTGTCTGGAGGCGGCGGGCCTGACGGGTGCGCTCGCCGTGTGCGGGGGCGGCACCCGCAGCCCCGCGTGGATGCGGCTGCTGGCGGACGTGCTGGGGCGCCCGTTGCGGGTGGCGGAGGGCGAAGTGGGCGCGCGGGGCGCGGTGTTGGCGGCGGCGGAGCGGTACGGGGTCACGCTGGACACCGGCGCGTGGACCCGGCCGACGACGGTCGTGGAGCCGGACCCCGGGCGGGCGGCGTACTACGCGCAGGGCTACGACGACCATCTGACGCGGGTGGACGCGGCCCGGGCGCGGGCGCGGAGCTGAAGCGGAGCAGGCGATTTCGGGGACGCGTCGACGCGTACGCGCTGTACTACGGGTCCGGGGAAACCGAGGAGGGCCCGATGTTCTTCGAGAAGAAGTACTGCCCGACCTGCAGGAAGTACGACCGGAAGTTCCGCAGGCTCGAGGGCCGGGAGTGGACGGTGGTGGAGGAGCGGCATCGCGGCAGGACCGACCTGTGGCGCTGCACCTCCGCGGGCTGCCGCTTCTACCAGCCCGCGCACCACCAGCGCGACGGCGGCCGGCTCCCGGAGGAGTTCCGGAACCCGGCCGCCGAGCCCGCGGAGTGACCTCTACAGGTTGCTGAAGTCCGGGCCCTTGGTCCGGGTGCGCTTGATCTCGTAGAAGCCGGGGACCGAGGCGACGGCCAGGGTGCCGTCCCAGAGGCGGGCCGCGTCGTCGCCCTTGGGGGCCGGGGTGACGACCGGGCCGAAGAAGGCGATCTGTTCGCCGTCGGGGCCGGGGACGGCGATGACGGGGGTGCCGACCTCCTGGCCGACCTTCTCGATGCCCTCCTTGTGGGAGGCGCGCAGCTCGGCGTCGAACTCGAAGTCCTCCTGGTCGGCGTAGTCGATGAGGTCGGCGGGCAGACCGGCGTCGGCCAGGGCACCGGCTATGGCCTCCACCGTGGGGCCTTCGCCGTTGTTGTGGAAGCGGGTGCCGAGCGCGGTGTAGAGCGGGCCGAGGACGTCCGCGCCGTGCTTCTGCCAGGCCGCGGTCACCACGCGCACCGGCTTCCACGCCTTGGTCGCCAGCATCTCCCGGTACTCCTCGGGCAGCTGGTCGATCTTGTCCTCGTTGAGCACGGCCAGGCTCATGATGTGCCAGCGCACCTCGATGTCCCGGACCTTCTCCACCTCCAGCACCCACCGCGAGGTCATCCACGCCCAGGGGCACAGCGGGTCGAACCAGAAGTCGACAGGGGTCTTCGCGGACGTGCTCGCGGTCTCGGACATGCGTCTCCTCAGGAAAGTGTTCGATTCAAGACGAGAACGTCGTCCGTCCTCATGCCATTCCCTGCTCCCGCCCGTCAGGGGCACATGGCAGGATCGGTGCTGTCCACATACCGAACACCGTCCGCTGTCGACTTCAGGGAGTACCGCCCGTGCCCGGTGAGAATCTGTCCCGCGACGAGGCCCGGGAGCGGGCCGCCCTGCTGTCCGTCGACGGGTACGACGTGTCCCTCGACGTGCGCTCGGCCGTGGAGGACGGCGACGAGTCCCCGCGCACCTTCCGGTCCGTCACCACGATCCGCTTCCGCTGCGCCGAGCCGGGTGCCGGCAGCTTCGCCGATCTGATCGCGCCGAGTGTGACCTCCGTCTCCCTCAACGGCCGTGATCTCGACCCGGGCGAGGTCTTCGACGGCTCCCGGATCACGCTGGAGGACCTCGCCGCCGAGAACGAGCTGGTGGTGGACGCCCAGTGCGCCTACTCCCGAACCGGCGAGGGTCTGCACCGCTTCGTCGACCCCGAGGACGGCGAGGTCTACCTCTACACGCAGTACGAGCCGGCCGACTCCCGCCGCGTCTTCGCGAACTTCGAGCAGCCCGACCTCAAGGCCCCGTTCCGCTTCGAGGTGCGGGCGCCCGAGGAGTGGACGGTGTGGAGCAACGGCGTCGGGGAGCGCGCGGACGGCGTGTGGCGGTTCGCGGAGACGAAGCCCATCTCGACGTACATCACCTGTGTGGTGGCCGGTCCGTACCACTACGTGACCGACTCCTACTCCCGCACCCTCGCCGACGGCAGCACGCTTCAGATCCCGCTCGGCGCGATGTGCCGCAAGGGCCTCGCCCCGCACTTCGACTCCGACGACGTCTTCCTCGTCACCAAGCAGGGCCTGGACTTCTTCCACGACCACTTCGACTACCCGTACCCGTTCGGGAAGTACGACCAGGCGTTCGTGCCCGAGTACAACCTCGGCGCGATGGAGAACCCGGGACTGGTCACCTTCCGCGAGGAGTTCATCTTCCGCGGCAAGGTGACGCAGGCGTCCTACGAGGGCCGGGCCAACGTCGTCCTGCACGAGATGGCGCACATGTGGTTCGGCGACCTGGTCACCATGGTGTGGTGGGACGACCTGTGGCTGAAGGAGTCCTTCGCGGACTTCATGGGCACGTTCGCCAACGTGGGCGCGACCCGCTTCAAGGACGCCTGGATCACCTTCGCCAACCGCCGCAAGGCGTGGGCGTACCGCGCGGACCAGCTGCCCTCCACGCACCCCATCACCGCCGACATCCGCGACCTCCAGGACGCCAAGCTCAACTTCGACGGCATCACCTACGCCAAGGGCGCCTCGGTGCTCAAGCAGCTGGTGGCGTACGTCGGGCAGGACGCCTTCCTCGAAGGCGCGCGGCGCTACTTCAAGCGGCACGCGTACGGCAACACGCGCCTCGGCGACCTGCTGTCGGTGCTCGAGGAGACCAGCGGCCGGGACATGGCGGCCTGGTCGCGGTCCTGGCTCCAGACGGCCGGCGTCAACTCCCTCACCCCGCAGGTGCTGTTGAGCTCCGAGGGCCGGATCACCGAGCTGGCGGTGTTGCAGGAGGCCGCCGAGTCGCACCCCGAACTGCGCCCGCACCGGATCGCGGTGGGCCTGTACCGCAAGGGCGCCGACGGTGCCGTCGAGCGGTACGCGCGTGTGGAGGTGGACGTCGACGGGCCGCGTACGGTCGTGCCGGAGCTGGTGGGCGCCGAGGCGCCGGAGCTGGTGCTGGTCAACGACGACGACCTGACGTACTGCAAGACGCGGTTCGACACGGGCTCGCTGGAGACGCTGAAGGCGCACCTGGGCGAGCTGACGGACCCGCTCGCCCGCGCCCTGTGCTGGTCCGCGCTGTGGAACATGACGCGGGACGCGCTGCTGCCGGCCCGCGACTTCGTGGACCTGGTGCTGCGTTTCGCGGGCCGCGAGTCGGACATCGGCGTGCTCCAGATGCTCCACGCGTGGGCGCACTCGTCGCTGGTCCACTACGTGGCGCCGGAGTGGCGTGGGACGGGCGAGCGGCTGCTCGCCGAGGGGGCGCTGAAGGAGCTGCGGCTGGCCGAGCCGGACAGCGAGCACCAGCTGGCGTGGGCGCGGTTCTTCGCGTCCGCGGCGTCCGGCGAGCGATCTGCAGTTGCTCCAGGGCCTGCTGGAGGGGTCGGCGAAGATCGACGGCCTGACGGTGGACCAGGAGCTGCGCTGGGCGTTCCTCGGTCCGCTGGCCGCGCACGGGATCGCGGACGAGGAGGTGCTGGCGGCCGAGCTGGCCCGCGACGACACCGCGTCCGGCAAGCGCCACCAGGTCCGCTGCCTGGCCTCGCGGCCGTCGGCGGCGGTGAAGGCGCAGGCGTGGGCGCAGGTGGTGGAGTCGGACGCGCTGTCGAACGCGCTGGTGGAGGCGACGATCGGGGGCTGGAACCAGGCCTCGCAGCGGGAGTTGCTGGCGCCGTACGCGGAGAAGTACTTCGCGGCGATCGAGCGGGTGTGGGCGGACCGGTCGATCCAGATCGGGATGGACGTGGTGCGGGGCCTGTTCCCCTCGCTCCAGGACTCCCCCGGCACGCTCGACGCGACGGACGCGTGGCTGGCGGCCCACGAGGACGCGCCGCCGGCGCTGCGCCGGCTGGTCCTGGAGGCGCGGGACGACCTGGCGCGGGCGCTGCGGGGGCAGGCGTGCGACGCGAAGGCGGGCTGACCATCCGCTCTTCGACGCCCGAGCTCTGCCCTGAGCTTGGGCGGTAGGTAGCCGTTACGAAGTTCAGTCAATAACGGCCGTAACCCCTGGTCCACCCCGTTCGGACCAGGGGTTTTCGCCGCCTACTCGGCATCCGAACACCCGTCCTTTAGTACCGTGTTGTCCGCATTTATCGACAGGCATGTAACAGCGGTTAGAGGCCGGTCCGGCGGCGGGAATCCCCCGCTGCATGAACCCCAACACCCCGGTCCCCCCGCTCTCCCCCCGCCCGGTCCGCCACCTCTCGGAGGTGCACCGCCGGGTGATGACGACGGCGCAGCTGCGCACGCACGGCGTCTCGCCGGCCGACGTGAACGAGCAGTGCCGCCCCGGCGGCCCCTGGCAGCAGATCCTCCCGGGCGTGATCCTGCTCCACCCCGGCCCGCCGACCAGCGAGGAGCGGCTGCACGCGGTCCTGATGTACGCGGCGAAGGAGCGCCCGGCGGGGGTCCCGGCGCAGCCCGGCGCGGAGGAGGCGCACGCCCCGACGTACACGGAGGCCATGCTGACCGGCCTCGCGGCCCTGACCCTGCACGGGTTCACGTCCTCGCCGCCGCTGATGTCCGTCGACAAGATCGACGTGCTGGTGCCGAGGCTGCGCCGGCTGCGCTCGACGGGCAGCGCGCGGATCGTCCGTACGGCGTCCCTGCCCACCCCGCAGCAGGTGACGGGCGTCCCGGTGGCGCCGGTGCCGCGGGCGCTGGCGGACGCGGTGTCGGAACTGACGGACGCGGGCGCGGTACGCCGGCTGCTCACCGAGGCCGTCCGCGGCGGTCACTGCGAACCGGCGGCGGTGGTACGGGAGTTGAACGCGGCGAAGCTGCTGTCCCGCCCGCACGTGGTGGACGCGGTGGACTCCCTGCTCGCCGAGGGCCGGGCGATCGCGGAGGACCGCCTCTACCGCATGGTCCGCGAACACGGCCTGCCGGACCCGGTGTGGAACGTCGACCTGCGCCTGCCCGGCGGCCCGCACCTCGGCGGCCTGGACGCGTACTGGCCCGAGCAGGCGGTCGCCGTCGAACTGGACACCCGTGCCCCGCGCCAGGACGAAGACGCGCTGTGGTCGGAGTACGCCCGCAAGCGCGAGCACCTGGAGCGCCTCGGCATCACGGTCGTCCACATCACCCCGAAGAAGCTCCGCGAGTCGATGGAACAGCAGGCGGCCGTGGTCCGTACGGCCCTGATGGCGTCCGGCGACCGCGATCCGGCCGCGTATGTCGTGGTGCTGCCCCGGTAGTGACGGACCGGGGCAGGACCAGGAGGGGAGAGGAGGGGCCGCCGGGCGGAGGGGACCGGGCGGCCCCTCCTCGTGCGCGCGGATCAGGACGCCGGGTAGCCGATCAGGGACAGCTCCTTTTCCAGGTCGCCCAGGGACAGGGCCGGGTTCAGCCGGGAGACCACGGCCTGGGTCAGCGGACGCAGCTCCCAGACATGGCGTACGGCGTCGAGGTCCACCTCGGTCTCGTAGTACTCCTCGGCGAACTCCCGGTATCCCTCGGGCCGTCCGTCGAGCAGCACTTCGAAGAGCCACTCGGCGCTGCCGTCGTCCTCCTCGGCCGCCTCGACCGCGCCCGCGCGCCAGGCGGTGTCGACCGCCTCCCGCCAGAAGCACACCGTGGCCAGCGGGGTCCCGTTCTCGTCGGTGAAGGACGGCTCGGTGACATACGGCCGGAACACCTCGGGGAGCCCGTCGAAGAGGCCGGGCCAGGGCTCGTGGTCCTCCCTCGCGTAGGGGCTCATCGGCGACTCGTGGTCGAAGCCTCGGGCGTAGGCGCCGGCCGGCGAGAACACGATCGCGTACTCGTTGCCGCTGCCGTCCCGCATCGACGCCATCTCCTCGGTGGGCGACCAGCGGGCGGCGTAGGAGAAGTACCGGTCCTCCCAGTCGGGAGACAGGACGGCGTCGAGCACGGCCAGGGCCCGGGAGCGGTCGCGGAGGACCGGTATCGCGGGCAGGCGGCTGATCAGGGCGTGAACGGACATGCCCCCATCCAAGCGGAGCCCACTGACAAGCGTCACGACCGGAACGCCGCCGCGTCCGGCCTCGCGGGCCCCCTCACAGCGGCTCCGGGAGGCTCCGGCGGGGGGTCGCGGCCGTGTGGATGCCGTCCAGCAGGGCCGCGTACGACGCGATCATCCTCGTACGGCTGAAGCGTTCGCGGCTCGCCGCGAGGGCGCCCGCCAGGTCCGGGCGTGCGGCCACCGCCTCCGTCCAGGCCGCGGCGATCGCCCTCGGGTCCGGCGGGGTCACGAAGCCGTGGCCCGCCACGATCGCCGCGCTGTCGCCGACGTCCGTCGTCACCGGTACCGCGCCGCACATCATGCCCTCGATGAGGCAGAGCGGGGCCGCCTCGCCCCAGGCGGAGGTCAGGGCGACCACGTCCGAGGCCGCGTACACCGTCTCCATGTCCCGGCGCACGCCCAGCAGATGCAGACGGGCACGGTCCAGCGAGTCCAGCTCCGCCACCAGGTCCGCGTTGGCCGGTGTCATGCCCGCCCCGCACATCAGGATGTGCCCGGCCGGCTCCCGGTCCAGCCACTCCTTCGCCGCCCGCAGGAACAGCGGGACGTTCTTCATCGCGTCGTAGCGGGCGGCGAACACGACCACGGGGGCCGACGCCGGGATGCGCAGGTCCTCGCGGAGCGCCCGGCGGCGGGCCGCGTCCGGGCGGAAGCGGAGCAGGTCGACGCCGTTGGGGATGACGTGCAGGAGCTCGGCGGGGATGCCCGCCGCCTGGTACGCCGCTCTGGTCGACTCCGCACAGCAGACGGCGGCCGCGACCGTGCCGTCGGCGATGGCCGCCTTCAGCGCGTCCAGCGCCTCGCCCTGGTTCTGCGGGTCCGAGCGGTGCAGGCAGACCACGACCGGGCGGCGCGGCAGGCCGGACTGGTTCAGCAAGGCCAGCGGCTGTTCCTTCAGGGACAGGATGACGTCCGCCGCCGCCATCGCCCTCGCCGTTTCGGCCAGGTCCGGCCCGGTGAAGGCGGCCGGATCGCCCTGCCTGCGGTCGAGTGCGCTGACCCCCACGCCCGCGGAGGTCAGCGCGCGATGGCACGCGTCGTCCTGCATCCGCTGGCGGGTGGCCTCCCGGTACACCTCCGCGTGCACACTGAGCACCTGGTGCTGCTGGCCGCCCTCCACCAGGCCCAGCACCACATCGGTGTGCACGATCCGGGCACCGCCGGAGAAGAACCCCTCGTAGACCGACAACACTCGCAGTCTGTGTCCCGTACGCACACGACCACCCGCCTTGCACTCAGATCGAGCCATCCCCGTGAACTGCGGGTTAGCCGATATGAGGCGGTACGGACGTTACGCCCGGATGAACGCAGTGCTTCGTATCCGGGTCGGCGCAGCTACTCTCCGCAGAACTCCGCCTCGGCCACCGCGACCGCGTCCCCCGACCAGTCGCCGTTGAAGTTGAAGGCGACGGAATGCCGGCCGTCGCCGCTGGTCAGCGCCACTGTCTGGGACCCGTGGATGCCGCCGTCGTGACCCCAGACGCGCAGGCCGCAGCTGAGGGGGACACCCGCGATGCCGAGACCGTACTGGCCGGGTCCGCCGGTCGGCACGGTCGTCTTCATCTCCTTCAGCTGCTCCGGCGGCAGCAGCCGCCCCTTCAGCAGGGCCGCGTAGAAGCGGTTGAGGTCCTTGGAGTCGGAGATCATCTCGCCCGCGGAGCCCGCGAGGGACGGGTTGAGCTTCGTGACGTCGTACGTCGGTCCCGTCGTCGTCTCCGCGAGCTTGGAGTAGGCGCGGCTGCTGGGCTGCGGGACGGTGGCGCGGGTGCCGGGGACGGAGGTGGCGTGCAGGCCGAGGGGCGCGATGATCCGCCGCCGGATCTCTTCGCCGTACGGCGCTCCCGTCACCTTCTCGATCACCATGCCCGCGAGAATGTAGTTGGTGTTGGAGTACTGCCACTTCGCGCCCGGTGTGAACTCCGGCTCGTGGGTCATGGCGATCGCCACCAGGTCCCGCGGCGACCTGGTGTCGTAGCGGTGCTTGAAGAAGCCGTCCGCCGTGAAGTACGTCCGGACGAACGCCTTGTCCTCGGTGTAGTTGTAGATGCCGCTGGTGTGGTTGAGGAGTTGTCGGAGGGTGATCTTGCTGCCGTCGTGGCCGTTCCCCCGCACCACGCCCGGCAGCCACGTGTCCACCGTGTCGTCCAGCGACAGCCGCCCCTCGGCCTCCAGCTGGAGCAGCACCGTCGACACGAAGGTCTTGGTGATGCTGCCGATGCGGTAGCGGTCGTCGGCCGAACGGGGCGCGCCGGTGCGCAGGTTGCCGACGCCGGCGGTCGCCGACCAGTTGCCCGCCGTGACCGTCACGCCGGGCACGCCGTCCTTCACCGCGGCCTCGATCGCCTCGCGGGTCGCCGCGTGGTCGCCGTGGCCTCTCGGGGCGGCGAACGCGGGTGCCGCCAGTGCCGCCGACAGCACCACCGCCGTCACCGCCACGAGAGTCGTCCGTACGGTCCTCATGCTCTTCCCCTTCCGGCCTATTGCTGCTGGTCGGGGAAGGAGACACGGGTGAATCATCCGTGGTTGAGAGGGGTGCTGCGGTTGAGCGGGTTTCAGCCCTTCTTCAGCACCAGCTCCGTGTTGCGGTCCCGCGCCGCGCCGCCCAGCGTGGTGCCGGCGCCCGGGGCGTTGAAGGACAGCTCGCGGTACAGCGCCGCGAGGCCGGTCTGGGAGAGGTCGGCGAAGTCGGTGCGGTGCGGGGCGGAGGACTCGACGCAGGTGGTGAACAGGGAGAGCGTGCCGTCCTTGTTGTCCACCAGCTCGATGACGCGGGCGAGTTGGGGATAGTCGACGTGGGAGGCGGTGGAGATCTCCCAGAAGCCGTGGCCGCCGCCGGAGCCGCTGTGCGCGGTGATGTCGTTGCGGTGGATGTGGCCGTTCACCCACGCCAGCACATTGCGCTGCCGGGACAGCAGGGACACGACCTCGGCACCGCTGTGGCGGCGCTCGCCGGGGCGGGCCGGGTCGGGGCGGGTGTTGTCCATCGACTTGCTGGTGTGGTGGCTGAAGACGATCGCGTACGAGTCCTTGTTGTCCTTCAGGGTCTTCTCCAGCCACTTCAGCTGGGCGGTCCCCACGGACCCTTCGTAGTGGCCGCCGGCGTCGGTGGTGTCGAGGCTGATGCCGATGACGTCGTCGGCGATACGGAAGGAGTAGTACTGGGTGCCCGCGTCGAGGTTGGCGGTGGAGTAGCCGTGGCCCACGGGGCCGAGGCCGCGGTGGGCCGGGTCGAGGTGGGCCTTGAGGTACTCGGTCGGCGTGTACGGCGCCCGCGCCTCGTCCGGCGTGACCGAGCGCATGTCACGGGCGTGCGCCTTGAGCAGCTCGCGGAAGCCGGCGCCCTTGGGGTCCTTGGCCGTCTTGATGGCGTCCTGGAGCTTCTTCGCCTCGGCGGCCGGCAGGCTCATGAGCTTCTTGCCGCCCATCGCGTACTCGGTGAGCCAGGGGTCGGCGTGGGAGCCGTAGCAGCCGAGCGGCATGGCGTCGTGGTTGCCGACCGTGGAGTACCAGGGCAGGTTCAGACCCGGGCTGTTGAGCTCGCGGATCGCGGCGGCGAGGAAGCCGGCGAGGTGCGGGAAGCCGCGCTGCTTGTCGGCGTCGCGGACGGTGGCGTCGGGCTGCCAGTACTGCTTGATGCCGCTGTTCATGACGCCCTCGTAGTGCCGCGGGTCACCGGAGTTGGGGCTGATCCGGCCGCCGCTCATCACCGTCAGGAACCACTCCAGCTCGGTCTTGGCGTTGTTGTCGGTGTTGTCGCCGGTGGTCATCGCGAAGTGCAGCGGGGCGCCGGTGACGGGGGCGCCGCGCAGGGCGTTGATCCGCTCCACGAGGGCGATCGCGCCGTGCACGGTCAGCGCCTCCTGGGGGCGCCAGGCGTGCACGTCGGTCGAGCGCAGGTACTCCAGGCGCATCGGGTGCTGGGCGTCGATGATGTGCATGTCGGTGAGCTGCACGAACGCGGCCAGCGCGGTACGCGGCCGGCCCGGCCGGACTTCGCGGCGGCGAGGTCGCCGCGCACGACCCGCGCCCAGCCGGGGCCGTCGCCGAGGCGGCGGAAGCCGGAGGAGGTGCGCGGGGCGGCGACGGTGGCGAGCGTGGTGCCGCGGGTGTAGGGCGCGAGGGGGGGCGGCCGCCGGGGCCCGCCGGGGACTGGGCGACCGGCGCCTCCGCCGGGGTGCCGGCGGCGGGCGTGGTGGTGGCGGCCTGGCTGTCGGTGGGCCGCAGGGCGTAACCGACGCCGGCGGAGACGGCTGCGGCGCCGGTGGCGGCGAGGACGGTACGGCGGTTGACCGCCAGGGCGGAGGTGGCGACAGAGCGTATGCGCGACATGGCGCGATCTCCCCGAGTGCGAACGCGTCGGCAGTGGTCGCGGGTCGCTCGCTGCCGCGAATTCCCCGCTCGCTCTGGATCGTTGGCACCGGGAATGACCTGTACGTGAACGAGACGGCAACGACCGACACCGATCACCGTACGTGGATCTTGGGGGACCCTGGCCGTCTACGAGGGCTCGCCTGTGGACGGGGTGATGGTCACGCCCTGTTCATCTCGCGGGGTACTGGAGGGGTCTACAGCCGTCCCGTCACCGGCCGCTCCCGCCACAGCGCGAGCCCCGCGTCCACCAGGCCGACCCGGTTCAGGGCGGGTACCTCCGTCAGGGGGTGCCAGGCCGCCATGTCCGTGGAGCCGCCGATCTCGTGGCGGAGCTCGCCGCCGGTGACGCGGGCCTCGTAGACGAGCCGTACCTGGTGCTGGTCGATGTCCTGGCCGAGGCCGCGGGGGATGGGGTGGCGGAAGGAGTTCACACCGAGCAGGCCGGTGATCTCGACCAGATACCCGGTCTCCTCCTCCACCTCCCGCAGCACCGTGTCGTACGGATCCTCCCCGTGCTCCGTCCCGCCGCCCGGCAGGGTCCACTCCGGCTTGCCGTCGTCGTCGATCCAGCGGGCGAGGAGGATCTGGTCGTCACGGACGCATATGGCGTAGGCCGCCACCCTCAACTTCTTGCGCATACAGGGAAGTTAGCCCGCCGGGTCCGGATTGGCCGGTGAGTATTCGGGGGCCGACCAGCGCAGCGGGATCGCCGAGGGCCGTTCGACGGCCTGCGTGACGGTGAAGCGGACCCGGCGTTCGGCGCCCGTGAACTCCGTCCGGGCCTCGCCCGTGAGCTGGAGGGTCGTGCCGCTCGTCCAGTCCAGGAACAGCAGGCCCGCCCTGGGGTCGGCGTCGAGGTTCCCCAGGGAGAGGAACATCGAGTTGCCCGGGTAGTCCCGCCAGCCGAGCTCGCGCGGTGAAGCGACGTGCACGAAGCCGGGGTTGCCGCCCCGGTGGCTGGCGTCGGCGCCGCCCGGGTGGACGGTCGCCAGGAAGAAGGTGTCGGACGCGGTGATGAACTCCTCCTGGGAAGGGGTGAGTTCGGAGCCGTGCCGGGCTTCGTCCCCCGTCCGGTCGGGCACCACCTCGTACGACTCCCTCTTCTGCAGATACTTCGGGCAGTTGGCGAAGACCTGGTCCGCCGTCACCACGAACCCCCGCTCCGTGGGCCGGAGCCGGCCGTTGAGGCGCATCCGGCGGCGGGTGCGGGGGTCGAGGGCGATCGTGCCCACCAGGGTGCCGTCGGTGGTGAGGGCCGGGGCGAGCGGGTCCGCGGCTGCCACCTCTCCTGTCACCGACATCCGGTGGTGGCCGGTCGCCCGTACGAATCCCGGCGGTCCGTGCAGCGCGGACGCCCAGACCTCGCCCGTCGACGGTCCGCGGCACCCACGACCAGCAAGGGCTGCGAGCCGAGGAACGCGGCGGCGACCGGCTTGATGCCCCCGCCGATCGAGGCGCCCACATGGTCCGCCCGCTCCCGCACCCCCACCCGGTCCTGCACGGCCCGCGAACCCGCGTGATACGTGCCCATGTCTAGAAGAACCCGCAGGTCGGAGCCGACTCCACGGGCGCCGACGCGCCCTCGGCGCCGCTCGGCACCGAGATCTCCAGCCGGGTCCCGTCCGGGTCGTGGAAGAAGATGCCGCCGGACGCCGCGCCCTCGCGGTGGGCGACGACCCCCTCGTAGGCGAAGTCCACGCCGTACGTCCGCAGGGCCGCCTCGTACTCCCGCACCCGCTCGATCGAGTCCGCCTCGAAGGCGAGGTGGTGCAGGCCGGCGCGGTCGCCCGCGAAGCCGTCGGCCGCCTGCTGCCACAGCGTGAGGACGAGGGCCGAGCCGTCGCCCAGGAACGCGTACCGGCGGCCCTCCTCCTTGCCCTCGCCGATCAGCGTGAAGCCCAGGACGTCCCGGTAGAAGGCGAGCGAGCGGTCGAGGTCGGTGACGTTCAGGCCGACGTGGCCGGTGCGCAAGGTCATGACTCTCCCCAGGGAAGACGGCCGCCCTCATGGCTAACCTCTGTAAGGTACGTTAAAGGTTAGATGCGGTCGCCGCAACCCCTCACGTACTCTTGAGCGGTTAGCAGCGAAGGAGCCCCCACATGTCAGCCGACCCGCGCCCCCTCACCGGCGAGCCCCTCGCCCTCGACCTGCTCAACACGCGGTGGATGCGGGAAGGCGCCGTCCAGGACCTGCTCCGGGACGGCGACGGGCTCGCCGTATGGCTGGCGGCCAACGCGCTCGACGGACGGTTCGCGGCCGACGCGCCGACCCTGCGGCACACCCTCCAGGCGCGGGACGCGCTGCGGAAGGCCGTCGACGGGGGCGAGACGGCACCCCTGGACGCCGTACTCGATCACGGCCGCATCCGGGCCACCCTCACCGCCGAAGGGCCCGGCGAGGCCCCGGAGTTCCGCGACCCCGCGTGGGGGCCCGCCTGGCTCGCCGCCCGCAACTACCTTCAGCTCCTCGCCACCGCCCCCGACCGCATCCGGGGCTGCGCCCACGAGGCGTGCATCCTGCACTTCTTCGACACCTCACGGAACGGGACGCGCCGCTGGTGCTCGATGGCGGCGTGCGGGAACCGGGCGAAGGCGTCGCGGCATTACGCGCGTACCAGAGAAGCCTGAGAAAACGCTGGACAACGGCGGGCGGTTCGCCCCTTTTCTCACCCATCTCCCTAAAGGGGATCGCGGGTTTTCCCCATCCGCCCATATCGATTCGGTCAACTCTCCCTAAACATCCTTCCCATGCGTAAAGCTGTGCGATCGTCCGGGTCGCATTTCCGGACCTTCGCGGTCAGGACCGATCGGCCCGGCCGCATCCGCACGTTCCTTTACCTACAAGGGATGCCGATGACCCACACCCCCCAGCGCGATCCGATGTCGGGCAGCGCGAGACGCGTGGTGCGCATAGCCGTGGCCGCCGGTCTGGTGGCCGCGCTCTCCGCGGCCGGGCCCATACCCATGGCCTTCTCGGCCGACTCCGACACCCCCGCCGCGGCCGACCCGGGCGTCAAGTCCGCCGCCGAGAAGCTCGGTTCGGACGACGCGGAGCTCCTCGCCGAGGCCAAGGCCGCCGGCGACAAGAACGTCACGCTGATGGTCGCCACCGCCCCCGGCAAGACCGAGCAGGTCGCCGCGGAGCTGGACGCGGTCAAGGGCGGCCTCGTGGGCAAGACCTACGACAAGCTCGGTTACGTCCGCGCCACCGTGCCGACCGCCAAGGCGGACTCCGCCATCGCGGCCGCCGCCAAGCTCTCCTCCGTGCACGGCATCGACCTGCGCCAGGAGATCGCGCTCGACGACCCGACGCCGGCCGCCGACACCGCCAAGGGCGCCGCCTCCGCCGCGACGACCAAGACGTACCCGGCGCCGGACAAGAAGACCCCGGCCGTGAACCCGTACAACCCGTCCTTCGAGACGGGCGCCGTCGAGTTCGTGCAGGACCACCCGAAGGCGGACGGCCGCGGCGTCACCATCGGCATCCTGGACTCCGGTGTCGACCTCGGTCACCCGGCGCTCCAGAAGACCACCACCGGCGAGCGCAAGATCGTCGACTGGGTGACGGCGACCGACCCGGTCAACGACCAGGACGCCACCTGGCGGCGGATGAACAACCCGGTCAGCGGCCCGACCTTCACCATCGCGGGCGCCACCTGGCAGGCCCCGGCGGGCTCCTACCAGTTCAACCTGTTCCGCGAGGCGGCCACCACCGGCGGTGACGCCAAGGGCGACGCCAACCGCGACGGCGACACCACCGACGTCTGGGGCGTGCTCTACGACGCCGCCGCCGGCACGGTCCGGGTCGACCTGAACAACAACCACGACTTCTCCGACGACACGGCGATGAAGCCGTACAAGGACGGCTTCCAGATCGGCTACTTCGGTACCGACGACCCGTCCACGGACGTCGTCGAGCGCCAGCCGTTCGTCGTCGAGATCCGCAAGGACGTCGTCTTCAACGCCGCCGGTGACAAGTCCGACTACGTCAACATCGGCGTCATCGAGTCCGAGCACGGCACCCACGTCGCCGGCATCACCTCCGCCAACGGCCTGTTCGGCGGCAAGATGAACGGCGCGGCCCCGGGCGCGAAGATCGTCTCCTCCCGTGCCTGCACCTGGACCGGCGGCTGCACCAACATCGCGCTCACCGAGGGCATGATCGACCTCGTCACCAAGCGCGGTGTCGACATCGTCAACATGTCGATCGGCGGCCTGCCGGCGCTGAACGACGGCAACAACGCGCGCGCCGAGCTCTACACGCGCCTCATCGACACCTACGGTGTGCAGCTCGTGATCTCCGCGGGCAACTCCGGCCCCGGTGCCAACACCATCGGTGACCCGGGCCTCGCCGACAAGGTGATCTCGGTCGGCGCCGCCATCTCCAAGGAGACCTGGGCGTCCAACTACGGCTCCGCCGTGACGAAGCCGTACGCGCTGCTGCCCTTCTCCTCGCGCGGCCCGCGTGAGGACGGCGGCTTCACCCCGACGCTCGTCGCCCCGGGTGCCTCGATCAACACCACCCAGACCTGGCTGCCGGGCTCCCCGGTCGCCGAGTCGGGCTACACGCTGCCGGCCGGCTACTCGATGCTCCAGGGCACCTCGATGGCCTCCCCGCAGGCCGCGGGCGCCTCGGCGCTGCTGCTGTCCGCCGCCAAGCAGAAGCACATCGCCCTCACCCCGGCGACCCTGCGCACGGCACTGACCTCGACCGCCCACCACATCAAGGGTGTGCAGGCGTACGAGGAGGGCGCGGGCCGCATCGACATCGTCGACGCCTGGGACGCGATCCGGGACGGCGCGAGTGCCGACGAGTACACCGTCAAGGCGCCGGTCGACACCGCGATCGACCAGTTCCTGAAGACGCCGGGCTTCGGCACCGGCATCTACGACCGTGAGGGCGGCCTGAAGGCCGGCGTCAAGAAGTCGTACGACGTCACGATCACCCGTACGACCGGCGACGCCAAGCCGATCTGGCACCGGCTGAGCCTGGAGAACAACGCCTCCGGCACCTTCTCCATCGCCGGCCCCTCGGTGGTCAAGCTGGAGCTGAACAAGCCGGTCACCGTGAAGATCGTCGCCAAGGCGCCGTCCGCCGGCATCAAGAGCGTGATCCTGAACGTCGACGACCCGTTCACCGAGGGCGTCGACAAGCAGATCCTGAACACGGTCGTGGTCTCGACGCCGGTGAAGTACACCTACTCGGCGTCCAGCACCGTCCAGCGCAACAGCTCGCAGTCCTACTTCGTGACCGTCCCCGAGGGCGCCAAGTCCCTCGAGGTCGCGATCGGCGGGCTGAAGGGCAAGAGCCAGACCCGGTTCATCGCGATCCACCCGTACGGCACTCCGGTCGACAACACCGGCACCCCGTACTGCTACAACAACTACCTCGACGGCAACGGCTGCAAGCCCGACGCGCGGGCGTACGCGGACCCGCAGGCCGGCGTCTGGGAGATCGAGGTCGAGTCGCGCCGTACGTCGCCGCTGCTCGACAACCCGTACAAGCTGGACGTCGCCGTCCTCGGCGCGGCCTTCGACCCGGAGACCGTGACCGTCCCCGAGGCCAAGGTCGGCACGCCGGTCGCCGCCTCGTGGAAGGTGACGAACAACTTCGCCGCCCTCGACGGCAAGCTGGTCGGCGGCCCGCTCGGCTCGGCCAAGTCGGCCCGTCCGTCCATCGCCGAGGGTGCCACCCAGACCACCACGGTCGAGGTGCCCGAGGGCGCCAAGTCGCTCGACGTGGCCATCGGCAACGTCTCCGACGCCTCCGCGGACCTGGACCTGACGGTCTACGACGCGGCGGGCACGCAGGTCGGCCAGTCCGCCGACGGCGACTCGGAGGAGGCCGTCTCGATCGCCTCCCCGGCCGCCGGGACGTACACCATCGAGGTCGTCGGCTACTCGGTCCGGCCGGGACCACGGCGTACGACTACCAGGACGTGTTCTTCTCCGCCGCGCTCGGCGCCGTCACGGTCGACGACTCGGCCGCGGTGAAGCTGGGCACGGGTGCCTCGACGAACGTCGCCGCGAGCGTCACCGCCGCCGCGGCCGCTCCGGAGGGCCGTGAGTTCTTCGGCCAGGTCCAGCTGGTGAACGCGCGCGGCACGGTCGCGGGCATCGGCAGCGTGAAGATCGAGAAGGTCACGCCGTAGTCGTTCCTACGGTGACCAGGGCGGGCGTCCCGTTGGGGCGCCCGCCCTTTCTCATGCGCAGGGCAGGCCGCGCGACTCCGGCAACGACGCCTGGACCCAGGCCCGTTCGCGGGCGACCTCCTTCGCGCCCACCACCCAGTGGTCGGGCACGGCGTCACCCTGGAGCACCCCGAACAGCACCGGGTCGCCCTTGTGCAGGCCGTCGGTGAAGGTGTCGTCGACGACGTACGTCAGCTGCTCGGGGCCCTTCATGTCCTGCTTGTAGTAGCGGACCACGTCCACCGTGATCCGCAACTGCACCTGGTCCGTGAGGCGTTCGACCGAGGCGACCTTCCCCTCGACGACCAGCCGGGTGCAGGCCAGGTAGTGCGGGCTGCCGAAGCGGGCGGCATCGGTGTCCAGCTGGGACTTCTGGGAGGTGGCGCTGCCGGCGTCCGCGCTGTCGCCGCCGCCCGTCGCGATCAGCCAGCCGAGCCCGGTGACCACGGAGGCCGCGGCGGCGACCACGAGGGTGCCGAAGGCGAGGCGGGGAGCCCAGTGGCGGACGCGTGAGGGACGGCGTACGGGGGCCGGTCGCGGAGCCGGGGCCGGTTCCTTCGCCAACGTGTCCCCGATGAGGCCGAGTTGCTCGCGCAGCAGGGCGATGTCATCGGTGGCCGCCCGGTGTTCGGCGCGGAAGCCAGCGTCCGCGTCGTCGGGCAGGGGTGCGCCGGTGAGCGCGGCCATCAGCGCGTCGGCATCCCGGTGTTCGGCGGTCATGTCACACCACCTCGTCCTCGTGCAGACGGGCGCGCAGCGCGCGGACCGCCGTGTGCAGCCTGCTTTTGACCGTGCCCTCGGGGACGCCGAGTTCCTGGGCGATGTCCCGGACCGGCAGGTCGGCGTAGAACCGCAGGACGAGGACCTGGCGCTGGGCGTCGGGGAGTTCGTCCAGCCCCTGGGCGACGGCGAGCGAGAGCACGCTGGTGTCCTCGCCGGAGGGATGCTCCAACTGGCGCAGGGAGGCGAGGCGTTCGCCGATGCGCTCCTGCCGGCGTTTGGCGCGGTGCCAGTCCATGGCGAGGTTGGAGGCGACGACGGCCGCCCACGCGGAGACGTCACGCGGCGCCTCGTACCCCTTGGCCGCGCGCTCCAGCAACCGCAGGCGGACCTGCTGCACCCCGTCCGGCAGGTCCGCCTGCGGTACGCCGCCGAGCGCGAGCACGGCTCGCACCCGACGTTCCTGGGCCGCGTCGAGGGGGTCGTCCGGCCCGTCATGGACACCCTCCCCCTGGCCGCGGCGGGCCTTTCTGCGCAGCACGGCTCCCCCTCTCCTCGCCGCGTTTCCTCTATGACGCCGGTGCGGGCGGAAACGTTCGGCCCGATTCCCGGAATTCTTTCTTCACATGATCTTCACTGCCACCATGTGCCCCATGACCCACATCGTGAAGGGGGCCAACACCCCTGTCCCCACCGGTCCTCTGAGGGTTGCCGTCTGCCGCCGCAAGGTGCCGGGGACGCCCGTCGTGGACGTCTCGGCGCTGCTGCTGGACGCGACGGGCAAGGTCCGCGGGGACGCCGACCTCGTCTTCCACAACCAGCCCGCGCATCCGTCGGGCGCGGTACGGCACCTCGGCACCGGGGACGGCGGGGACCAGCTCGCCGAGTGGCTGGAGCTGGACCTGCCCCGGGTGGAGCCGGCGGTGCAGCGGGTGCTGGTCGCCGCGTCCTGCGACGGCGGCACGTTCGGGGCGGTGCCGGGCCTCGCGCTCCAGACCGTCGCGGGGGACGGCACGATCGTCGCGCACTACGACGTGACGGACGCCGCCGGTGAGAGGGCGTTCGTGCTCGGGGAGTTCTACCGGCGCAACGGGGAGTGGAAGTTCCGGGCGGTCGGGCAGGGGTGGGAGTCGGGGCTGGCGGGGCTGGCGACGGGACTTCGGGAGTCGTGGTGGCGGAGAACGGTGGCGACCGCTCCGGTGCCTGTGATGCAGGCCGCGGTCGCCAAGACGGCCGCGGCGCCGATCGCCGATGCCGTACCGCCGTCCCCGTACACCCCCGTAGCCGCTCCCACCCCCCTCGGCGCCGACTTCCGGCCGCACACCCAGAGCGGCCGCGGCAACGGCGTCGTCTCCGTCGACGTCCCGCTGCCGCCCGGGCCGGTGATCGTGGAGGCGCGGGTCCGGGGCGACGAGTGGCTGCTCGTCGAGACGCTGAACCGGCGCAACAAGGACGAGGACACCGTCTTCAACACCACCCTGCGCGACTTCCACGGCCGCGCCCTGGTGCAGCCCCCGCGCGACCGCCCGCTGCGGATGAAGGTCAACTACGACGGCGACTGGACGATCAGCGTGCTGCCGCTGTCGGCGGCCCGGCCGCTCGGCACCCGGACACTCGCCGGACGCGGCCCCGACGTCGTCGCCTACACCGGCACCATGGCCGATGTGAAGGTCCGCTTCGACGGCGGCGCCGACCGCGGTGAGTGGTTCGTGCTGAACTGCCACGAGGCCGAGCACTTCGACGACCTCGACGAGCACGAGATGCTGTGCAACGAGACGGGGAAGCTCAAGCAGACCGTCCCGGTCCCCGACGGCCCGCTGCTGCTCGTCATCGAGCACGGCGACGGCAGCTGGGAGCTCACCGCCGAGCCGCTGCCCGTCCGCGATCCCTCGGCCGGGCAGAAGACCGGCGCGTACGAGGGCCGCGGCGACCGGACGGTCACCCTCGTCAACCCGCGCCCCGGCCGTCCCGCCCTGGTCCGGTACGACTTCCCCGGCGCGAAGGCCGACTACAGCCTCGAAGTGCAGCGCGTCGACGAGTACGGCGACGAGACCGAGTGGCTCACCGGCCGCCAGCACGGCACCCGGGGCACGGCCGTGCTGTTCGCCGACGGCCGGGCCGAGCAGGCCGTGCGGGTCAAGTGCGGGGGCGACTGGACGCTGCGGCTGCTGCCCGAGGAGCAGGCGCCGCTGCTCACCGGCCCGACCGAGGGCCGGGGCAGCACCGTCCTGCGCTATCAGGGGCCACCCACCCTGATGACGGTGCAGCGGACCTCCCGCGGCAACGACGAGCACCTCAGCGCCTGGTCCCTGAACCACCCCTATGGCAAGTCCACGACCATCGCCGACACGCTCGGCCGCCGGCGCCCCACCCTCGGGCCGGTGTGGGTCGACCCCGGCGGCACCTGCTTCATCACGGTCCGGGCGGCCGAGGACACGAAGTGGCGGCTGGAGCCGGCCCCGCTCAGTGCCGCGCCCGTGCTCGGCGCGCGGACGCCGGGCGGCTGGTATGGAGTCGTACGTCACACCGGGCCCGAGGCCGAGCTGGTGGTCGTCGGAACGGCCATGATCCATGTCTTCGAACTGGACGAAAACCTCTTCCCGCACCGGAAACTCACCGCTTCTTCCGGTCCGTACCGCATATCGAACGCGATCCTCCACGTCCGGTGCCTCGGCGAGTGGACGCTGGAACTGCGGCCCTGACCGGCATGCCGTCCCATCCCTCGGGCAAAGGATTGGACACACCGGCCGGTAAGAGACGCATGATGGAAACGTCCAGGCCACGCACCCGCCACGTAGAAGGAGTCGTCGTGAAGGTAGGAATCGTCGGAGCCACCGGCCAGGTCGGCACGGTCATGCGCAGGATCCTCGTGGAGCGGGAGTTCCCGGTCACCGAGCTGCGTCTGTTCGCCTCGGCCCGCTCGGCGGGGACGGTCCTGGACGGCGTGACGGTGGAGGACGCGGCGACGGCGGACTACACGGGCCTGGACATCGTGCTGTTCTCGGCGGGCGGCGCGACCTCGAAGGCGCTGGCCGAGAAGGTCGCCGCGCAGGGCGCGGTCGTGATCGACAACTCCTCGGCCTGGCGCAAGGACCCCGAGGTGCCCCTCGTCGTCTCCGAGGTGAACCCGCACGCCATCGCGGACCGTCCCAAGGGCATCATCGCCAACCCGAACTGCACCACCATGGCCGCGATGCCGGTCCTGAAGGTGCTGGACGCCGAGGCGGGCCTGACGGCGCTGGTCGCCACCACGTACCAGGCGGTCTCCGGTTCCGGCCTCGCGGGCGTGGCGGAGCTGCACGGCCAGGTCCAGAAGGTCGTCGCCGACGCCGACAAGCTGACCCACGACGGCGAGGCGATCGACTTCCCCGAGCCGCAGGTCTACAAGCGTCCGATCGCCTTCAACGTGCTGCCCTTCGCCGGCAACCTCGTCGACGACGGCCTCAACGAGACGGACGAGGAGCAGAAGCTCCGCAACGAGTCCCGCAAGATCCTGGAGCTCCCCGAGCTGAAGGTGTCCGGCACCTGCGTGCGCGTCCCGGTCTTCTCCGGCCACTCGCTCCAGCTCAACGCCCGCTTCGCCCGTCCGATCAGCCCGGAGCGCGCGACCGAGCTGCTCGCCGGCGCCCCCGGTGTCGCGCTCTCCGACATCCCCACCCCGCTCCAGGCCGCCGGCAAGGACGTCTCCTACGTCGGCCGCATCCGCAGCGACGAGACCGTCGACAACGGCCTCGCCCTGTTCGTCTCGGGCGACAACCTCCGCAAGGGCGCGGCCCTGAACGCGGTGCAGATCGCGGAGCTGGTGGCGGCGGAGCTGAAGGGCTGACGCCTACCCCCTTCTGACCTCGTAGAGGAAGCAGCCGTACTCGACGGCCCGGACGTGGACGAGCGCCACGGCCGGGTCGTCGAACGCGTTCCGGAAGGCGTCGTCGTCGAGGGTGGCGACCAGCTCGCCGCCGAGGATGTGCCCGTCGGCGGAGTAGCGGCGGACGGTCCGGTGGGCGTTGTCGAACGGGTATCCGTCGCCCTCGGGCCCCTGACATTCCTCGGCGTGGATGAAGACGGGCCCCTGCTCGTCGTAGGCCCCCGGCTCGGCGCCCGTCTGTGCGGCCCAGCGCCGCAGCGGGGCGTACGACACCAGGGCGATCCGCTCCCCCGGCGCACTGCGCCGCAGACAGCACCTCAGGGGCGCGCCGCCCTCGTCGTCGGTCACGGGAACCATCTCGCGCCCCGAGTCGTCGGTGGAGCGGAGCTCTTTCAGAGCGGTCGGGGGAACGGGGCGTGCGGTGTAGGTGGTCGTGTGTGCCATGTGCTCCAGCCTCCCGGGTGTCCTCCCCGGTCACCGGCGGGTTCCGGACATCGCGTTTCGTCCGGCTCCCATGGAAGGATGGCGGAACCGCCGAACCTACCCATAACGAGGAGATGACCGCGTGCCTGGCACAAACCTGACTCGCGAAGAGGCTCAGCAGCGAGCCCAGCTGCTCACCGTCGAGTCCTACGAGATCGATCTCGACCTCTCCGGCGCGCAAGAGGGCGGTACCTACAGGTCCGTGACCACGGTGCGCTTCGACGTGGCCGAGAGTGGGGCCGAGTCCTTCATCGACCTGGTGGCCCCGGAGGTCCACGAGGTCACCCTGAACGGCGACGCGCTCGACCCGGCGGAGGTCTTCAAGGACTCCCGCATCGCGCTCCCCGGCCTGCTCCAGGGCCGCAACGTCCTGCGCGTGGCGGCGGACTGCGCCTACACCAACACGGGTGAGGGCCTGCACCGTTTCGTCGACCCGGTCGACCAGCAGGCGTACCTGTACACCCAGTTCGAGGTGCCGGACGCCCGCCGCGTCTTCGCCTCCTTCGAGCAGCCGGACCTGAAGGCCACCTTCCAGTTCACCGTGAAGGCGCCGACCGGCTGGACGGTCATCTCCAACTCCCCGACGCCGGAGCCTAAGGACGACGTCTGGGTCTTCGAGCCGACCCCGCGCATCTCGTCGTACATCACGGCGCTGATCGTCGGCCCGTACCACTCGGTCCACAGCGTCTACGAGAAGGACGGCCAGTCCGTCCCGCTCGGCATCTACTGCCGTCCCTCGCTCGCCGAGTTCCTCGACTCGGACGCGATCTTCGAGGTGACGCGGCAGGGCTTCGACTGGTTCCAGGAGAAGTTCGACTACGCGTACCCCTTCAAGAAGTACGACCAGCTGTTCGTGCCGGAGTTCAACGCGGGCGCGATGGAGAACGCGGGCGCGGTCACCATCCGCGACCAGTACGTGTTCCGCTCGAAGGTCACGGACGCCGCGTACGAGGTCCGTGCCGAGACGATCCTCCATGAGCTGGCCCACATGTGGTTCGGCGACCTGGTCACCATGGAGTGGTGGAACGACCTGTGGCTGAACGAGTCGTTCGCCACGTACACGTCGATCGCCTGTCAGGCGTACGCGCCGGACAGCCGCTGGCCGCACTCCTGGACGACGTTCGCGAACTCGATGAAGACGTGGGCGTACCGGCAGGACCAGCTGCCCTCCACGCACCCGATCATGGCGGAGATCCGTGACCTGGACGACGTCCTGGTCAACTTCGACGGCATCACCTACGCCAAGGGCGCGAGCGTGCTGAAGCAGCTCGTGGCGTACGTCGGCATGGACGAGTTCTTCGCGGGCGTGCAGGCGTACTTCAAGCGGCACGCGTTCGGCAACACGCGGCTGTCGGACCTGCTGGGCGCGCTGGAGGAGACCTCCGGCCGCGACCTGGGCACCTGGTCGCAGAAGTGGCTCCAGACGGCCGGCATCAACATCCTGCGCCCCGAGATCGAGACGGACGAGCACGGCGTCATCACGTCCTTCGCCATCCGCCAGGAGGCCCCGGCCCTCCCGGCGGGCGCGAAGGGCGAGCCGACGCTGCGCCCGCACCGGATCGCGGTCGGCCTGTACGAGCTGGACGAGGACAGCGGCAAGCTGGTCCGCGACGAGCGCGTCGAACTGGACGTCGACGGCGAGCTGACGGCCGTGCCGGAGCTGGTCGGCAAGCGCCGCCCGGCGGTCGTGCTGCTGAACGACGACGACCTGTCGTACGCCAAGGTCCGCCTGGACGAGCAGAGCCTGGCGTTCGTGACGGAGCACCTGGGCGACTTCGAGTCCTCGCTCCCCCGTGCCCTGTGCTGGGCGTCGGCCTGGGACATGACGCGCGACGCGGAACTCGCGACCCGCGACTACCTCTCCCTGGTCCTGTCCGGTATCGGCAAGGAGTCGGACATCGGTGTCGTGCAGTCGCTGCACCGCCAGGTGAAGCTGGCGATCGAGCTGTACGCCGACCCGGCGGCCCGCGAGGCGCTGCTGACCCGCTGGACCGACGCCACGCTGGCGCACCTGCGGTCGGCGACCGCGGGCAGTGACCACCAGCTGGCGTGGGCGCGCGCGTTCGCGGCGACGGCCCGTACGCCGGAGCAGCTGGACCTCCTGGAGGCCCTGCTGGACGGTTCGCAGACGATCGAGGGCCTGGCCGTCGACACCGAGCTGCGCTGGGCGTTGGTGGAGCGCCTCGCTGCGGTCGGCCGCTTCGACGAGGCCGAGATCGCCGGCGAGTACGAGCGGGACAAGACCGCGGCCGGCGAGCGCCACGCGGCGACCGCCCGCGCGGCCCGTCCCACGGCGGAGGCGAAGGCGGAGGCCTGGGCGCAGGTCGTGGAGTCCGACAAGCTCCCGAACGCGGTCCAGGAAGCGGTGATCGGCGGCTTCGTCCAGACCGGCCAGCGCGAGCTGCTCGCGCCGTACACCGACAAGTACTTCGAGGTGGTCAAGGGCATCTGGGACACCCGCTCCCACGAGATCGCCCAGCAGATCGCGGTCGGCCTCTACCCGTCGATCCAGGTCTCGGAGGAGACCCTGGCCAAGACGGACGCCTGGCTGACCTCGGCCGAACCGAACGCGGCCCTGCGCCGCCTGGTCTCGGAATCCCGCTCGGGCGTGGAGCGGGCTCTGAAGGCCCAGGCAGCGGACGCGGCGGCGACGGAGTAGTAGCCGCCGGTACGTGGATGGGGCGCTCGGAGTCATTCCGGGCGCCCCTTGTCGCGCGTGCGGGCCGGTGGGGGCTGGTCGCGCAGTTCCCCGCGCCCCTTGGTCGCTCATGTGGACCTCTCAGCTGCGGGCAGTCGTGCCGCTGGCGGCACGGGTGGGCGCAGCGGCACCTGCCGGCGCGGGCAAGCGAAACGCCCGCCTCAGCCCCCACCCGCCGCACCTCACCCCACCCCGCAGCAACCCCTCCAGCGCCGCCAGCACCCGCCCCACCACGACCCCGCCTCGCTGCCCTCCGCACCGCCGCCACCATGCCGCACCGGCCGGTCGCCCCAGCTCGCATCACCACCCCACCTCCCCACCGCGGCCATCCGCGGCACCAGCGCCACCCCATGCCCGCCTCCACCATCGCCAGGATCGCCGTCCACCCGCCGCCGAGTGCCCTGCCGAGGCGTGAACCGCCGCCTCGCACGCCCCGCGGGTGATGTCCGACCACGGCCCGCTCCCCCCGAAGATCCACGGCTCCCCGGCCACGGTCGGCCAACCGCAGCCCCGCCACACCCGCCAGCTCGTGCCCCCGCGGCAGTGCCACATCCAGCGGGTCCGCCAGCAGCTCCACCCGCGTGAACCGCCCGTCCCCCACCACCGGCGCCTGCGCGGCCAGCGACAGCGCGAGGTCGACCTCCCCGGCGGCCAGCAGCTCGTACGCCTCCCCCGCCTCCGCCTCCCGCACCCGCACGCTCACCCCGGGAGCCGAATCCCGCAGCGCCCGCACGCTGGTACGACCAGCGCGGGCACCGCGGTCGAGAAGGCACCGACCCGCACCTCCCCCACCTCGCCCCGCAGATGCGCCGCCAACTCCGCGTCCGCGCGCTCCAGTTGCTCGAACACCGCCTCGGCATGCCGCAGCACGAGCAGCGCCGCGTCCGTGAGCCGCACCCGCCGCCCCTGCGCCTCCAGGAGCGGCACTCCCACCTGCTTCGCCAGATTGGTCAGCTGCTGCGACACCGCCGACGGCGTCATCCGCAGCGCCTCGGCCGTCGCGGTCACGGTGCCCTGCTCCCGCAGGGTCCGCAGGATGCGCAGTTTCCGGATGTCCCACTCGACCATGGGGGCAACCTACGCAAGCTACGAGACGGCGCCCCACATCACCCCGCCGAGGATCAGCGCCATGCACAGCACCTGCACCGGCCCGACCGTCTCCCCGAGCACCGCCCAGGACAGCAGGGCCACGCACACCGGCTGAAGGTAATAGACGATCCCGGCACGGGCCGCGCCGACCAGGGCGATCGCCTTGTTCCAGGCGAAGAAGGCGACGGCCGAGGAGGCCACCCCGACGTACACCAGCGGCAGCACCGTCGCGGTCGTCGGGGTGAAGCCTCCCTGGACCGCCAGACTCACGCCCTGCGCGGGCAGCAGCAGCCCGGCGCCGACGAGGAACGTGGTGAAGAGGAAGGCCGTACCCCCGAGTTCGGCGGGGCGGCGCCGCAGCAGCGCGCTGTACCCGGCGAAGCAGCAAGCGGCGCCGATCATCCACAGGTCCCCGGCCGCGAACCCCGCGCCTCCGCCCATCAGCAGCAGCACCCCCGCGCAGGCCACGAGCAGCCCGGCGCCCCTGCGTCGCCCCAGCCGTACGCCCGACGCCCGCTCGAACACCGCCATCAGGACCGGCGACGCGGCCATGATCATGCCCATGGTGGCGGCGGGGGTGGTCACCCCGGCCTGGTTCACCAAGGTGTTGTAGACGGTGACGCCGAGGAACGAGGCGAGGACGACGAAGCCGAGGTGCCGACGGATCGCCGCCCGCTGCCGCCAGGCCTGCCGCGCCCCGAACGGCGACCGCCACGAGCGCGACGACCCAGCGCCAGAAGGCCTGCTGAACGGGCGGCACGCTGTCGTGCAGCGCGCGGGAGGTGACGAAGCTGCCCGACCAGACGACGGTCGCGAGGGCGGCGCAAGCGACCCCGAGGGCGGCGGTCCGCGCGGCCCTCGGGGTCGGGGTGGTACGGGTGGGGGTCCTTTCGAGGACGTCGGTCACGTGGGTCCTTCCCCTGCTCGGTGATCTCGGTTGATCTACCGTCGCAGCGCCGGACCTGTCACGTCCATCGAATCTTTCCGAGCGTTCTTTTCAGGGAAACTGAACGATCGGATCGGGGCGTCCGCGGCCGCCGGGGTCCGCTGCCGGAGCTGGCCGGCCACCGTCGCCCCGAACGCCAGCGCCATGCCCGCCAGCTGGACCGGCGTCAGCGCCTGTCCGAGCGCCGCCCAGCCGACGACCGCCGCAGGTCAGCGGGGAGAGCGGGCCGAGGAAGGTGACCTGGGTGGCGGTGAGGCGGCCGATGCCGCGGAACCACAGCCAGTAGGCGACGGCCGTGTTGGCGAGCGCGAGGTAGAGGTAGCCGCCGATCGCCGGCCCGTCCAGCGCCGGCGGGGCGCCCTCGGCCAGGAAGGCGAGCGGCGCGATGAGCAGCCCGCCCGCGGTCAGTTGCCAGGCGGTGAGGGCGAGCGGGCCGACGCCGTCGGGGCGGCCCCAGCGCTTGGTCAGCACGGTGCCGGTGGACATGGAGGCGGCGGAGGCGAGCGCCGCCAGAACGCCGACGGCGTCGAGGGCCCCGGCCGCCTTCAGGACGACGAGACTGACGCCGAACGCCGCCACGACCCCGGTCAGCACGCTCCGGGCCGTGGGCCGCTGCCCCAGCAGCACCGCCGAGAGTCCCACCACGAACAGCGGCCCGACCGACCCGACGACCGCCGCCATCCCGCCGGGCAGCCGGTACGCCGACAGGAACAGCAGCGGGAAGAAGGCGCCGATGTTCAGCGCGCCGAGCACCGCGGCCTTCCCCCACCAGATGCCGCGCGGCAGCACCCGGGCGAGGGCGAGCAGGACCAGACCGGCGGGCAGGGCCCGCATGAGGCCGGTGAACAGGGGGCGGTCGGCCGGGAGGAACTCCGTGGTGACGGCGTAGGTGGTGCCCCAGGAGACGGGGGCGAGGGCGGTGAGCAGGACGGTCGCGGCGCGGTTCACGACGACACCCCTTCCGAAGGGTCGCTTGGCAGTAATTAGCTTAGCGCTAAGCTACTTACTGTCAACCCACTTTCTTGCGGGCGACCGGAACGGGGCGGATACTCTCCGCATGAGTGCATCGCGCAAGGACCCCGTCGACGCGATCGTCGACCAGTGGGCGGCCGTACGGCCCGACCTGGACACCAAGGCGATGGAGGTCTTCGGACGGATCTTCCGCCTCTCCCGCGCCATGGGCGACCGCATGGAACGGGCGTACGCCCCCTATGGGATCGCTCGCGGCGAGTTCGACGTCCTGGCCACCCTGCGCCGGTCCGGCGAGCCCTACACCCTCTCGCCGCGCCAGCTCTCCGGCACGCTGATGCTCACCACCGGCGGCATGACCGGCCGCCTCGACAAGCTGGAACGCGCGGGCCTGATCCGCCGCTCCCCCCGACCCCCACGCCCGCCGCGGCCTCCAAGTGACCCTGACGGAGAAGGGGTTGACCACCGTTGACGAGGCGGTCGGCGCCGGCCTGGCCGCCGAGACGACGGCCCTGTCCGCTCTGAACGCCGAACAGGCCGGCCAACTGGCCGACCTGTTGCGTGAGTTGCTGGCCGGTACGGAGGAGACGGGCCGCTAGGGCCGGTCAGTCACCGAGGTGGGCGGTGAGGGCCGCCTCGATCTGCGCCGGGTTCGCCGAGTCCGCCGTCCAGGCCACGTATCCGTCGGGGCGTACCAGCACGGTCATGCGGCGGTCGCTCGTCCAGTGGGCCACCGTCAGCCGGTCCTTGCGGGCGCCCTGGTCGTCGTACGCCTCCGGGGTGATCAGTACGAACCGGCCGCCGCGCAGGGCCTCGTAGAGGCGGCCGCCGGTCAGGGCGACGTCGGGGACGCGGGTGCCGGTGAGGCGGTGGGCGCCCCGGGGGGCGGGGTAGCGGTAGCCGATGCCGGAGACCTGGCCCAGGGCCTTGCGCTGCACCGGCCGGGCCACGTTGACGAAGGCCGACACCAGGCCCCGCAGCACACGCACCGCCGGGTTCTGCGCGCGGGCCAGCCGGACCAGGCCGCCGCTGCTGCGCAGCACCGCTTTGCCCACCGGGTGCCGCTCGGCCTCGTAGGTGTCGAGGAGCCCCTCGGGGGCCCGGCCCTGGACGGCCGCGGCCAGCTTCCAGCCGAGGTTGGCCGCGTCCTGGAGGCCGGTGTTCATGCCCTGGCCGCCGGCCGGGGAGTGGACGTGCGCGGCGTCCCCGGCGAGGAAGACCCGGCCGACCCGGTACCGCGGCGCCTGGCGCTCGTCGCTGTGGAACCGGGAGAGCCAGCGGGCGTCGTGCATGCCGTAGTCGGTGCCCAGCGCGCGGCGCGTGACCTCCTTGATCTCGTCCAGGTCGAGCGGGGCGTCGTCGGGGACCTCGTGCCGGCGGTTCCAGCCCATCACCCGGTACCAGCCGTCACCGAAGGAGGCGATCATCGCGAAGGCGTCGTCCGCCCCGTTGACCGTGAGGACGCCCTCGGGCTTCTCGGCGAGCCGGACGTCGGCGAGGAAGAGGGACTTGATGACGGCGACGCCGGGGAAGTCCACGCCGATCGCGCGGCGCACGGCGCTGTGGTGGCCGTCGGTGCCGACGACGTACTCCGCGCGGAGCGTGACGGTCACCCCGTCGGGGCCGCGTACGTCGAGGTCGACCCCGGCGTCGTCCTGCCGCAGCCCGACGACCTCGCTCTCGTACCGGAACTCCACCCCGGCCTCCCGCGCCCGCCGCTCCAGCAGCCGCTCGACCTCGTACTGCGGGGTGATGAGCAGGAACGGGAAGCGGGACTCCAGGGTCCCGAGGTCGAGCGACAGCCGGCGGAAGAGACGCAGGCCGGTGATGGTGTCGCCGGTGGCCATCAGGTCGTCGGCGAGGCCACGGGCGTCGAGCTGCTCCAGGGTGCGGGCGTGGACGCCGAAGGCCCGGGAGAGGTTGCTGATCCGGTGCGGGCGCTTCTCGACGAGGGTGACCGGGCCGCCGGCGGCGGCGAGGTCACCGGCGAGGAGCAGGCCGGTGGGGCCGGAGCCGACGACGATCACGGGGTGCGTGGTGCTGTCGGTGCCGATGTCGGTGCCTGTTCCGGTGCCGGTGCCGGTGCCGTTCATGAGGGGCCTCCTATGTGCCAACACTCGTAGGCCAACGTTTGTTTGCCAACGCTTGTTGACGAGAGTAGGACCGGGCGCGGTGCGAAGTCAACAGCTGTTGGCAAAATTGGCCAACGGTTGTTGGCAAACGAATGTTGGCCTACGCTCGTGGGCATGACCGGCACCACGACCTCCACCTCCCGCTCCCGCCCCCGCCGCTCCGACGCGACCCGTGACGCGATCCTCGTCGCGGCCCGGGAGCGGTTCGCCACCGACGGGTACGAGCGGGCCACCATCCGCGCGATCGCCAAGGACGCGAACATCGATCCGTCGATGGTGATGCGCTACTACGGCAACAAGGAGGGCCTGTTCGCGGCGGCCGTCGCCGTGGACCTGCAGCTGCCGGACATCGGCGGACTGTCCCCGCAGGACGTCGGCGCGGTCCTGGTGCGGCACTTCCTCGACATGTGGGAGGGCGACGAGGTGCTCACCGCCCTGCTCCGGGTCGGCGCCACGAATCAGGCCGGGGCCGAGCGCATGCAGGGCATCTTCCGGGACCAGTTGCTGCCGGTGGCCCGGCAGGTGTGCCCCGATCCGGAGCAGATCCCGGTGCGGGCCGCGCTCACGGCGTCGCAGCTGCTCGGGCTGGCGCTCACCCGGTACGTGCTGCGGATCCCGCCGGCGGTGGCGCTGCACCCCGAGGAGATCGTGGCGTGGCTGGGGCCGACGGTGCAGCGGTACCTCACGGCGCCGAGCCCCTGAGAAGGCGGGCCCGGGACCACGGCCCCGGGAACACACCGAGGGCGCCGGCCTGACCCCGTACGGCGGATGCGCGTACGCGGGACAGGGCCGGCGCCCTCGTGAAACCTGCGGTGACCTGTGGAGCCGTACCCTCGGCCCCTCAGTCCCTCACCGGGTCAGGCGTTGGCCTTGGCCTTCGCCTTGCTCTTGGGCGAGTTCACCCGGTGGTCCGCGTGCGACTTGTCCAGGACCAGCACCAGGCCCGCGATGACCCCGAAGATCACGAGCGGGGCCGCGACGAAGAGCCCCAGCGTCTCGATGACGCTCAGGCCGGACCCGGGGTCGTCACCGTCGTCCCGGGTGAGCGCGAGCGCGGGAGACGTCATGAGCAGCATCATCAGCGTCGTACCGGCAGCCAGGGCACCGGCGCGCAGGGCGTTCTTCTTGTCCACGGTGCCAAAGTATCTAACGCCGGTTGAGCCCGCGCGCCCGGGGGTGCGTATGAGGCGGCCACGCCCCGGTCTCAGCCCCCGCTCCCCTTCTCCCGCAGCACCTCCACCAACGCGTACAGCCGGGGCTCCCCCGCCAGCTCCTCCAGCGTCACCGCCCTCCCTTCCGCGTCCGCGATCGGCAGCCGCCAGTTCGGGTACTGGTCCCAGGTGCCCGGCAGGTTCTGCGGCCGCCGGTCCCCGACCGCGTCCGGCAGCCAGACGCCGACCAGCCGAGCGGGCGTGCGCAGCAGGAACCGGTGCACGGCCTGCACCTCGGCCTCCTCCGTCGAGGTCCCGCGCCCGCCTCCCGCAGCGTGCAGCAGCCCCAGCCGTGCCAGCACCTCCAGCCACTCCCCGGTGTCGGCGGCGGCCTCGGCCCGTTCCTCGGCCAGCCCGCGCGTCAGCAGCCCCAGCCGGTGCCGGAGTTCGACGTGTTCACCGGTGAGCCGGGCGGCGGTGGACGGCAGGTCGTGGGTGGTGGCGGTGGCCAGGCAGTCCGCGCGCCAGCGTTCCGGCGGCAGGGGCCGGCCGTCGCCCTCCCAGTCCCGCTCGAACCAGAGCACCGACGTGCCGAGCACCCCTCGCTCACGCAGCGTCTCGCGCACCCCGGGCTCCACGGTCCCCAGGTCCTCGCCGATGACCATCGCCCCGGCCCGGGAGGCCTCCAGCACCAGGATCGCGAGCATGGCCTCGGCGTCGTAGCGGACGTAGGTGCCCTCGGTCGGCGGCAGTCCCTGCGGGACCCACCACAGCCGGAACAGGCCCATCACGTGGTCGATGCGCAGCGCGCCGGCATAGCGGAACAGGGCGCGCAGCAGACGGCGGTAGGGCGCGTAGCCGGACTCGGCGAGGCGGTCGGGGCGCCAGGGCGGCAGCCCCCAGTCCTGGCCGCGCGCGTTGAAGGCGTCCGGCGGCGCGCGACCGACATCCCGGCGGCGAAGTACTCCTGCTGCGCCCAGGTGTCGGCGCCCTGCGGGTGCACGCCGACGGCGAGGTCGTGGACGACACCGACGCCCATCCCGGCGTCGCGGGCGGCACGCTGGGCGGCGGCGAGCTGGGCGTCGGTGAGCCAGGCGAGCCAGGACCAGAAGTCGACGCGGTCCATCAACTCGGCGCGGGCGCGGGCGGTTTCCCGGGACCGGGGGTCGCGCAGCGCGGCCGGCCAGCGGCTCCAGTCCGAGCCGTGCACCTCCGCGAGCGCGCACCAGGTGGCGTGGTCCTCGAGGGCCTCGCCCTCCTGGGCGAGGAAGTCGGCGTAGGCGGCGCGCCGGCCGGGGCCGAGGGGGACTTCGTGGACGAGTTCGAGCGCCTCGCGCTTGAGCTCCCACACCGCGTCCCGGTCGATCAACGCCCCTTTATCCAGCACCGCTTCCCGCAGGTGCGCGGCCCGTTCCGTCAGCGCGCGGACGCGGTCGCGGTCGGGGACGTACGGGTACTCGTCGATGTCCTCGACGCGCAGATGCACCGGGTCGGGGAAGCGGCGGGAGGAGGGACGGTAGGGCGAGGGGTCGGTGGGGGCGCCGGGAACGGCCGCGTGCAACGGGTTGACCTGCACGAATCCGGCGCCGAGCGCGCGTCCGGCCCAGGCGGTGAGTTCGCCGAGGTCGCCGAGGTCGCCCATGCCCCAGGAGCGGCGGGAGAGCAGGGAGTAGAGCTGGACGAGCAGTCCGTACGAGCGTCCGGTGGGGGTGGGGAGCCGGGCGGGGGCGACGACCAGATGGGCCTCGGCGACCCGGCCGTCCGGCGCGGTGGCGGTCAACCGGTGGACTCCGGGCGGGAGTTGATCGACGGCGGAGCGGGTCTCGCCCTGCTCGGTGGTGATGCGCAGCCGGGTGCCGTCGGGGAGGGCGTCGAGGGCGGCGGACGGGGTGTCGCTCCAGCACACGACCGTCGGCGGCAGCAGCCGGGCGCGCAGCTCGCGCTCGCGGGCGGCCAGCGCCGCCGCGGGGTCGGCGGTGTCGACGCCGAGGGCGGTGAGGGTGCGGGTGACGGCGGCGGCCGAGGCGGCGACGGTGCGGTCGGGGGCGGGACTGTAGGAGGTGGCGACGCCGTGCAGCCCGGCAAGCCGGGAGAGGTCCTCGGACGGGGGCTCGGCAGCGGTCATCTACAGCTCCGCATCGGCATAGGACTCGCTGGTCAACGGGGCGGCGTCGGCCAGCGGCGGCTCGCTGGTCAGGGGCTCGGCGTCGGGCAGGGGCGGTTCGCTGGTCAGCGGGGTCTCGGCGCAGGCGCCCTCGGCGCTGAAGACGCAGTCGTGCGCGCCGAGGAACGCCTCGGGTTTGGAGAGGGGGTGTGCCGGTGCGGCCACGGGGGCCTCCTTGTGGGGAGTGTCCTGTACGACGTGCGGATACCGCAGCCCTACCCAGCGGAAGCGACGACAGACGTGCGGAGGCGAACAACGCGGCTCTCGTCACATTCTGTCCGTTCCGAGGAGCCCCGCAAGATCACTTCCCCTCGCCCGCCTTCACTATTCACTCAGTACATGTATCGAGTGCATAATGATCGCCATGAGCACCCGCCACATCCTGCTGGGGCTGCTCGCCTCGGGGCCGAGCCATGGCTACGACCTGAAGCGGCGCCACGACGAACGTTTCCCGCAGGCCCGTCCACTGGCCTACGGGCAGGTCTACACGACCCTGCAGCGCCTGGTCCGCGACGGTCTCGCCGAGGTCGACGCCACCGAGTCCGACGGCGGCCCGGAGCGTACGACGTACCGTGCGACGGCCGACGGGGAGCGGGAACTCGCCCGGTGGGCCGCGGAGATCGCCCCGCCGGCGCCCTTCGTCACCAACGAGATCTTCGCCAAGGTCGTCGTCTCGATCCTCTCCGACGGCGACCCGGACGCCTATCTGCGCGCCCAACGCGCCGCCCACATGGGCCGGATGCGGGAGCTCACCCAGGTCAAGACCGCCAAGGACGCCGATCTCGCGACCGTCCTCTCGGCGGACTACGCCCTCAACCACCTTGACGCCGACCTCCGTTGGATGACCACGACGGCGGCCCGGCTGACCACTCTGACCGCGGAGGTCGACACAGCATGAGCACCACAGTGCCGCTCCTGGCGGCGCGTGACCTCGTGAAGGCGCACGGCCCGACCGAGGCCCTGCGCGGCGCCTCGCTCGACCTGCGGGCCGGCGAGATCCTGGCCGTCACCGGCGCCAGCGGCAGCGGGAAGTCGACGCTGCTGCACTGTCTCGCGGGCATCGTCCGCCCGGACGAGGGCACGGTGAGCTACGCCGGGGAGCGGCTCCACACCCTGCCGGAGAAGCGGCTGAGCGAGCTGCGGCGCACGGAGTTCGGGGTGGTGTTCCAGTTCGGGCAGCTCATCCCCGAGCTGACGGCGCTCGACAACGTGGCCCTGCCGCTGATGCTGGCCGGCGCCGCCCGCAAGGACGCCCAGGTCCGGGCCCGGGAGTGGCTGGAGCGGTTCGGCGTGCTGGGGCAGGAGGCGTTGCGGCCGGGCGAGATGAGCGGTGGCCAGGCCCAGCGGACCGCGCTGGCCCGGGCCCTGGTCACCGGCCGAAGGTGGTCTTCGCGGACGAGCCGACAGGGGCGCTGGACTCGCTGGCGGGCGAGCAGGTGATGACGGCCCTGGTGCACACGGCCCGCGAGGCGGGCACCGCGGTCCTGCTGATCACCCATGACGCCCAGGTGGCGGCGTACGCGGACCGCGAGGTACGGCTGAGCGACGGCACGGTGGTTGCGCAGGAGGTGTCGGCGTGACCACATGGACGCGACTGAGCGCCGATCTGCGCCTCGCCTGGCTGCTCACCCGGGGCTCGGACCGCCGGGAGGGGTGGCGGGTCCTGCTCATCGCCGTCGGGGCGGCACTGGCGACCGGCCTGGGGCTGGTGATCGCCGCGCTCGTGCCGCTCGAGGGGCAGCTCACCGTGCCGGTCGGCGGCGGGCTGCTCGACCAGCCCGGTACCCGGGTCGGCGTGATCGCCGCACTGCTGCTGCTGTTCATACCGGTGCTCGGGTTCGTGGGCCAGTGCGCCCGCATCGGCGCCGTGCACCGCGACCGGCGGCTGGCCGCGCTGCGGCTCGCGGGGGCACCCCCGCGCAGACGCGGCGGATCGCCGCGCTGGAGTCGGGGCTGGCCTGTCTGCTGGCGGCGGCGGTGACCACGGTGTTCTGCGTGCCGGCCCTGCTCCGGATCTGGCGGCACCCCGACCCGGCGGCCTGGGCGGGCATCGCGGTGGTGGCGCTCGGGGTGCCGGTGCTGGGCGCGGCGGTGAGCGCGCTGGCGCTGCGCCGGCTGATCGCCTCGCCGCTGGGCTGGGTACGGCGGGTGCGGCCGGCCCGGGGTCCGGGACGGCTGTTCCGGGCGGCGACCGCGCTGCTCGTGCTCCTCGCGGTGTATGTGGCGGCCGCGCCTGTCTTCGGCAACCCGCTCCCGTTCACGCTGGGCCCGGTCACGATCTTCGCGATGTGTCTGCTGGTCGGGGCGGTGGCCGTGTGGCTGACCGGCGCCTCGGCCCGGCAACTCGGCGAGGGCCTGGCCGCCCGCGCCAAGAGCCCGGCGGTGCTGATCGCGGCGGAACGGCTGCGCGACGACCCGTGGGCGGCGGCCCGTACCCATGCAGCGGTGCTGCTGGTGACGGTCGTCGGCTCGGGGTTCCTGGGGGTACGGCAGGTGATGCTGTCGGTCCTGCACGAGCGGGGGAGCCACTACGCGGAGGGGATCGGCTTCTACGAGAACGGTCTGAACCTCACGGGCCTCGCCGTTCTCGTCGCCCTCGCCCTGGTGCTCACCGCGCTCGCCGTCGGCACCGCCGAGTCCGTCGCCACCCGGCGCCGGGGCCTGGCCGCGCAGACCGCGAGCGGAGTGCCGTACTCGGTGCTGGCGAAGGCCACCCTGCTGGAGACCGCGATCCCGCTGGCCCCCGCCACCGTGGTGGCCGGGCTCGGCGGGATGACGATCGGGATCTGGTACGCCTCGGCCGCCTCCGAGCACGGGGCGCCGGAGGTGCCGTACATGGCGCTGTTCGTCCCGGTGGCCGTGTACGCGGCGAGCCTGCTGGCCGCCGCGACCTCGCTGCCGCTGCTGCGCCGCTCACTGCGTCCGGCGGAGCTGCGGTACACGTGAGACGGCCGTGATCACCGCCTCGCAGGCGCACACACCTGTTGTCCCGGGGGCACGGGGGACCCCCGGGACAGCACACCCACGGGACAACACGAAGGCCCGGATCGTCGTCAGGCGGAGATGCCGTCGATCCGGGCCAGGGCGTCGTCCGCGCCGTACGGCTGCAGGTACGGCAGCCAGCGCGGGTCCCTGTGCCCGGTGCCGATGATGCGCCAGGCCAGGCCGGTGGGCGGAGCGGGTTTGTGGCGCAGCCGCCAGCCGATCTCGAACAGGTGTCGGTCGGCCTTCACGTGGTTGCAGCGGCGGCACGAGGCCACCACGTTGTCCCAGACGTGCTTGCCCCCGCGGCTGCGCGGGATGACGTGGTCGACGCTGGTTGCGACGCCACCGCAGTACATGCACCGGCCTCCGTCCCGCGCGAAGAGCGCACGACGGGTAAGAGGAACGGGCCCCCGATAGGGAACCCGGACGAATCGCTTGAGCCGGACCACGCTTGGTGCGGGGACTGTGACGGTTGCGCTGTGCATGAAGGCGCCGGACTCCTCGAGGCACACGGCCTTGTTTTCGAGCACGAGGATGAGCGCGCGGCGGAGCGGTACGACGCCCAGTGGCTCGTACGACGCGTTGAGGACCAGGACATGCGGCACGGATGCCTCCTTGGGCGTCGGCGGCGCGTGGCTCGCGCCGGGACGATCTGTAGTCAGTCTCCCCTCATGCCTGGTGGAAGCGCCACCATCTCCCGGTAACGGGCTGGGAGTGTTTTCGACCACACCTGCGACCACTGCTTTCTTCATCCCCAGGTGAGCACGGTCTCTCCCTCGAACATTGCAACGATCCCCACACGATGCACCGTTAGTGTGGTGGGTCTGCCGCCCGGTGACCTTTCCGTGACCTTGACCATCCGCCGGGCGTCGGACGCTGCACCTGGAGGTACCTGCCGTGTCCTTGCCCGCCGTCCTACTGGCCGCGACCGCGACCCCGTCGCCCTCTCCGTCGGAGAGCGGGGCCGCGACCGTCCCCTCGCTCCAGGACGCCCAGGAGAGCGCGACGAACGCAGCGAGCTGGGTCGAGCAGAACTGGTCGACCTGGCTGGCGATCGGTCTGCGCGTGCTGCTGATCCTGGTGATAGCGGCGGTGCTGAGAGTGGTGGTGCGGCGGGCGATCACCAAGCTGATAGACCGCATGAACCGCACGGTCCAGGCGGTCGACGGCACGAGCCTCGGCGGTCTGCTGGTGAACGTCGAGCGCCGCCGTCAGCGCTCGCAGGCGATCGGCTCGGTGCTGCGTTCGGTGGCCAGCTTCCTGATCATGGGCACGGCCGCGCTGATGATCCTCTCCACCTTCGCGATCAATCTCGCCCCGCTGCTGGCCTCCGCCGGTGTCGCGGGCGTCGCCATCGGTTTCGGCGCCCGCAACCTGGTCACGGACTTCCTCTCCGGCGTCTTCATGATCCTGGAGGACCAGTACGGCGTCGGCGACACCATCGACGCGGGCGTGGCCGCCGGCGAGGTCATCGAGGTCGGCCTGCGCGTGACGAAGCTGCGCGGCGACAACGGCGAGATCTGGTACGTCCGCAACGGCGAGGTCAAGCGCATCGGCAACCTCTCCCAGGGCTGGGCCACGGCCGGCGTCGACGTCACCCTCCGCGCGTCCGAGGACCTGGACAAGGTGAAGGCGACGATCGACGGGGTCGCCGAGCGGATGAGCAAGGAGGAGCCCTGGAACGAGCTCCTGTGGGGCCCGATCGAGGTCCTGGGTCTGGACAGCGTCCTGCTCGACTCGATGGTCGTGCGGGTCTCCGCGAAGACGATGCCGGGCAAGGCCCTGACGGTGGAACGCGAACTGCGCTGGCGCCTCAAGCACGCCTTCGACGCGGCGGACATCGACATCGTCGGCGGCCCGGCCGTGGCGGCGGACCCCGAGCCGGCCCCCGACCCGACGGCGGCCGTGGCGGCCCCCTCGGTCTACTCCAACACCTCGTCCCCCCAGGCCGAGGCGGCCGCCCCGCTGGCCCCGCCGAGCGTGCCGAAGTAGCAGCCGTACGAGGAGGGCGGCACCCGGCGTGATCCCGGGCGCCGCCCTTCCGTCATCCCGCGGCCGTCCCCCTCAGCTCCAGCGCCCGCGCCACCTGGCACATCGCGACGTACGACGTGCCCTTGCGCAGGCCGGCCACGCCGAGGTGGTGGTCGCCTTCGCGGAGGTCGACGAGGACCGTTCCGGCGGCCGCGTCGAAGGACAGGGAGCCGTGCACCGAGTGGTCGGCGCGGCGGCCCGGACGCCACAGGAAGCGGACCTCCTCCTCACCCTTGCCGGCGATGAGGAAGGCCCGGTCGGAGGAGGTCAGCCGGTCGCGGGTGCGCCGTTGCCAGCCGTCGGAGACCTCGGCCGGGCGCAGCAGATGCGTCTGTCGGTCGTCCAGGGCCCGCTCGGAGAACGGGAGTCCGGCGGTCCGCGACCGGCGCCGGAGCCACGCCCCCACCAGCGCCGCCCAGAGCAGGCCGAGAGTCCCCCACACGAGCAGCGCGGTCACCAGGTGGCGCCCCAGGTTGCTCCAGGTGAACCCGTCGTCGGCGAGCCCGGCCGCCAACTGGACGACCATCAGCGGCGACTGGACGGTCACGGCCGCCCGCCAGCACGCCAGGAGCAGCCTCATGAGCCGTGTCCGCAGGCCAGGGTGTACGCCTCGGTCACCCACCGCTCCTTGTTGCCGTGCTCGGCGGGGTCCACGCCGCACTGCAACGAGGCGTCGCTGCTGCCGTGCCAGGTGCTGACGCTGCCGTACACCGGTGTCGTACCGCCGCAGTCCGCCGTGAAGGTCGCCTCGACGGCCCGCACGCCCCAGGCGGACACGAAACGGCCCGAGTCGCCCAGGAAGTCAGCGACGTCGGGGTGTTCCACGGCCGTGGACGTCCGGCCGGGCCGGGCCACCTCGAACGCGTCCCCCAGGCGCTTGTCGAGGGAAGCGAAGATCCGCTCGGTCGACGGCCCGGCCCCGCTCGTCTCGACCCGCGGCACCAGCTCCCGCACGCGGAGCGGCGACAGCCGCACCTCCCCGTCGTCCTTGCGGACCGTGACGACCCGGGACACCGCGATGAGGGTCCGTTCCTCACTCACCCGCCCCCACCGGATCGCCCCCGTGCAAGCCGGGGCCGGCGCCGGCCGGGTCACCCGCGTCGCCGCCTTCGTGTCGTCCCCGCCGACCCGGCACCCGGACACACCGCCCGCCACCGCGCAGGCCAGCACCACCACCGGCACGGCACGTCGCACCGCATTCCTCACGCCCCACCCCCACCGCGCCCCGAACCCACGTTCGCAGCCGATCGATGAAAAGCCGGAAAGCTGTGAAGAAGCACGTCCCTACCTGCGAAAAGGCGTGATCGTGATGAACTCGTTGCGCCCCCGGTACCGGAGTCGCAGGTAACGACTCCGTTTCCCGCGAGGACGGTTTCCTTCACCCCCTTGACTCCCTCACGGTCCAGACCTATGTTCCCTGCATCCAACAGGAAACTTTCCTAACAGTCACGGTCCGTAGAGTCTGCTGCGGAACACTCCCGGGAGAGGGGCACACATGGCCGGCACCCCGCGCACACTCCGCGCCATGAACGACCGTGCCGCCCTCGACCTCCTTCTGGAGCACGGGCAGCTGTCCCGCACCCGCATCGGCAAGCTCACCGGCCTGTCCAAGCCGACCGCCTCCCAGCTCCTGGCCCGCCTCGAAGCGGCGGGCCTGGTGCTCGCCGGCGGCACCACCGAGGGACGTCCCGGCCCCAACGCCCAGTTGTACGAGGTGAATCCGGCCGCCGGGTACGCCGCCGGCCTCGACGTCACCCCCGAACGCATCCTCGCCGCCGTCGCCGACATCACCGGCCGCACGATCGGCTCGTACGAACTGCCCACCCCGGGCAGAAGGACCGGCACCCCGGTCGTCCAGCAGGTCACCGACGCCCTCGACGGTGCCCTGAAGGCGGCCGCACTGGTCCGCGCCGACGTCCACCGGCTCGTCATCGGCACCCCCGGCGCCTTCGACCCGGGCACCGGCCGGCTGCGCTACGCCTCCCACCTCCCGGGCTGGCACACCCCGGCCCTCCTCGGTGAACTCGCCGCCGCGCTGCCGATGCCGGTGGAGTACGAGAACGACGTCAACCTCGTCGCCGTCGCCGAACAGCGGCTCGGCGCGGCCCGCGGCCACGACGACTTCGTCCTGCTGTGGAACGAGGGCGGCCTCGGCGCGGCCCTCGTCCTCGGCGGCCGGCTGCACCGCGGCTGGACCGGCGGCGCGGGCGAGGTCGGCTTCCTGCCGGTGCCGGGCACCCCGCTGGTACGGCAGGTCACCAAGGCCAACAGCGGCGGCTACCAGGAGCTGGCCGGTTCCCAGGCGGTCCCCCGGCTCGCCCGCGAACTCGGCATCGACGACATCCCGAGCGGCCCGTACGCCGAGGTCGCCGCCGCCCTCGTCGCCCGCGCCGCACATTCCGAAGACCCCGCCCACCAGCAGCTGCTGGAGACGTACGCGACCCGCCTCGCCACCGGCCTGGCCTCGCTCGTCTCCGTCCTCGACCCGGAACTCGTCGTCCTGAGCGGCGCCTGCCTCACCGCCGGCGGCGAGCCGCTGCGCGCGCTCGTCCAGTCCGAACTGGCGGAGCTGGCCGCGGCCCGCCCCCACCTCGTCGTCGGCGACGTACTCGAACAGCCCGTGCTGCGCGGCGCGTTGGAGAGCGCGCTGGCAGCCACCCGCGACGAGGTCTTCGACACCTCGCGCTGAGCCCTTCCCTCATCCCCTTTGCCCGCCCCAGGGAGACTTCGCCATGCCCAACCGTGCCCGAACAACGGCTTTTGCCCTGCTTTCCTCCGTCGCTCTCCTGACCACGGCCTGTACCGGCCAGTCGAACTCCGGCGCCGACGACGACGCCTCCAAGGAGACGACCATCAACTTCTGGCACGCCTGGAGCGCGGACTCCGAGGTGACGGCCGTGAAGACCCTGGTCGCCGGTTTCGAGAAGGCGCACCCCAACATCCACGTCAACGTCGTCGGCAACATGACCGACGACAAGATCAACCAGGCGCTGCGCGCGGGCGGTTCCAAGGCGCCCGACGTGATCTCGTCCTTCACCACCAACGCCGTCGGCAAGTTCTGCTCCTCCGGCGCCCTGGTCGACCTCAACCCCTTCTTCGAGAAGGCGAAGATCGACCCGGCCACGACGTTCCCGGCGGCGATGAACGAGTACACCCAGTTCGACGGCGACCGCTGCTCGGTCCCGCTCCTCGGCGACGCCTACGGCCTCTACTACAACAAGACGGCCTTCGAGAAGGCGGGCATCAGCGCCCCGCCGAAGACCTGGTCCGAGTTCGAGGCCGACGCCAAGAAGCTGACCGTCCCGCAGGGCGACAGCTTCAAGCAGCTCGGCTTCATGCCGAACTACCACGGCTGGGAGACCACGACCGAGCACTACCTGGGCCAGTTCTCCCCCACGTACTTCGACAAGGACGGCAAGTCGACGATCGCGAAGGACCCGGCAGTCGCTGCCGCCTTCACCGTCCAGAAGAAGCTGGTCGACGCCCTCGGCGGCTACCGCAAGCTGGAGACGTACCGCGCCAAGCTCGGCGACGAATGGGGTCCCAAGCACCCCTTCCACACCGGTCAGGTCGCCATGCAGCTCGACGGCGAGTGGCGGCTCGGCATGGCCCTGGACGCCAAGCCCGGCTTCGACATCGGCGTCGCCCCGCTGCCCGTCCCCGACGACCAGGCCGACCAGTACGGCAAGGGCTACATCACCGGCACGATCGCCGGCATCGCCGCCACCAGCAAGAAGCAGAACGCGGCCTGGGAGCTGGTCAAGTACATCACCACGGACACCGACGCGGTGGTGAACTTCTCCAACGCCATCCACAACGTGCCCTCCACGCTCGCCGCCCTGAAGTCCCCGAAGCTGAAGTACGACCCGCGCTTCAAGACCTTCCTCGACATCGCGGCGAACCCGCAGTCGACGACCGCCCCGTCCTCGGTCAACGGCGGCGTCTACCTCACCACGATCCAGGAACTCGGCTACGCCTACGAGAGCGGCAAGGTCACCGACCTCCACAAGGGCCTCGCGGACGCGGCGAAGCAGATCGACACGGACATCGCGCAGGCGAAGTGATGGCCACGCTCACCCTGGCGTCGAAGCGCCGCAGGTCGGCGCTGCGCACCCTCGCCTTCATGTCCCCCTGGCTGATCGGCTTCGCGGTCTTCTTCGCGTACCCGCTGATCTCGACGGTCTACTTCTCGTTCATGCACTACGACGGCTTCAGGCCGCCGACGTGGAGCGGCACCCAGAACTGGACCTACGTCTTCGAGCACTACCCGTTCTTCTGGCCGGCCCTGCGCAACACCCTGTGGCTGGTCGTGGTGATGGTCAGTCTCCGGGTCGTGTTCGGCCTCGGGATCGGCCTGCTGATCACGAAGATCAAGACGGGCACGGGGGTCTTCCGCACCCTCTTCTACCTGCCCTACCTCGCCCCGCCGGTGGCGGCGACCATGGCCTTCGCCTTCCTGCTCAACCCCGGTACGGGCCCGGTCAACTCGGTCCTGGAGAAGGTCGGCATCCCGGCACCCGGCTGGTTCAACGACCCCACCTGGTCCAAGCCGGCCCTCACCCTGCTCGCCCTGTGGGGCATCGGCGACCTGATGGTCATCTTCATGGCCGCGCTGCTCGACGTACCCCAGGAGCAGTACGAGGCGGCCGAGTTGGACGGCGCGTCGGCCTGGCAGCGGTTCCGCTACGTCACGCTGCCGAACATCTCGCCGATCGTGATGTTCGCGGTCGTCACCGGCGTGATCCAGACGATGCAGTACTACACCCAGCCCCTGATCGCCGGGAAGGTCGCCTCGGGCGTGATCCAGGGCGCCGGCACCCAGTTCGAGCCCGGCTACCCGGACAAGTCCACGCTCACCCTTCCCCAACTCGTCTACAACCTCGGCTTCCAGCGCTTCGACTACGGCTCCGCGTGTGTCGTCGCCCTCGTCCTCTTCGCCCTGTCGATGGTGTTCACCGCGTTCCTGATGCGGCGCCGGGGCGGCCTGATCCAGGCAGGTGACTGACCGATGACCCAAGTACTGGACAGGCCCACGCAGGTGAAGGCGCCCGCCTCCCCCGCCGAACGAACGGCCCGCCGCAAGGCACTCCTGGAATGGATCGCGGTCCACTCCCTCGGCCTCGCCGCCGCCCTCTTCTTCACCCTGCCCTTCGTGTTCGTGTTCCTGACCTCCCTCATGAGCGACACCCAGGCCCTCAGCCGGGACCTGATCCCGCACACCTGGGAGTGGGGCAACTACCGCAGGGTCTTCGACACCCCGGGCTTCCTGACCTGGTGGCGCAACACGCTCCTGTACGCGGGCGCGGGCACGGCACTCACCGTCGTCTCCTCGCTGCCCGTGGCGTACGCGCTCGCCAAGTTCCGCTTCCGGGGCCGCAATCTGTCCCTGATGCTGGTGATCTCGATGATGATGCTGCCGCCGCAGGTCGTCATCATCCCGATGTACCTGTTCTGGGCGAAGCAGCTGGACCTCTCCGGCACGCTATGGCCGCTGATCATCCCGATGGCGTTCGGCGACGCGTTCTCGATCTTCCTGCTCCGCCAGTTCCTGATGACGATCCCGAACGAGTACGTCGACGCGGCGAAGGTCGACGGCTGCGGCGACCTGCGCACCCTCCTCCGCGTCGTCATCCCGATGGCCAAGCCGGGCATCGCCGCGGTGGCCCTGTTCCAGTTCTTCTACGCCTGGAACGACTACTTCGGCCCCCAGATCTACGCCTCGGAGAACCAGAACGCCTGGACCCTCAGCTACGGCCTGGAGTCCTTCAAGGGCATGCACCACACCGACTGGAACCTGACCATGGCCGCGACCGTGCTGGTCATGGCCCCCGTGATCCTCGTGTTCTTCTTCGCGCAGAAGGCGTTCGTCGAGGGCGTGACACTCACCGGAGTGAAGGGTTGATCCCGCAATGAAACTCACCGTGGTAGGCGGCGGTTCGACCTACACCCCCGAACTCATCGACGGCTTCGCCCGCTTGCGGGACACCCTGCCCATCGAGGACCTCGTCCTGGTCGACCCGTCGGCCGAACGCCTCGACCTGGTGGGCGGCCTGGCCCGCCGCATCTTCGCGAAGCAGCACCACGACGGCCGTATCACCACCACCTCCGACCTGGACGCGGCCGTGGACGGCGCCGACGCGGTCCTGCTCCAGCTCCGCGTGGGCGGCCAGGCGGCCCGCGAACAGGACGAGACCTGGCCCCTGGAATGCGGCTGCGTGGGCCAGGAGACAACAGGAGCCGGTGGCCTGGCCAAAGCCCTGCGCACGGTCCCCGTCGTCCTGGACATCGCGGACCGGGTCCGCCGCGCCAACCCCGACGCCTGGCTGATCGACTTCACCAACCCGGTCGGCATCGTCACCCGGGCCCTCCTCCAGGCGGGCCACAAGGCGGTGGGCCTGTGCAACGTGGCGATCGGCTTCCAGCGCAAGTTCGCGGCCCTGCTCGACGTGGCCCCCTCCGAGGTCCACCTGGACCACGTGGGCCTCAACCACCTCACCTGGGAGACAGCCGTACGCCTGGGCGGCCCCGAGGGCCGGAACGTCCTCCCCGACCTCCTGACCCACCACGGCGAGGCGATAGCGGCGGACCTCCACCTCCCCCGCCCCCTCCTCACCCGCCTCGGCACGATCCCCTCCTACTACCTCCGCTACTTCTACGCCCATGACGAGGTCGTACGAGAACTACGCACCAAGCCCTCCCGGGCGGCCGAAGTCGCCGCGATGGAGGCCCAGTTGCTGTCGCTCTACGCCGACCCCGCCCTGGACGAGAAGCCGGAGCTCCTGTCCAAGCGCGGCGGCGCGTACTACTCGGAGGCGGCGGTGGACCTGGCCGCGGCCCTGCTCACCGGCGCGGGAAGCCCGTACCAGGTGGTGAACACCCGCAACAACGGCACACTCCCCTTCCTCCCCGACGACGCGGTGATCGAAGTGCAGGCGGCGGTGGGCCAGAAGGGCCCCACCCCCCTCCCCGTCGCACCCCCTCGGACCCCCCTCTACGCGGGCCTGATCGCCAACGTCACGGCCTACGAGGACCTCGCCCTGGAAGCGGCCCTGCACGGCGGCCGGAACCGCGTCTTCAAGGCGCTGCTCTCCCACCCCCTGATCGGCCAGTACGAGTACGCCGACCACCTCACCGACCGCCTGATCGCACACAACCGGGAGCATCTCGCGTGGGCATGACCGCACGTGTCCTCGCCATAGACGCGGGCAACAGCAAGACGGACGTCGCCGTCCTGGCCGCCGACGGAACGGTCCTGGCCACGGCGCGAGGAGGCGGCTTCCGCCCCCACACGACGGGCGTCGAGGCGGCACTGGACACCGTGGCCGAAGCAGTGACGAAAGCCTTCACCACGGCCGGCGCCACCACCACAGACCACATCTCGGCGTGCCTGGCGAACGCGGACTTCCCTTTCGAGGAAGAGCAACTGGCCGAAGCCCTACGGGCCCGCGCCTGGGGCACCACCGTCACGGTCCGCAACGACACTTTCGCCATCCTCCGCGCCGGCGCCGCCGAACCCCGCGGCGTGGCCGTGGTCTGCGGCGCCGGCATCAACTGCGTCGGCATGCGCCCCGACGGCCGCACCGCCCGCTTCCCGGCACTGGGCCGCATCTCCGGCGACTGGGGCGGCGGTTGGGGCCTCGCGGAGGAGGCCATGTGGCACGCGGCAAGGGCGGAGGACGGCCGCGGCGACGCCACCGCCCTGGCCCGCACCCTGCCCGCCCACTTCGGCCTCCCGTCCATGTACGCCCTGATAGAAGCCCTGCACCGAGAGGACATCCACCCCGCCCGCCGCCACGAACTCACCCCGGTCCTCTTCACCACGGCAGCCGACGGAGACCCCACGGCCCGCGCCCTGGTGGACCGCCTGGCCGAAGAGGTGGTGGCGATGGCCACGGTGGCCCTGACCCGCCTGGACCTCCTGACGGAGGAGACCCCGGTCCTCCTGGGCGGCGGCGTACTGGCGGCACGCCACCCCCAACTGGACACAGGCATACGCGACTTGCTCACCACCCGCGCCCCCAAGGCCGTACCCCAAGTGGTCACGGCAAGCCCCGTCCTGGGAGCGGCACTCCTGGGCTTGGACGACGTAGGGGCACCAGTGACGGCCCAGACGCGAACGAGGGAGCACTACGAGCCCTGACGGACGCACCACGGACCGTTGGTGCGCGACGGCGGAAGGGACGTGCGGGGTGTCCGCCCGCAGCGGTTGGCGCGTCAACACGGGCGCCTTATCTGAACGCCCGATTCCGCGCCGTTCCGAGGACGGACACCCCGGCGCGGCCCGCCCACCAACCGAACCGCACCACGCGACCCCCACCGAACGCCCGAACCGGGAACCGAACAGATTCCCCGACGTGGATTGGGCAGGGTGGTGCGGGCGCTGTCGGTGCCGGGATTCCGGCACACGCTGCGATCCGATCAAGATCCAGTGAAGGCCGGTGCGCATTGTCGGTCCCGGCAGCGATACTTGCGGCGACAGATGACCATGGGGAGGTCACAGTGACACACCGCCGAAAAGCAGCGCGGCACACCGCCGAGCCTCGGCATGCCCACGATGCCGTAACCACCGCAACCAGGACCCCAGGCGCAGGGCAGGCACCCACCGGCCACCGCCCCACCGCCCAGGAACCCGCCGCACCGCGTTCGCCGAGGGCGTCGACCGCCTGCGCCACGCGGCCGAACCGGCCGCTCGCATCATCGGCGCCTTCCTCGCCGCCCTGGTCCTCGCGTTCGGCGCCGTCACCGCCTGGCAGACGGCCGACCGCGCGGCCGCCGCCGACGACGTCCTCAACAAGAGCCAGCCGCTCAGCAGCGCCGCCGCCGACATCTACCGCAGCCTCGCCGACGCCAACACGGCCGCCTCCAGCGGCTTCCTCGCCGGCGGCCAGGAGACGGCGACCTCCCGCGACCGCTACGAGAAGGACATCGACAAGGCGGCCGCCGGCCTCGTCAAGGCCGCCGCGAACTCGGACCCCGACTCCCCGGCCGCGGCCACGGTGACGAAGCTCAACCGCCTCCTGCCGGAGTACAAGGGCCTCGTGGAGCGCGCCCGCACCTACAACCGTCAGGGCTTCCCGGTCGGCGGCGCGTACCTGCGCTACGCCAACGAGAAGATGCAGAACGACATGCTCCCGGCGGCGGAGGACCTGTACACGAGCGAGAACGAACGCCTGCGCGCCGACTACGACGACGCGACGCCCTACCCGTGGGCGGCGATAGCCCTCGGCGTCCTGGTCCTCGCCGCGCTCGCCTGGGCCCAGCACCGCAACTACCGGCGCACCAACCGGGTCCTGAACCACGGCCTGGTGGCGGCGACCGCCACCGCCACCGTCGTCCTGCTGTGGCTGGTCGTCGGCCACACCGTCGCCCGCGCCGGCCTGAACGACTCCTACGACCACGGCGTCCGCTCCCTCAACGTCCTGCACGACGCCCGCATCGCCTCCCTGAAGGCGCGCGGCAACGAGAACCTCACCCTGGTCGCCCGCGGCGCCGAGACGGTCACGGTGAAGGACGCGAACGGCGTGGAGCAGACGCTGGACGCGTACGACAGCGACTTCCAGAAGGACATGAAGACCCTCGGCGCGGGCCTGGCCGAAGCGGCGAAGCTCGCCGACGACAGCACCGGCGAGAAGCCGGTCACCGCGGCCCAGGGCAACATGACGGAGTGGCAGAACCGCCACAGAGCGGCCCGCGACGAGGACGACAACGGCAACTACGAGGCGGCGCTGAACCGGGTCATCGGTCCCGAGAACGCGACGGGCGAGTGCTTCGACAGCGTCGACGACAATCTCGCCACGGCGATCGCGCACGAGGAGACCGAGTTCAAGCAGGCGGCCGGCGACGGCCTGGACGCGATGACGGGCCTGACCGTGGGAGCGGCGGTGCTCGCCGTCCTGGGCGCGGCCGGCGCGGTCCTCGGCATCGGCCGCAGGCTGTCGGAGTACCGGTGAAAGGGGGCGTGACGATGAACGTACGACGTCTGCGGGCCGGTCTGAAGGGCTGGGGCGGTGTGGCCGCGATGGCGGTGGTCTGCGCCCTCGCGCTCGCGTTCGTGCTGCTGCTGCCGCTGACGCAGTCGAAGGGCGCCGACGGCACCGGCACCGGCGGCACCGGTGTGGCCCACGGCAGCCAGGCGCGGGCCGAGGACGACCCCTGCCAGGATCCGCAGATCGCCAAGGCGCCGGAGAAGCAGACGCTGTCCCCGTCGGGCGCGGACGGCGACACCATCAAGAAGATCAAGGCCCGGGTGGGAGACAAGCGCAAGCTGATCGTCGGCGTGGACCAGAACAGCTACCGCTGGGGCTACCGCAACCCGAACGCCGGCACCAGCGGTGAGCTGGAGGGCTTCGACATCGACCTGGTGCACCGGATCGCCGCGGAGATCCTCGGCGACCCGAACGCGGTGCTGTTCAAGGCGATCCCCACCAACCAGCGCATACCGGCGCTCCAGGAGGGCCGGGTCGACATGGTGGTGCGCACGATGACCATCAACTGCAAGCGCCTGGGCCAGGTCGCGTTCTCCGCCCCGTACTTCAAGACCGGCCAGCAGGTCCTCGCCCCCAAGTCCTCGACGGTCAAGGGGTACGACGGCACGCTCGCCGGCAAGAGGATCTGCACGGCGGAGGGTTCGACGGCGAACACCACGCTCACGGACGACCAGAAGGCGGGCAGGCTCCCGGCGACGGCGAAGATCGTCGAGCCGGTCCCCAACCAGCTCGACTGCCTCGTCCGCCTCCAACTCGGCGAGGTGGACGCCGTGGTGACGGACGGCGCCCTCGCCGCGAGCCAGGCGGCCCAGGACCCGACGGTCCAGCTGAAGGGCGAGCCGTTCACGACCGAGTACTACGGCGTGGCGATGAACCTGAAGGCCGACGATCTGGTACGCCGGGTCAACCAGATCCTGGCGGACTACCGCAAGGACACCGCGAACGGCTGGCAGGCGTCGTACGACAAGTGGCTGTCGGCGACACTGGACAAGGACTCCGCGAAGTCGAAGCCGCCGACACCGGCGGAGTACCTCCGCACGAGCTGAACGGACCCGCACAGGCACCCCGAACAGCAAGCACTGCACCCCCGACAACCAGACCAGCAGCGAGAGGTGATCGATGGGCGTCACGGGACCCCCCGGGCCGGTGATGGACCGGGACGAGGTGGACCGTGCGCTGGCGCGGCTCGGCGCGGAGTACGAGGCGATCGAGACCTCGCTCCTCGCCCTGCAGGACCACTCCGGCCGCAGGCTCCTGGAGGGCGCCGAGCTCACGGGTGTCACCAAGGAGCGCTGGGCGTCCGCGGAGGCGTCGATCACGCTGCTGTGGGCGTACTTCGACGCGTACACGGACGCGTTGCGCAGCGCCCGGGAGATCAGGTCGCGGCGCCGCTGGTCCAGCCGTGAGGACCTGGCGGAGCTGACGGAACTGCTGCGCGGCGAGTCGGTGACGGTCGCGGGCAGCGCCACGGCCACGGCGACGGCCAACGCACCGACCCTGCACGGCGGTTCGGGCAAGCTCAGCGAGCGGTTCAGCCTCGCCGCGCTGGTCGACCGGATGAACGAGCTGTACGCGGCCTCGCTCGACATGGTCGTCGCCGCCGACGCGGTGTGGTCGGCGCTGCCCGCGCGGATAGATTTACTGGCCGCCGAACTCCAGCGCACCCGCAAGCTCGCGCACTCGGTGGGCGTGCGTCCGGGCGAGCACCCGGCGGGCGACGACCTGGAGCGCATCACGCGCACGCTGACGCACCTGCGCGAGCAGGTGGTCTCCGACCCGCTCGCCTACTGGAACCCCACCCCGGGCAGTTCGGCTCCGGGCGGCGGCCGTCCGGACACGACGGTGTACGACCGTGAGGCGCGCGCCCTGGAGGACGTGCGCCGCGAGATCGACGCGGTGCTGACGGTGCGCCAGGACGCGGAGCAGCGGCTGATCAGGCTCCGTGACGTGCTCTCCCGCGCGGACCGCACGCTCGCCGAGGCCCGTACCGCGCGCGGCGAGGTGCTGGCGAAGATCGCGGCCACGGAGGTGCCGGTCGTCAGCGGTCCGCCGACCGTGCTGCAGGAGCAGCTGGCGACGGCCGCCGAGTACCGCAGACAGGCCCAGTGGCACCGCCTGTCCCCGCTCCTGGAGTCGCTGGAGCAGAAGGCGGAGGACGAACTGCTGCGCGCCCGCGAGTCGTTGACCGCGGTCACCCAGCCACTGGCGGTCCGCGCGGAGCTGCGCGGCCGCCTCGACGCGTACAAGGCGAAGGTCGCCCGGCACGGCCTCGCCGAGGACCCGTTCCTGATCGAGCGCTACGACGCGGCGCGCCGCATGCTGTGGAGCGCGCCCTGCGATCTGCGCGTCGCCGAACAGGCCGTGCTGCGCTACCAGCACGCGGCCGCCGAACTGCTGCGCGCCCCGCGCGTACCGGAGCAGAGCGGGCCAGAGGACCGTAGGGGGGAGGGCCAGTCATGAGCCAGGCGGCACAGCAGACCTGTCAGCGGCCGGACTGCGACGGGACGTACGAGGATGTCGGCGGCGGTGAGCTGTACTGCGACACCTGCGGACTCGCTCCCGTGGTGTCGGCGAGCGGGATGGTGGGTTCCCCGCCGACCGGGATCACCGGCGGCGGCAAGGGCTCGCGCGGTTCCGGCAGCGGCAGTGCGCGCTCCAGCAGCAGCCGCAGCACCTCGCGCAGCACGTCCCAGTCGTCGAAGTCCCGGCGCTCGGTGTCGGGCCGCCTCTCCCGCTCCCTGTCGGGCCGTACGACGGGCCGCTCGGTGTCGGTGCGCAGTTCGGGTTCCAGCACCGGGTCGAGCACCCGCGGCCGGCTCGGCGCCGGCCTGGTGCAGGTGCCGGACGTGCCGCGTCCCCGACCCGCGCGCGATGGTGCTGGAGAACCCCGAGGTCCCCGAGCGCAAGCGGTTCTGCTCCCGCTCGGACTGCGGGGCACCGGTGGGCCGTTCGCGCGGCGACCGCCCGGGGCGGACGGAGGGCTTCTGCACCAAGTGCGGCAACCCCTACTCGTTCGTTCCGAAGCTGACGTCGGGCGACATCGTGCACGGCCAGTACGAGGTCGTGGGCTGCCTCGCGCACGGCGGCCTCGGCTGGGTCTACCTCGCCGTCGACCGCGCGGTCTCCGACCGCTGGGTGGTCCTCAAGGGCCTCCTCGACACCGGCGACCAGGACGCGATGGCGGCGGCGATCTCCGAGCGGCGCTTCCTCGCGGAGATCGAGCACGCCAACATCGTGCGGATCTACAACTTCGTCGAGCACCTCGACCAGCGCACCGGCTCGCTGGACGGCTACATCGTCATGGAGTACGTCGGCGGCAAGTCCCTCAAGGAGATCGCCAACGACCGCCGCACCCCGGCCGGCAAGCGCGACCCGCTCCCGGTGGAGCAGGCCTGCGCGTACGGCATCGAGGCCCTGGAGGCGCTCGGCCACCTCCACAGCCGCAACCTGCTGTACTGCGACTTCAAGGTCGACAACGCCATCCAGACCGAGGACCAGCTCAAGCTCATCGACATGGGCGCGGTCCGCAGGATGGACGACGACGAGTCGGCCATCTACGGCACGGTCGGCTATCAGGCGCCGGAGGTCGCCGAGGTCGGCCCGTCGGTGGCGTCCGACCTGTACACGGTCGCCCGCACGCTCGCCGTCCTCACCTTCGACTTCCAGGGCTACACGAACGTCTTCGTGGACTCCCTGCCCGACCCGGACAACATCGAGGTCTTCCGCCAGTACGAGTCCTTCTACCGCCTCCTGGTCCGCGCCACCGACCCCGACCCGGCCCGCCGCTTCGCCTCCGCGCAGGAGATGGCGGAGCAGCTGACGGGCGTGCTGCGGGAGGTCGTGTCGCTCCAGACGGGCCGGGCGCGGCCCGCGCTGTCGACGCTGTTCGGGCCCGAACTGCGGGTGCCGGACACGGAGTTGTTCCCGAAGCTGGACGGGGAGGTCTCGCGGCTGGGGGCTCGGGTGGCCGTTCCGCGCCGGTCCGCCCGGGTCGCTCTGCCCGCGGCCCCCGTGACCGCGGTCGGCGCGGCCGTCCCGCTGCCCGCGGGCGCCATGGCCGTCCCGGTGCCCGGGGGTGCCGCGGCGCTGGTCAAGCCCGTCGCGACGCCCGCCGCCGCGCTGGCCCTCCCCGTGCCGCGGGTCGACCCCGCCGACCCCAACGCCGGCTTCCTCGCCGGGCTCATGGCGACCGCCGCCGCGGAGTTGCTGGGCGCGCTCGCCGCCGCGCCCGCGCCGTCCGTCGAGACGCGGCTGCGGCAGATCCGGGCGTGGCTGGAGAACGGCGACGCGCACACCGCGCTGGAGGCGTTGACGCGCGTGGAGGACGAGCGGCCCGACGACTGGCGGGTGGTCTGGTACCGCGGGATCGCCGCCCTCGTCACCGGCGATCACGAAGCCGCCGCGCTCGCCTTCGACGCCATCTACGACGCCTTCCCGGGCGAGCCCGCGCCGAAGCTGGCGCTCGGCCTGTGCGCGGAGGTGCTGGGCCAGCTCGACAACGCCGCCGAGTACTACCGCCTGGTCTGGGCGACCGACCCCAGCTACGTCAGCGCCGCCTTCGGGCTCGCGCGGGTCCAGCTCGCCGCCGGCGACCGCGCCAGTGCCGTACGGACCCTGGAGTCGGTTCCGGAGTCGTCCATCCACTACACCGCGGCCCGGGTGGCCGCCGTACGGGCGCGGCTGCGTCAACGCACGGCCGCCGCCGGTGACGTACCGTTCCTCGACGACCTGACCGCCGCCGCCGGGCAGGTCGAGGCGCTGGACGCGTACGGACTGGATCCGGCGCGCCGGGAGCAGTTGTCCGCCGAAGTCCTCGGCTGCGCGCTGGACTGGGTACTCTCCGGTGGCCAGGGCGCCGATCCGGCCGCCCGCCGGGTGCTGCTCGGCAGCGAGCTGGACGAGCGGGGACTCCGCTTCGGACTGGAGCGTTCGTACCGCACGCTGGCCCGGCTCGCGCGGGGCGGCGAGGAGAGGATCGACCTGGTGGAACGTGCCAACCGTTACCGCCCCCGGACGTGGGTGTAGTTGATGTCGCAGATGCCCCAGCAGGCCGCCCTGACGAACTGCCCGAGCTGCGCGGAGCCGCTCGAGTCGGGTGACCGCTTCTGCGGTGCGTGCGGATACGACCTGTCCGCCGTACCGGCACCTCCCGACGACCACCCGACGCTCGCCGTGAACGGCTCGGCGCCGGTGTCGCCGCCCGAGGGCGACCCCTGGCCGGTCACCCACGACCCCGCGGCCACCGCCCCCGGGATCGCCCACGAACCCGCGGGCACCGCCCCCGGCGACCACGGCCTGACCCCGCCGCCCCCGCCGCCGAGCGGCTCGCCCGTCTCGCCGGCTCCGGGGTGCGCTTCGACCGGCCCCCGGAGCCCGACGAGTACCCGCTCCAGGCGCCGGACCCGCGGGTGGCCGCCGAGACGCCGACCCCGGCGGAGGGCGTCAAGGTGTGCGTGGCCTGCCGCGCGGGCCGCGTCGACCACGACGGCTACTGCGAGAACTGCGGGCACGCCCAGCCGCGCGAGCGCGACCACATGGAGCAGGAGTGCGGCCCGATGGCGGCCGTCAGCGACCGCGGTCTGCGCCACCACCGCAACGAGGACGCGTTCGCGGTCGGCACCGCCGCCCTGCCCGACGGCTCGCCCGCCTCCGTGGCGATCGTCTGCGACGGCGTCTCCTCGGCGACCCGCCCCGACGACGCCTCCCTCGCCGCGTCCCGGGCGGCGAGCGAGTCGCTGCTGGCCGCCCTGCCGCGCGGCACCCACCCGCAGCAGGCGATGCACGAAGCGATCGTCGCCGCCTCCCGCGCGGTCAACGCCCTGGCCGCCGAGCCGCAGACGGCCCGCGAGCACGCCCCGCACCAGAACGCCCCGGCGTGCACCATCGTCGGCGCCGTGGTGACGTCCGGGCTGCTGGTCGTCGGCTGGGTCGGCGACAGCCGCGCCTACTGGGTGCCGGTGGACCGCAGCGCGCTGCCGGCCCGCCTCACCGAGGACGACTCGTGGGCCGCGCAGATGGTCGCGGCGGGCCTGATGAACGAGGCGGAGGCGTACGCCGACGAGCGCGCCCACGCGATCACCGGCTGGCTCGGCGCGGACGCCTACGAACTGGAGCCGCACACCGCTTCCTTCAAACCGGACCGGCCGGGTGTAGTGGTGGTGTGCACCGACGGACTGTGGAACTACGCGGAGGCCGCTCAGGAGATGGCCGAGGCCGTGCCGCTGGATGCCGCCGTCCGCCCCCTGCACGGCGCCCAGGTCCTGGTCGGTCACGCGCTGGACGGCGGCGGCCACGACAACGTAACAGTGGCCCTCGTGCCGTTCCCCGCCCCGTCTCAGGGGGCAGGATCGGCCTGAGGCCGATTCGTACGGGGATGCCTCGCCGGACCGGAGGGGACCGGTCCGCACACAGTCGTATGCCCTGCAACCGTGGGGTTCTCAAGGGGGATTCGATCAGGCATGGCCAATTTCTCGAAGTCCAACGTGCCGCAGTTCTCGGTGGACGTGTACCAGAACGAGTACCTGCCGGAGGGCGGCCGCGAGGTCAACGCGATCGTCACGGTGTCCGCGACCGGCGGCGGCACCATCGGCAGCGCGGTCACGGCGCCCCATCTCTATCCGCAGGGCCAGGGTCCGGACGCGGCTGTGGCGATCATGGTCGACTGCTCGGGGTCGATGGACTACCCGCCGACCAAGATGCGCAACGCGCGTGACGCCACGGCCGCGGCCGTCGACACCCTGCGCGACGGGGTGCACTTCGCGGTGATCGGCGGCACGCACGTGGCCAAGGAGGTGTATCCGGGCGGCGGGCGGCTCGCGGTCGCCGACGCACCACCCGCGACCAGGCCAAGCAGGCGCTGCGCAAGCTCAGCGCGGGCGGCGGCACCGCGATCGGCACCTGGCTGCGGCTCGCCGACCGGCTGCTGTCCTCGGCGGACGTCACCATCCGGCACGGCATCCTGCTCACCGACGGCCGCAACGAACACGAGTCACCCGAGGACCTCAAGGCGGCCCTCGACTCCTGTGCCGGGCGCTTCACCTGTGACGCACGGGGCGTGGGCACCGACTGGGAAGTGAGTGAAGTCACAGGTATCGCCTCGGCACTGCTCGGCACCGCCGACATCGTCGCCGACCCGGCCGGACTGGCCGCCGACTTCACGCAGATGATGGAGACGGCGATGGGCAAGGAGGTCGCGGACGTCTCGCTGCGGGTGTGGACGCCGGTCGGCACCACCATCAAGTTCGTCAAGCAGGTCGCGCCCACCGTCGAGGAGTTGACCGACCGGCGCACCGAGGCCGGCCCGCGTGCCGGGGACTACCCCACCGGCTCCTGGGGGGACGAGTCCCGTGACTACCACGTCTGCGTGGAGGTCCCGGTCGCGAACATCGGCCAGGAGATGCTGGCCGCCCGCGTCTCCCTCGTGATCCCCCAACCCGACGGCACCGCGCAGAACTTGGGCGCCCAGGGGCTGGTACGGGCGGTGTGGACCGACGACATGGTCGCCTCGACGTCGATCAACCCCCAGGTCGCGCACTACACCGGCCAGGCCGAACTGGCGCAAGCCATCCAACAGGGCCTCGATCTGCGCAAAGCGGGAGATATGGATGGAGCAACGGCCAAACTGGGCCGGGCCGTTCAGCTCGCAAGCGCTTCCGGCAACGCCGATACTGCGAAACTGCTTGCGAAGGTGGTGGACGTGGTCGATGCCGCGACAGGTACTGTGCGGTTGAAGGCGAAGGTCGAGGAGGCCGACGAGATGACTCTCGAGACCCGGTCCACAAAGACTGTTCGTGTAAAGAAGTAAAGAACAAGCAGACAGAAGCGACCGAGAAGTCTCCTTACGTGAGAGGGGGAAGCGCCGACATGCCGACCTGCCCGAACGGACACCAGTCGGGTTCCGACGACTGGTGCGAGGTCTGCGGTCACCGCATGGCCGGTGCCGTGCCTCCGCCCCTCCCCGCCGCCCCCGGCGGCGGCTACGGCTTCCCGCCGCCCCCGCCGGGCGCCGGCGGCCAGCCCGGACGCTCCCATCTGTCCGCCGTACCGGACCCCGAGCCGGAGCTCTGCCCGCAGTGCCGCACGCCCCGTGAGGGCGGCGCGCCGTTCTGTGAGGAGTGCCGGTGGAACTTCCTGACGAACACGGCGACCTCCTACACCCCGGCCGCCCCGCGCCCGCCGGCCCCCGGCCCGGGCGTGCGCTTCCAGGGCCCGCCGCCGGGTGCGTCGTACGGCGGCGGTGACTCCTACGAGTACCAGGGCTCCCGCCCGTCGCAGATGAACCGCCCCGCCGAGCCGATCCCGCCGTTCGGCAGCGAGCGCCAGGGCCAGGACGGTCCCGGCGGACCGGGCGGACCGAACGGTCCCGGCGGCTTCGGTGCGCAGGGCGGACCTGGCGGCCCCGGCGGTGGCGGTCCGGGTGGCCCCGGCGCGTTCGGCGGTCCCGGCGGTCCTGAGGGCCCTGGTGGCTTCGGCGGCCCCAATGGACCCGGTGGTCCCGGTGGTCCCGGTGGACCCAACCGTCCCGGCGGTTACGGCACGCAGGGCGGCCCGGGTAGCCCCGGCGGGCCGAACGGACCCGGTGGCTTCGGAACCCAGGGCGGTCCCGGTGGCCCCGGCGGGCCGAACGGACCCGGCGGCTTCGGCGGGCCCGGTGGCCAGGGCGGTCCCGGTGGCTACGGCTACCCGCAGCCCGGCTCCACGCAGGCCCCGCCCGGCCCCGGCTTCCAGCAGCGGCCCGCGGGACCGGCGACCTGGACGGCGACCATCGGCCCGGACCGCGAGTACTTCATGGCGATGATGCAGCGTTCGGGGCCCGAGGCGGCGGGTCTCAACCTGCCCGCGTACTCGCCCGAGCAGCAGCGCACGCTCACCGGCAACCAGGTCACCATCGGCCGCCGCCGGCACTCCACCGGCGACACCCCGGACATCGACCTGTCGGTGCCGCCGGAGGACCCGGGCGTCTCGCACCAGCACGCGGTGCTGGTGCAGCAGCCCGACGGCTCCTGGGCGGTCGTCGACCAGAACTCGACGAACGGTACGACGGTCAACGGCGCGGAGGAGCCCATCCAGCCCTTCGTCCCGGTGCCGCTCCAGGACGGCGACCGGGTGCACGTGGGCGCCTGGACGACGATCACGGTCCGCCGCGGATAGGACGACACCTCAGGGCAGGCGGAGGGGCCACGCGTACGGCCCCTCCGGTTCGTCCAGCCACGCCCACTCGTTCCCGCCGCTCACCGTCAGGCCGTACCGCCGGCGCGGCGGCCGCCCCTCCCGCTCCCAGAGCTGATACGCCTCCTGCGGCGTGAGGCTGCCCCGGGTGAGGTCCAGCAGGAAGCGGAACAGCTCGTCCTCCCGTGCCCGGCGCGGCACCCCGCCCAGCGAGGCGGGCTCCGGCTCCGGCCGCCCCTCGCCGCGCAGCGGCACGAAGTAGGCGGGCGTGTGCAGGAAGCGCCCCTCGGCGTACCCCGCGTCCCGGACGGTCAGCACGATCAGGCCGGTGGCCAGCGGGGCCAGGACGCGGGCGCCGGGGTTGCACTGGGCGAGCCAGGCCGGCGGGATCGAGGTCAGGGCGCAGGTCGCGATGATCCGGTCGAAGGGGGCGCGCTCGGGCACCCCGCGGGCGCCGTCGCCGGTGACGACGACCGGGTGATGTCCTGCGGCGGCCAGATGCTGCCGGGCCGCCTCGGTGATCTCCGGCTCCAGGTCGACGGTGGTGACGAGGTCGTCGTCGCCGAGCCGGTGGGCGAGCAGCGCCGCGTTGTATCCCGTACCGGCGCCGATCTCCAGGACCCGGTCGCCGTCCTCGACCTCCAGGGCCGCCAGCATCATCGCCATGAGGGACGGCTGGCTGCTGGAGGAGACCAGCTCGCCGTCGCGCAGCCGGGTGGCCAGCGGGGCGTCGGCGTAGGCGCCGCGCACCCAGCGTTCCCGGGCGCGGGGGTCCGGGCTCTCGCCCCAGCGGCGCTCGTGACCGCCCACGACGCCCACGTAGTAGTACGGCACGAACAGATGCCGCGGTACGACCGCGAAGGTCTCCCGCCACACCGGGTCGTCCGCCCAGGCCCCGCTCGCGTCGATCCGGTCCACGAGCTCGGCCCGCGCCTCGGCGGCCAGGTCTTCCAGGTCTTTGTGGAGAGCGTGCGCACCCATACCTCCACTGTCCTGCGGAAGGTCCTAAGCCCCAAGTCCTGGTTCCCTCCGTCTGAGACGATGGACGGGTGAACGAGATTCGGCGCGGCACGCTTCAGACGGAGACCTTCTACGAGCAGGTCGGCGGGGAGGAGACCTTCCGCCGCCTCGTCCGACGTTTCTACGAGGGTGTGGCCGACGACCCGCTCCTGAAGCCCATGTATCCCGAGGAGGACCTGGGCCCGGCCGAGGAGCGGCTGGCGCTGTTCCTCATCCAGTACTGGGGCGGTCCGACGACGTACAGCGAGAACCGCGGCCACCCCCGGCTGCGGATGCGGCACGCCCCGTTCCAGGTGGACCGGGCGGCGCACGACGCGTGGCTGAAGCACATGCGGGTGGCGGTGGACGAGCTCGGCCTGTCCGAGGAGCACGAGCACACGCTGTGGAACTACCTGACGTACGCGGCGGCCTCGATGGTGAACACCGAGGGCTGATCCCGGCGCGCGTGCACTGAGTCCCGGATTCCGGTCGTACGACGCCGAATTCCGATCACGATCCGGTCAAGTCCGGGGCACAACCGCTTACCCGCCCCCGCTTCCCTCTGACAGCATCGCCAGCATCGCCCGGAGGTCTGGACAACGCGACGGACCGTGGCGGGGGTTGACGGTCACGACGGGGGTCGGGTGACGGGGTGGCGTGGTACGGGGGGTTCGCGAGGTTCGTCCTTCAGCGGGCGCGGGCGCATCGTCCGCTGCTCGCCGCCGCGCTGCTGACCGTACTGCTGACGACGGCGGTCCTGGCGACGCTCACCGCGTACTCGGGCGCGATCGGCGACGCCGCCCTGCGCCACTCGCTCGCGGACTCCCACAACGCCGCGGACACCGCCCTGGTCGTCAAGGCGGACGTCCCGGCCGCGTCCCGTGCCGCCGCCGACACCGCCGTACGCGAAGGCGCCCGGAAGACCTTCGAGGGGTTGCCGGTCACCGTGCGGACGCTGCTGAAGTCGGGCCCGTACGCGCTGCCCCGCTCGCTCCAGCCGCCCGCCGCGCGGTCCGGGGACCCGGATCTCACCCACTTCGCGGCCCTGGACACCTCCCAGGTGCGGATCACGGACGGCCACGCGCCGGCCGCCGCCGGTGAGGTGGCGCTGCCGCGGAGCGCCGCCCGGCTGCTGAAGCTGAGGCCGGGCGCCCGCCTCACCCTCGTCGACCGCCTCGGCGGCCCGAAGGTGACGGTCGACGTCGTCGGCCTCTACCGCCCCGCCCGCGCGGACGCCCCGTACTGGCAGCTCCTGGACGATCTCCACGGCCGCGGCGTCAACAAGCTCGACTTCACCACGTACGGCCCGCTACTCGCCGCCCCCGAGACCCTGACCGGCGGCAAGGTCAGCGCCGGGCCCTCGGCGTGGCTCGCGACCGCCGACTTCTCGACCCTGACGACCGGCCGGATCGGCGCCCTGCGCGACGCGGCCCGCGACGGCAGCGCTGCGCTGCGCGGCGCGGCCGCGCTCAGCGGCACCACGGCCGCGCACACCGATCTGCCGGCCGTCCTCGACGGCGTCGACCGCTCGCTGCTGGTCTCCCGCTCCACCCTGCTGATCGTCGCGCTCCAGCTCGCGCTCCTCGCGGGCTGTGCGCTGCTGCTGGTGGCCCGGCTGCTGAGCGCCGAACGCACGGGCGAGACCCGGCTGCTCAGGGCGCGCGGCGCCTCCCGGCCACGGGTCGCGGGGCTCGCCGCGCTGGAGGCGCTGCTGCTCGCGGTGCCCGCGGTGGCGTGCGCGCCACTGCTGGCGGGGCCGCTGACCCGGCTGCTGGCCGGGCAGGGCGCGCTGTCCCGGATCGGCCTCGATCTGGACGTGCCGGCGGCCGGGTCGTTCGGGGTGTGGCTGGTGGCGGCGGGTGTGGCGCTGGGCTGTGCGCTGGCGGTGACACTGCCCGCGCTGACGTCGTCCTTCGCGACCGGCCGGGCCCGCGCGCTGCCCGGCGCGCTGCGCTCGGGCGCGGACGTGGGGCTGCTGGTGGTGGCCGGGGTGGCGTACTGGCAGCTGGGCCGCCAGACCACGGGCGCGGTGACCGACGACAGCTCCGGCACCCTGGGCGTCGACCCGCTGCTGGTCGCCGCCCCCCGCCCTCGCGCTGCTCGCCGGTACGGTCCTCACCCTGCGGCTGCTGCCCCCGCTGGCCCGGCTCGCCGAACGCCGGGCGCGGCCGGTCGGGGCCTCGCCGCGGCCCTCGCGGGCTGGCAGATCGGGCGGCGTCCGATGCGCGGCGCGGGTCCGGTGCTGCTGCTGGTGCTCGCCGTGGCGCTGGGCGTGCTGGCGATCGGGCAGGGTGCCTCCTTCGGCCGCTCGCAGGACGACCAGGCCGACTTCCGCGCGGGCGTGCCGGTGCGGGTGCTGGCCAACGGCGAGGACGACCTCGGCCGCACCGACGCCTACGCCGCCGTCCCCCACGTACGCGAGGCCGCGCCGGCGGTCCGTGGCGAACTGCCCCTGTCCGGCGGCCGTTCGGCGACCGTGCTGGCCCTGGACACCGCGCACGCCGCGGACTCCATGCTGCTGCGCCGGGATCTGTCCTCCGAGCCGGTACGGCCCCTGCTGACCGGGCTCGGCCCGAAGGGGGCGTCGGCGGGGGCGGCCGTCCCCGAGGGCAGCGCCCGCCTCCGCCTGACGGCGACCCTGCGCGGCTCGGCACCGGGCACGAGCGCCGACGTGACGGTCACCCTGGAGGACCGCTACGGCACCCCGTACCGGCTTCCGGCCGGGTCCCTCGCGGCCGACGGCCGCCCCCACCCGCTGGAACTGGCGGTACCGCCGGGGAAGTTGCTGCTGACCGACGTCCAGCTGGTGCTGCCGGTGCCGCGCGGGCGGGCGGAGCAACAGCGTTTCTCACTGGACGCGTTGACCGCTGTGACGGCCCAAGGTGCTGAAAAGCGGGTCGGGTTGCCCACCGCCTGGACGGCCCGCACCCTCACCGACAACACCTCGGAGACCCCGGACCGCAGCAACACACCCGACCCGCCCCGCGTGAGCGGATCGGCCGTGGCGTACGGCACCGGTTACGTCCCGCGCGAGGACACCTGGACCCTGGCCTCGCTGACCGTCCGCCTCCAGGCCGAGCAGCCCGCGGCACCGCAGATCACCGCCGTCGCCACCGACCGCTTCCTCGACTCGGCGGGCGCCCGCACCGGGCAGCGCATGGACGTGACGTTCGGCGGCCGGTCGCTGCCGGTGCGGATCGTCGCCGCCGTCCGGGCGCTGCCCACGACGGGAAGCGAGACCGGCGGGGCGCTGCTGGTCGATCTGCGGTCCGTGAACCGGGTGCTGGAGGCCAAGTACGGCGAGAGTGTCACGCCGACGGAGTGGTGGCTGGAGACGGAACGGCCGTCCTCGGTCGCTGCGGCGCTGCGGGCCCGCCCGGACCTGGACCCCGCGCAGGTCGTCGTCCGCGACGAGATCGCCGAGGAGCTGCGCGACGACCCGTTCGGAGCGGGACCGGAGGCGGCGTTCACCGCGGCGGCCGGGGTGGCGGCGGCGCTGGCCGCGCTCGGCTTCGCGGTCAGCGCGGCGGGCTCGCTGCGGGAGCGGGACTCCGAGTTCGCGGTGCTGCGCGCCCTGGGCGCCCCACGCCGCCGGCTGGCCCGCACCATCGCCGTCGAGCAGGGCGTCCTGGTGACGCTGGCGCTGCTGGTGGGCGCCGCGCTGGGGACGGTCCTGGCCCGGGCGGTGATCCCGCTGATCCTCCTGACCTCCGACGCGACCCGCCCCGTACCGGAGGTGCTGGTGGAACTGCCGGTGGGACAGGTGGCCCTGCTGCTGACGGCGGTCGCGGTGACACCACTGACCGTCACCGCCGTCCTCGCACTGCGCCGGGCGAACCCACTGGTGTCCCTGCGGGAACAGGGGGGCGAGTGACATGGCGTCCGTGACGGTCGTGCGAGGGGGGCTGGGTGCGGTGACATCGGCTGGGGTGCTTGGGCGACGGGGGCCTGGTGCGGTGACGTCGGCTGGGACGGGCGCGCGAAGGGGAGCTGGTGCGGTGACGTCAGCTGGGGTGGCTGGGCGACAGGGGCCTGGTGCGGTGACGTCAGCTGGGACGGGCGAGCGACAGGGGCCAAGCGCCGCGACGCCAGCCAGGCCGGTCGAGCGTCAGGGACCAGGTGCGGTGAAGTCGGCTGGGACGGTCGGGCGACAGGGGCCGGTGCGGTGACGGCGACCGTGGCCCCCTGGGTCCGCACCCGGCTGCGCACCGCCCCCGGCACGGCCCTCGCCCTGGCCCTGCTGGTGGCGCTGACCGCCTGCCTCGCCGCCGCCCTGCCCCGAGCCCTGGACCGGTACGCCGACGAAGGCCTGCACCGGGCCGTCGAGCGGGCCGGCGCCGACCGCACCTCGATCCAGCTGTACGCCCAGCCCGAGTACGGCCTCCTGTCCGCCCAGGACCTGCGCCCCGCCACCCTGGCCGAGCAGTACGAGAAGATCCTGGCCACGGTCGAGAAGCCGCTCGTCGCCGACCGCCACCAGTCGACGTACGGCGTGCGCACCTCCACCAACATGGAGGTGCCCGACCCCTGGATCCCGCGGCCGACCGGAACACCCGCGCAGGTCGCCCTGGTCGCCCAGCAGGGCCTCGCCGACCACGTCCGCTCGGTCGAGGGCCGGCTGCCGCGCGGACCCGCCGCCGCGGCCGACGCGACGACACCGGAGGTGGAGGCCGCGGTCAGCGCCGCCACCGCCAAGTCCCTGCACATCAAGGTCGGTTCGGTCATCCACGTACCCGGCGAGTCGCGCGGGCCGCTGGCCGTCCGGGTCACCGGCATCGTCACCCCGCGCGCCCCGTCCGGCGCCTTCTGGTCCGGCCAACCGCTCCTCCGCAAGCCCGCCCTGATCCGGATGCCGGGTCCGAGCTCGGACGCCGACAAGTTCTGGCTCGGCGCCCTGCTGCTCGCCCCCGAGTCGGCACCCGCGATGCTGGGCACCCCCGGAAACCCGTGGCGCTACTGGCAGTTGGCGCCCGCGATGGGCTCCCTGCACGCCTACGACGTGGAGCGCCTCAAGACCGCCGTCGCCTCCCTGGAGTCCGGCCCGGCCCTCCAGCAGGCCCGCTCGGTCACCGGCGGCCTCATGGACACGGACACCGATCTGAGCGAGGTCCTGACCGCCTACTCCCGGCTCCGCGAGGGCGTCTCCCCACTGGTCGCGGTGGCCGCGGTCGGCGCCGGTACGGTCGCCGCGGTCGTCCTGCTCATGTCGGGGGGCCTCGCCGCCGACCGCCGCCGCAGCGAACTCGCGCTGCTGCGGGCCCGCGGTGCGTCCCTGCGCGGCCTCGCCGGACGCCTCCTCGCCGAGACGGCCACGGTCGCCGTCCCGGCCGGCGCCCTCGGTCTGACGGCGGCCGTGCTGGCGATCCCCGAGGGCAGAGCGACGTACGCCGTCGCCGCGGCCGCCGCCATCACGGCCGTGGCCTGCGCCGCGCTCCCGCTGCGCGCGGCGGTGGCGCACCGGGTCGTCCGGGTGCACACCGGCCGCGAGGACGTGGCGACGCTACGGCCGTCCCGGCGCCGTACGGTGGCGGAGCTGACGCTGCTGGTGCTGGCCGTGGCGGCGGTGGAGACCCTGCGCCGACGCGGCTCGTCCGGCGATGAACTGGCCTACGTCGCACCGGCGTTGACGGGCGTGATCGCGGCCCTGGTCCTGGTCCGCCTCTACCCGTTCCCGCTGCGCGGCCTGGCCCGCCCCGCCGGCCGCCTGCGCGGGGCGGTCGCCCACCTCTCCCTGGCCCGCGCGGGCCGTACCTCCGCCTCCGCGGTCCTGCCCCTGCTGGCCCTGCTGACCGCCCTGACCACGGCGGCCTTCGGCGGCTCGGTCCTGACGGGCGTGTCCGAGGCCCGCGACCAGGCGGCGCTGCTGGCGGTGGGCGCGGACGCCCGCGTCGACGCGGACGGACCGCTGCCGCCGGGCCTGGCGGACCGGCTCCGCCACGCGCCCGGCGTGACCGCCCTGACCGAGGCGAGCATCGCGTACCAGGCGAAGCCGACGGACGGCAGCGTGTCGGTACCGCTGGTCGGCGTGGACCCGGACGGATACGCGGAGTTGGCGGCGAGGACGGGCCTGGGCCCGTACCCGGAGGGCGAGTTGACCAGCACCCGAGGCAACGGACTCCTCCCCGCCCTGGCCTCCCCCTCCGTCGCGAAGGCGTACGGCACCCGCCCCTTCCCCGTCCTCCTGGAGGACGGCACGACGACGATCACCGTCCGCATCACGCTCGTACGGGAGCGGACGCCGGCGGTGAACGGCTCGGAGTTCCTGGTGGTGGACAGGTCGGCCCTGAGCGGCGTTTCGGCGCGCCCGACCACGGTGCTGCTGACGGGAGCGGGGCTGTCCGGCGCGGACCTGCGCAGGACGACGGGCACCGCGGGCCACGTCCAGACCCGCTCCGAGGAACGGGCGCGGTACGTCAACTCCCCCCTCCAGTCGGGCGCCGAGGACATCTACACGGCAGCGGTGGCAGCCGGCGCCGGTTACGCCGTCCTGGCACTCCTCCTCTCCCTCCTCCGCGCGCCCCGGAACGCACGGCCCTCCTGGCCCGCCTCCGCACGATGGGCCTCACCCGCTCCCAGGCCCGCCGCCTCCTGATCCTGGAGTCCCTGCCCCAGGCACTCCTGGCAGCAGCGGGCGGCATCCTGACAGGCTGGGCAACGATCCACCTGCTGTCCCCGGGCATCGACCTCACCACCATCGCCCTGTCGACCTCCCCGGCCACCCCGGGAGCAGCGGAACTCCGCACGTCCCCCACGTCCCTGGCCCTCCCCGCGACCCTGGTGGTGCTGGTGACGGTGGGAGTGGCGGGGGTACAGGCGTGGTGGTCGGGGAGACGGGGGTCGGTGACGGAGTTGCGAGCGGGTGACGCCCGATGACTGCTGACGCACGGTCCGGCGACGCTCTCAAGGGGCGCGGGGAACTGCGCGACCAGCCCCGACGGCGCCGCAGCCGGACAACGACACCACCCGGCTCCTCCCGCGGAGCGCGTAGCTGCGGGCAGTCGTGCCGCTGGGTCGGCACCCGGCCCAAAGAGAGCGGCACCCCGCCGACGCGGCCAGTGAACCCACCCCCGCCCAGCCCCCACCCCCGGCCGGCGACCCGAGGAGACCCCAGTGACCACCAACCCGACCCTCGCCGACCTGACCACCAAGGCCACCGCGGCCCGCAACACCCCCACCTACGGCCACGACGCCCTCATCACCTGCGACCGCCTCGTCCGCATCTTCACCACGGACGCATAGAGGTCCAAGCCCTGCAAGGCCTCGACCTCCTGGTCCGCGAGGGCGAACTCATGGCCCTGGTGGGCGCGTCCGGCAGCGGCAAGTCCACCCTCATGAACATCCTCGCCGGCCTGGACACCCCCACCGCGGGCGCGGCCCGCGTCGCCGGCCACGACCTCCTCACCATGACCGCGAAGGACCGCCTCGCCTACCGCCGCAAAACCGTCGGCTTCGTCTGGCAGCAGACCTCCCGCAATCTGCTCCCCTACCTCACCGCGGCCCAGAACATCACCCTCCCGATGCAGCTCTCCGGCGCCACCCGCACCCGCACCACCCGCAAGGCGAAATCCGAACGCGCCCTGGAACTCCTGGAGTTGCTGGACATCGCGGACTGCCGCGACCGCCACCCGCACCAGATGTCCGGCGGCCAGCAGCAACGCGTCGCGATAGCCGTCGCCCTCGCCAACGCCCCCGCGGTCCTCCTCGCCGACGAACCCACCGGCGAACTCGACTCCCAGACCGCGGAACAGATCTTCGCCGCGTTCCGCACCGCGAACGAACAGCTCGGCACGACCATCGTGATCGTCACCCATGACCAGACGGTGGCCGACGAGGTCCGCCGCACGGTCGCCATCAGGGACGGCCGCACCTCCACGGAGGTCCTGCGCCGCAGCGAGGTCGACGCGACGACCGGCCACGAGACGGTCGTGGCCCGCGAGTACGCGATGCTCGACCGCGCCGGCCGCCTCCAACTCCCCGCCGAGTACACCGAGGCCCTGGGCATGCGCGACCGCGTGGCCCTGGAACTGGAGCCGGACCACATCGGCATCTGGCCGGACGACAGCGACCACGACTGACCGCACCCAACGGCCCTCGGCGGCCCCCACCGGCCACCCCCGGCCGCCAGCGACCCTCAGCGCACGCTGACGCCCAACGCCCCAAGTCCCGCCCGTCGCACGGCGATCGACCCGTACGGCGTACGCAGCCGCAGCCACGCCCCGCAGGACAGCAGCGCCAACTCCCCGTCACCGCGCAGGAATCCGAGCGACTGCGCGGCATGCACGGCCCGCACCGGCAACTCCGTCTCCCCGACGGTCCGGGACCAGATCTCCCGCCCGATCCGGTCGAGTTCGGCACGGGTACGGCTCTCGGGCGCCAACTCCTGCGTACGGGAACGGAATTCGGCGACCCCGGCGCTCACCATGCCCCGCAGCGGCCGGCGCGGGCAGCCCGGCGACCACCTGCCACCCGCCGCGCGGCGGCAGCACCCCCGCCCACGGCGGTCCGGTCACCGCCGCCGGCACCCCGGCCGTGGCGGCGTGCTCGTCGACGGACTCCAGCAACTCCCCCGCCGACACGGTCACATCGAGCGTGACGTCGAGCCCGTCCTCGTACGGCTTGGCCAGCCGCACCGCGCGGATCGCCAGCACCTCGAAGGACGGCGGCCGCCCGAAGACGGCGAGCGCGGTCCCCGCGGCCTGGAGCCGCACGGCGGCGCCGCGGTCGTAATGCAGCAGCCTGGAGAGGAAGGCCGCGAGATCCGCCGCCTCCCCCTCGTCGGCCAGGTGGAGCACCGTCATGCGGCGACGGCCTCCTCCTCGTCGTCGTCCCGGTACCCCTCCAGGAACTCCCGCTCCTCGGAGGTGATACGGCGCGGCCGCTGGGCCTCGAAGTCGAACGGCACGATGACCGTCGAGGCCCGCACGTACACCAGGTCGTCTCCTTCACCTCGTAGGCGATGGTGAAGGACGCCGCCCTTATCTCCGTGACCCACAGCTCGATGTCCACGGGCGTGTGCCGGTGGACGAGCTGCCGCTTGTAGTCGATCTCGTGGCGCGCCACCACGGACCCCTGCTTGAAGTCCTTCTCCGGGCGGAACAGGAAGTCGATACGGGCTTCCTCCAGGTAGCGGAGGAAGACCACGTTGTTGACGTGGCCGTACGCGTCCATGTCCGCCCAGCGCAGCGGGCAGTGGTAGAGGTGCCGCAAGATCGATCAGCCCCGGGTCAGCTTCTTGTAGGTGGCACGGTGCGGACGCGCGGCGTCCGGGCCGAGCCGCTCGATCTTGTTCTTCTCGTACGACTCGAAGTTGCCCTCGAACCAGAACCACTTGGAGTCACCCTCGTAGGCGAGGATGTGCGTGGCCACCCGGTCCAGGAACCACCGGTCGTGGGAGACGACCACGGCCGCGCCCGGGAACTCCAGCAGCGCGTTCTCCAGCGAGCCGAGGGTCTCGACGTCGAGGTCGTTGGTCGGCTCGTCGAGGAGCAGCAGGTTGCCGCCCTGCTTGAGGGTGAGCGCGAGGTTGAGGCGGTTGCGCTCACCACCGGAGAGCACGCCGGCGGGCTTCTGCTGGTCCGGCCCCTTGAAGCCGAAGGCGGACACGTACGCCCGCGACGGCATCTCGACCTGGCCCACGTTGATGTAGTCCAGCTCGTCGCTGACGACGGCCCACAGGGTCTTCTTCGGGTCGATGTTCTCGCGGCTCTGGTCGACGTACGAGATCTTGACCGTCTCGCCGACCTTGATCGAACCGGAGTCCGGGGTCTCGATGCCCTGGATCATCTTGAAGAGGGTGGTCTTGCCGGCACCGTTGGGGCCGATGACACCGACGATGCCGTTCCTCGGCAGGCTGAAGCTCAGGTCGTCGATGAGGAGCTTGTCGCCGAAGCCCTTGCTGAGGTTGTTGACCTCGACGACGATGCTGCCGAGCCGCGGGCCCGGCGGGATCTGGATCTCCTCGAAGTCCAGCTTCCGCATCTTGTCGGCCTCGGCGGCCATCTCCTCGTACCGCGCGAGACGCGCCTTGGACTTGGCCTGACGCCCCTTGGCGTTCGACCGCACCCACTCGAGCTCTTCCTTGAGCCTCTTCGCCCGCTTGGCGTCCTTCTGGCCCTCGACCTTGAGACGGGTCTGCTTGGTCTCGAGGTACTTGGAGTAGTTGCCCTCGTAGCCGTGCAGCCGGCCGCGGTCGACCTCGCAGATCCAGCCCGCGACGTTGTCCAGGAAGTACCGGTCGTGGGTGACGGCGACGATGGTGCCCTCGTACTTGGCGAGGTGCTGCTCCAGCCAGTTCACCGACTCGGCGTCGAGGTGGTTGGTGGGCTCGTCGAGGAGCAGCAGGTCGGGGGCCTCCAGCAGCAGCTTGCACAGCGCCACACGCCTCCGCTCACCACCGGAGAGGTTGGTGACGGGCCAGTCGCCGGGCGGGCAGCCCAGCGCGTCCATGGCCTGCTCCAGCTGCGCGTCGAGGTCCCACGCGTTGGCGTGGTCGAGCTCCTCCTGCAGCTTGCCCATCTCGTCCAGCAGCGCGTCGCTGTAGTCGGTGGCCATGAGCTCGGCGATCTCGTTGAACCGGTCGAGCTTGCCCTTGACCTCGGCGACACCCTCCTGGACGTTCTCCAGGACGGTCTTGTCCTCGCTGAGCGGCGGCTCCTGCAGCAGGATGCCGACGGTGTACCCCGGCGACAGGAACGCGTCACCGTTCGAGGGCTGCTCCAGCCCCGCCATGATCTTCAGAATGGTCGACTTACCGGCACCGTTCGGGCCGACCACACCGATCTTCGCGCCGGGCAGGAAGTTCAGCGATACGTCGTCAAGGATGACCTTGTCGCCGATTGCCTTGCGCGTCTTGCGCATGGTGTAGATGTACTCAGCCAAGAGAAACCGTCCGGCAGCTTGAAATCTGGCAGTGGGCAGATACACCCCATCTTGCCCGACGGCTACCCCTGGGGGGAAACGCGTATGGTCCGAGGGCTCTGACCTGGGGTTTCACTGTTGGCGGCTATGACTCGGCTGTCAACATCGGTCATCGTCGGTCGGCCTCGGGCGCCCTCGCACGGCCCAGAGACGGCCCAGACAGTTCGGCGTGTCCCTCACGAGAAAGCCACCACTGGACGGCGAGGCGTGGGCAGTCACACGTGATCGCCTGACGTGATCTCTGGTGCCGCTCCAAGATGAGCCAAGCCAAGCACACAGAGCATGGAGGCTCCTTCCGCATGTCACCCACGATCACTGTGGCGATCGTTGCAGCGTCCGCCACTATCGCGAGCGCCTTCGTGGCCGCCTGCGTGCAGTACATAGCTAAGGCCCGTGAGGAGAAACGGCTGGCCGTGGTGTCCCGTGTGGAGGCAGATACACGAGTCGCAGCTTCCTTCACGACGATCATGTCCCGGGCTCATGCGCGCGGTGATGTCGTCCTGGACGAGACAGCGACCTCCGCGCTACTCGCTGAAGGCCCTCTCATCGATCAGCTCCGGCGAGAGCTTGCGGCTCAGGCGGCCGGCCCCATCGACTACGACGTTCTCCACCGTATCGACCGGGTTCTCGAAGGCACGACGGTGCGCACGTTTGCCGTGGGCATCGCGGAACAGAAGGCTGCGATCCAAGTCGTGGCCGCGCTAGGACTGCAACACCCTCTACTGACGCGGGCCGCCTGGTACGCCTTGCAAGAGGTCAACCAGTTCAACTCTGCCCCTGAGCATCAACGGCTGATCAAAGCGTTGCAGGCACGCGAGCAGCACGATGCACAGCGACCGAGGTTGAAGCGGAAGCAGCGGGCTAGCTACTGGCTGGCTCAGCCGTGACCTCGCGAGCTCTGCCCAGCCACAACTGATCGTGGGCGGCCGTGACCTGCGGCCGCCTTATCGATCAACGCCCTGACCTGCTGCTGAGCTGTCGGCAGCTGTCGACGTTGGTCATCGTTGAGCGCCCTTCCACGGCCCGAGGACGGCCCGGGAGGGCGTTCGTGCGCCATGGCGCTCCTACGTCCGGTGCTGTTCCCGCCATGCCAATCCTGGCGGTCGCGGATCCCGACATACGACGTTTGTGGTTGCCTCATCCCAGTTCTCCTAATCTGCTTGTTGACGTGCAAGCGGTCTGTGATGATGGTTCGTCTTGGGAGGGGGTCAGCTTGAAGCTGCTGCGCATCACGGCACGAAATTTCATGTCATTCGGTGAACTCGACATGGAGCTAAGTGACGGTTCTGTTGTAATTACGGGGCCTAATTCGGCAGGAAAGTCCAACATCGGCCGAGTTGTGGATGTCGCTCGGTCGGTTATCGCTGCACACAGCGGTAGCGCAACTCGAGACCGGATAGACCTATATGGCCGCGCTCCTCGATTCGGTGCACGCCGGTTTGTCGTGGCTTTGGAGCTCGAACTAGATCAGTCATGGGAGAAGGACCTAGTAGGCACCTTCATCCGTGCCGCTTACGTGACTACCGTGGAAGGTGTGGAGGGACGCTTCTCTCGTGAGAGGCGGGACGATGACGCGCTGAGTCGCCTTGATCCCAAGTCGTTGCGACATTTGTACAAAGGTGAACTGCGCCTGTTCTATGACGCTGGAGCCCGTCAGCCGTGGAGGGCGATTTGGTTTTCCCAGGTGGGCGGTACGAAATGCTCGATCGACCTCTTGAATGGCTGCCGAATTTATCATCGTTTTGCGCGGGCGGAGCCGCCGAAAGTGATTTCTCTAGGGGAAGCATGGGTGCAAGTTTTCCCTGATCGCGATATGAATAAAAGGTCGGCTCGCCCTGCGATTGACTTCATGCAGCTCCTTAACCTTGAGAGCGAAATCTCCCTTTACGCGACGGCTCCCAATGATGGTTCATCGATTCCTGATAGCCTCCGTGACCTCGCAGTTGAGCTAGGAAAGAGTGAGCTCGATGGGCAAAGGTTTGACTTCACTCAAGTGCTCAGCAAGATATTGCAGCGCGGAGTGGTCCTCACTGATAATCGACGTCTTCCGCTCGCCCGGTCCTACAACTTGGAAGCGCTTCGGGTTCCCGCTGATCTTCAGGATGGCAGCAAAGTCCCAGGAGAGCTTTACCGCCTAAAGAATGGTCCGCTGGAGCAGCGTAAACGATACGAAGAAATCCGCAGTCTCTTCACGCACCTTGTGGGTTGCTCGTTCGAAGTGCAAGCCACGCCGGATCCCGAAAAACCTGACGGCCTTCTTATTGACGTCACCCTTCCGGAAGGCGGTCTCGAATATCCGATCGCCTTTGCCGGGGCGGGACGGCAAGAAGCACTCGTATTGAGCACGCTCGTGGCTGGCGATCCTGGGCGGGTACTTATTCTGGACGAGCCAGCCGTGCACATTGAGCCTACGTTGCAGCGGCGACTAGTTTACGCACTTCAAGATCGCGCCCAATGCGTAGTGATCACCCATAGCGCGGACCTGGTTCCGGTTAGCCGGCCTGCTGACCTCATGCGCATCGTCCGCCTCGCGTCCGGCCGACGGCAGCACGATCCGACGCGTCTCTAATCAGCTTGATGTAAATCACCAAGCTCGATGGCTGCAACGCCTCGGAACGGGCGATGCTCGCAGCCTGCTTTTCGCTGCCGGAGCTGTTTTGTGCGAGGGGCCCACCGAGGTTGGAGCTCTGAGTACTTGGTGGGAGGCTAACCAGGAGCCGGGCTGGGTGCCTCCTAGCGGCGCTAACATCGCACTCGTGGATGTGGGTGGCGACCATGGATTTAGCACTTACATTGAATTCCTAACGGTATTTGGAATTCCGTGGGTTGTGTTCGCTGATGGTCCGGCACTGAGTCCCGGGAGCAAGCTGCATAAGTACCTCGAAACAGAGAGCCTACTTCCTCAGGGGACGCCAGCAGAACAAGAAAGTTTTGCCACTTGGAAGCAGTACTGGCGGAAGGCTGGCGTGTTCACTGTTGCCGACACATTTGGAACAGACGGATCGAAATCTGGCGAATTTGAAGCCTTCCTTGAGCGTCTAGATTCCTCCCTCTATCGGCAGGTCGGGCAAGATATTGGTAGACGGAGTAAACCAAGGATTGGGGCCGCCTTCGCCGCGAGGTGTCTGCCGCCGCGGGAAGTTGTTGAGATCTATCATTCAATGCGGCAGCACTTGGTTTCCGAATAAGAGGTCGACGGTCATTGCGGTCGGTGTCGTCTGTAGGTCGGCGGAGCGGCTTTGGGCTGGAGCTGCTTTGGGGCGAGTGATCATGGCCCCGTAAGCTTCCGGCGCGTCGGGCAGTCTGTGGACCTGCCCGGTAAAGCACGACGTTGGGGCCATGATCTTAGAGGCTCGCCCCAAAGTGGCTGCCTAAAGCCGCGGAGCCGACCGCCCCAGCCACAGAGGGTGTCTCCCACTTCATGTCCGCAGCCGCCGAGCGCGCCGCCGGGCGCGGCCAGCCGGGGCGCAGACAGGAGGCAGGCCGCGCCGCAGAGGCGGCGCGCGCCCGCGCCGTGCGCGGGCCTTGATGAAGTAGGGAAAGTTCTATCCCGCTGGGATGAGGCGCTTGCCGTTATGGCTCCGCACGTGAGGGCGTTGGCAGTCAAGGCATCTGGGACCCGGACCGCGAAGACCTCGGTCACGCGCTTCGGACCTCGTCGGGGCTAACCACCTACGCCGCTAGGTTGCCCGGCGCCTGGCCGTGTTCGAGGTAGACCGGAGTACTCGCAGCGCGGGCCTCGATCGCCGCGAGGATGCGTCGGGCCAACCGGGGGATCGCGCGTTCCGCGATCTCATGCGGAGGGACGAACCTGACGGCCTTCAGCTCGTCCGCCTGGAGCCGGATTGCCTCCACCAGATCCCGAGACAGCTCGCCGCCATCAAACAGGTACAGCACTTTGTCGCCCTCGGCACCGTTAGGCGCCCAGTCGACCGCCAGCAAGCAGCCCAGTGAAGGCGTGATCCCCAACTCTTCGCGCACCTCGCGGCTGGCAGCTTGCAACGGGGACTCCCCCGTCTCGACGTACCCCCCGGGAATGTCCCAGTAGTCCTTGTAGGTGGGTTCCACCATGAGGACACGGCCGTCGACATCAAAGAAGAGCGCACCCGCGGCCATGCGCGGATGCGCCATCTTCGCTTCGTGCTCGTTCGCTGCCATGCAGCCGAGCGTACCCACCTAGACCACGTGCAGCCGATCGGCCAGCTCGGCCATGGTCCGGCTCGGCCGCCCCTTCTGGTTGCGCACCCATGTGAGCACAAGCTCGCGGGCCAGATAGTGGCTGCGCACCTGCTCAGGGGCCCAAGACTCTGCCTCAAGGATCATGGCCAATGCGTCGTCGACGCGGTTGTGTGCACTCAGGGCACGAGCGACCTCGATGTTGTGCCGAGTCCGCCGCTCCGTGGGCAGGCTGCTCGTGTCGATCCGCGGGCCCAGGTCGATAGCGACCTGCATGTCCCCCAGCTCGCCCGCCGTGGCCACGCGGTGGATGTCGACGTTGGTCGGGCCAAACGCGGTCCACATGTAGTTCGCGTCCCGGCCCAGCTGGCGAGCTGCCTGATCGGCCTCGGCCAGGAACTCGCGCACGGTCGATCGGTCATCAGCTCGGGCGCCCGCCATCGAGCCTGCGAGGAAGAGCGTCCCGTAGATCGAGATGAAGTCAGGGCTAGCCCCATCGAGACCTGGCCTGAGGTAGTCGGCTGCGTCCCCGACGAGCTGCACGGCAGCGTCGAACCGGCCCGTCGTCAGAAGGCAGTGGGCGACCGACCGGAAGAGAGATCCCGTCACCGCAGGATTGCCGGACTGCTGCGCTGCGCCCAGTCCGCGGTCGGCCGCGATCCAGGCAAGGTCGACTTCGCCCACCTTGCCGAGCACCATGGCGGCGCTCTGGTACGTCAGAGCCAGCAACTCGTTGGCCTGCTCTCGCTCGGCACCCTCGTAGGCCTGTGCCGCAATGAGCGCGTCCGCTAGCAACAGCGGAAGGCGCCGAGTCGCGAAGCCATAGCGCGAGGCTTGGTAGGCGTCCATCACTTCCGTGACGCTGCTGCGCAACTCATCGAGACGCGTTGGTTCTCCCTCGGTCGGGAGTCCCAACAGAGGAGTCAGCTGGCGGTAGTTCATCAGCGCCGACCGAAGCGCCGGCACCGTGCGCTTGCCACTGTCCTGGGTCCACTCCATGAGTGTCGGCTCGGCGAGCAGATCGCCCAGAGACACGTCGAGTGCATCGGCCAAGCTCTTGATGACCGACAGGCGGTCCAGTTCCAGCCGGTTGTTCTCGGCCTTGCTCAGCCAGTCGACCGTTCGACCGACCAGCCCGGCCAAGACTTCCTGGGACATGCCACGCCTGCGGCGGTACCAAGCGACCCGCTCACCGATCGTCAGGTTCCTCGTCATTCCTCGCATGGAAAGAGCGTCCCCCCGGCTCTCGGTATGGCCCCGGAGAGTTTTTCCGGGGTGGTGAGCTGACCCGGTCTTAGCGTTGCTGACAAGCCGAGGGGCTGTCAGAACGAGAAGGCAACGAGGGGGCTGTAGCGGTGCTGACCCCGGCAGAGCAACGCGAACTGATCGACCAAGTAAGGGGACTTAGCGAGGACCTGGCAGCAGTCGCGCGTCGAGCGGAAGCGCTGGTCATCGCCCTTGCGCCTGCTGCCGAACCAAGTCCTCCAGCTGATCCATCCGCTCCGCAAGGCGGCGCACATCCCGACGAACCTCCGAGAGGTACTCCGTGATCTGTTCGAACTCAGGGCTGCGCTTGCTGGGAGTGTTCTCCCCCGGCATCGCTGCGAAGCTTCCTTTGCCCTGGTGAGAGATCGCGTAGCCGTCCTCACGGAGGCGCGAGATTGCCTGTCGGGCGACCGTTCGCGACACCGTGTGCTGCGCCATCAGCTCTGCCTCTGACGGCAGCTTCTCACCGGGTGCAAGCTCCCCGTCTCGAATCCGGCGCTTGAACTCGTCAGCGATCTGCAAGTACGCGGCGCGCCCGGCGGTGAAGTCGGCCATAGCCCCTCTCATGGGTTGTCGTACCTAGTGCAGCACATCGCGCCGACACCCGTCGAGAACAGCCACTTGACACACCAAGTACTACAGGTTCATTCTCTATCTCAAGATGACGCACTAAGTGCGTTAAGTTGGTCGATCCAAGGAGCTCGTCATGCGTTCGATCCCCGTCGACACCTCCGCCGCGACCGTGATGGTCGCCAAGACTCCGCAGCCCAAGGTCAAGGACCGCCGTACCGGCGAGATCGCCACCGACGCCGAGACCGGCGCGAAGATGATGACCGTCGACGTGATGTTCGCGGCCAACGACGAGGTGGAGATCCTCTCCATCACGGTCCCCGAGACCGGGATCTCCGGTGAGCTGGCCATGGGCACCCCGGTGGCGCTGACCGGTCTGATCGCCCGGCCGTGGGAGAACGAGTTCAACGGGCAGAAGCGGCACGGGATCGCGTTCCGCGCTGTCGCCGTCACCTCGCTCGCCGCCGCTGCCGCGAAGCCGAAGGCTGCCTGACCATGAACGCCTTCATGGTCGCTCTGGGGCTGGTCGTCGTCACTGCGGGTCTCCTGCGGTGGCGGCGCCCCGCCTGGTACTGGATGACCTTCGGCGTCGTCCTCGCCACGGTGCGCGTCCTGGTCCGGTACGGCTCGGTCATGGACGCCTGCGGGCTGACGGTCCCGCCCTCACGCTGGCGCCTCACCCTCGCCCGCATCGCCAACCGGCCTGTGCCGGAGCCTCGCGCACCGCGCATCCGGCGGTTACGTCCGACTCGTACCGGCCTGGTCCTCCGGCTCAAGCTCCGCCCCGGCCAGGACGCCTTCGACATCGCCGCCGCCTCGGACCGGCTGCGGCACTCCTTCTCGATGTACGGCGTAACCTCGCGCGAACTCCGCTCTGGCGTCGTTGAGTTGCGGATGACCGGATACGACGTGCTCAAGCAAGTGCGCATGCCTTCCGACCCCGACACCCGTCCGATGCGCGTCCCGGTCGCCCTGCGCGAAGACGGCACGATCCACTACCGCGACTACCGGGCGATCCCCCACGCTCTCACCCTGGGCGCCACTGAGTCCGGCAAGTCCGTCTACCAGCGCAACCTGGTGGCCGGGCTGGCGCCGATGAACGTCACCCTGGTCGGCATCGACTGCAAGCAGGGGGTCGAACTCTTCCCGCTGGCCCGCCGGTTCTCTGCGCTCGCCGACAACCCTGACACCGCCGCCGACCTCCTCGACGCGCTCGTCGCGCACATGGAGGACGTCTACCAGCTCATCCGCGCCGAACAGCGCATCACCTCCGACCTCCCGGACGCCGACATCGCCGCCGACATCTGGGCCCTGCCAGCCGACCTGCGCCCGACCCCGATCGTCGTCCTGGTCGACGAGGTCGCCGAACTCGCCCTGTACGCCAACAAGGAGGAGGAGAAGCGCCGGGACCGGATCATCACCGCCCTCGCCCGGCTCGCCCAGCTCGGCCGTGCCGCTGGGATCTACCTGGAGATCTGCGGGCAGCGCTTCGGCTCCGAACTCGGCAAGGGCATCACGATGCTCCGCGCCCAGCTCACCGGCCGCACCGCACATCGCGTCAACGACGAATCCAGCGCCAACATGGCCTTCGGCGACATCTCCCCGGACGCCGTCCTCGCCGCCATCCAGATCCCCGCCGACATGCGCGGGCTCGCCATCGCGGGCGACTCCACCGGCGGCTGGCACCGCATCCGCGCCCCGCACACCACGCTGCGCAAGGCCGTCAACGTCTGCAACCGGTACGCCGACCTGACCCCGGACGTGCCCGCCCTGGCGCCTTTCCGGCCCGCGCTCGGCATCCCGAGGCCGATGACCGCCCCGGCCGTCGAGTCCGCCCCGGCCGCCGCCTGATCCCTCCCGCTCCACGGTCGGCGCGACCGCACCCGCGCCAAGTCCCTACCCGACCCATGCCTGAACCGAGGGAGTCAACCCGCCATGTGCCCGCCCTGTGAGGACTTCACCCGCACCGTCGGGATGCTGGCCGACCTGGCCCTGTACGCCCACACCGACGACGCCGACGAGGGGTTCATCGGCATCGTCGGGCCGTGCCTGGCCGCGTCCCTGCCGGAGCCGCCGCCCGGCCTCTTCCCGCCCGGCTACGACCCCAACGACGGCCCGGCCTACCCGGCGGGGACTCTGATGACCGCCCGCCCTCCGCGTGGACGCCGTCCTCGTCCAGGCCGTCATCGCTGGAGCCCTCTCCTTCGCCCACCTCCACGACCTTGCCGCCGCTGCCGGACAGGACGGCTGGAAAGCCTGGGCCTACCCCGTCTCCGTCGATCTGCTCCTGGTCGCGGCCTGGCGACGCCTTCGCAACGATGGCCCGTCCCGGCTGGCCTGGTGCTGGTTCGTCATCGCCCTGGTCGCCTCACTCGGCGCCAACATCGCCACCGCCGGATTCCTCGACCTGGCCAACCCGCCCGCCCTGCTCCGCCTCGGCGTCGCCGGATGGCCCGCCCTCGCCTTCCTCGGCGGCACGCTCCTCGCCCACGCCTCGACCACGGCCAGCGACCGGGTGCCGGTTCCGCCGGCACCCGCAACCGCACCCGAAGTCGAGCCCAATCCCACCCCCGAACCGGCCCCGGAACCGGTCGAGGAAGCAGCCCCGGTCACCGCACCCGAGCCGACCCCGGCCCTGCCCGGCGCCGACCCGGCTCCGTCCATGCCGCCCGTCCCGGCCGCCCTCGTCGACCACGCCCGCAAGGTCGCCGACGACCACCAGTCCCGGACCGGCTCCCCGATCGACACCGACACCCTGCGCGCCCGCCTCGGCGTCCCGCCCCAGCTCGCCGCCGCCATCGCCGCCCAACTCGCCTGACCGGAAGGGAGAACCACCGCCATGCCCGCCAACGAGCACTTCCACTCGCTTATGCAGATCGGCCCCGTACAGATCGGCACCCACCGCGACCACAACGGCAGGACCGCCCACGCCGCCGTGTGCACCGCCGACCGCTGCGGCTGGTCCGCCGACTACACGAGCCGGAGCGCTGCCCAGCTCGCCGCCCGCACCCACCGCTGCCGCGTCCGCTAGGAGGCCACCGCCATGGACGTCCCCCTCTGGTTCGCGCTGCTCGTCGTCGGCTACCTCGGCGTCAAGCTCATCCGCCCGCCCTGGTGGCTCATCGCCGTCCTCCTGCTCGGCGGCTACCTCCTCGCCGACAGCCTGCTTGCCCCCGCCATCAACACCGCCGTCAAGTGACCAGCATCTGAGAGGAGTTCACCATGTTCCGCCCGAAGATCCCGACCATGCCGACGCCGACCGGCGTCAGCACACCGCCGACCGTCATCGAGCCGACCGCCGTGGTCCCGCACACCCCGACCACGCCGATGCCCCCGGCTCCGGTCCCCACCCGTCCCGCGGTCCAGCTCACCCCCGGCACCGCGCTCGCCCTCGTCGGCGGCGGCACCGCCGTGGTCCTGGTCGTCGGCGCCGTCCTGGTCTCCCTGCTGCTGGCGGTCGCCGTCACCGGCATGTCCGTGGCCGTGGTCGCGGTCGTCCTGCGCTCCCTGCTCGCGTCCGACGCGAAGCGACGCTGACCGGCCCCCGGAGCGGCTTCAACCGCCAAGTCTCGTCCGCTCCGGGCGCCGTCCCTGCCCGATCCACTGAACCGGAAGGAACCTCCATCATGACCGGCCTCACCTCGGCCCCGCAGTCCCTCACACGGGTCTGCCCGGACTGCGACGGCTTCGCCTCCGCCGCCATCACCCTCGGCGGCCGTGACCGGCGCGGCCACCTGCGCACCATCACCGCACACTGCCCGGCCTGCAACGGCCTCGGCGTCACCCTCACCCGCCGCACGCGGGAGGGCGCCCGTGCCTGAGCAGCTGCTCGACCCGGCCACCCTCGGCGACCTGCTGAGGGTGGCTTCGGCCTCCGACTATGACCGCTGGGAAGACCAGATACGCCGCACCGGCGGCTGCTCCGACCCGATCCACCTGACCGGCTGGACCTTCCACAAGGACAAGGTCACCGGTGAGACCCTGCACCACTACTCCACCGAGAACGAACCCGGCGGGCGACTCCGCCTCGCCTGCGGCAACCGCCGCGCCTCCCGCTGCCCCTCCTGCGCCTGGACGTACGCGGGCGACACGTACCACCTCATCCGCGCGGGCCTGGCCGGAGACGACAACCGCGACATCCCCGCCACCGTCCGCGACCACCCCCGCGTCTTCGCCACCCTCACCGCCCCGTCCTTCGGCCCGGTCCACAACCGCCCCGACAAAGGCACCTGCCGCTGCGGCACCCGCCACCCGGCCGACGATCCCGCCCTCGGCACGGCCCTCGACCCGACGACGTACGACTACGCGGGCGCCGTCCTCTTCAACAACCACGCGGGCGACCTCTGGCAGCGCTTCACCACCCGCCTGCGCCGCGAGATCGCCGCCCGCGCCGGACTCACCCGCAGCGAACTCCCCGACCACGCCCGCGTCTCCTATGGCAAGGTCGCTGAGTTCCAGAAGCGCGGCGCCCTGCACTTCCACGCCGTGATCCGCATCGACGGCCCGGACGGCCCCGACACACCCCCACCCACCTGGGCCACCACCGACCTCCTCACCGACGCCATCCGCGCCGCCGCCGCGCACTCCTACACCTCGGTCTCGGTCCCGGCCGCCGACGACCACCCCGCCCGCACCTTCCGCTGGGGCACCCAACTCGACGTCCGCCCGGTCAAGACGTTCGGCGACGGCTCCGACATCACCGAACAGGCCGTCGCCTCCTACGTCGCCAAGTACGCCACCAAAGCCGCCGAGAACACCGGCACCCTCGACCGCCGCATCGGCGAACTCTCCGAACTCGACCGCCACCAAGTCCCCGACCACACCCGCCGCCTGATCGAAGCCTGCAAGACCCTCGACCCGCTCTACCCGGAGCGCCGCCTCTGGGCCTGGGCTCACATGCTCGGCTTCCGGGGCCACTTCAGCTCCAAGTCCCGCCGCTACTCGACGACCCTCGGCGCCCTCCGCCAAGCCCGCGCCGACTACCGCGCCGCCCAAGAACGCGAATCCCTCGGCCTCGACGACCGCGAGCCGGACACCGTCCTCGTCCTCACCGACTGGCAGTACGCCGGACACGGCCACACCCCCGGCGAATCCGTCCTCGCCGCCACCATCGCCCGCAGCCTCCAACTCGGCCGCGAGACAGCCCGCGAAGAACTCCGCGCCCTAGCCGACGAAAGGGAGTGGTGACATGACGGCGCTCCCGAACAGATTCCTGACCCCCGAGGACCTGGTGGAGATGTTCGAGCTGCCCAGCGTCGAGACGGTCTACCAGTGGCGCCGCAAGCGCACCGGTCCCCGCGGCTTCCGCGTCGGCCGGCACCTCCGCTTCGACCCGGAGGACGTACGCGCCTGGGTGGACTCCCAGCTGAAGGGAGCTGCTGCCTGATGGCCGGACACGTCCAAGACCGCTGGTACAGGACCGAACCAGGCCCGGACGGCAAGCCCCGCCGGGTCAAGACCGACCGCCACGGCATGGGCATGCGCTACCGCGCCCGCTACATCGGCCCGGACGGCACCGAGAAGTCCAAGAGCTTCCCGGACAAGCAGAAGCGCTTGGCCGACACCTGGCTGACCAACATCGAAGCCGACATGGCGCGCGGCCAGTACATCGACCCGAAGGCGGCCCGTGTCACCTTCCGCGAGTACGCCGAACGCTGGCTCGCCGCCCTCACCATCGACCTCACCAGCCGGGCCGCCGTGGAAGGTCGGCTGCGCCTGCATGCGTTGCCGTACCTCGGCTCGCGCCCCATCGGGTCGTTCCAGCCGGAGCACATCCGCGACTGGAACCGCCAGCTCGAAGACGCCGTGGCGTCGGCGCAGTACCGGCGTCTCATCTTCGACGCGGTCTCCTCAGTGCTCAACGCTGCCGTAGACGACCGCCTGCTGGCCTCGAACCCCTGCCGGGCCCGATCGGTCAAGGCACCCCGTCCCACGCCGACACGCGTCCATCCCTGGTCTGCTGAGCGCGTGTTCGGCGTACGGGCCGGACTGCCCGACCGCTACCAGGCCATGGTGGACGTCGGCGCCGGGTGCGGCCTCCGACAGGGCGAGATCCTCGGGCTCGCCGTCGACAACATCGGAGACCTCGGCTGGCTCTACGTCCGCCAGCAGGTCAAGAAGGTGCGCGGGACGCTCGTCTTCGCCCCGCCCAAGCGAGGCAAGCTCCGGGACGTGCCCCTCGACCCTGAGGTGTCGTCGGCCCTGGGCGAGCACATGAAGCGGTTCCCGCCCGTCGAGGTGACCTTGCCGTGGCTCCGGCCGGACGGCCCGAAGGTGACCCACCGCCTCGTCTTCACGAGCGGCATCGGCGCCGCCATCTGGAGCCAGGGGTTCAACGACCAAGCGTGGAAGCCCGCGTTGGCCTCCGCCGGGATCATCCCCGTCCCCGAGAAGGGCCAGCGCTACGCCCCGGCCCGCGAACACGGAATGCACGCCCTACGGCACTTCTACGCCTCGGTCCTCCTGGACGCCGGGGAGAACATCAAGGCGCTGAGCCTCTACCTCGGCCACAGCGACCCGGGGTTCACGCTCCGCGTCTACACGCACCTGATGCCGTCCAGCGAGACCCGGACGCGGAAAGCCATCTCGGCGATGTACCGGGCCGCCGGTCACGCCCACGACGGCCCAGAGACGGCCCAGGCGGCCTGACACGGCCCCTCATCGGCGGGAAACCTGCTGGTGAGGGGCTGTTTCATGCCCTCTCGCGGCAAGTAACACCCCATCTTGCCTGAGGTCCACCCTCGGGTGGTAACCCGTTTGGTCGGGGGGCTGTGACCTGGGGTTTCTCCTGGGCCTTTCGACCCCGCTCAGTCCTGCGTCCGCCGCCGCTGCACCAGCACCAGCGCCGCCCCGCCGATCACCACCAGCGCCACCGCCACGCCCGTGATCACCGGCGTCACGCTGGACGCGCCGGTCTCGGCGAGGTTGGTGCCGGCCGAGGTGCCGCCCACCGTGAGCGGGCTCGGTTCACTGAGGGTCTGGGTGGTGTCACCCGTCTCGTTGCCCTGGGTCTGGCAGTCGAGGACGCCGGTGAAGCGCTTGTCCAGGCCGGCGGGGCCGGTGATCGTGAAGTCGTACGCCTGGTCCTCCTGGAGCGGGATCGTCACCGTCTGTGACGCGCCCGCCGGGACGGTGTGCTCGAGGCCGAGCAGCTCGAAGGTGAACGGCTGGTCGCCCTCGTTGGCCGCGGTGATGTCGACGCCGCCCCCGGCGCAGTGCTCCGCCGCGGAGAGGGCCGGTATCGCGCCCTTGTCGGCCCAGGTCGCACTCGCCGTCGCGGACACCGTCGACTCGCTGGAGCCGGCCAGGATCTGCGTCTGGCTCCTGCTCTCGGAGGTGAAGGCGCGGCCCACCGGCACGGTCGTGGAGGCCTGCACGGCCACCTCGGCCGACCCGGCCGCCGCGTCCTCGGGGATCTGGAAGAAGATCTGGCTGCCGTTCTTCGCGGACGTGAGGTCCATGCCGTTCTTGCCGACGATCCGCACCCCGCTGGTGACGGCGTCCGCCGGAGGCGTCACCGTCACGCTGTCCGCGTCGGTGTGCACCGTGACCGGCCCGAGGAGCCCGCCGGAGCGGCCGGAGACCGCGGCCGGCGAGAGCGTCAGCGAGGCCGAGGGCTCCGCCAGCGCGCGGGCGTTGTCGTGGAGGTAGTCGGCGAGCTTCTCGGCCTGCGGATCGGCGCGTCGACGTCGGCGCCGTCCGAGTAGCGCCAGATGGCCACCTGCGTGCCGGCCGCCGCGTCCTGCTCGGTGAGGCCGCTGCCGATGCCCGCCTTCGCGGCGAGCGCCGCGAGGTCGTTCACCTGCGGATAGGAGTTCTGCAGGATCCAACGGATCTTGCCGGCGTCCTGGTTGGTGCCCAGCGAGGTGCCGCTCCAGGGCGTCTCGTGGTACTTGGCGTCCCGCTGGGTCGGGTTGTAAAGGTCGACGCAGTACGTCTGGAGCATGCCGCCGCCTTCGACGGACATCTCGAACAGGCCCGCCGAGACCTCCATGTCCCCGGAGTCGTCGTGTATGACGGCCGTGCCGTACGTCTTCAGGCCACCTATGGTCGCGGTCGCCCCGCCCTGGATCTGCGCCGTGCCGGCATCGGCGGCGGCCGTCCCGGCACCGGCCAGCACACCGGCCGCGACGAGCCCGGACACCAGCGTCCCGGCGACGAGCCGGGCCACCCCTCGTCCGCGTGCCGACCGCCGCGTGCTGGGCGCAGAGAGCGAAGAAAACACAAAATTCCCCTTCAGGCAGGACCCGTTGACGTGGGGGGAACGGTCCCACCAGCAGAATCAGAAGCCCCGAGAGCCACGTTCGGCATCCTAAGGAAGTGCCGCACCACGGTTCCCGGTGATGCGGTCGCACGGCCGATCCGACTCGGAATCGTTATCGCCAAGATCACCTGCGAGCGGGGCTTATCGACAAATCCACCGGGCTGCTTCAGGGAGCATTCGCCGATAAGCCGCACTTCGGTACGCCACGTCTCCGCCCACCGCCGTCGACTGAGGTCACGCCACCGGCACGGGTTCCGGCTCACAAGTCGCCGCCGACCGCGGTGGGCTGAGGTCACGTCACCGCGACCGGTTCCGGCTCCCGTTGACCGGCGCTGTCACTGTCACCGTCACGGCCGGGTGTCTCCCAGTTCGGCTCCGGCTGGCCGGCGCTCGTGTCCGCCGCACCCGCCTCCGGTTTCTGCCCGCGCCGGAACATGGCCGTCCCGCGCGCCAGGTCGTGCCCGATGGCCACCGCGTCGATGTCGGCCGAGGTCCAGTTCTGCCCCTCGCGCACGTCCGACCGGACCTTCAGCCGGCCCTGGACCACCACCGGATCGCCCACGTTCAGCGAGGCCGCCGCGTTCGTGGCGAGCTGCCGATTGGCCCACACGGTGAAGAAGTTGGTGTGCCCGTCCGTCCACGCGCTCTTCTCACGGTCCCAGTAGCGCTGGGTCACCGCCAGCCGGAACCTCGCCGACGGCCCGGCCGCCAGCTCCCGGTACACCGGCTGCGTCGCCACGTTGCCGACCACGCACACGATCGTCTCGTTCATCCCGAACCCCTCCCTCGCCCGGCCGGCCCTCCGTACCGGGCGGATAGCGGTGGCGGACACGCCTACGGGCCCGTCCCGTACGGCTGCTGTGTCCGTCCCCTGTCCCGTCGACCGCGTCCGCCGCGATCGCCGTGGAGCCAGACTGCCTCCGCCGGTCCGAGCCCGCTGACCGCTGTGGACCACCACCCACCTGTGGACAACCCCGCCACCCGAACGAGTGCCCCACCCGCGGGAACCGGGCCCACCCGGCTCACCGCACCCCGGCCTCCACCCCCAAACCCTCCCGTACTGCTCCCGAACCTCCCGGTACCGCAGCACGCTCCGCCGCCACCGGATCCAGCACCCGCGCCCGCCCGCACCCGGCCGCCGCCTCCCGGAGCCGCCGCTCCGCCTCCATGCCGTACCGCCGCGCCGGCCCCCGCGCCGCGATCCGGCAGCTCCACTCCACCAGCGGACCGCCGATGATCCCGGCCACCATCAGCAGCACCGCCACTCCGAGGTTCGGCGCCATGAACCCGACGATCTGCCCGACCAGCCACAGCCCGCCCACGATCTGAAGCAGCGTCATGGACGCCTGCGCGAGCACGGCCGCCGGCCACCACCCCGGCCGCGGCGGCCGCCCCGGCGGCAGTCCGGCCCGCGCCGCCAGCTCGTCCAGCGCCTCGGGCAGCCCCTGCGAGCCCCGTACGGCCGCCTCCCGCACCGCTTGCGCCCACGGCGCGGGCAGCCCTGCGGAGGCCCGGTCGGCGACGGTCCGCACCGCCTGCTCGACGCGCTGCCGCGCGGTCGCCTCCTCCTCGGGATGCGCGCGCAACGGAAGCCGCCCGGTGACCGGTTCGAGCCGGTCCTGGTACCACCGCCACAGCCGCAGCCACGGCGTCCCGCACGCGCGGTTGGCGTTGCGCAGCCAGGCCCGCTCGGCCGCCTCGCCCGCCGCCGTCGCGCCGACGGCGTCGGCGAGCCGTACGGCGAACTCGTCCCGCGCCTCCTCGCTCAGCCCGGTCCGCCGCCCGGTCGCGTACACGGGCCGCAGCCGCCACGCGGCGGCGTCCACGTCGGCGGAGATCCGCCGTGCGGGAGCGCCCCGTTCGGCCACGAACTGCCCAAGCGCCTCCCGCAGTTCCCCCACGCCGTCGCCGGTGAGCGCGGACAGCGCGAGCACGGTCGCGCCCGGCTCGCCGTACTCCCCCAGCGCGATCCCGTCCTCGTCGAGGAGCCGCCGCAGGTCGTCGAGGACCTGCTCGGTGGCCTCGCCGGGCAGCCGGTCGATCTGGTTGAGGACGACGAACATGACCTCCGCGTGGCCCGCCATGGGCCGCAGATAGCGCTCGTGCAGCATCGCGTCCGCGTACTTCTCGGGATCGACGACCCAGATGACGGCATCGACCAGCGCCAGCACCCGGTCGACCTGCTCACGGTGCTGCACGGCCGCCGAGTCGTGATCGGGCAGGTCGACAAGGACAAGCCCGCGCAACTGCGCCTCCGTCTCGGCGCTCTGCAGGGGCCGCCGCCGAAGCCGCGGCGGGATGCCGAGCCGCTCGATGAGCGAGGCCGACCCGTCGCTCCAGCTGCACGCGATGGGCGCGGCGGTGGTCGGCCGTCGTACGCCCGTCTCCGAGATCGTGACCCCGGCCAGCGCGTTGAACAGCTGCGACTTGCCGCTGCCGGTCGCGCCCGCGATGGCGACGACGGTGTGCTGCCCGGACAGCCTGCGCCGCGCGGCCGCCTCGTCGAGCACCCGGCCCGCCTCGGAGAGCGTCCGGCTGTCGAGCCGGGTACGGGAGAGCCCCACGAGCTCCCGCAGCGCGTCCAGCCGCGACCGCAGCGCCCCGTCGTACGCCAAGGGAGCGGCCACCGGCGCCCCGGCCCCCGCGCCTCCACGACGGCGACCGGCGCACCCCCGGCGCTCTCGTTCACCCGCCGCGCGATCAGCCCGTCGTCCCAGGCCCCGGAGGAGTCCGTACGACCGCACGAGTCGTCCTTGGCGGCTTCCTCGGGCTGCACAGCGTCCACGACGTCTTCCGCCTCCACGACCTCTACGACATCCACGGCGTCCACGGCGTCTACGGCGTCCACGGCACCGCCCTCCACCGGCGCTTCGCCCCCGCCCTGACTCCCGTCCCCGGAAACGGCCCCCTCCACCGTGATCAGCAGGGTGAGCGGCATGGTCCGCGCGATCGGCGCGATCGGCGCGATCGGCGTTACCGGTGTGCTCGGTGTGATCGGTGTGATCGGTGTGATCGGCGTGGTCCTGGTCAGTGACGGCGGTCACCGGTCACCTCTCCTTCTGCAGTACGGACAGGGCGGCGATGAGTTCGGCCTGGGGTTCGGGGTGGACCTCGAGCGCGTCGAGCGGCGCGAGACGGCGCTCGCGCTCGGCGTGCACGACCCGGTCCAGGTGCTCGCTGAGCAGCCGTCCGCCCCGGTCGCGCAACCGCAGCGCGCCGTGGGCGCCGAGGCGCTCGGCGAGGCCCTCACCGGCGGTCCGCGCGCGACGGCCGCCGAGCAACGCGGTGGCGACGAGAGCGGCGATCACCTCGGGGTCGGGCGCGACACTCCGCTCCAGGTCGCGCACCTCTTCCTCCGCGTACTCCTCGAGCTCGCGGCGCCAGCGCCGTACGGCGAGCCCGATCCGGTGCTCGGGGGTCTCCAGTGCCGGGTCACGGCCGGTGAGTTCCGGGGCGCCCGCCGCGGGTTCGCGCCGCCAGGCCTCGTCGACGCGTTCGTCGGCGGCGGTGACGGCGCACAGCAGCAGCGCGGCGAGGCTCTCCACGAGCGCGTCGAGAAGTTCCGCGGCGGTGCAGTCGAGCGGAAAGGCCCGCCACCGCTTCAACGCGTCCCCGGCCAGCACGGCCCCCGCCTGCAACCGCCCCCGCACGCGCGCGTGCTCGCTGTCGTACGCCCCGTCGACGGCGGCGGTGAGCCGCAGCGCGGCGGCGTACTGGGCGGCGGCGGCGCCGGCCAGTTCGGGCATGCGGGATTTGAGGGAGTCGAGGACGCCGTGCGCGGTGCGCGCGAGGGCGTGCTGCCGGGAGGCGGGGTCCTGGGCCTGGTGCACGAGCCAGGTCCTGAGCGGCGCGACGGCGGTGGCGGGGAGCAGTCCGCCGCCCCAGGCCGACTCGGGCAGCTCGGGCACGGTGAACCGGGGTACGTCTCCGAGTCCCGCCTTGGTGAGCAGCGCGGCGTACTGGCGCGACACCTCGGAGACGACCTGGTGGGGCACCCGGTCGAGGACGGTCACCAGGCTGGCGTCGTACTCCTTGGCGGTGCGCAGCAGATGCCAGGGGACGGCGTCGGCGTACCGTGCGGCGGTGGTCACCATGACCCAGATGTCGGCCGCGCAGATGAGTTCGGCGGCCAGGGTGCGGTTGTCGGCGACGAGGGAGTCGACGTCGGGGGCGTCGAGGAGGGCGAGGCCGGGCGGGAGGGTGTCGGCGGTCTCGACGCGCAGCACGCGCGTGGGGTCCTCGCCGGGCAGCAAGAGGTCGTCGCCGCCGTCCTGCTGGGGCACCCACACGCGCGTGAGGTCGGGCAGGACCCGCATGCCGCTGAACCAGTGATGGTCCTCCGGATGGCACACGAGTACCGGGGTGCGGGTCGTGGGGCGCAGCACACCGGCCTCGCTGACCCGCCGCCCCACAAGGGAGTTGACGAGGGTCGACTTCCCGGCGCCGGTCGAACCTCCCACCACGGCCAGCAGAGGAGCTTCGGGTTGCCTCAACCGGGGCACCAAGTAGTCGTCGAGCTGGGCGAGCAGTTCGTCGCGGTTGGCACGCGCGCGTGGAGCCCCTGGGAGGGGCAGCGGGAAGCGTGCGGCGGCGACACGGTCGCGCAGGGCGGAGAGTGCGTCGAGCAGCTGAGGCCGTACGTCCAAGGTCACCACATGCGAAGAATGCCCAATTTTAGGGGATTTCTGAAGCATATGAGCATGTCTGCGCGCCGACAGGACACAAGGGACGGAAGGGGTGACCGGGACAACGGCATAGTCCAGGCATAACGAGTACACAACACCCGTGGCGCGAGACGCCAAAAGCGATGCACGATTCGTACCTGCCTGCGATTATCAGGACCGCTTCACCGAACCTCCACATTGAGCCACGGAGGCGAAGCAACAGGGACAAGGATCCGGGAGCCCTATCCTTGTCCCCGGCAACGTCACGGATCAGCCCACACCCGGGCACCAGACACGAGGCCACCACACCGGCCCCCGTAGCTCAGTGGATAGAGCAGGCGCCTTCTAAGCGCTTGGCCGCAGGTTCGAGTCCTGCCGGGGGCGCCCACGCTCCGCCCTCCCTCGGGAGGGCGATTTTGCTGTTCAGACCCTCCCCTGGCGATCAAGGCAGGACTCCGGGGCCATGCGGCTGTCACGGTTTCTGCGGGGCGCCCTGTCGAATGCCGTGTCCGGCCTACCGACGGCGTCGGACGTACCAGCCGGCCACCAGCACAATGAGGATGGCAACCACGAAGGCCCACACCGTCGTTGCGCCGTGGTACGAACGGTAGGCGATCAGAGCAAGCATGTTCAGGCGCGTACCCCGCGCGTGCGGCTTCAGCCGACCCGCGTGGCCCAGGCCACTGCCGGATACACCCTTTTCCCGCTGCGCGATGTTCAGGCCACCCGCCGGTAAACCCCCGCGCTCCGTCGCAGATGCTGCAAGTCCACCAGGTAGCGCCGGAGCGTCACATGGTCGGTGTCGCCGTCCTCGCACCAGCCGCGCAGCTTCTCGTTGACGGTTCGTTCCGGGTATTCAACGTCCGGTTCGAAGGTCTGCTCGGCGATGTACTTCAGGACCAGCTTCTTGCGGGTCCATTGCGCGGGCAGCCGCACGAGGCGGCCGTCGCGTACGAAGGTCCGCAGGAGCTGGTCGGTGTTCTCGTCTCCCGACCCCGGGTTCTCGGCGGCCTGCGTCGCCTGTTCCCGGTCCGCGCGCGCGTACTGGCGGAACAGGTCGTAGGCGACCACCAGCCGGGACCCGGCTCCGCCTCCTGCCCCGTCGCCGTCCACCGCCGTCACCACCCCCTGCTCACGCAGCTTCAGCAACGCCAGGGCCGTTTCCTTCACGGGCACCCCGGACGCCTGGGCGGCCTCGTCCGGAGTGCCGGCCCCCAGTGCGACCGCGGCGAAGACCCGCACCCGGTTCTCGTCGGTGAACAGTCGGATGAGTCGGTCGGTAGCCATGCCCGGAGGCTAGTGGAGGGCCCGTACCCCGGCTAAGCGATTTTCCGCCCCCCCGGCCGCCCTGTTCAAAAAGGGTGATCCGCACATGATCGCCGTTACCAGTGGTGAGCGGCGGCGTTGAACCGGCAGTGCGGTGGCGCGTCCTGCTGCCGCGCGGTCATCGATCCAAAAGGAGAACGTGATGTCTCGCATCGCGAAGGCTGCCGGAGTCGCCCTCGGCGCCGGTGCCATGGCGCTCGGCGGCGCCGGTCTGGCCATGGCGGACGCGGGCGCCCACGGTGAGGCCGTCGGCTCGCCGGGCGTCCTGTCGGGCAACCTCGTCCAGGTCCCGATCCACGTGCCGGTCAACGTGTGCGGCAACACCGCCAACCTGATCGGCCTGCTGAACCCGGCGTTCGGCAACACCTGCGCCAACATCAGCGACGGTCACGACGACAAGAGCGGCGGCTACGGCTACGGCGACTGACGTCCCGTCCGTACCGAAGAGCCCCGGCACTCCGAGCGCCGGGGCTCTTCCCATGTCCTGCGAAGCCCTGCTGAACCCCTATGAATCCTCTACAGATCTCCGCGCCGAGAAGACGTCACGCGTACCGGTAGATCCTGCCGACGTCCTCCAGCGAGTCCGGCGTCACGTCCCACGGCGGCAGCTTCTCGTGCCGCGCCACGATCCGCCGGTACTGCGCACTGCCCGGCTCCGCCGGCTTCGCGGGCAGATAGCGGGCACCGGGGTGCCGCCGCTGCCAGCGGGACCACTGCAGGTCGACGAAGGCGTGGTGCATCCAGAACACCGGGTCGTTGACGGACGCGCCGCCGACCATGACACCGCCGACCCACCGGTGCACCCGGTTGTGATTGCGCCAGGCGGCGGAACCCCGTCCGCTCCCCCACCCCTCCAGCCGGTTGCGGAACCCCTTCGCCGCCGTCGAGTCCCACGGCGAGACGTCGTAGACCGGGTCGGCCAGCGCCGACTCCAGCTCGGCCTTGGTCGGCAGCTCGATCGGGTCGCGGGCACGGCCGAGGTCCCGGGTGAGGAACTCCCCGTCCGTGACGCCCTCCTTGATGGTCCAGTTGCCCGTCGCGTAGGCGAACGGCCCGGTCGTCACCTGCCGGTCCGAACGCCGCCCGGTGCCGCCGAGCAGGTCCGTGGTCCAGGGCCCGGCACCGGCCTTCCGGTCCTTGGTCCAGTCCCAGTACGGCACCGTCACCGACGCGTCGACCCGGCGCAGCGCCCGCTCCAGGTCCAGCAGGAACCGGCGGTGCCAGGGCAGGAACGACGGCGCCATGTGGGCCGTACGCAGGCCGCCCTCGCCGTCGGTGACGTAGAAGTCGATGTGCATCCGTACGAACTCGTCGTACTCGCCGCGCCGTTTGATCTCCAGCATCGCCTTCACGAAGCGCCGCTTCTCCGCGCTCGTGAGCGTGCTCGCGTCCTTACGGACGTACGCCATGGCGTCCCCCCATGAAACCCATGAAACTCATGCCACCCATATCGCCCATATCGGCCATGCCGTCCATGTCATCCGTCTCGCTCATGGTTCCCGGATGGCCCATGGGGGTCTCGCGCAGTTGCTGGCCCGGCCCCAGCTCGTCGACGGCGGCGCGGGCCGCTTCGAGAGGGGTCTCGTACGACCGGTAGTGGTCGACCATGCTCAGCCAGGTGCCGTCGGCACGGCGCATCAGCTCCAGTTGGCGGCCGTCGACGGTGACATGCCACTGATCGGCCTCGGAGGCGCGGCCCGCGGTGGTCTTGATGCCGCGGATGTGGCGGCCGCGGTAGGTCTCGTCGAAGGCGACCTCACCGGGGTCGTCGGCGCCGCGCGGCGGCCGGGAGGCGGCGACGAGCGGCGCGAGCGCCAGCGCCCCGGCCGCCGTGAACAGCCCGCGCAGGACGTCCCGTCGACCACCCCGTACGACATCCGGCACCCGGCCGGATCTGGCCTGGCCGTCCCCCACGGGCTCCGCCCCGACCGCCACGGCACCGGCCACGGCACCCGCCACTCCGCCCGCTACTCGGCCCGTCACTCCACCGACACTGACGACCATCCTGTGCTCCTCCCGGTTCGGTCGATCCGTAGCGGTAACCGAGAAGGAGCCCGCACGGTCACCGTCCGGTGGTCCGGACGGAGCCGTACGGGCTCCCGAGGCGGGCACAGCCCCTGAGCCCTAGGGGCTCTCGGGGCGGGCGCGCCCGGAGGCTCACGCCCCCCAACGCAGCCGCAGGTCGCGGCTAGAGGCCCGGTCCCGCGACCAGGTTCGCGGCCGGCACGGTCTGCAGGACCGGGGTGAGCACGCCCACCTCGGGCAGCTTCGGCTCGGGGAGGCCGAAGTTGTCGGCGTTCGGCGCGGTCAGCGGGGCGTCGACGGACAGGCCGGGGGCCAGCGTGCGCAGGTCGGAGGCGGGGGCGCCGACGGCGACGTGGTCGAAGTCGTCGCCGAGGATGTGCGGCAGGGGCGCGTGCACACCGAGGCCGGGCAGCCCGCCGGAGACCGGCAGCTGCGGGAGGACCCGCTCGGGCAGGAGCCGTCCCTCGACGTACTGCGGGCCCTCGGGGGCGCCGGGCATCGGCAGCGGGATCTCGCCGCCGAGCTTGGGCAGCTCCACGTTGAGGGACTTCTCGACGCCGTCCAGCGGCACCGGGACGGGGACCGTGTCCACCGCTGCGGCGGGGGTCGCGGCGGCGCCCACCGCGGCAGCGACGCCCGTGATGACGGCGGCAAGGGTTCGGCGGGTGGTCGGCTTCATCTCAGGCACGGTCCCTTTCAGGGTTCAGCGGTCTCAACGTCCGTACCGCGTAACGATCCTGAGCCGGTCACCAGCGCAAGATTCCCCCGGCTGCCGCAGTAGTACGACGGCTCCATAGGCTGAATATCGACAGGGCGGAATGTCGGCTCGTCCGCAAAGCCCACCGGTGGACGGGGGCGACACCCCGAGGGGCCGAGGCAGGTCGCACCGCCCCGGCCCCTCGGCCTCCGCACCGCCTGGGCCCCTCGGCCCCCGGCCTCCGCACCGCCTCGGCCCCGGGCCCCCGTATCCCCC
>MWJO01000159.1 GCA_002027195.1 Streptomyces sp. GKU 895 | reverse complement strand
CGCCCCGCCGAGGCCCCCTACGACCCCCAGGATCGACGTCAGGAACTCCCCGACCCACCCCAGCAACTCCCGCCCGACCAACGGCTTCCCGCCCACCTTCGCAGTCTTCGGGCGCGGCACCAGCACCTGGTGCACGGCCGGCTTGATGACCGTCCCCGGGTACAGCCGCTTGAGGCGCAGTTCCTGCGACTCCCGCAACTCCACCGGCGCGAAGCGGATGTTGGTGCCCTGCAGGACGATCTCGCCGACACCGCACGCGCGTGCCAGCATCCGCAGGCCCGCCACCAGCAGCAGGTTCTCCACCGGCTCCGGCAACTTGCCGTAGCGGTCGACGAGTTCCTCCCGTACGGCCTTGATGTCCTCCTCGGTGTTGGCCGAGGCGATCGCCCGGTAGGCCTGCAGGCGGAGCCGCTCGCCGGGTGCGTAGTCGTGCGGGACGTGGGCGTCGACCGGGAGCTCGATCTTGACCTCCAGCGGCGGCTCCTCCTCGACACCGCCCTCCAGGGAGGCCCGGTAGTCCGCGACCGCCTCGCCGACCATGCGGACGTACAGGTCGAAGCCGACGCCCGCGATGTGACCGGACTGCTCGCCGCCGAGCAGGTTGCCCGCGCCACGGATCTCCAGGTCCTTCATGGCCACGTACATGCCGGCGCCCATCTCCGTGTGCTGGGCGATGGTGGCCAGGCGCTCGTGAGCCGTCTCCGTCAGCGGCTTCTCCGGCGGGTAGAGGAAGTAGGCGTAGCCTCGCTCCCTGCCTCGGCCCACCCGGCCCCGCAGCTGATGCAGCTGCGACAGGCCGAAGTTGTCGCCGCGCTCCACGATCAGCGTGTTGGCGTTGGAGATGTCGATGCCGGATTCCACGATCGTCGTCGACACCAGCACGTCGAACTTCTTCTCCCAGAAGTCGACGACGACCTGCTCCAGCGCCGACTCCGACATCTGGCCGTGGGCCGTCGCGATCCGCGCCTCGGGGACGATCTCGCGCAGCCGGGCGGCCGCGCGGTCGATCGACTCCACCCGGTTGTGGATGTAGAAGACCTGGCCCTCACGCAGCAGTTCACGGCGGATGGCCGCGCCGATCTGCTTCTCCTCGTACGGGCCGACGAAGGTGAGGACCGGGTGGCGCTCCTCCGGCGGGGTCGTGATCGTCGACATCTCGCGGATGCCGGTGACGGCCATCTCCAGGGTCCTGGGGATGGGTGTCGCGGACATCGTCAGGACGTCGACGTTGGCGCGGAGCTTCTTCAGCTGCTCCTTGTGCTCGACGCCGAAGCGCTGCTCCTCGTCGACGATGACCAGACCCAGGTCCTTGAACTTGGTCTCGGAGGAGAACAGGCGGTGGGTGCCGATGACGACGTCCACCGAGCCGTCCTTCAGGCCCTCCAGGACCGCCTTCGCCTCCGTGTCCGTCTGGAAGCGGCTCAACGCGCGGACGTTCACCGGGAACTGGGAGTAGCGCTCGGAGAAGGTGCCGAAGTGCTGCTGCACCAGGAGCGTCGTCGGGACGAGCACCGCGACCTGCTTGCCGTCCTGCACCGCCTTGAAGGCGGCGCGCACCGCGATCTCCGTCTTGCCGTAGCCGACGTCGCCGCAGATCAGGCGGTCCATGGGGACCGACTTCTCCATGTCCTCCTTGACCTCGGCGATGGTGGTCAGCTGGTCGGGGGTCTCGGCGTACGGGAAGGCGTCCTCCAGCTCGCGCTGCCAGGGCGTGTCCGGGCCGAAGGTGTGGCCGGGGGCGGCCATGCGGGCGCTGTAGAGCCTGATCAGGTCGGCGGCGATCTCCTTGACGGCCTTCTTCGCGCGGGCCTTGGTCTTCGTCCAGTCGGCGCCGCCGAGGCGGTGCAGGGTGGGGGCCTCGCCGCCGACGTACTTGGTGATCTGCTCCAGCTGGTCGGTGGGGATGTAGAGGCGGTCGCCGGGCTGGCCGCGCTTGGCGGGGGCGTACTCGACGACGAGGTACTCGCGCGTGGCGCCCTGCACGGTCCGCTGGACCATCTCGATGTAGCGGCCCACGCCGTGCTGTTCGTGGACGATGTAGTCGCCCGCCTCCAGGGTGAGCGGGTCGATGGTCTTGCGGCGCCGGGCGGGCATCCGGGCGCCGTCCTTGCCGGCCGCCTTCTGGCCGGTCAGGTCGGTCTCGGTGAGGACGGCGAGCTTCAGCGTCGGGTCGATGAAGCCGTAGTCGATCGAGCCGCACGCCACGTGCACGACGGACGGGGAGATCTCCCCCAGCTCGCCCGTTTTTGAATCAGATGCAGCCAGACGGGCCGCGATGCCTTCCCCGCCGAGCACCTCGACCGTGCGGGCGGCGGGGCCGTGGCCCTCGGTCACGAAGACCGTGCGCCAGCCCTCGGCGAGCCAGCCCTTGGTGTCGGCGAGGGCCTTGGCGGTGTCGCCGCGGTAGGTCTCGGGCGCGTGCATGCCGAGCTTGAGGGTGTCCGCCTCCAGCTCCAGGTCGGCGGCGAACGGCGACACCGACCACCACATCATGTCCAGCTCGCGCGCCCGGTCCCGGACGTCGGCGATGGACCACAGGGAGGCCGCGCCGACGTCGATCGGCGCCTCGCCGCCGCCCGCGGTGGCCGCCCAGGAGGCCTGCAGGAACTCCTGCGAGGTCGCCACCAGGTCCGCGGCACGCGTGCGTACCCGCTCCGGATCGCACACCACGGCCATGGCGCCCTTGGGCAGTACGTCGAGCAGCAGCTCCATGTCGTCGACGAGGACCGGCGCGAGGGACTCCATGCCCTCCACGGCGATGCCCTCGGCGATCTTGCCGAGCAGCTCGCCGAGTTCGGGGTGCTCCTCGGCGAGGGCGGCGGCACGCGCGCGTACCTCGTCGGTGAGGAGCAGCTCGCGGCAGGGCGGGGCCCACAGGCCGTGTTCGGCGATCTCCAGGGAGCGCTGGTCGGCGACCTTGAAGTAGCGGATCTCCTCGACGTCGTCGCCCCAGAACTCGATGCGGAGGGGGTGCTCCTCGGTGGGCGGGAAGACGTCCAGGATGCCGCCGCGGACGGCGAACTCGCCGCGCTTCTCGACGAGCTCCACGCGCGCGTAGGCGGCGGCCGCGAGGGCTTCGACGATCGTGTTCAGGTCGGCGTTCTGCCCCGTGCGCAGGGCGACGGGCTCCAGGTCGCCGAGGCCCTTGACCTGCGGCTGGAGCACCGAGCGGACAGGGGCCACGACCACCGACACCGGGCCGGTCTCGGGGTCGTCGGCGCGCGGGTGGGCCAGGCGGCGCAGGACGGCGAGGCGGCGGCCGACGGTGTCGCTGCGCGGGCTGAGCCGCTCGTGGGGCAGCGTCTCCCAGGAGGGGTACTCGACGACGCCCTCGGAGGGCAGCAGCGAGCGCAGGGCCGCCGCCAGGTCCTCCGCCTCACGGCCCGTCGCCGTCACCGCCAGCACCGGGCGGCCGGCCTCGCGGGCCAGCGCGGCGATCGCGAAGGGGCGGGCCGCCGGGGGGCCGACCAGGTCGACATGCATACGGTTGCCGTCCGCGGCCGCGGTGATCGCTTCCGCGAGGGCGGTGTCCTTGACTACGGCGTCGAGCAGACCGTGCAGGCTCATGGAGAGGGGCTTTCCGTCCTGGGAGGGGGGCGACACGAGGGTGGGCGGGCAACACGAAGGGCCCGACACGGTGACCGGCCGGGGGGTATCCAGCGTACGTCGCTGCGCGCGGCGCTGCCGGCCTGTGGATAACGCCGGTTCCCGTCGGTTCCGCGCACCCACGGAAACGAACGGGCCCGGCGCGAGAAGTCCCCCGTGACTTCTCGGCGCCGGGCCCTTGCTCCCCCGTCGGCTGTGGCTACTCGGTGGCGATCGCGTTCAGGACGTTCATCCGTCCCGCCCGGAACGCCGGGACCAGGGCGGCGAACAGGCCCACGAAGGCCGATCCGACGAACACCCCGATGATCGTCGGCCAGGGGATGTCGAGGACGTTCAGGCCCTCCAGGGCGAGCAGCTTCTGCGCGGTGGCGCCCCAGCCCATGCCCAGCCCCAGGCCCAGCAGGGCACCGAAGAGGGCGATGACCACCGACTCCATGCGGATCATCCGGCGCAGCTGCCGCCGCGAGAGGCCGATGGCCCGCATCAGGCCGATCTCCCGGGTCCGCTCGACGACGGACAGCGCCAGGGTGTTCACGACACCGAGGACCGCCACGATGATCGCCAGGGCCAGCAGGCCGTAGACCATGTTGAGCAGCTGGCCGATCTGGTCCTTCAGCTCCTGCTTGTAGTCGGTCTGGTCGCGCACCTGGTACTGCGGGTACTCGTCCAGCGACTTCTTCAGGGCGGCGTAGGCCTGCTTCTCCTGGCCGTCCTTGGCCTTGGCGAACATGATCGTGTTCGGCGGGATCTGGTCGGCGGGGACGTACTGCTTCATCGTCGCGATGGAGAGGTAGCGTGCCCCCTGGTCCAGCGCCGAGTCGTCGTCGGTGATGGCCGCGACCTTCAGCTTCGCCGTCCTGCCGCCCTTGAAGGCGACGGAGATGGTGTCGCCGACGTGGACGCCGTGGTCCTTGGCGTAGTCGGAGCCGACGGACATGGCGTCCTTGCCGTAGGCGGCGGAGAGGGTGCCCTCCGTCGTGGCGCGGCGCAGGTCCTGGGCGTACGTCGGGTCGGCCGCCGTCACCTCGGAGTCGTCCTTCTTGCCGTCGGGCGAGGTCAGGACCGCCGCGACCTCCTTGTACGAGGTCACGTGGGCCAGGCCCGGGGTCTGCTCCATGGCCTTCTGGGCCTGCGGGACGATCCGCTGGTTGCCCTGGACGATGAAGTCCGCGCCGACCGACTTGTCGAGCTCGGAGGTGGCCGAGGCGACCATGGAGGAGCCGACCACCGAAAGGCAGGCCACCAGGGCCAGACCGATCATCAGAGCGGCGCCCGTGGCGCCCGTACGGCGGGGGTTGCGCAGGGCGTTGCGCTCGGCCATGCGGCCGACCGGGCCGAAGCCCCGCAGGATCAGCGCGCTGATGACGCGGACGACCCCGCCCGCCAGGAGCGGGCCGATGACGACGAAGCCGATCAGGGAGAGGACGACGCCTCCGGCCAGCAGCAGCGAGCCGTCCTTGGCCGTGTCGGCGGTGGCGGCGGCGTAGAGGGCGTAACCGCCCGCGCCGGTCAGGACGAGCCCGATCAGGCCGCGCACCCAGCCGGCCTTGCCGTCGGCCGGGTTGCCGGCGTCGCGCAGGGCGGCCATCGGGGAGACCTTGCCGGCCCGGCGGGCGGGCAGGTAGGCGGCGAGGACGGTGACGACGACACCGAGGACCAGGCCGGCCACGGGGGTGGAGGTCTTGACGGTGAGGTCGTCGGTGGAGAGGTTCATGCCGGTCATGGACATGAGCTTCATCAGGCCGATCGCGATGCCGACACCGGCGCCGACGCCGAGGATCGAGCCGACGAAGCCGAGCAGCAGCGCCTCGACCAGCACGGAACGGTTGACCTGCTTGCGGGAGGAGCCGATGGCCCGCATCAGGCCGATCTCGCGGGTGCGCTGGGCGACCAGCATGGAGAAGGTGTTGATGATCAGGAAGATGCCGACCAGGAACGCGATCCCGGCGAAGCCGAGCATGGCGTACTTGATGACGTTCATGAACTCGCCGACGTCCTCGCGGTTCTCGTCGGCGTTCTCCTTGGCCGTCTGGATCTTGTACGAGCCGTCCAGGGCCTTGGTGACGTTCTGCTTGAGCCGGGTGTCGCTGACGCCGGAGGCGGCGGTGGCGAAGACCTGGGTGAAGCGGCCCTCGGAGCCGAGGAGTTCACGCTGGGCGGTGGCGGTGTCGAAGTAGACGATCGCCGCGCCGGGGTTGGTGACCTTGAAGGTGGCGATGCCGACGATCTTCGCCTTGAAGTCACCGACGACGGAGATGGTGCGCAGCTCGTCGCCGATCTTCAGGTGGTGCTTGTCGGCGGTGTCCGCGTCGACCATGGTCTCGGTCGGCCCGCGCGGGGCGTGCCCGGAGGTGATCTCCATGGACCGCAGGTCGCCCTTGGTCCAGTTGCCCGCGATGGTGGGGGCGCCGTTGGACGACCCCATGTTCTTGTTCTCGTCGTCGACGACCGTCACGTTCATCGAACTGACGCCGCCCTCGGCGGACTTCACACCGTCCGCCTTCGCGACCTGCTGGACGATCGAGGCCGGCAGGGAGGCGGGCTTGCCGTTCTGCGGGGTGTCGTCGCTCTTGGCCTCCTTCGGGGAGACCGTGACGTCGGAGGCGGTGGTGGCGAAGAGCTTGTCGAACGTGGTGTTCATGGTGTCGGTGAACACCAGCGTGCCGCACACGAACGCCACCGACAGCAGCACCGCCACGGCCGAGAGGGCCATGCGCCCCTTGTGCGCGAAGAAGTTGCGCATCGAGGTCTTCATGACGGTCATGACGTGCGCCCCCGGGCGTCGAAGTCCTTCATGCGGTCCAGGACGGCGTCCGCGGTCGGCTTGAGCATCTCGTCGACGATCCGGCCGTCGGCCAGGTACAGGACGCGGTCGGCGTAGGAGGCGGCGACCGGGTCGTGGGTGACCATGACGATGGTCTGGCCGAGCTCGTCCACGGAGCGGCGCAGGAAGCCCAGTACCTCGGCGCCCGCGCGTGAGTCGAGGTTTCCGGTCGGCTCGTCACCGAAGATGATCTCCGGCCGGGCGGCCAGCGCCCGGGCCACGGCGACGCGCTGCTGCTGGCCGCCGGAGAGCTGGGTGGGCCGGTGCTTGAGCCGCGAGGACAGCCCGACCGTCTCCACGACCCGCGCCAGCCACTGCTTGTCCGGCTTGCGGCCCGCGATGTCCATGGGCAGCGTGATGTTCTCGAGCGCATTGAGTGTGGGCAGCAGATTGAACGCCTGGAAGATGAAGCCGATCCGGTCCCGGCGCAGCTGCGTGAGCTTCTTGTCCTTCAGCCCGGTGATCTCGGTGTCGTCCAGGTAGATCTGGCCGCTGCTGACGGTGTCGAGCCCGGCGAGGCAGTGCATGAGCGTGGACTTGCCGGACCCCGAGGGACCCATGATCGCGGTGAACTGGCCGCGTGCGATGTCCACGTCCACGTGGTCGAGGGCGACGACACGGGTCTCGCCGGACCCGTACGCCTTCACGACCTGCCGCGCCCGCGCGGCAACGGCCGTAGTCCCTCCAGTGCCCCCGTGCCTGGTGATGGTCACAGCCGATGTCACGGTATGTCTCCTATGTCGGTCAGCGAATGAAGCGCGTGTGCTGCTGAGTCCTGCGTGCGTTCTGGCTACGTCGATGAGTCTGCTGCTCACCGGGGGTCCGGCGCGCTGGTGCCCAGCGCAGTCTTTTGCGGGGGAAAACCCCACCCCCCGACCTCCGGTCCGCCGCCCCGAACCCCTCCCGAGCGGCGTAAAGCCAAGTTAAGTACCGGCCAAGGCCGCTCTCGTCCTCCAGTGGGACGAACCCTCCCCGAGCCGTAGTACGGAGGGACCCCTAGGGGCAGTCCACCCCCGGGTGGAGCCGATCTCGGGGTCCGCTCCCCCCTTCGGCGCGATCAGGCTGCACCCTGCCGCGACGTGAGGGTCAAGTGAGAGGCTGTCCCGCGGCAGATAGATGCAAGGGGAAAGGATCTTTGGTGGACCAGGGGGACACGGACATACAGCCCGCCGCGACGGACGCGAACCCGCACGGCTCGCACCGGCGCGCGCCGTCGTGGCGGCGCTGATGCTCGCGATGGCGCTGGCCGCGCTGGACGCCACCATCGTCTCGACGGCCGTCCCGCAGATCGTCGGCGACCTGGGCGGCTTCTCCGTCTTCTCCTGGCTGTTCTCGGGCTATCTGCTGGCCGTGACGGTGACGCTGCCCGTCTACGGCAAGCTGTCCGACACCTTCGGCCGCAAGCCGGTGCTGGTCGCGGGCGCGGCGCTCTTCCTGCTCGGCTCCCTGCTGTGCGCGCTCGCCTGGAACATGGGCGCGCTCATCGCGTTCCGCGTGGTGCAGGGCCTGGGCGGCGGCGCGCTCCAGGGCACCGTCCAGACGCTCGCCGCCGACCTCTACCCCCTCAAGGAGCGCCCGAAGATCCAGTCGAAGCTCTCCACGGTGTGGGCGGTGTCCGCGGTGGCCGGCCCCGGCGTGGGCGGCGTCCTGGCGGCGTACGCGGACTGGCGCTGGATCTTCCTGGTGAACCTGCCGATCGGCGCCGTGGCCCTGTGGCTGATCGTCCGTCACCTGCACGAGCCGGAACGGGACTCGACCGTACGCCCGCGGATCGACTGGGCGGGCGCGCTCGCGGTGTTCGCGTGCGGGGGCGTGCTGCTGACGGCGCTGGTGCAGGGCGGGGTGGCCTGGCCGTGGCTGTCGGCGCCGTCGCTGGGCCTGTTCGGTACGGGACTGGCGCTGGTGGCGGTCGTGGTGGCCGTGGAGCGCAGGGCGGCCGAGCCGATCATCCCGGGGTGGGTGTGGCGGCGCCGTACGATCGCCGCGGTGAACCTGGCGCTGGGCGCGCTGGGGCTGCTGATGGTGGCGCCCTCGGTGTTCCTGCCGACGTACGCCCAGTCGGTGCTGGGACTGGCGCCGGTGGCCGCCGGATTCGTGCTGTCCGTCTGGACGCTGAGCTGGCCGGTGTCGGCCGCGCTGAGCCAGCACGTGTACCGCAGGATCGGTTTCCGCAACACCGCGATGCTGGGGATCGGGACGGCGGCGCTGGTGCTGTTCACGTTCCCGTTCCTGCCGTACCCGGGCCGGGCCTGGCAGCCCACGCTGCTGATGCTGGTCCTCGGCGCGGCCCTTGGGCTGTTCCAACTGCCCCTGATCGTCGGCGTGCAGTCGACGGTGGGCTGGGCCGAGCGCGGCACGACGACGGCCTCGGTGCTGTTCTGCCGGCAGATCGGGCAGACCTTCGGCGCCGCGCTGTTCGGGGCGGTCGCCAACGGGGTGCTGGCCGCCCGGCTCGGCGGGGCGAGCGACCTCGACTCCGTCACGCGCGCGTTGGACGCCGGTACGGCCCCCGAGACGACCCGGCGGGCCATCGCGGACGCCGTCCACGCCGTGTACCTGGGGGCGTCGTGCGCGGCGGCGCTGGCGTTCCTGGTGCTGCTGTTCCTGGCGCCGCGGAAATTCCCGGTGCTGTCCGAGTGAGCCGCCGTACAGTGCCCTCATGGTGAGGCTGGAGCGGCTGCGGGCGGACCACGCGGAGGCGTTGCTGGCCTTCGAGCGGGAGAACCGGGAGTACTTCACCCGCTCGATCTCGGACCGCGGGGACGCCTACTTCGCCGACTTCGCGGAGATCCACCGCGCGCGGCTGGCCGAACAGGACGCCGGGATCTGCCACTTCCACGTCGTACTGGACACGTCCGGCACCCTGATCGGCCGGATGAACCTGATCGACGTCGAGGACGGCTGCGCCGAACTGGGCTACCGCGTGGCCGAGAAGGTGGCGGGCCGCGGGGTGGCGACGGCGGCGGTGACGCTGCTGTGCCGAACGGCGGCGACGTCGTACGGACTGACCTCCCTGAAGGCCGTCACCACGCTGGACAACCCGGCCTCTCGCACGGTCCTCGAACGGAACGGCTTCATGGTCGTCGAGGAGACGGTCGTCGCCGGCCGCCCGGGCATCCGGTTCCGCCGCGACCTCACCTCCGCGCACCACCGTCCGTAGCGCTCGTTCAACCCGTCGTAGCCCTGACGACCGTTCAAAAATCTGAGTTAATCCGGGTAACACCCGAGGTCAGAGAAGTAAGCGCATACCGACCAATCAGTTTGGTGAAAAGCTCGCAACCGTCGGCTACCTACGAGTAGCGTGCGTGGCTCCGCTCGTCCCACCCCCCCAACTCCCTGCGGTCCGCATCGCACCGGACCCGAGCCGCGCAAGGAGCACCGGGATGTCACACGACCCGTACGCGTCCCCGTACCCGTCCCCGCCGCCGACCCACTCGGCGTACCCCACCTACCCCTGGCAGCCGCCCCTCGAAGACCAACCGGCCGCAGGCCGCCGCCGCCCGCCCCACCCCCCACTGGGCCACCACAGCGACCTGCGCGTCCTGCGCGGCGCGTACCGGCGGCAGCGGCGCGTCGCGACGCTCACCGCGCTCGGCTACTTCACGCTCTTCCTGATCCTGTCCGCGTTCGCGCCGTCCCTCATGACCAGCAGCGTCACCGACGGACTCCCCACCGGCCTGCTGCTCGCCCTGCTCCAACTCCCCGTCACCTGGCTGGCGATCACGCTGTACGAGCACACCGCGCGCGTGTACGTCGATCCCGTCGCCGACCGCATCCGCAGACAAACCGCCGTCGACGCCAAGAGAGAGGCCAGGTCATGACCGGATTCAGCGACTCCGCTCAGGCGATGTCCCTGGTGGCGTTCTCCGCGGTGGCCACGATCACGCTGCTGCTGTGCGTGATGACCGGCCCCGACCGCGACGACCTCGACGAGTTCTACACCGGCTACGGCTCCCTCTCCCCCATGCGCAACGGCCTCGCCATCGCGGGCGACTACATCTCCGCCGCGACCGTCCTCGGCACCGGCGGAGTGATCGCCCTGTGCGGCTACGACGGGGTCGTCCTCGCCCTCAGCACCGCCCTGTCGCTGATGCTGCTGATGTTCCTGCTGGCCGAACCCCTGCGCAACGCGGGCCGGTTCACCATGGGCGACGCGCTGGCCCGCCGGATGCCGGGACGCGCCGTACGCATCGCCGCCAGCGCGGTGACCCTCGCCGCCCTCCTGCCGCTGATGCTCGTCCAGCTCGCGGGCACCGGACAGCTGCTGGCGTTCATCCTCGGCTTCTCCGGCGACTCCCTGAAGACGGGCTGCATCCTCGGCCTCGGCGTGCTGATGATCAGTTATGCCGCGATCGGCGGCATGAAGGGCACCGCCCTCATCCAGATCCTGAAGATGGTGATGCTGCTGGGTTCCGGCGCCGTGGTCGCCGTACTGATCCTCCAGCGCTACGACTGGAATCCCGGCGCGCTGTTCGACGCGGCCGCCGCGCAGAGCGGCGTCGGCCCGGCGTTCCTGCACTCCGGCCTCCAGTTCGCGGGCGGCCCCGCGCCTCGCCTCGACATGATCGTCTCGCAGCTGACGGTGGTCGTCGGCGGGGCCTGCCTCCCGCACGTCACCATGCGCATGTACACCGCCCGCAGCGCCCGCGCGGTCCGCCGCTCGATGTCCTGGGCCGTGTCGTCGGTGGTGCTGTTCGTGCTCGTCATCACCGTGGTCGGGTTCGGCGCCACGGCGCTGATCGGACGCGCGGTCATCGCGGAGGCCGACCCGCAGGGCAACACGGCCTATCTGCTGGCCTCCCGGGCCGTCTTCGGCGCGGAGGTCTCGACGGCCGAGACGCTGCTCTTCACCACGGTCACCACCGCGATCTTCCTCACCCTGCTGGCCTCGGTCGCCGGCATGATCCTCGCCTGCGCCAACTCCCTCGCCCACGACGTGTTCGCGGGCCACGCGCGCGAGATGACGGCACGCCGCGAGATGACCCTCGCGCGCGTGTCCGCGCTCGCCGTGGGCGTCCCGGCGATCCTGCTGGCCGCCCTCGTCCAGCACCGCAGCCTCCAACCGCTGGTGACCCTGTCGTTCTGCCTGGGCGCCTCCGCGATCGCCCCCGCCCTCGTCTACGGCCTCTTCTGGCGCCGCTACACCCGAACGGGCCTGCTCTGCACACTGATCGGCGGCTCCCTGGTGGTCCTGCTGCTGATGCCGGGCACCAACCTCGTCTCCGGCTCGCCCGTGTCGGCGTTCCCGGAGAGCGACTTCAACTGGTTCCCGTTCACCACCACCGGCCTCGTCTCCATCCCGGCCGGCTTCGCGTTCGGCTGGCTGGGCACGGTCCTCTCCGGCCACCGCGGCTCGGAGGAGCAGCGACGGCAGTACGAGGCCGTGGGAGGGGAGGGAGGGCTTCGGCGGGAAGATGTACGTTCCCCGCGCGATGTACTCCTTCAGGACATCGTTCTGGATCGTGCCC
>MWJO01000158.1 GCA_002027195.1 Streptomyces sp. GKU 895 | reverse complement strand
CACGTCCAGGCAGGGGATGACTCGGACCGCCAGGGTCATGAGTTCACGGCTCCTCTGAATGCCTCTACTTCGACTTCTGGCTGACCCTCGGACTGTTCGCAGCGCAGGTCCCGTTCCTGGTCGACTGGGTGGCGTGGACGGCGTTCTGGAGCGGACCCGAGCACGGCCGCGGTCCTGCCCTGCTGACGGCGCTGGCGCTGACCTTCGTGCAGTTGCTCCCCGTGGTCTTCCTGCTGGCCGGCGCGCTCTCCGTGGTCCCGCCCCAGCCACGCACCTGGTGGGTCGAGCGGCGCTACCAGTTGCGGTCGCCGGACCACGAACCGGACGGCACACCGCACGTCTACGACCAGATGCGGCGCTTCCTCACCCTCCAGGCGCCGGGCGTCGAACTGCGGGTCACCATGCGCCGGGACCTGCTCGCCCGTGTCTATCCCGGTGGTTGGCGCACCACACGCGTCGGCGCCTTCAACCCGCTGGTCATCCTGTGGCAGCGGGACCGGGAGGCGGCCGAAGCGGTCCTGCTGCACGAGATCGGCCACCTCCGCTACGGCGAACAGCATGTCGCCGGGCTCGGCAGCCCGTTCACCGGGCTGGTCAGGGCCTGGCCCTACGTCTTCGCGGTGTTCGGCCTGCTGCCCGTGGCGCTGCTGCTCGCCTCCGGGAACTCCGCCGCTCCCCTGCTGTCCGCTCAGATCGTCCTGGTGGTCCTGACCGTGCCCAAGATCCTCCTGATCGTGGTCAGCGCCCTGTGGACGGCGGAACTGACCGCGGACCGGTATGCGGCCGGGACAGCCGCACCCACGGCACAGCGGCGGGCACTGAACGCCCTGGCACAGTCTCCCCACGACGCCCTGGCCCGGCTCTACCACCCGCCCGTCCGCCTGCGCCTGTGGTTCACCGCCCGCGCCGAACAGCCCGTACCCCAGCTCCTGCTGGTCCTCCTGTGGCCCGCAGCGGTGCTCACCGAAAACCTGCTGGACCTGGGCGGCGCCGACGTGGCCTACCGCCTGCTCGACGACACGACGGCCGCAGACGCCACCCGCAAGGCTGTCTCGCTCACCCACGAACAGTTCGTCTCAGGTCCCACGTGGTGGGCGACGCTGGGCACGCTCGCCGCCTGGCCCCTCCTCACCGGCGTGTGGGCACGGCTGTGGGGGGTGGCGTGGGCGAGCGACCGGCACCTTCCCACGCGCCTCGTACGCGACCTCCGCCCTGCTCCCCGCGCTGATTCTGGCCCTCGGACTCCTCACCGCCGGCCCGGAACCGGAACCTGGCGCCCCCTCCCAGGCCGACTCCCGTGCGGCAGGCGGCAGCACAACCAGCGGAAGCATGCCGCCGACGCCCTGCCCCAGCGCCTCGAAGCCGGCGGCACCCGCCCGACCTGAAGGGCTCCCGTCCTTCGACACCCCACGGGCAGCGGACACCACAGGCCCCCTCTCCCCCGCCGACAACCGGACGCGCTCCTTCCGCACCGTCCGCGTCACCTCGACAGCACCGCTGTCCGGATCCCTCAGCCAGGCCCAGGACATGGCGGACCGTCTGACCCATGCCCGCTGGACGCTCAGCCCCGACGGAACGCTCACCGCCGCCGGCCCCGACTTCCCCGCACTGCGCACCACCGTCGTCCACGACGGCACACGCCTTCTGCGCGGCGAGCGCACCCGGACCACGGACGTCAGCGCCACCACCACCTGGGTCGAGGCGCGGCTGCGCACACAGGCGGGCCGTACCGTACGACTCGATCTGATCCACGCGGCGACCGGCGTCACACACGCCGTGGTCGCCTGCCGGGCATTCGACTCCACCGTCACCACCGCCGCCCGACTGACCCTGCAACTGGAAGAGCGGTGAAGGGACTTCGCCTCCGGATCGACGATCAGCCACCTCACTTCCCTGTTCCGGTGTGTACGCGGGAAGCGAACTCCCGTGCCCGGCAACAACCGACTTCGGCCACAGCCAGTGGGTTATCGTTCCGCCGGTGGGCGGTGGGGCGCCCCGGAGGGGGAGTTGTGGGAGCGAATGGCGAGGGGTCGCGGCTGGTCGCGACCGAGGGCGGCCACCGGGTGACACCGGCCGAGCTCTTCTTCGACCTGGTGTTCGTGTATGCGATCACTCAGGTCACCGCCCTGATGGCGGCCGACCCGAGCGCCTTGCGGTTGCTCGGCGGGATGGTCGCGCTGGCGCTGCTGTGGTGGTGCTGGTGCTGTTTCGCCTGGCTGGGGAACGTCGTACGGGCCGACTCCGGCGCGATGTTCACCGTGCTGGTGTCCGTGATGGCGGTCGTCCTGATCGTGTCGCTGGCCGTGCCCGAGATCTACGACGACGAGCCCGGCGGGCTGCCCGCTCCCCTGGTCTTCGTCCTGTGCTACGGCGCCGTACGCGTGCTTCACCTGGTCACGTACTGGCTGTCCGATCCCGCCGATCAGGCTCTGCGCCGTGTGTTGCGTCGCACGGCCCTGCTCTCGGTGGCCCCGCCGTTCGCCCTGCTCCTCATCGGTGCGGCGTTCACCGGCACCACCCAGATCCTGATCTGGCTCGCCGCCGTGGCCATCGACTACCTGGGCATCTTTCTCACCGGTAAATCAGGTTGGCGGGTCGCCTCACCCGGGCATTTCGCCGAACGCCACGGCTTGATCGTCATCATCGCCCTCGGCGAGTCGATCGTCGCCATCGGCGTCGGCGTCTCCGGCTTCGCGCTGAGCACCCCGGTCCTGGCCGGCGCCGCCCTCGGGCTGCTCGTCTCCGTAGGGCTGTGGCGCCTGTACTTCCGTCAGCTCGCCGAGACGGTCGAGCACCGGCTGACCACGGTGACCGGCGACGACCGCACCCGGCTGGCCCGTGACGCGTACACCTTCCTCCACCTTCCCCTCGTGGCCGGCATCGTCATCACCGCCCTCGGCATGAAGAAGGCCCTCACACAGATCGCCGACACCGGCCACTACGACCTGACCGACCCCCTCCACGGAGTCGTCGCCTGGGCCCTGCCCGGCGGCGTGGGTCTGTTCATCCTCGCTGCGGCCGCTCTGCTCATCCGCACCACGAGCCACCGCTCGCCGCTTCTCCTCGCCGGCGGAGCCGTCTGCCTGGCCGCGGGACCCGCCGTCGCCGTCGTCCCCTCACTCGTCGCCCTGGCTCTCCTGGCCGCACTCGTGACCGCCCTGGTCGTGATCCAGGACACCACCGTCCGGCCTCATGTGACCACCGCCGACTGAGCCTCGGGCCGGCCGGTCCCTGCGCAGGTCAGCGAGGAGAAAGGGGGGCCGACTGGTCATCGGCCCCGTCGCTGCGCGCCGCCTTCGAAGCGCAGTAGACCTTGAACTGTTCATCGGGCCGCACGCTGTTGCTGGACCGGTTCGCCGAGGCGGTCGTGCCTCTGGGGCGGCTGGCCGGCCCCGAGGAAATCTTCGAGGCCGCCCTCTTCCTGGCATCGGACGCCTCGTCGCCCATCACCGGCGCCGAACTCTTCGCCGACTCGAACGGCTGGGCGTCCGGCAACGCCCCACACCGACCGGGACCGCCTCGAAGTCCGACGCCCCGGCGGCGGGCAGGCAGCGCAGCTGGCGCGCGCAGCGAGCTGCCGGATGGACTCGACGACGAGCAGGGGTGGTGGGTGATGGTGGAGGCGTGCACGCAGGTCGGGCGGTCCACGCGGCCTGCTCCCCCACCACCCCGGCCGTCAAGGCTGAACCTGCTGCTGCGGGTGATCGACCAGCTCCAGTGCCTGCTCGACGCTCTCCGACACCGGGACCGTGATGCTCACGCCGGTGAGATCCAGGATCCGGCGCACGGCGGGCTGCGGCGAGATGATGTGCACGCTGCCTGGCAGGTCCCGGGCTTCCTGGTAGACGCGGAGAATGATGTTCATGCCGGACGAGTCCATGAACGGCACGTCCGTGAGGTCGAGCAGGAAGTGGCGTCGACCGTGGTGCAGTTGGTTGGCCAGGTGATGCTGGAACTCGGTCGCGGTGTCGACGTCCAAATAGCCCTGCACCGTGATCAGGGCCACGTCGTCACGCAACAGGGCGACCTCGACGGACAGGGGGTTCTGGGCAACGGACACGAGTGCCTCCAACGACGTGTACTACGGCCGGACCTGATGAAGCGCTGGCCTACGGGTCGCGGCGGGTGCCGCGCATGCGCGCATACCCCTCGACACACACCTCATGCCCCCCGCGTACCAGGCCGTTCGACGTTTCCATGCAATACGTGACACGGTGGGAGGAGCCCAGCGGCCGTTCCCGGCCGCCAACCCCCAAGGAAGGGGGACCAACCATGGGCACTCACCTCACCGTGAGCCCCGGCGGCTACGCCGCCACGCTGACCGTGGACGACGACATCGACGACCGGGTGCGGCCTGCCATCGAAAGCGCGGCGAGCGAGCTGCCGCCGTCGGTGCGGCGGCTCACCCTCGACCTCGCCGGCGTCGGCTTCACGGACTCGGCACTCCTCCACCTCCTCCTCACCGTCGACGGCTGCGTGGCGCGCCGCGGCGGCCTGCTGAGGGTCGTCGGTCTGCGCCCCCAGCCGCGCCGCCTGCTCGCTCTCGCCGCCGATGTGCGCCCAGAGCCCCATTGGGAGGTGTACCTGCGCTCCCCGGGCCCGAACTGAGGTTCGCACCCTTGCGCAGCGGCCGCTATGCCCGGTACGCGGAGCGGAGGCGGCCCGCATGTACGCGAACGAGCCGGGTATCCGCTGCTGTGGGCACACGGCAGCGGCTCGCCACGATGATTCGCTGCACACCGTACGACAGAGCCCCCGAGCCATCGTCCTCAAGCGACGCGCCCTGGTCCGCCCGGGTACCGGACGCGACGCCGGAAGACGCAACCTCGGGGCGCACTCGTCGGTCTCTCTACCGGGACACCGGCCGCCTCCGCCATGCTGCGCAGGCCGCGCGCAGCGCGCGTCGGCAGCGCCCCGTGACGGTGGCGGGCCCGTTCAACGAAGGCATCGAAAGGCCGTCCGACATGACAGAAAACGCAATGCACTTCGCCCTCGGCCAGCGCCGTCGGCCGTCCGTGGAGGAGCCCCGGGCACTGGTCCAACGGTGAGCCGGCCCGACCGCACGGCCATGGTGACGACCGCGGCATCGGCACGGGACTACGCGCGGGCGGTCGTACGGGAACAGTGGGACACGCAATCCCGCACGGCGCGGGAAGAGGATGTCGTCGATCTGCTGCTCGTCGTCTCCGAACTCGTCAGCAACGCCCTGCGGCACGGTGACGGGCTCGCCGCCTTCGAGGCCACCGCCACCGACGACGGAGTCCGGCTGACCGTCCACGACCACAGCGATGTCCTTCCTGACGTCGTCCATGGTTCCGGCGCTCTCCCCCGCCCCGGGCAAGGGCAGGGGTACGGCTGGCCGATCATCATGCGCCTGGCCCGTGACATCCGCATGGAACGGCGCCCCGGCGGTGGAAAGGCGATCAGCGTGCTGGTGCCGCTGCGCGGCCGGCCCCGGCCTCCTCACCAGGGCAGAAACACGTGAATTTCCTTGCCGTCCGGCTGAGTGACGACGCTGACCTGGCTGCACAGCGACTGGATCAGATACCAGCCGACGCCGCCGCCTCCGTCACGATTGAACGGGCGCGGGGCCGGCGGGGTGCCGCTCGTGTCGTGGACGACGACGTGGACACCGTCGAAGGTCCTGCGCAGCCGGACCTCGAACGGGCCCGGTGCGTACTGGACCGCGTTCGCGGTCAGCTCGGCGACGACCAGGAGGACGTCGTCGGGGTGTTCCGGCGCGCTCGGCGGCGCCACGCGCGCGAGATCCTCCAGGAAGCGCTCGGTGTCCAGTCGCGCCTGCGTCACATCATGCAACTCGCCCCGGTAGCGCATGGCCTGCTCCGGGTCCTTCCCGGACGCCGCATTTTCCTGCCAACGGTGATCAGTCGTCATCTCGCCTTCCCACCAGGAGCCGCGCCGCTGCCGGCCCGACTCGCTCGTCCCTGCGATTGCCTGTCTTCCCGAAGGCGACGAGGCTACTCATGGGAAAGGCAACCGAACCGCCCGTCTACGTCACCCGGATGCCCACGACACAGGTGTCGTCGTCCGTGTCCGACCTGCTGTGGGTGAGCAGACGGTCCAACTGCTGTTCGAGCATAGGCTGAAGCGGGCGCGCCGTGGTCAGCAGATGGGTCAGCGACTCCTCCACGGAACGGTCACGCCGTTCGATCAGACCGTCCGTGTACATCAGCAGGGTGTCGTCGACGGCCAGTTGCATCTCCTGCTCCTCGTACACCGCCTCCGATACGGCACCCAGCAGCATCCCCTTGACCAGCGGCAGCGGGGTCGCCTCGGTGCCGCGCACCAGGACCGGCGGAAGATGGCCCGCCCGGGCCCAGCGCAGGCTGCGGCGCTCGGGATCGTACAGACCGCAGACCGCTGTGGCGGTGACGGCCCCGGTCAGATGGTGGGCCACCATGTTGAGCCAGGACAGCAGCTGGCCCGGCCCGGCACCGGTGACGGCGAGGCCACGCAGCGCGTTGCGCAGCACGACCATGCTGGTGGCGGCCTCGATTCCGTGTCCGGCCACGTCTCCCACGCACAGCAGGACCACCCCGGCGGGCAGGACGACGGCGTCGTACCAGTCACCGCCGACCAGTTGCTCGGTCTCGGCGGGTCGGTAGCGCACCGCCACCCGCAGTCCGGGCGCCTCCAGAGGCGCCTGCGCCGGCGGCATGATGGCGTGCTGCAACTGGAGCGTCAGCCGGTGGCGTTCACTGGCCTGCTGCTCGGTGTGGGCGAGTTGGTCGCGGGTGGCGGCGAGCGCCACCTCCGTCCAGTGATGGGCCGAGATGTCCTGATATGCGCCTCGTACGAGGTGCAGCCGGCCGTCGGAGTCGAGCACCGGCTCGGCGGCCACACGCAGATGCCGGGTGACCCCGTCGGGCCGTTGCAGCCGGAAGGCCGCGGCGGCCGGCCGGTGGTGGTGCAGCAGGGTGCGCAGGAAGCGGCCGATGGCGACCGCGTCGTCCGGGTGGGCGTGGGCCGGCAGGTCCTCCAGCGGGACCGGGCCCAGGGAGACCGGCTGGCCGTAGAGATGGTAGAGCTGACCGTTCCAGGTGATCTCGCCGGTCAGGAGGTTCTCCTCGAAACCGCCGATGCGGCCCAGCCGCTGGGCGTGCTGGAGCAGGTGCGCCAGGCGCGCCGTCTCGTCCTCTATGCGCCAGATGAGCAGCACGCTGCCGCCGTGGCGGCTGACGCTGATGTCGGCGACGGCGGCCAGCGGCACATCGCCGACCAGCGCGGTGAGCCGCATGCGCTGGGCGCGGAACGGCTCTCCCGTGGCATGCACGCGTTCGACCTGCTCGAAGAGTCCGCCGTCGCCTGCGGCCATCGGGTACGCCTCCAGCAGCAGCGCCCCGTTGACGACGCCCCTCGGCCGACCAGCGGGATCCTGGAAGCGGGCGTTGACGTGGTGGATCCGGAAGTCGACGAGTTCGCCTCCCGCATCGACGTGCGGGACGAGGACCAGGGCGGGGTCGTGGAGTCCGTCGGCCAGGTCCGTCAGCTCGGCGGCGTCGGGCAGGATGCGGGGGCTGCCGTCGGGCCGGTGGAGGGCGTACGTCTCCAGGGTGTGCGCGCACAGCTCCGCCAGCGCCTCGATCTGACGGGCGATCTGCGGGGGCTGGGGTTCCAGCGGGGCCGGCCAGACGATCTCCAGGACGCCGTGGATGCGGCCCGCGGCCGCGGCGGGCATGGCGACCCGGCCGCCGTGCGGGAACTGGTGCTGGCCGACGGAGGGCAGGGCGGTGTCGGACAGGGAGTCGATCCACTGGCCGTGCGGGCGGTCAGGCCGCGGCGCGCCACGGTGGTCACGCCCGGCGGTACGTGCCGCCAGCGACCCGCTTCGGCGCCGGAGAACCCGGCGCTGCCCGCCAGAGTGAGCGATCCGTCGGCGCCCAGCGCCCAGATGGCCACGGCGACCGCGCCCAGCGGGGTCAGCGCGTGCGCCAGCAGCGAGTCGGCGACGGTCTGCGCGTCCTGGGCGGCCAGGGCGGCGCTCTCCGCGGACCGCAGCCCGACGGCGGAGGGACCCTGCCCCGCCGGGCCGCGCTCCTGGGGCTGTCCCGTCGTGGCCGCGAAGAAGGCGGCCGTCACCTCGGAGAGCCGGTCGCGTGAAGCCTGGTTGATCACCTCGACGGCGAATTCAGCGGTGTCACCCGGCGTTGGTGATTCGGCCAGTTGGCGGGCGGCCTGTGCCGGACCGCACGCAGGCGTTCGACGGGATGCCCTGGCCAGCTCGATCAGGCCCGCCCGTCCGCTTCCGCCTGGGCGGCGCGTACCTCGCGCCGCAGGCGCCACCGTCGACGCAGCCGTCCGACGGGAAGATCGTCGGCCGCGTCCCGTCGTCGCCGGGCTGCCACGTGTCTGTCCGCTGCGGGCGGCGGGCAGCGCGGCGGCCACCCGCCCGAAGGACGGGTCCCGGCGGTCGCGGACATCGGACTGCTCGCTCGTACCGGCGCTCGCGGGTCGGGGCTGCTGGGGTCGGCTCACGATGAGGCTGTTCCTCGCTCGAACGTCCGGGGAGGGCGAGGCCGCGGGGCTTGCCGGTGCGGTCGCTTCTCATGCGGCGCAGCGCCGGACGCGGCCGATGGGTCGTCGGCGTCGACGGCTGGTGACGTAGTCGTTGGCCCCCGAGGCGAGGCTCTTCTCCTGATCGCCCGGCATGGCCTTCGCGGTGACGGCGATGATGGGCAGATCGGCGTACTGGGGCATCTGCCGGATCTCCGCGGTGGCGGCGTAGCCGTCCAGCTCCGGCATCATCACGTCCATCAGCACCAGGGAGATGTCGGGGTGGGCGAGCAGCATCTCGATGCCCTTGCGGCCGTTGTCGGCGTGCAGGACCTGGAAGCCGTGCAGTTCCAGCACCCCGCTGAGGGCGAAGAGGTTGCGCGCGTCGTCGTCGACGACGAGGACGGTGCGGCCGATGAAGGAGTCGTCCATCACCGGGGGAAGGGCCTGCTGGGGCTCCTCGGCGCGGACCAGCGGCAGCACGTCACCGGGTTCCTCGGCGGAGAGGTGCAGGGTGATCTGTTCGCGCAGTTCGTCCAGGCTGGACAGGAAGACCAGGGGCCGGCCGCCCGCGCGGGCGCGCAGGGACTTCTCCCATGCCAGGTCCACCCGCTGGCTGGTGTGAACGAGCACGGGCACGCTCGTCAGCGCAGAGTCGCCCTGCATGGCTTCCAGCAGTTGTGCGCCCTCCTCGTCGGGCATGCCGAGTTCCAGCACCACGCAGTGGCAGGGCTCGGCGGCGAGCGCCGCGGCCGCCTCCTGAGCACCTACGGCGGTGATGATGTCGACCGCCCCGCGCTCGTCGTCGGGGTTGTGCGCGATGTCGGAGGCGGCGCGCTCGGCGACCAGGGTGAGCAGTCCGCGCAGCCGCTCCTCCACCACGAGCAGGCGGCGCCTGCGGTGCTCGGGCGCGACCAGGGCACCGGCCGGTGCCTCGGAGCCGGCGGTGTCGTCCAGCTGTTCCGGCGACCGGCCGCTGCCGAGCACGTCCTCGAAGTCGGCCCGGGCCACGGGCAGGAAGAGCGTGAAGGTGCTGCCCTGTCCGGGGGTGCTGTCGACGGTGACGGCCCCGCCGAGCAGGTGCGCGATCTCCCGGGTGATCGACAGTCCCAGGCCGGTGCCGCCGTACTTGCGGCTGGTGGTCCCGTCCGCCTGCTGGAACGCGCCGAAGATCGTCTCCAGTTGCTGCGGGGGGATGCCGATGCCGGTGTCCTTGACGCGGAAGGCGACGATCGGTCCGCCGCGCAGGACACCGATGGGCACCTCCCGGTCGGCGGCGGGCTCGATCCGCAGTTCGACGCCGCCCTGCTCGGTGAACTTCACAGCGTTCGACAGCAGGTTGCGCAGGATCTGGCGCAGCCGGGAGTCGTCGGTGAGCAGATCGGCGGGGGTGCCGGGCGCGGTGGCCACCGTGAAGTCGAGGCTCTTCTGGGTCGTCATCGGGCGGAACGTCGCTTCGACGTACTCCAGGAGTTTGCGCAGCGGGACGCGCTCGGGGGCGACGTCCATCTTGCCGGCCTCGACCTTCGACAGATCGAGGATGTCGTTGATCAGCTGCAGCAGGTCGGAGCCCGCCGAGTGGATGATGCCCGCGTACTCGACCTGCTTCTGGGTGAGGTTGCGTGAGGGGTTCTGGGCGAGCAACTGGGCCAGGATCAGCAGGCTGTTGAGCGGGGTGCGCAGTTCGTGGCTCATGTTGGCCAGGAACTCCGACTTGTACTTGGACGCCAGGGCCAGCTCCTGCGCGCGGGTCTCCAGTTCCTGGCGTGCCTGCTCGATCTCCAGGTTCTTGGCCTCGATGTCACGGTTCTGCGAGGCCAGCAGGGACGCTTTCTCCTCCAGTTCGGCGTTGGAGCGCTGCAGTTCGTCCTGCTGGGTCTGCAACTCCTCGGACCGCGACTGCAGTTCGGCGGTCAGCCGCTGGGACTCGTCCAGCAGCTCGTCGGTGCGGGCGTTGGCCACGATGGTGTTGAGGTTGACGCCGATGGTGGGCATCAGCTGGGTCAGGAAGTCCTGGTGGATCTGGGTGAAGGGGATGACGGACGCCAGCTCGATGACGCCGAGGACCTGCTCCTCCACCACGATCGGCAGCACCACCAGGGCGCTGGGCACGGCCTGCCCGAGGCCGGAGGAGATGGTCACGTAGCCCGGCGGCAGATCGTCGACGGCGATGGCCCGCCGGCTGCGGGCGGCCTGCCCCACCAGCGAGCGCCCCACGGGGATGCGTACGGGCCGGTCGACGTCGTCGGGCCAGCCGTACGACCCCACCAGCCGCAGCTCGGGCCCGTCCTCGGTGTCCTCCGCCAGGTAGAAGGCGCCGTACTGGGCGGTGACGAGCGGCGTGAGCTCGTCCATGATCAGTTCGGCGACGACGGGCAGGTCCCGGTGGCCCTGCATCAGGCTGGAGATACGGGCCAGGTTGGTCTTGAGCCAGTCCTGCTCCTGGTTGGCCCGGGTGGTCTCGCGCAGGGACTCCACCATGGAGTTGATGTTGTCCTTGAGGTCGGCGACCTCGCCGGAGGCCTCCACGGTGATCGAGCGGGTCAGGTCGCCCTCGGCGACGGCGCTGGTGACCTCGGCGATCGCCCGCACCTGCCGGGTGAGGTTCCCCGCCAGCTCGTTGACGTTCTCCGTCAGGCGCTTCCAGGTGCCCTCGACGCCTTCCACCTCGGCCTGGCCGCCCAGCCGGCCCTCGCTGCCCACCTCACGGGCGACGCGGGTGACCTCGGCGGCGAACGACGACAGCTGGTCGACCATCGTGTTGATGGTGGTCTTCAGCTCCAGGATCTCGCCGCGGGCGTCGACATCGATCTTCTTCGACAGGTCACCGTTGGCCACGGCCGTCGTCACCAGGGCGATGTTGCGGACCTGGCCGGTGAGGTTGTTGGCCATGGAGTTGACGTTGTCCGTCAGGTCCTTCCAGGTGCCGGCCACGTTCGGCACATGTGCCTGTCCCCCGAGCCGGCCCTCGGTGCCGACCTCGCGGGCGACGCGGGTGACCTCGTCGGCGAACGCCGACAGGGTGTCGACCATGGTGTTGATGACATCGGCCAGGGCGGCGACCTCGCCCTTGGCCTCGACAGTGATCTTCTGCGACAGGTCGCCGCGTGCGACGGCGGTGGCCACCTGGGCGATGGAACGGACCTGGCCGGTCAGGTTCGAGGCCATCACATTGACGTTGTCCGTCAGGTCCTTCCAGGTCCCCGACACACCACGGACGATCGCCTGGCCGCCCAGATTGCCCTCGGTGCCGACCTCGCGGGCCACCCGGGTGACCTCGTCGGCGAACGCCGACAACTGGTCCACCATCGTGTTGATGGTGTTCTTCAACTCCAGGATCTCGCCCCGCGCGTCCACCGTGATCTTCTGCGACAGGTCGCCCTGCGCCACCGCGGTGGCCACCTGGGCGACATTGCGGACCTGCGCGGTGAGATTGCCGCCCATGAAGTTCACGGAGTCCGTGAGATCCCGCCAGGTGCCCTTGACGCCCTTGACGTCGGCCTGGCCGCCCAGGCGGCCCTCGGTGCCGACCTCGCGGGCCACCCGGGTGACCTCGTCGGCGAACGCCGACAACTGGTCCACCATCGTGTTGATGGTGTTCTTCAACTCCAGGATCTCGCCCCGCGCGTCCACCGTGATCTTCTGCGACAGGTCGCCCTGCGCCACCGCGGTGGCCACCTGGGCGACATTGCGGACCTGCGCGGTGAGATTGCCGCCCATGAAGTTCACGGAGTCCGTGAGATCCCGCCAGGTGCCCTTGACGCCCTTGACGTCGGCCTGGCCGCCCAGGCGGCCCTCGGTGCCGACCTCGCGGGCCACCCGGGTGACCTCGTCGGCGAACGCCGACAACTGGTCCACCATCGTGTTGA
>MWJO01000157.1 GCA_002027195.1 Streptomyces sp. GKU 895 | reverse complement strand
TCCAGCGACTGGTTGAACTCCTCGCCGGTGCCGGGGACCTTGATCCGCCGCCAGAACTCCTCACGGATCTGCGGGATCCGCTCCAACGCCTTGCGCAGCCCGGCGTCGCTGCGGGCCATGCCGCAGAACTCCCACATGAGTTCGCCGAGTTCGCGGTGGAAGGAGTCGGGCGTGCGGTCGCCGTCGACGGCGAGGAGCAGGTTGATGCGGTCCTCGGTCTCCGCCAACACCTCCTGGACGGCTGGGTGTTCGGCGGTCACCTGGCCCTGGTTCGGGTTGCGGGCGAGGTAGTCGTTGATGGTCGCCGGGAGCACGAAGTAGCCGTCGGCGAGACCCTGCATCAGCGCCGAGGCGCCGAGCCGGTTCGCGCCGTGGTCGGAGAAGTTGGCCTCGCCGATCGCGAACAGGCCGGGGACGGTGGTCTGGAGGTCGTAGTCGACCCACAGCCCGCCCATCGTGTAGTGCACGGCGGGGTAGATCCGCATCGGGACCGTGTACGGGTCCTCGTCGGTGATCCGCGCGTACATGTCGAAGAGGTTGCCGTACTTGGCCTCGACCGCCTTGCGGCCCATGCGCTGGATGGCGTCGGCGAAGTCGAGGTAGACGCCCTGCCCGCCGGGCCCGACCCCGCGTCCCTCGTCGCAGACGTTCTTCGCGGCGCGGGAGGCGATGTCACGGGGGACGAGGTTGCCGAAGGAGGGGTAGATGCGCTCCAGGTAGTAGTCGCGCTCGTCCTCGGGGATCTGGTTCGGCGGCCGGTTGTCGCCCTTGGCCTTCGGCACCCAGATCCGGCCGTCGTTGCGCAGCGACTCGCTCATCAGCGTCAGCTTGGACTGGTGGTCGCCGGTGCGCGGGATGCAGGTGGGGTGGATCTGCGTGAAGCAGGGGTTGGCGAAGTACGCGCCGCGCCGGTGGGCCCGCCAGATGGCGGTGGCGTTGGAGTTCATGGCGTTGGTCGACAGGTAGAAGACGTTGCCGTAGCCGCCGCTGGCGAGGACGACGGCGTCCGCGAAGTACGTGTCGATCTTCCCGGTGATGAGGTCCCGCGCCACGATCCCGCGCGCCCGCCCGTCGACGACGATCAGGTCGAGCATCTCGGTCCGCGGGTGCATCTCCACGTTCCCCGCGGCGATCTGCCGGCTGAGCGCCTGGTAGGCGCCGAGCAGCAGCTGCTGACCCGTCTGGCCGCGGGCGTAGAACGTCCGCGAGACCTGCACGCCGCCGAAGGACCGGGTGTCCAGCAGCCCCCCGTACTCCCGCGCGAACGGCACACCCTGCGCCACGCACTGGTCGATAATCTCGACGGAGATCTGCGCGAGCCGGTGCACGTTCGACTCCCGCGCCCGGAAGTCGCCACCCTTGACGGTGTCGTAGAACAGCCGGTGCACGGAGTCGCCGTCGTTGCGGTAGTTCTTCGCCGCGTTGATGCCTCCTTGCGCGGCGATGGAGTGGGCGCGGCGCGGGGAGTCCTGGTAGCAGAACTGGACGACGTGGTAGCCCTGTTCGGCGAGCGTGGCGCCCGCCGAACGCCCGCGAGGCCGGTCCCCACCACGATCACGGTGTGCTTGCGCCGGTTGGCCGGGTTGACCAGCTTGGCCTCGAAACGGCGCTTGTCCCAGCGCTCGTTGACGGGCCCGGCAGGCGCCTTGGTGTCGGCGACCGGTTCCCCGGTCACGTACTCCGCATAAGAGGTCATGTTCAGCTCACCACTCCGGTCATGACGCCCACGGGTACGGCGATGAAGCCGGCCGTGAGCAGCAGTGCGAGGACGTCGGCCGTGGCCTTCAGGGCGCGGTCGCGGGTGCGGCTGCCGGCGCCGAGGGTCTGGGCGGCGCTCCAGAAGCCGTGCCGGACGTGCAGGCCGAGGGCGAGCATCGCGGCGATGTAGATGACGTTGCCGTACCAGGTGGAGAAGGTGTCCACGACGTTCTGGTAGGGGTGCCCCTCCTGGAAGCCGCCCGAGTGCACGGTGCCGGTGGTCAGGTCCAGGAGGTGCCAGACGATGAAGAGGCCGAGGATGATGCCGCCCCAGCGCATGGTGCGGGTCGCGTAGCTCGCCCGCGGCTTGCTGTGGACGTACTTGGTGGGGCGCGCCCGGATGTCGCGGCGGCTGAGCTGGTAGGCGGAGACGGCGTGCGCGACGACCGCGACGACGAGGACGACGCGGATGACCCACAGCGTCCACTCGTAGTGCATGAAGGGCTCGCCGAGGGTGCGCAGCCAGTGCGCGTAGTGGTTGAACTCGCCGGCCCCGAAGAAGATCTTCAGGTTCCCGATCATGTGGACGACCAGGTACGACAGCATGATCAGCCCGCTGACGGCCATCACCGTCTTCTTTCCGACGGAGCTGTCCCACACGGTGCGTGCCATGGACGGCCGTCGGTCCGTCCGCGTTGCCAGTGCCATGTTCATGAACGCTAGGGCCGTCCGGCCCCATCGGTCCAAGACATGGTCCAGCTCGTTTCCATAGGCAGGGCCTATCGTACGAGTATGCAGTTCACCCAGCTCCAGTACTTCGTGGCGGTCGCCGAGACCAGGCACTTCACCCGGGCCGCGGACCTGGTCCACGTCGCCCAGCCGTCGCTGTCCCAGCAGATCAAGGCGCTGGAGCGGGAGCTGGGCGCGGACCTGTTCCTGCGGGCGCGGGGCAACATCACCCTCACCGACGCGGGCGAGGCCCTGCTCCCGCTCGCCCGCCGCATCCTGGCCGACGCGGACACCGCCCGGTACGAGGTGCAGGAACTGGTCCAGCTGCGCAGCGGCCGGGTCCGCCTGGGCGCGACCCCCAGCCTGTGCACCGGCCTCCTCCCGGACGTCCTGCGCGCCTTCCACGACCGCTATCCCGGCATCCGCCTCCTCATCGAGGAGGGCGGCTCCCACGACCTGGTCCGCGAACTGGCCCGCGGAGCCCTGGACCTCGCGCTGGTCTCCTCCCGCTCCCGACCCCGTCTCCCGCGCTGACGACGGTGGAGCTGCTGCGGGAGGACCTGGTGGTGGTCTCGTCACCGGAGGCTCCCAAGCCCGGCGACGGCCGCCGCACCGTACGCATCGCCGACCTGGAGGGCGAGCGTCTGGTGATGTTCCGGCACGGCTACGACCTGCGCGAACTGACGGTCGCCGCGTGCCGCGCCGAGGGCTTCGAGCCGGACTTCGCGGTGGAGGGCGGGGAGATGGACGCGGTGCTGGGGTTCGTGCGTGCCGGGCTGGGGGTGGCCGTGGTGCCGCGGATGGTGGCGGCGCGGTCGGGGCGCGGGCTGCGGGTCACCCCGCTGGCCCGTCCCGGCCTGCACCGGACGATCGCCCTGGCCCACCGCAGCGACGTGGCTCCGCCGCGTGCCGCGCGGGAGTTGCAGCGGATGCTGCTCGAGAGGTGACCTACCGCGCTCTGCGCTCCGCCGCGGCCTGTCGTACGGCGTCCAGCGGGACCTTCGCCTGTTCGCACAGCGTGGCCAGGTCGAAGTAGATCGTCTCGCCGGCCATCAGGCCCTGTGCGAAGGGGACGACGTTGGTGAAGGGCACCTCGAAGGCACCCCCGCCGGGCGGGACCCCGAGCCAGTCGCCCCGGCTCGTGCCGCGCAGGGTTCCCCACACCACGATGACCTCGTCACCGAAGGCGATGCCCTCGTCCTGCGGGGCGAGGTCCGGGAAGGCGACGAAGTACTGCTGTTCGTACGCGGCCCGCACCGCGTCCCGTCCCTGGCTGCGCAGCCCCAGGGCCTGCGTCTCCAGGAAGCAGTCGTCGACGAAGGTCTGCAGGATCGAGTCGATGTCCCGCGCCGCCTCGGCCTCACGGTGGGCCTCGAAGAGGCGACGCATGTTGGTGACGTCCATGTCCGCGCTCCCTCAGGGTGCCGGTGACCCCTCTTCGATCGTAGGAAGGGGGGCACCGGACAGCCACCGCTCAGGGCACCGGACAGCCACCGCTCGGGTCACCGCACGGCCGGGGCCCTCACCCCGTCGCGTCCACCAGCGCCAGCTCGTGCAGCCGCTCCGGCGGGCCCGGGCGGGCGTAGTACCAGCCCTGGGCCGTGTCGCAGCCCAGTATCCGCAGCTGCTCGGCCTGGGCGCCGGTCTCCACGCCCTCGACCGTGACCGCGAGGTCCAGGCTGTGCGCGAGCGAGACGATGCCCTCGACGATCTTCAGGTCGACGGGGTCGGCCGGGAACTGCTGCATGCTCTGGGTGAAGGAGCGGTCCAGCTTGAGGATGCTCACCGGCAGACGGCGCAGGTTCGCCAGGTTCGAGTAGCCGGTGCCGAAGTCGTCCAGGGCGATGTCGACGCCCATCTCGGCCAGTCGGCGCAGCGGCTTGAGCAGGTCGTCGTCCGCGCCGATCAGCGCCGACTCGGTGACCTCCAGGCAGAGCGCGTCCGGCTCGACGCCCGTGCGCTCCAGGATGTCCACCGTGTCCTGCACCAGGCCGGGGTGGGTGAGCTGGCACGGCGAGAGGTTGACGTTGATGCGCATCGGCCCCGCGTCCGCGTGCCGCTCGCGCCAGTCACGGGCCTGGCGGACGGACTGTTCCAGCACCCAGCGGCCCAGCGGGACGATCAGACCGGTGTGCTCGGCGAGCGGGATGAACCGGTCGGGGCCGAGCACCCCGTGCTGCGGGTGCAGCCAGCGGACCAGGGCCTCGGCGCCGCGGACGCTGCCGTCGCCGAGGTGGACCAGCGGCTGGTACTCGATGAAGAACTCGCCCCGGTCCAGGGCCGTGGGCAGCGCGGTCGTCAGGCCGTGCCGGGTGATCGCCCGCGCGTCCGCCTCCGCGTCCGCCAGCTCGAAGCGGTTGCCGCCCGAGGCCTTGGCCCGGTACATCGTGATGTCGGCGCTGCGCAGCACCTCGGCCGCGCTGCGCTCCCCCGCCGGGCCCTCGACGATGCCGATGCTGCCGCGCACGGTCAGCTCACGGCCGTCGACGCTGACCGGGGCGACGAGCGCGTTCATGATCCGCGAGGCGAGCTCGTCGACCTCGCGCTCGGTGTCGGTCCCGGTCGTCAGCGCCACGAACTCGTCACCGCCCAGACGGGCGACCATCTCACCCGGCGCGGTCGTGCACGACTGGAGCCGGTCGGCGACCTCCACCAGCAGCCGGTCGCCGGCCGCGTGGCCGAGGCTGTCGTTGATGGTCTTGAACCCGTCGAGGTCGAGGTAGCACAGCCCGAACCGCTGCCCCTCGCCCGCGCCGAGCGCCTTCTCCAGACGCTCGAAGAAGAACGTGCGGTTGGGCAGGCCGGTGAGCGCGTCGTGCGTGGCCTCGTAGCGCAGCCGGAGGTTGAGGAGCCGACGCTCGGTGGTGTCCTCCATCAGCGCCAGCTGGTACTGCGGGTTGCCGTCCGCGTCGCGCAGCAGGGAGACCGTGAGGTTGGTCCACAGGACCGTTCCGTCAGGGCGGGAGAACGCCTTCTCCACGTGGTAGTGCTCGCGGTCGCCGCGGACGAGTTCGTCGTAGAGGGTCCAGGTCTGCGGCGCGTCCTCGGGGTGGGTCCACTCCGCCACGTTGCGGCCGAGCATCGTCTGCTCGGTGATGCCGAACATCCGCAGCAGCGCCTCGTTGACCTGGAGGATGTTGCCTTCGAGGTCGGCCATGCCGATCCCTATGGCGGCGCCCTCGAAGACCGCGCGGAAGCGGGCCTCGCTCGCGTGCAGCGCCTGCGCGACCACGCCCTGCGCCTTCAGGGCGGCCGCGGAGATCGCCTCCTGCTCGGCCAGCGTCCGCTCGCGCAGCGCCTGCGCGAACCCGGCGGCCATGGCGTGCTGGAGGCGGGAGGCGCGCACCCGCAGGTCCTGCTGGTCGCCGTCGCCGCCGCAGTACAGCACCAGATAGGCGTCGACGCAGTCCAGCGTCCGGCTGAGCGCCTCAGGGTCCGTGCAGTGCACCGTGACGAGGGCGGCACCGACGGCCCGGGCCTCGTCGGCGTCGAAGGTCCTGGCCCGCAGCGCCTCGCTCAACCGGCGGGCCAGCGGCAGGAGTTGCTCCTCGAACTCGGGCCGGGTCGAGGACGTCGTGGTCACCGGGAACACCGCCCGGCTCCAGATCGTCGCGAACCGGCGCAGTCTGTCCTCCGGCCCGTCCGGCTCGGCGATCACGCGGTACGCCCCACGCCGGCGAACCCGGAGAACGCCCAGGGATCCTCGTCCTCAGGGTCCCAGGTCTCCGTCTCCGGCCGCCAGTGCGGCATCGGCACCAGTCCCGGTTCCACCATGTCGTACCCCTCGAAGAACCGCGCGATCTGTTCGCGCGAGCGCATGATCAGCGGGTTGCGAATGTCCTTGTACACGTCCACCGCGCCCCCGGCCCGCTCCGCGGGCAGCGGGATTCCCTCGTACGAGGCATGCGTGAGCACCAGCAGGCTGCCGGGCGCGAGCGCGTCGCGCAGCTCGGCCACCGCCCCGTACGGGTCGTCCTCGTCTTCCACGAAGTGCAGTATGGCAACGAGAAGCAGGGCCACCGGCCGGTTCAGGTCGATCAGTTGCTGTACTTCGGGGCTCGCGACGATCTCCTGCGGCTTGCGCAGATCCGCCGCGACGACGCCCGCCCGCTCGTTCCCGGCGAGTACGGCTTCGCTGTGGGCGACGGCCACCGGGTCGTGGTCGACGTAGACGACGTGCGCGTCGGGCCTGGCGGCCTGGGCCACCTCGTGGACGTTGCCGAAGGTCGGGATGCCCGAACCGATGTCCAGGAACTGGGAGATGCCCTGCTCGGCGGCGAAGCGCACCGCCCGCCGCATGAACGCCCGGTTCGCCTGCATGATCTTGGGCAGTCCCGGCATGAACTCCATTGCCTTGCGAGCGGCTTCCCGGTCGACCTCGAAGTTGTGCGAGCCGCCCAGGTAGTAGTCGTAGATCCGCGAGACACTGGGCACCGAGATGTCGATGCTCCGTGGGGCCCAGGCGGGACGCTCCATCTAGCTCTCCAAGGCTTCAGGCGATCCGGTGTTCGAGCTGAGGCTACTGATCGCCTGCCAAAGGAGCGAGCCGAACCGGAAATTGACCGTCCGTTCCCGGTCACTGCCTGCGGCACGTGCCGAGTTGACGTTGCCACAGAAGCGGTGATTCACGGCAAACCGGTCCGCCCCCTGCGTGCGGTGCGCGGGGGCGGACCGGTGGGTCGCGCACGCCGGCCGTTCGTCCGGCACTCTCGCTGAATCCTCGTGCCTCCCTTCCGCGATGCGTCACTGACGGGAGTCGGGCGGTCAGCCCTGGGGAGTTGACCTTCGGGTCGGCCGGGAGGGGCGACCCGCGTTCCTGCTCACTTCTTCGGCGCGCCGACCGGCTTTCCGTCGGGCGAGACGGCGTACCAGGTGCCGCCGACGCCCTGACCGTTGGTGTCGCCCGGCTCCTTGTCCTGGGCGAAGGTGTAGATGGGCCAGCAGTTGATGGTCTGCTGCTTGACCCCGTCGGGCCGGGTGAAGCTCATCAGGCCCTTCTTCTGGACACCCTTGGTGTCGTTCGCCTCGACGGGGCCGACGGCCGGCCACTTCTCCAGGCAGGCCCCGGTGCACCGGGAGATCGGGTCGGGCCAGGCGGTGTCCTTGAGGAAGCGGTAGACCGTCATGCCGTTCTTGTCGACGACGATCTCGCCCAGGTTGGGGTCCTCACGGGTGGACAGGCCGGGCAGCGAGGCCAGCGAGGCCTTCTTGCCGGTGGGGGCGAGCGCGTACCACTTGCCGCCCACGCCCTGGCCGTTGACGTCGCCCGCGTTGACGTCCTTGGCGTAGCGGTACGCCGGCCAGCCGGCGATCGTCAGCTGCTTGCTGCCGTCGGCGCGGGTGACCTCGCCGAGCAGCGCCTTGTCGATGCCCTCGCCGGCCGAGGCGTCGTCGGCCGGCACCGGGGGCCAGGTCGTCGCGCAGTCGCCGTCGCAGTTGGACTTCGGCGGCTCGGCGGTGTCCGTGTCGAAGCGGTAGAGGGTGAGGCCGGCGTTGTCGGTCAGCACCTTGCCGAGCTCGGGGTTGGTGACGACGGCCAGCTTGCCCGCGGACTTGGCCGGGGACTCCGGGCTGCTCGCCGAGGGGCTCGCGCCGGCGTTGCCGATGCCGGAGCCGATACCGGAGCCCGCGTTTCCGTAGTCACCGGCCGCGGCCGTCGCGCCCACGTTCTGACTGCTCGCGGACGGGGCTGCTTCCTGGCCGCACGCCGTCGTCAGCGCCAGCACCGCCGCAGCGCTCGCCACGAGCGATGCACTCCGCCAGGAGGTCTTCATCGTCAACTCCCCATGTTCGTACTGGTGTTGCAGCGCCCTGCTGCGCCGCCGCACGGCCATGGGTACGGACGGAAGTGGCTGTTGTGTTCAACCGGGGCACATTTTTCTTTCCGGAAGCTGTGACAGCGGTCCACCGCGAGACGCGAGATCCCCTCCTCAAACCCCTGCGCGGCTCGCTCACTCCTTTGGGGCAATCACCCGCCACCCGGGCGCACCGCGGCGCGTTCTGGGTTCATGATCTGCGTCGTGCATCGACCCGAACCGACCCAATACGCCCCTGCCATACGGGTGGGCTGGCCCCTGGCCCTGGCGTGGGCGGCGTCGGCGCACCGGCGACCGCGCGGCCGACGCCTGCGTCGCGCCGATCGGTCGATGGCGCGCGGTGGCGGTCGCCAGGAAGCGGCGGCTGACCTGGCCCGCCCTCCGGGTGCCCCGCCGATCCCCCGCCGCCGTGCCCCGCCGACCCCACCCCGACGCCGACCCCCACCCCGAAGCCGACCCCACGCCCGCCGGCCAGGCGAGCCCACCCCAGCACCCCGAAGCCCACGCCGAAACCGCCCCGCACGGCCGCGGCGCGGCCCGCCCGCGCCCAGGCCCCGCCCACCCTACCGACCGAACGAGCGTCCCGAAACCGACCCCGACTGACCCGGACCCCGGCCGGCACCTACCGCCTGGCCGCGGCCACCACCGGACCCGCACCACGGCACCTCGCCACTCACCTGTCCTGCTCATCGCGGCGCCCGCCATCGCCGCCGTCGCCGCGCTGCGTCCGCCGATCCTGGAGGCCTCCTTGCCGGAATGGCTTGTTCTCACCCTCGCGATGCTGGCCGCCTGCGCCGTGGTGGTCCTCATCACCGTCATCCGCCATGGCGCGGCGTCGGAAGACGAGGACCCCGACGAGACCCCGGACGTCATCGAGTACATGACGATGTGGATCGGCGTGGTGTACGCCATCGTCCTGGGCCTGGCCATCGCCGGGGTGTGGGAGGGGCGCGGCGCCGCCGAGGACCACGTCCAGGCGGAGGCCGTCGCCCTGCACGAGGTCTCGGAGCGGGTGCGGGTCTATCCGGCCGACGCCCGTGACCGTATTCGGGAGGAAGTCAACGCCTATGTCGGACACGTCGTGAACACCGAGTGGAAGACGATGGCCGACAAGGGTGAGGTGACCGAGCGCGGCGCCCAGCTGCTGGAGAAGCTCCGCCAGGACGTCACCGACTACGAGCCGGCCAACGACTTCGAGGCCCAGGCCTACCAGCCGCTGGTCGACCAGGTGGCCGCGGCCGACGCGGCACGCACCTCCCGGACCAACGCGATGGGCGCGACGATGCCGGGGGTGGTGTGGTTCGGGCTGATCGCCGGGGCCGTCATCACCATCGGCATGGTCCTGGCCCTGCAGATCCGCAGAACACCGCGCGAGCTGATCCTCGCCGGGCTGTTCTCCGCCCTGATCGCCTTCCTGCTCTTCCTGATCTGGGACTTCGACGCGCCCTACAGCCGGGGCATCACGGCCTCCGCAGAACCGTTCCTGAACCTGTTCCCGGGCATCAAGAGCTGAACCTGTTCCCGGGCATCAGGGGCTGACGGGGGCTGACAGGCCCTCACCTGACGGGCACCCAGCGGGGACGCCGCCACGCCGTCGGCGTCCCCCGGCCGGCCCACAACCGTGCCCCATTCGCCCGACAGCGTTCGCGCAGGTGTGCGCACCTTCCTAGCGTTCCGATCATCGAGGTGCATTTCCGGCAAAGGCGGAAAAGGTCCGCAGCTGCTCCTCGGGGACCCGGAGGACTCACCATGCGCGCGATACGCGTAGCTTCGGCCGCACTGCTGGGCGTAGGCGCCCTCGCCCTCTCCGCTCCGGCCGCCGTGGCGTCCGGCGGCGGCAACATCACGCCGTTCGGCTTCAGCGTCATGCCCTCCACGATCGCGGCGGGCGGCCAGGTCACCCTGCAACTGGACCGGGACAGCGGTGGCTGCACCGGGTCCGCGACCGTCAGCTCGGGGGTGTTCGACACGATCACCATCCCGGGCAACCGGTCGTCGGCGACGGCGGTGGTGGACTGGGACGCCAAACCGGGCGCGGTCTACAAGGTGACGTTCTCCTGCAACGGCGTGAGCGGTTCGACGGAGCTGACCATCGCCACCGGCCGCACCACCCCGACCAACCCGACGCCGTACCCGTACCCCGACCGGGGCGTGCACGCCGGTGAGGGCGGCAGTGTCGCCGGTTTCGACCTCAAGGAGATCGGACTGGGCGCGGCGCTCATCGCCGGCTCGGTCGGGGCGGCGTACCACTTCTCGCGGCGCCGCACCGGCGAGGACGGCGCCTGACCGCACCCCGGCGGCACCGCACAGGCCTTCGCCCCGGACCTTGGAAGAGGTTCCGGGCGAAGGCCTGTGCGGTGCGCGTCCGCGAAGAGGGAACGGAGCTCAGATCCGCTTCTCTGAGCGGCGGCGCATCCAGAACAGGCCGCCGCCGATGACGGCCGCCGCGACGAGTCCGCCACCGATGGCCATGTCGGTCGGGGTGGCACCGCTGGAGCTGCTGCCGCCGAGACCGCCGCGGACGGCGCCGATGACGGTGAAGGCGGTCGGGTTCGTCAGACGCCCGTTGGCGCACATGACGGTGATGCTGTGCGTTCCCTGCCGGGCGTTGTTGTCGACCCTGGCGGTGCCGCTCGCCAGGCCGCCGGACGAGGTCAGAGTGACCGTCGGGAAGGCGTCGGAGCTGGCGGTCGCGGGCGCGTTGCAGTTGTTGACGGTGATGTTCAGCTGCCCGCCGCGGGCGATGGCGCTCGGCAGGGCGGTGACGTTGGACGGGGTGTTCATGCCGTCGGCGACGGCGGTGGGGGCGGCGAGGCCCAGGGCGGCGACCGCGGCGCCGGCGGCCACCAGGGCACGGGTAGTACGCATGTGATCCTCCGCGGGAGGCGCCCCGGGAACCGTCCCCGGTGGATCGGCGAGAAAACGCCTCCCAGAAAGACCCTCAGATGCCGTGCACGCGGGCGCATTTCGGCGATGGTCCGTCCTGGTGAGAGGACACGCCGACCGAAAAGCGCACAATCGGATATTGCCGCAGGTCACGGACCGTCAGAAATTTCCTGTGCGCGTCGACTCGGATGGCGCACCCACACCGGTGGCGGCCACCCGTTCGCCTTTGCCCCGTCGCCGGTTCCGTGCCCGGCATTTAGCGTGCTCGTATGCGCGAATGACGTGGCGACGGCCGCGTCGAGAGGGGAATGCGAATGTCTGCGTCCGAGCTGGCCGATCTGGCCGAAGAGGAGGAGCAGCGGAAGAGGCGCGCTCCTTGGGGCGTGATAGCGCTTGTTCTGCTGACCGGCCTCGCGCTCATTCGGAACGGTTCGGGAGAGTTCGACGTGGGTCCGCCGCAGCCGGCGACGGCGGCTGCGGCGGACAGCCGTGTGCCCGGGACCTTCTCCGGGTCGGCGGCGCCGCTGTCGTTCTCCGAGCCCGAGCGGGTGCGGATTCCCGCGATCCAGGTGGACGCGCCGGTCATGCCGGTCGGTCTGGACAACGAGGGCTGGGTGGGCGCGCCGCCGCCGGAGGACCCGAACCTGGCGGGCTGGTTCACCGGCGCGGTCTCGCCCGGCGAGAAGGGCACCGCCGTGGTGGTCGGCCACGTCGACAACAGGTCGGGCCCCGCCGTGTTCTACGGACTCGGTGCGCTGAAGAAGGGAAATCGCGTCGAGGTGCGGCGCAAGGACGGGAAGACGGCCGTTTCGAGATCTACGGCATCGAGGTCTTCGAGAAGCAGAACTTCCCGGGCGACCGTGTCTACGGCTCCAAGGGCACTCCCGAATTGCGGGTCATCACCTGTGGGGGCGGTTTCTCGAAGCAGAACGGTTATGCCGGGAACGTCGTCGCGTTCGCCCGCCTGGTCGAGGTCCGCTGAGCGTTCCCCGACCGGGCGGGCCGGCGGTCCGGCTTATGCGTAGTGCCGTCTGGGGACGGTCACGTGATATCCGGAGTCCAGGAGCTGCGGCAGATACTCGCGCAGCGCCCGGACGCTCTGGGAGCGGTCGCCCCCGGCGTCGTGGGAGAGCACCACGACGCCGGGGGCGGCGCCGTTCTCGACCCGTCGCTCGATGGTGCGGGCGCCGGGTGTGGTCCAGTCGAGGGTGTCGACGGTCCAGGCGAGGGGTTCCATGCCGAGTTCGGCGCCGAGCTGGAAGGCGGCGCGGTTCCAGGCGCCGTAGGGCGCGCGGAACCACTGGGGGCGTTCGCCGTAGGCCTCCTCGATGACGTCGCTGGTGCGTTCCATCTCGGAGCGGATGCGGCCGCGGCTGAGGCGGGTCAGCAGCGGGTGGGACCAGGTGTGGTTGCCGACGATGTGCCCCTCGTCGGACATGCGTGCCAGCAGGTCCTTGTTGTCGACGGCCATCTCGCCGCAGACGAAGAACATCGCGCGGACGTCGTACTCGGCGAGGGTGTCGAGGACGGCGGGGGTGTAGCGGGGGTCAGGGCCGTCGTCGAAGGTCAGCACCATGGCCCGGCCTCGTCCGTGCATGCGCAGCAGCGGTTCGCGGCGACCGGGGTCCGGCCGGGGGCGGTGCGGGGCGGGCCGTAGTCCGGTCAGGGGCTGGAGCGGTAGGC
>MWJO01000156.1 GCA_002027195.1 Streptomyces sp. GKU 895 | reverse complement strand
GATCGGTGGCAGATGTCACCCGGGCATGGGTGCGGAGCCGGGGTGAGCGCGGGCTGTGCCGTGGCTGGCCCCTGCCTGTGAATTTCCTAGTGTGCTGCGTCACTTTCGAACACGCATGCAACCTTTCACTCCCGTCCGTGAGTCAAGAGGGCATGACTCACGGCATATCCAGACGCGCCAGATGGGTGGCGGGGGGCGCGCTCGTCGCGTGTGTGGCAGCCGCCGCCCCCGCCACCGCCGCCACGGCCCCCACCGTCAGCTGTACGTCGTCCAAGGCGGGCCTCGCCGACAAGCTGAAGCGGGACATCACCTCGGCCCTCGCCAACCGCAAGGGCACCATCGCCGTCGGCCTCTACGACCGCAGCACCAAGACGACCTGCACGCTGCGCGCGTCGTCGGCCTACGACTCCGCGAGCGTCGTCAAGGTCACCGTCCTCGCCACGCTGCTGTGGGACGCGAAGCTGCACAACCGCTACCTCACCGACCGCGAGACCACCCTCGCCAAGGCCATGATCACCAAGTCGGACAACAGCGCCACCAGCACCCTGTGGAAGCAGCTGGGCCTGACGAAGATCAAGGGCTTCCTGAGCGCGGCCGGCATGACCCAGACCAAGCCCGGCGCCGACGGCTACTGGGGTCTGACCCAGATCACCGTCACCGACGAGCAGAAGCTGCTCAAGCTGATCACCGCGTCGAACACCGTCCTGAGCGACAACTCCCGCACGTACATCCGCAAGTTGATGAGCCAGGTCATCTCCTCGCAGCGCTGGGGCACCCCGTACGGCGCCCCCTCCGACGTCACCGTGCACGTCAAGAACGGCTGGCTGCAGCGCTCCACGCACGGCTGGCGCGTCCACAGCGTCGGCACCTTCAAGGGCGGCGGCCACGACTACATGATCACGGTGCTCACGCACGACAACAGCACCATGAACTACGGCATCACGACCATCCAGGGCGTCGCCAAGGTCATCCACAAGGACCTCGCCGCGAGCTGACCGCACGCGGAGGCCCGCGGGTTACCCTGAGCGTGGTGGTTCCGGCCGCCTCCGGGTCCGCGGGCAGGGCTGCAAGCCCATCGGTGCACGGCCAGGCGATCGACCACCGGTCTTTCCTGCCCGACGTCGCGGACCCGCGGGCGTGAGGAAGGACTCCGGTGTCCGATCACTCCCGTTCCCTGCCCGACCGCCCGAACCTGCGGTATCTGAAGAACGAGGCCAAACGCCGGTTGCGCTCCGGGGAGTTCACCACCCTGCACGAGGCGCAGCTGACCGTCGCCCGGGAGCACGGCGCACCGAGCTGGGCGGCGCTCAAGCGGCTCGTCGAGGACCGCGCCGTCCCACCGCGGCGGCACGCGAGCCGGCAACTGCGCTGGATCGCCGCCCGGTTCGCGGACGCCGACGCGCCCGCCTGGAACGCGCCCGCCGAGGAGGAGCTGCGCGAGCACGTCCACGAGCGGCTCCTCGAAGCGATGCCGCCCGAGGAACTGCTGCCGAGGCTCATGAAGCTCGCGCCGCGGCTGCACGGCCCCGGCACCAGCGCCCTCTCTCTCGTCGAGGACACCCCCCACCCACGCCCTGGCCCGGCTCGACTCCGCCGGCCTGGCGGCGGTCGCGCAGCTGCAGGTGGTCGTCGAACCCACTCCGCCGCACCGGCTGGTGGGGTTCCGCGTCCACCCCGCCGCCGCGATCGACGACCCGCGGCTGACCGCACCGGGCACCCGTACCGAGGGGGCACATCCCCCCCGGTGGCCGTGGAGGTGGCGGAGGAGGTCTTCGCCGAGTTCGGCCTGCCGGGACTGGCGCTGGCGTCCGCCGGTCCGCGGGACACCGCCTGGGCCCTCGCGCGCGGCTGGGCCGCCCTCGAGGATCCGAGCGAACCGCTGACGACCCGGCACCGCTTCCCCGCCGGGTGCGTCACCACGCTGGTGACGGCCACCGCGGTCCTGCGCCTGGTCGCCGACGGCCGCGTCGGCCTGGACGACCCCGCCGACCGGCACCTGCACACCGTCCGCCTCGCCGACCCCGCCGTCACCGTCCGGGAACTGCTCAGCCACACCGGCGGCGTGGACACCCCGCCCGCATGGCTCGCCGACCGGGTGCCGGACCCGACGGCCCTGTTCGGCCGCGTCATCCCCTGCGGCGGGCCGCGCGGCCGGTACGCGGACAGCGACGCGGGTTACTTCGCGCTCGGCCTGCTCGTCGAGAACCTCACCGGATCACCCTTCCCGCAGGCCGCCACGGACCTCGTGCTGCGCCCCCTGGGCATGGCCGACTCCTGCTTCCCGGACCACTGGCCCGCCCGGGCCGACGCGGACACGGTCACCGGGTACGCCGCCTTCGAGGACGGCACGCTCATCTCACGGCACCGGGTCAGCACCATGCCCGCCGCGGGCGGCCTGTGGACGACGGCGCCCGACCTGGTGCGCTTCGGCCTGAGCTGGTCCACCCTCCTGCCCGGCGAGCTCGCGCGCCAGGCCCTCACCCCGCAGGCCGCCCTCCCCGGCACCGGTCACACGGGCCTGGGCTGGGAGCTGGACCGGACCGCGGACACCGCGGGCCACACGGGCCACCTTCCCGGCGCCTCCGCCGCCCTCGCCGTCCGCCTCCGCGACGGACGCGTCCACGCCACCCTGACCAACCGCAGCACCCCCCTCGAACCGATCAACGGCCGCCTCCTGCGCGCGCTGCCCTGACGCCCGCTCACGCCGTCCAGCGGATCTGCACACCTGCCGGACTCCCGCCCGTCACCCACCCGTCCTACGGTGGCGCCCATGCGCCTGAGAACCGTACTCGCGACCACCACCGCGGCCCTGGCGGCGGCCACCTGTCTGAGCGCCGCCGGGCCCGCCGCGGCCGGGGCCGACGCCCCGCAGAGCCGCGCCTGTTCGCCGTCCGTGTCCCTCGACAGCTTCTCCGACGTGCTGGACAAGACGACGTTCGACGGCACCTTCGTCGGCAACTTCTCCGCGCTCGCCGTGGACGAGGACGGCTCGCTCGCCGCCCTGGAGGACCGCTCCTCCCTCTTCCGGCTGGACGCGAGGACGCTCCAGCCCGAGTCCGTCGTCCCGCTCGCCGACGAGAAGGGTGCCGCGCTCGACAGCGAGGGCCTGGTCGTCGACCGGGACGGCACCCGTCTCATCTCCTCCGAGACCGAGCCGTCCGTACGCCGCTACAGCACCGACGGGCACATCCTCGACCGCCTCCCCGTCCCGCCGTCCCTGCTCGTCGCCCCCGCCGGACGCGCCACCGCCAACCAGACCTTCGAGGGCCTGACCCTCCTGCCCGGCGGCCGCACCCTGCTGGCCTCCATGGAGTACGCGATCGCCGGCGACTCGGCCGGCATCGTCCGCTTCCAGACCTGGCGGCGGACGAAGGGCGGACACTTCGGGCTCGCCGCCCAGTACGCCTACCGCACCGACGCCGGCCTGGGCGTCCCCGAGGTCCAGGCCCTCCCCGACGGCCGCCTCCTCGTCCTGGAGCGCGGTTTCACCTCCGGCATCGGCAACACCGTCCGCCTCTACCTGGCCGACCCGCGCCACGCCACGGACACCAGCGGGGTGGAGCACCTCACCGACCTCACCGGCGTCACCGGCCAGGACGGCGTACGGCTGATCAAGAAGACCCTCCTCGCCGACCTCGTGAACTGCCCGTCGCTGGGAGCGACCGCGAAGCAGCCGCAGCCGAACCCGCTCCTGGACAACATCGAGGGAATGGCGGTCACGGGGTACTCGAAGGGCCGGCTGAAGGTGCTGCTGGTCAGCGACGACAACCAGAACGCCGTCCAGACGACCCGGTTCTACCGCCTGCGGGTACGGATCTGAGCCCTCCCCTCCAGGACCCGTCCCGGCTTTGTTGCGGAGGGATGAAATCCGGTTCCTCCGGTGTTGGTGCCTTCCGGAAGATCAGGTCGCAGACCGACGACGGAACCTACGGAGGGCACCCGCGTGACAGCGCAACGGGGATGGGCACGGCGGCTGGCCGGATACGCCTGGCGGTATCCGAAGGACGTCGTCCTGGCCCTCGGGTCCAGTCTCGCCGGCATGGCGGTCATGGCGCTCGTCCCGCTGATCACGAAGGTGATCATCGACGACGTCATCGGCGACCACAGCCGGGACATGGCCCCCTGGGCCGGGCTGCTCATCGCCTCCGCCGTCCTCGTGTACGTCCTCACCTACATCCGCCGCTACTACGGCGGCCGTCTCGCCCTCGACGTCCAGCACGACCTGCGGACCGAGATGTACGGCACGATCACGCGGCTCGACGGGCGGCGGCAGGACGAGCTGTCCACCGGCCAGGTCGTGGGGCGGGCCACCAGCGACCTCCAGCTGATCCAGGGCCTGCTCTTCATGCTGCCGATGACCATCGGCAACTTCGCCCTGTTCCTGATCTCCCTGATCGTCATGGCCTGGCTGTCCGTCCCGCTCACCCTGGTCGCCCTCGCGGTCGCGCCCGCCCTCGCGTGGATCGCCAAGCGCTCCCGCAGCAAGCTGCACCCCGCCACCTGGTACGCGCAGGCCCAGGCCGCCGCCGTCGCCGGGGTGGTCGACGGCGCCGTGGGCGGCGTGCGCGTGGTGAAGGGGTTCGGGCAGGAGGACCAGGAGACCGGGAAGCTCCGGGAGGTCGGGCGGCGGCTCTTCGCGGGGCGGCTGCGGACCATCCGGTTCAACTCCAAGTACACCCCCGCGCTCCAGGCCGTCCCGGCCCTCGGCCAGGTCGCCATGCTGGCCCTCGGCGGCTGGCTGGCCGTGCGCGGGCACATCACCCTCGGCACCTTCGTCGCCTTCTCGACCTACCTCGCCCAGCTCGTCGGCCCGGTCCGCATGCTCGCCATGGTGCTCACCGTCGCCCAGCAGGCCCGCGCCGGCACCGAGCGGGTCCTGGAGCTGATCGACACCGAGCCGGGCATGAAGGACGGCTCCAAGGAGCTGCCCGCCGACGCCCCGGCCACTGTCGAGTTCGACGACGTCTCCTTCGGCTACGAGGACGGGCGCAACGTCCTCGACGGGCTCTCCTTCGAGATCCGGCCCGGTGAGACCCTCGCCGTCGTCGGCTCCTCCGGCTCCGGCAAGTCCACCGTCTCCCTCCTCCTGCCGCGCTTCTACGACGTCACGCACGGAGCCGTCCTCGTCGGCGGCCACGACGTCCGCGAGCTGACCCTCGACTCGCTGCGGGCCGCCATCGGGCTCGTCCCCGAGGACTCCTTCCTCTTCTCGGACACCGTCCGCAACAACATCGCGTACGGCCGCCCCGACGCCACCGACGAGCAGATCGAGACCGCCGCCCGCGCCGCCCAGGCCGACCGGTTCATCGGCGAGCTGCCCGAGGGCTACGACACCAAGGTCGGCGAGCACGGCCTCACCCTCTCCGGCGGCCAGCGCCAGCGCATCGCGCTCGCCCGCGCGATCCTCACCGACCCCCGCCTCCTCGTCCTCGACGACGCCACCTCCGCCGTGGACGCCCGCGTCGAGCACGAGATCCACGAGGCGCTCAAGCAGGTCATGGAGGGCCGGACGACGCTGCTCATCGCGCACCGGCGCTCCACCCTCAACCTCGCCGACCGCATCGCCGTCCTCGACGAGGGCCGGCTCGCCGACATCGGCACCCACGCCGAACTGGAGGAACGCTCCGCCCTCTACCGGCGCCTGCTCACCGACCCCGACGAACTCGGCGGCGTCTCGCCCGGCCACGCCCAGCGTCTCGCCCCGGCCGAGGACACCTCCGTACGCGACGAACTGGACGCCGAGTTCGACGCCGAGCGCGGCGTGACCCCGCGGCTGTGGACCGGCGACCGCGAACGGAAGGACCTCGCCCTCGCCGGCACCCCGGCCACCCCCGAGCTGCTCGCCCAGGTGGAGGCGCTGCCGCCGGCGACCGACACCCCGGACATCGACGAGGCGCGGGCGGTCATGCCGGAGGAGTCGTACGGCCTGCGCAGGCTGCTGCGCGGGTTCGGCGCCCCCCTCCTCATCAGCCTCGGGCTCGTCGCCGTCGACGCCGGCATGGGACTGCTGCTGCCGATCCTGATCCGGCACGGCATCGACAGCGGCGTCAGCGAGATGGCCCTCGGCGCGGTGTGGGCGGCCTCGCTGCTCGGGCTGCTCACCGTCGGCGTGCAGTGGGCGGCGCAGGTCGGTGAGACGCGGATGACCGGGCGGACCGGCGAGCGGGTGCTGTACGCGCTGCGGCTGAAGATCTTCGCGCAGCTCCAGCGGCTCGGACTCGACTACTACGAGCGCGAGCTGACCGGCCGGATCATGACCAGGATGACGACCGACGTCGACGCCCTGTCCACCTTCCTCCAGACCGGCCTGGTCACCGCGTTCGTCTCCGTCGTCACCTTCTTCGGCATCATGGTCGCCCTGCTCGTCCTCGACGTGCAGCTGGCCCTGGTCGTCTTCGTGACGCTGCCGCCGCTGATCGTCGCCACGTACTTCTTCCGCAAGGCGAGCGTGAAGGCGTACGAACTCGCCCGTGAGCGCGTGTCGGTGGTCAACGCCGACCTCCAGGAGTCCGTCGCCGGGCTCAGGATCGTGCAGGCCTTCCGGCGCGAGCGGGACGGCGGGGCGCGGTTCACCGAGCGCAGCGACAGCTACCGCCAGGCGCGCATCCGGGGGCAGTGGCTGATCTCGGTCTACTTCCCGTTCGTGCAGCTGCTGTCCTCGGTCGCCGCCGCGGCCGTCCTCGTCGCGGGCGCCGGACGGATCGACGACGCGACCCTCACCACCGGCGCGCTGGTCGCCTATCTCCTCTACATCGACCTGTTCTTCGCGCCCGTGCAGCAGCTCTCCCAGGTCTTCGACGGCTACCAGCAGGCCACCGTCTCCCTCGGCCGCATCCAGGAACTGCTCCAGGAGCCGACCTCGACGAGGACGGCCGACGAGCCGCTGGAAGTCCTCTCCCTGCGCGGCGACATCGCCTTCGAGGACGTCCACTTCGCCTACGGGGACGACGACGAGGCCCTGAGCGGCATCGACCTGCGCATCCCCGCCGGGCAGACCGTCGCGTTCGTCGGCGAGACCGGCGCGGGCAAGTCGACCGTGGTGAAGCTGGTGGCGCGGTTCTACGACCCGACCGGCGGCCGGGTCACCGTCGACGGCACGGATCTGCGGGACCTCGACCTCACCTCGTACCGGCACCGGCTCGGTGTCGTCCCGCAGGAGGCGTACCTCTTCCCGGGCACGATCCGCGACGCCATCGCCTACGGCCGCCCCGACGCCACCGACGCCGAGGTGGAGGCGGCGGCCCGCGCGGTCGGCGCGCACGAGATGATCGCCACCCTCGACGGCGGCTACCTCCACGAGGTCGCCGAGCGCGGCCGCAACCTCTCGGCCGGCCAGCGCCAGCTGATCGCGCTGGCCCGCGCGGAACTCGTCGACCCCGACATCCTGCTCCTCGACGAGGCGACGGCCGCCCTGGACCTGGCCACCGAGGCCCAGGTCAACCAGGCCACCGACCGCCTCGCGGGCCGGCGCACGACCCTGGTCGTCGCCCACCGCCTGACGACCGCGGCGCGCGCGGACCGGGTGATCGTGATGGACGGCGGACGGGTCGCCGAGGACGGGACGCACGCGGAGTTGCTGGCGTCGGGCGGGCGGTACGCCGAGTTGTGGCGGACCTTCGTGGGGGAGGACGCCCCGGTGGTCGCGTGATGGCCTGATCCCGTGACGGCCGTGCAACCATCCGACATACGTCGTGCGTCCGTACACCAGTACGCTCATCGCCGGGGTACGGGAGGGACCACTGTGGACCGAGGGACTGGTGCGATACGGCGGCGTGCCGCGGTCGTGCTCGCCGCGCTCACCGCTTCCGGGCTGCTCGCGATCGCGGTGCCGGGTCAGGCGCAGGCCGCGTCGGGGGATTCCTGCGAGGGCCGGAAGATCCGCACGTTCACCTTCTCCACCGGCTACGTCCGCCTCTACAAGGACGGTGGCTGGCTCTGTGCCATGACGTTCCCGAAGCACACCGGCGGCGGCAAGCGCGTCATGATGGTCAGCCTTCAGGCGCGCGGCTTCAGGGCCGTCGTCGACAAGGACGAGTACACCCACCACGCCGGGCCGGTGAAGACGTACGCCGGCACCCGCAAGGTGTGGATCAAGGGCCAGGTGGGCCGGGGGACGTACGAGTCCGGCAGCTGGCAGCGGTACTGAGGGACCCGGCTCCGGCGCGCGGGACGCACCGGAGCCGGAGGCGCCGCTACGGACGCAGCGTGGGCTCGCGCTCCACGTCCCGCACGTCCAGCTTCCTGTCGTACGACGCGAGCGGCTTCGCCTCGGCGACCGTCGCGGACGGCAGGCCCGCCCAGTCGAGGATGCGGGCCGTCGCGAAGGCCTTCTGGTCGGCTACCAGACCGGCGACGTTCGCGCCGTGGTTCATGCCGGGGGCCGTGAAGACGTAGGAGTCCTTCGCGCCCTTGTCGACCCGGAACCGCTCGCCGCCCCACGGGTCGTTCTGGCCGTAGACGTAGAGCATGTGCCGGGCGTGGTGCCGGATCCAGGTGTCGACGTCCCGCATCGCGTACGGCTGGAACTTCGTCGGGATGGCGCGCGGGACGAAGTTGCGCGGCGGCTGGTAGCCGTAGCGGATGTACTTCTTCTCGATGTACGGGAAGTGGATCGTGGGGGCGCCGAGCTGGGTGGCCGCCTGGTAGTAGTACGGCGTGTACGGCTCCAGACCCTGGTCGGTGTAGAACGAGAACCCGGAGATCGTGTCGATCGAGTTCCAGATCTGGTCGTCGGTCGCGGTCTTCGCGTCCGGCGGGATCAGCTCGTCGTCAGCGCAGTCGGCCAGCAGGCTGTACTGCCAGAAGCCCCACACGTAGTCGAGGACGACCGCCTCGTACGCCCGGTCGAGGCTGCCGATGGTGGTGAAGGTGAAGCCCTCCGCCTCCGCGTAGGCCGCGTACTTCTTCTCCAGGGACTCCCGGCGCACCAGCGCCTCCCGCTGCACCGCGTTCAGCCGGTCGCGGCACTCCTTGGTGCCGACGGAGGCGAAGAAGCGGTCGTAGGCCGAGTCCTCGTCGTTGACGACGTCGTTGGGGGCGACGTACGCCACCACGCCGTCCATGTCCTTGGGGTAGAAGCGCTCGTAGTAGGTGGCGGTCATGCCGCCCTTCGAGCCGCCGGTGGCGATCCAGTTCTTCGTGTAGATCGGCTTCAGCGCCTTGAAGATGCGGTGCTGGTCGCTGGCCGCCTGCCAGATGTCCAGCTTGCTCCAGTCGGCCGGGTCGGGCCGGGACGGCGTGAAGAAGCGGTACTCCATGGAGACCTGGTTGCCGTCCACGATCTGGGTCGGCTCGCGGCGGCTCGGGTTCGTGGAGACGTTGTAGCCGCCGGTGTAGAAGACCGTCGGGCGGGAGACGTCCTTGTGCAGCACGGTGATCCGCTGCTGGAACGTGCCCTTGGACGGGTGCCGGTGGTCCACCGGCTGCGTGTAGTTCAGGACGAAGTAGCGGTAGCCGGTGTAGGGCTTCTCCTCGATCAGGCTCATGCCCGGTATGGACAGCAGCTGTTCCTTGATGTCGGTGCCGGCGGCCGGGGTCTCCGGCACGGCGGCGGTGGCCGCCCCTGCCGTGCTCAACGTGCCTATCAGCACCGTGAGCGCCAGCAGCCATCTGAGCGCCTTGCGCATACATGCTCCCCTGTGAGACAGATGTGCGAGCGGAAGCTATCGGAGCAACTCACGTGCGCACCAGGGGAGATCGGGAAAAGTTGGCGTCCGGCCGCTCAGACCGGGCGGGCGCAGCCGACCGGTTCCCCGCCGCCGAGCTGGACGTACAGCGCCGTCGACAGCGGGCACCGGCTCCGTTTCGCGACCGCCTTCGTGACCTTGAACTCCGGCTTCTTCTCGCCCTTTCCGTCGCACGCGGTCTCGCGGACCTGTCCGTCGCCGGAGCTGTAGACGCAGTCGCCGACGATGGTGCGCGGTCCGCCCCCGCCGCCCGGGTCGCCGGGGTGCGGGGCGGAGAGGTTGCGCATACAGGCGTAGCCCTGCGGGACCGCCCCGTCGCCGTCCTCGTCGGAGGACGAGGCCTGTTCGCTGATGTGCAGCACGAAGTCGGTGGTGCCGGGGCACAGCGGGCCGTCGGCGGCGGTGCCGTCGAAGCGCGCCACGACCCGCGCCGCCGCCCGCTCACTGGTGCAGGGCACCTCGGTGAAGCTGGTGGTGCCGAAGGAACTGCACTCGTCGACGTCGAGGAACACCGTGCCGTACCCCGAGGGCCGGGTCGGTGTCACCTCGTTGCTGATCCGCCCGTCGCTCTCGGTGCCGCTGTCCGGCGTGCCCTGGCAGGCGGTCAGCAGGGCCACGAGCAGCACGGCGAGCAGGGCGCACACCGCCCCCGACGACCATCTCTCGCGCATCGCATCCCCCCGGACACCCCCGACCAGCGTGACCCGCCGTGGCGGGAACACGCCAGCCGTGCGGGGTGCTTTGCGCCCTTTGGCGGGCGTGCGCCCGGTGCGTGGCGTACGCCCGCTACGCCGGATACGAGAGCCCGTGGCCGATCGGATAGAGCACCTCTGCCGGATCGTCGGCCTTCTGCACCGGCACCGGCAGCTTCCCGCGCGGCGCCACCGCACCCGCGATCACCCGCGCGGCGGCCCGCAGTTCGACGTCGGTCCAGGAGTACGCCGCCACCCAGGCCGCCACGCCGGGCAGCTGGGCCACGTCGTACGGATTGCGGATCGCGATCGCGACGACCGGTTTCCCCGTCGCCAGCAACTGCTCGACCAGCGTCTTCTGCGCGGCGTTCAGGTTGTACGTCCCCACGACGACCGTGTCCGCGTCCTGCGCCGCCGCGACCGCCTTGGCGACGGTGGCGGCGGAGGGTGATGTGCCCGTCGACAGGGCCGTGGCCGTGAAGCCGAGTTCGGTGAACGCGGTCGCGAGGACCCCGGTCGGCGGGCCGGTGGTGCCGGACGGGGAGGCCGGATCGGCGCCGCACACCAGGAGCTTGCGTGGGGACAGGGGCAGCAGGCCGCCCTGGTTGACCAGCAGGGTCGTCGTCCGCTCGGCGATCCGGTCGGCCGCCGCGAGGTGGGCGGGGGCGCCGACCGTACGGCTGACGCCGGCCTGGCTGACGTACGGCTTCTGGAACAGCCCCAGCTTCGCCTTCAGCCGCAGCACCCGCAGGATCGACTCGTCGAGCCGCGCCTCGGTCAGCTCACCGCCCCGCACGGCCTCCAGCACCGCGTTCCAGGCGACGTCCAGGTTCGGCGGGTTGAGGAGCTGGTCCACCCCGGCCTTCAGGGCGAGCACGGGGACGCGGTCGTCGCCGTACTTCGTGCGGACGCCCTCCATGCCGAGGGAGTCGGTGACGATCACCCCCTCGTAGCCGAGTTCCTCGCGCAGGATGCCGTGCAGGATCGGGCGGGACAGGGTCGCCGGGTCGCCGGAGTCGTCGAGGGCCGGGACCATGAGGTGCGCGGTCATGATCGAGTCGATGCCGGCGGCGATCGCGGCCCGGAACGGCGGGGCGTCCAGCCTGTCCCACTGCTCGCGGGTGTGGGTGATGACCGGGAAGCCGTAGTGGCTGTCGACGGCCGTGTCGCCGTGCCCGGGGAAGTGCTTGGCGGTGGCGGCGACCTGACGGCCGTGCTGGTACCCGGCGACCTCGGCGGCGACGAGGTCGGCCACCGCGTGCGGGTCGGCGCCGAAGGAGCGGACGCCGATGACCGGGTTGGCGGGGTTGACGTTGACGTCGGCGACGGGGGAGTAGTTCTGCCGGATGCCGAGGGCCCGCAGTTCCCGCCCCGCGATCCGGCCGAGGGTGCGGGCGTCCTTGCGTGAGCCGCCCGCGCCGATCGCCATCGCGCCCGGGAAGAGCGTGGCGGGCTCGCCGACCCGGCAGACGATGCCGTGCTCCTGGTCGGTGGAGATCAGGACGGGCAGGCCGCGCGGCCGGCTGAGGGACGCCTGCTGGATGCCGTTGGAGAGGTCGGCGATCTGGTGCGGGTCGCGGGTGTTGTGCGCCCAGGTGAAGTAGATGATGCCGCCCACGCGGTACTTCGCGATCAGCTCGGCGGCACTGCGGACGCCGATCTCCTTGAGGTTGGCGTCGATGTCGGCCTGGTCGGGGGCGGTGGCGGAGTGGCCGTAGACCCGCATCACGAAGAGCTGGCCGACCTTCTCCTCAAGGGTCATACGGGAGATGAGGGAACGGAGCTTCTTGTCGTCGAGGCCGGCGGCCCGGGCTTCGGTGCCGAACGCCAGGGCCGCGGTGACGCCCGCGCCGGCGGCGAGGACGGTACGTCTGGAGGGCAACGTGCGCTCCTTCCGGAGGTGATCCGCTGAAGGAAACTTCCGTGGAGACAGAGGTATCCGGGAAGTTTCAGCCAGTCAAGGGAGTGCGCGCACCGTACGTCATGGAGGGGCCGCCATCGGCGCTGTTGGAGGGGGGCGCGCCGATGGCGGCGTGCTGCCGGCCGCAGTACGGAGGAGAGGGTTGGTCAGCGTTCGCAGCCAGCAGCGAGGCCGACACCGCACCGCGGTGACTCTCCGACAGCTCGCGGGTTGGACGAGCGGAGAGGGGGCCGGGTTCCCGGGTGGGGCGCGAAGTTCCGGAAGTCGGGGGGTGAGGGACGGACGGGACGGATGGGCCGGGCGGGCGGTGGTCCGTTCACTGGGGTGGCCGGGTGGCCGGGTTGGTTCAGCGGGGTGGGGTGGCCGAGGGCTTGGGCCAGTGGTTCTGCAGGGTGCGTACGGTCTCCGTGATCGACGGGCGGCCCGCCGCGCCCGCGCGCCAGAGCGCGTACAGCCGGCGGTACGGGGGTGGGGGTCGAGGTCGACTCGACGACGCGGCCGGCAGCGGGCGCCGGCC
>MWJO01000155.1 GCA_002027195.1 Streptomyces sp. GKU 895 | reverse complement strand
GGTGGTGGGGACGTCGTTGCGGCTGACGGCCCGTTGTGGCTTGTCGCGCAGTTCCCCGCGCCCCTGAAAGCCTTAGCCCCGGCCCCTGTTCAGAAGTTGACGCAGCTCTCGGATCTGGTCGCGCAGCGCGCGCAGGTCCGGGGGCTGTTCCGCGTCCAACTGCTTCTCCAGTTCCGCCAGTCTGCTCGCCACCTCTCCGTACTCCGCCTGATCCTGCGCCAGCAGCCGCTCCAGTTGCTGGTTCTTTCTGTACAGGTCCAGGAACACGCTGACCTTCGCCCTCAGCACCCAGGGGTCGAACGGCTTGGTCAAGTAGTCGGCCGCGCCGGTCGCGTAGCCGCGGAAGGCGTAACCCGAGTCGTCCTCCGCGCCGGTCAGGAAGATGATCGGGACGTCCTTGGTCTGGTCGAGCCGTTTGATGTTCGCGGCGGTCTCGAAGCCGTCCATGCCCGGCATGCGGACGTCGAGCAGGACGAGGGCGAACTGCCGGCGCAGCAGCGCCTTCATCGCCTCCTCGCCCGAACGTGCCCGGACGAGTGGCTCGTTGAGGGACCCCAGGACGGCTTCCAGGGCGATCAGGTTGTCCTCCATGTCGTCGACCAGGAGGATGCTGGCGCGCTCGTCGGTCGTTGCCTCAGCGCTCATGGTGACTGTGCCTCATTCAGTCGTCGGCGGAACCGGCACTTCTCCTGTCGGGTCCCGTTCCTCTACGGCAGTCGGCGCCTCGGGATCGGTGCCGTCCGCGCCCTCGGGGTCGAGGAGTGCGCACACGACGGTCAGCAGCTGGTCGACGTCCACCGGTTTGGGTACGTAGTCGTTGGCGCCCCGCGCGATCGATTTCTCCCGGTCCCCGGGCATCGCCTTCGCGGTCAGCGCGACGATGGGCAGGCCTGTCCAGCGGGGGGTGCGGCGGATGGCGGCGATGGTCTCGTAGCCGTCCATCTCCGGCATCATGATGTCCATCAGGACGAGTTCGACGTCCGGGTTGCGCTCCAGCGACTCGATGCCCTCGCGGCCGTTCTCGGCGTAGAGGACGGGCATGCCGACCCGGCCCAGGACATGGGTCAGCGCGAAGACGTTGCGGATGTCGTCGTCGACGATCAGCACCCGGCGCCCGGGGAGCACCTGCCCCGCCCGGCCCGACTTCCACGCCTCCAGCTTGGTCGGCGCGGGCCAGGCGTCGTCCACGTCGTGGGTGGCCGTGAAGGGCTCCGCGGACAGCTGTTCCGGCACCGCGGGCAGGGAGCGGTCCTCGGGGACCGGGCCGGTCGCCGAGTGGCCGGGGCTGACGACGGGGACGTAGAGCGTGAAGGTGGAGCCCTGGCCGGGTTCGCTCTCGGCGACGATACGGCCGCCGAGCAGGCCGGCGATCTCGCGGCTGATGGACAGCCCGAGGCCGGTGCCGCCGTACTTGCGGTTGGTGGTGCCGTCGGCCTGCTGGAACGCCTCGAAGATCACCGGGAGTTTCTCGGCCGCGATCCCGATGCCGGTGTCGGAGACGGCGAAGGCGACCACGTCGTCGCTCTCGCGGATGAACCGGTGTTCGGGGTCCTTGATGCGGTTGACCCGGAGTTCGACCCGGCCGGTCGCGGTGAACTTGATCGCGTTGGACAGCAGGTTGCGCAGGATCTGCTGGAGGCGCTGTTCGTCGGAGTACATCTCGCGCGGCACGTCCTCGCCGACGGACACCTCGAAAGCGAGGCCCCGGTCGAGGGTGAGCGGGCGGAAGGTGGCGTGGACGTAGTCGAGGAGCTTGATCAGCGGGAGCTTCTTCGGGCGGACGTCCATCCGGCCCGCCTCGATCTTCGACAAGTCCAGGATGTCGTTGATGAGTTGCAGGAGGTCGGAGCCGGAGCGGTGGATCGTCGTCGCGAACTGCACTTCCTGGTCGGAGAGATGACCGTCCGGGTTGTCGGAGAGCAGCCTCGCCAGGATGAGCAGGGAGTTGAGCGGGGTGCGCAGTTCGTGGGACATGTTCGCCAGGAACTCCGACTTGTACTGCGAGGACGTGGCCAACAGGGCGGCCTTCTCCTCCAGTTCGGCGTTCGAGCGCTGCAGCTCCGCCTGCTGCTTCTGGAGTTCGTCGGAGCGTTCCTGGAGCTGCATCGCGAGGCGCTGGGACTCGCCGAGCAGCGACTCGGTGCGGGAGTTGGCGATGATGGTGTTGATCGCGACGCCGATGGTGTTCACGAACTGGTCGAAGAACGCCAGGTGCACATCGGAGAAGCGGGAGAACGAGGCGAGTTCGATGACGCCCAGGAGCTTGTCCTCGAAGAGGATCGGGATGATGACGACGCTCGTGGGGGCCGCCTCGCCCAGACCACTGTTGATCTTGATGTAGTCCGGCGGGGCCTCCTCGACGAGGATGCGTTTCTTCTCACGCGCCGCCTGCCGGACCAGGCCGTGCACGGGAAGGCCGCCGGTCTCCACGGTCGCGCCCTGGGCCGAGCCGTAGCCCGCGATGAACGCCAGTCCCTTGGTGGGAACCGTCGTGCGGATGGAGGCGCCGTCCTCGTCCGGGTCGGCCAGGAAGAACGCCCCGTACTGGGCGTTCACCAGCGGCGTCAGCTCGCGCAGGATCAGGTCGGCGACCTCCATCAGGTCGCGGTGGCCCTGCATCAGCGCGGCGAGGCGGGCCAGGTTCGACTCCAGCCAGTCCTTCGCGCGGGTCGTCTCGCGGAGGTTGGCCACCATCAGGTTGATGTTGTCCTTCAGCTCGGCGACCTCGCCCTGGGTCTCCACGGTGATCGAGCGGGACATGTCGCCCTGCGCCACCGCGGAGGCCACCTCGGCGATCGCGCGGACCTGGGTGGTCAGGTTGGAGGCGAGTTCGTTCACGTTGGTCGTCAGGCGCTTCCAGGTGCCGTACACGCCCTCCACCCGGGCCTGGCCGCCGAGTTGGCCCTCGGAGCCGACCTCGCGGGCCACGCGGGTCACTTCGGAGGAGAACGAGGACAGCGTGTCGACCATGGTGTTGATGGCCGTCTTCAGCTCCAGGATCTCGCCGCGCGCGTCCACGTCGATCTTCTTGGAGAGGTCGCCGTTGGCGACGGCCGTGGTCACCTGGGCGATGTTCCGCACCTGTGACGTCAGGTTGTCGGCCATGTAGTTGACGTTGTCGGTCAGGTCCCGCCAGACACCGCTCACGCCCAGCACCTGGGCGCGCCCGCCCAGCCGGCCGTCGGTGCCGACCTCGCGGGCCACGCGGGTCACCTCGTCGGCGAAGGCCCGCAGCTGCTCCACCATCGTGTTGACGGTGTCCTTGAGTTCGAGGATCTCGCCACGGGCGTCGACCGTGATCTTCTTGGAGAGGTCGCCGTTGGCGACGGCCGTGGTCACCTGGGCGATGTTCCGCACCTGTGACGTCAGGTTCAGCGCCATGAAGTTGACGTTGTCCGTCAGGTCCTTCCACACGCCGGACACGCCCCGCACCTGCGCCTGGCCGCCGAGGTTTCCTTCCGTGCCGACCTCGCGGGCGACGCGGGTGACCTCGTCGGCGAAGGCGGAGAGCTGGTCGACCATCGTGTTGATCGTGGACTTCAGCTCCAGGATCTCGCCCTTGGCCTCGACCGTGATCTTCTTGCCGAGGTCGCCCTGGGCCACCGCGGTGGAGACCAGGGCGATGTTGCGGACCTGCGACGTCAGGTTGTCCGCCATGAAGTTGACGTTGTCGGTGAGGTCCTTCCAGACGCCGCTCACGCCCCGCACCTGGGCGCGTCCGCCGAGGTTTCCTTCGGTGCCGACCTCGCGGGCGACGCGGGTGACCTCGTCGGCGAAGGCGGACAGCTGGTCCACCATCGTGTTGATGGTCGACTTCAGCTCCAGGATCTCGCCCTGCGCGTCGACCGTGATCTTCTGCGAGAGGTCGCCGTTGGCGACGGCGGTGGTGACCTGGGCGATGTTCCGCACCTGGGACGTCAGGTTCGACGCCATGAAGTTGACGTTGTCCGTCAGGTCCTTCCACACGCCGGACACGCCCCGCACCTGGGCCCGCCCGCCCAGCTGGCCCTCGGTGCCGACCTCGCGGGCGACGCGGGTGACCTCGTCGGCGAAGGCGGACAGCTGGTCGACCATCGTGTTCACGGTCAGCTTCAGCTCCAGCAGCTCACCGGTGGCCTCGACGGTGACCGTGCGGGTCAGGTCGCCGCGCGCGACGGCCGTGGTCACCAGGGCGATGTCACGGACCTGCGCGGTCAGCCGGGACGCCATGGTGTTGACCGCCTCGGTCACATCCCGCCAACTGCCCGACAGGCCCGTCACCTTGGCGCGTCCGCCGAGCCGCCCCTCGGTGCCGACCTCGCGGGCCACCCGCGTCACCTCGCCGGTGAACAGGGACAGCTGGTCGACCATCTTGTTCACGGCCCGGCCCAGCCGCCGCAGATCGCCCCGCAACTGCCGGTTGCCGTCGTGCAGATCGACGCGCTGCGTCAGATCACCGCCCGCCACCGCGTCCAGCACCCGGGTCGCGTTGGCGGCCGGGGCGACCAGGGCGTCCAGCAACTGGTTCACGTCGCTGACCCGGGAGGCCCAGGCACCGGCGCCGGGGCTCGGGGAGAGCCGCTCGTCGAGCCGGCCGTGCCGCACCAGCTCCCGTTTGACCCGCTGGACCTCCGTCGTGAAATGGACGTTCCGGTCCACCAGCTGGTTGAAGATCGCGGACAGCTCGGCCACGACGGGGCCGTGCCCCGTCTCCGGCACCTTGGAGAAGTGCCCGTCCCGCGCGGCCGTCATCGCGGCGAGCAGCGGACGCAGATCCGATGCTCGAATGTGGTCCTGAATGTGTCCGTCTTCGAGCACACGCGTAGCACTGTTCTCACTCATGGCGGCCCACTTCGGTAACTCGGCGCTTATGGGCGCAGCCAGTCTGTCACTCTGTCCGCATCGACTGAGGCGTATTCGTCCGAACTGCTCGGGGAGCTGGACATGGGGGCCATTCCGACGCAACGGGAGAGCGATGCCCGTGCCTCTGATGCGCCGGTGCCCGACCGCGTGCCCTCGTGCGCCCGGGCGCATGCCGTCCTCCCCGGTAGCTCCCAGGCGCCGGGCGCCGCCCGCGCACTGCTGCGCGCCGCGTTCACGGAATGGGCCGAACTCGCCCTGCCCGGCGCGGAACTGCTCACCGAACGCGTCACCGGCGACCTCGCCATCGTCACCAGTGAACTCGTCACCAACGCGGTCGTGCACGCGGGCACCGACGTCGAACTGGACTGCCGTATGGAGGACACGGGCGCGGTCGTCGTGGAGGTCACCGACCACCACCCGTCGCGCGCCCCGCGCGCCGGCGCCCCCGAAGCGCCGGACCCGGCACCGGAGTACGCCCCCGGGACCCCCGAACTCGGCCGGGGCACACCCGAGTACGGGCGCGGTCTGCGTCTCGTCGCCACCCTCGCCGAGTCCTGGGGCGTCACCTACCGCACCGGCTCCAAGACGGTGTGGGCCCGGCTCACCGACGAGGACGACGCGACCGCCGGCGACCTGGACACGTACCCGGGGGAGCACGGCCTGCGGGTCGCCGAGATCCTCGCCCCCGAACCCGCGCGCGCCGAGCGCGACCGGGAGTGGCTCAACCGCGGTGCCCTGTCCTTCCTCGCCGAGGCCTCCGACCTGCTCGCCGGGCAGCTCGACGAGGACCTGGTGGCCGCGCTCGCCGGACAGCTGATCGTGCCGCGGCTCGCCGACTGGTGCGCGGTGTGGCTGGAGGACGAGCTCATGGGCCGCTGGGGCTCCCCGCGCACGACCGAGGCCGACGGCGGGGGCGGCATCGGAGGCTGGGGCGCCGACGGGATCGCCGGACCGGGACCGCGGCTGGCCCGCGTCTGGCACGGCAGCGAGAACCTCATCGAGGACCTGCGCCGGGCCCTGGAGAAGGAGGTGCCGCGGCTGCCGGACCCGCCCCGCTCGGGCCCCGTCCCCTTCCCCTGGCCCGGCGAGGCCCTCCGGCCCGCACGGACTGCACGGCGCGGCCCTCGCGTACCGCCTGATCGCCGGCGGCCGTCCGCTCGGCACCCTGGTCATCGGGCGGGCGGGCCTGCTGCGCTTCCCCCGACGAGATCACCGGCCTGGTCGAGGACCTCGGCCGCCGCGTCGCCCTCGCCATCAGCGCCGCCCGCCAGTACGCCCGCCAGGCCACCATCAGCGCCGTCCTCCAGCGTGGACTGCTGCCCGGCGCGGTCGCCGAGATCCCCGGCGTGAGCAGCGCCCTCGTCCACGAACCCTGCGACAAGGCGGGCCCCAGCGGCGACTTCTACGACCTGTTCCCCTGCGGCGACGGCCGCTGGTGCTTCGCCATCGGCGACGTCCAGGGGAAGGGACCCGAGGCCGCCGTGGTGATCGGCCTGGCCCGGCCCTGGCTGCGGCTGCTGGCCCGCGAGGGATACGCCGTCGCCGAGGTCCTCGACCGCCTCAACCAGCTCCTCCTCGACGACGCCACCGAGGCCGCGGACGCCGCCGCCCGCGCCTTCGTCGGACCGGTGGGCCCCGCCGGCCCCGCCGACGGCCCGCAGACCCGTTTCCTGTCCCTTCTCTTCGGCCAGCTGCGCCCCTTCGACGGCGGCGTCCAGTGCACCCTCGCCTCCGCCGGCCACCCCCTGCCGCTGCTCCTCGGACCGGATGGCAGGGTCCGCACGGTCGCGCAGCCGCAGACCCTCCTCGGGGTCGTCGAGGACGCCGTGTACTCCAGCGAGATCATCGAGTTGCGCCGGGGCGACACCCTGCTGTGCGTCACCGACGGGGTGACCGAGCGGCGCAGCGGCTCCCGTCAGTTCGACGACGGCGACGGCCTCGCCGCGGCCCTCGCCGGCTGCGCGGGCCTGACCGCCCCGCTCATCGCCGAGCGCATCAAACGCCTGGTCCACGAGTTCGGCGTGCGTCCGCCCGACGACGACCTGGCCCTGCTGGTGCTGCAAGCGGAGTAGAGCTGACGGGCCGTCATCACCCGCACGTTCCTTCGAATGGCCCGATTGGCAGTTCTTCACACTTTCCATACATGAGCGGTGGGGGCCGTTTTCATGAGACGAGGGAAGCGTGCTGCACAGAAACTGGAAAGCGCCCGGACTGGGCGGCATCAGTCTGGCGCTGCTGGCGGCGGGAACGCTCGCCGGTTCGGCCGGAACCTCGGTGGCCCTGGCCGCCGGAGCGGGCGACGGCACGGTCACCGTGCGCGTGGTCACGGAGGTCGACGCCGACGGGGCGTACGACAGTGTCCTGGAACCCGGCCTGTCCGGTGTCAAGGTGACCCTGACCGACGACGCCGGCGCGACCCTGACCGCGACGACCGGCACCGACGGCACCGCCGTGTTCACCCCGGCGTCCACGGCCCTGACCGGCGGCAAGTACCGCATCCAGGTCACCAACCCCGACCCGGGTACCCTCTCCCCGGCCGTCGCGGGGCTCGGCACCGGCGCCGACGTCATCCGCTCCGGCGTCGGCTTCGTCGATGTGGGCGGCGGCAGGAACGTCACCTACACCACCGGCTTCTGGGAGCCGGACCTGTACTGCCAGGAGAACCCGGCCCTGGTCACCTGCGGCCTGGCCAAGGGCGACGCGACCGGACAGCAGGGCCTGGTCTCCTTCGCCTCGAACTTCGCCGGCTACCAGGACGGCCCGCTCACCCAGCTGACCGACAACACCCAGCAGCAGGCGGTGTTCGGCATCGGCACCGACCGCACGGGCAACGTCTACGCGGGCACCTCGGTCAAACGCCACACGGAGTACGGCCCGGCGGGCCCCGTCAACGCGATCTACCGCTACAACGCCGGCAGCAAGGCGCTGAAGCCGTTCGTCACCCTGCCCGGCACCCTGACCGCGCACGACAGCGGCGACCACTACCTCCACGACGACGCCGTCTACGCCAAGGTCGGCCGCGAGGGCCTCGGCGACGTCGACGTCTCCGGCGACGGCAAGACGCTCTACGCCGTCAACCTCAACGACGCCAAGCTCTACGCCGTGCCCATCCAGGGCACCGGCGACGCCGTCACCGCCGGCACCCCGGCGTCGTACGCCATCCCCAAGCCCGCCTCCTGCGTCGGCGACTGGCACCCGTACGGCATCGGCGTGCGCGGCGCCCGGGTCGTCGTCGGCGGGGTGTGCGGCGCCGAGACGACCGTGTCCAGCGACGTGGCCTGGGGCGACCCGTCCAAGCTCAGCGCGCACGTCTACGAGTTCAAGGGCGGGCAGTTCAGCGAGCTGTTCAGCCACGGACTCGATTACGCGCGTGGCTGCGCCTACCGCTTCTCCGGCTCCCCGTCCGTGTTCTACCGCTGCGACGACAACACCACCGTCGGCCAGTGGATGAGCGCCGACTGGGAGGCCTGGAACCAGCGGGTCCCGCTCAAGGAGGAGCACGGCTTCGTCTCCGCCCCGCAGCCGATGCTGGCCAACATCGAGATCGCCGACAACGGCGACCTGATCCTCGGCTACCGCGACCGCTTCGCCGACATGCAGGGCAACCGCACCTACTCCTACCGTTCCACGGACACGCAGGTCTCGGCCGTCGCCGCCGGTGACACCCTGCGGGCCTGTCGGTCCGGCACGACGTACACGCTGGAGAACAACGGCGGCTGCGGCGGGCTGACCGGCGCCCTGCCGGGCGACAAGCGCGGTCCCGGCGGCGGTGAGTTCTACACCGACTTCACCACCCTCGCCGACGCCCAGCACGACCAGATCGACGAGGGCGGCCTGGTCCTCCAGCCGTACCGGAACAAGCTGTGGACCACCGCCTACGACCCGTACACCAACCAGGCGTACGAGCAGGGCGTACGGCGCTGGACCGCCGACTCCGGGGCCATCGAGGCCAACCTGAAGCTCAAGTCCACCTGGAGCGACGGCGCCAACCTCTTCGGCAAGGGCAACGGCCTCGCCGACCTGGAGATGATCTGCGACCAGGCACCCGTCCAGATCGGCAACCGGGTCTGGTACGACTCCGACGGCGACGGCATCCAGGACCCCTCCGAGCCGCCCGTCGCCGGGGTGAAGGTCACCCTGAAGGACAAGGACGGCAACACGCTCACCACGACCACGGACGCCAACGGCGAGTACTACGTCGGCACCGCGGACGGCCTGAAGCCGAACACCGAGTACCAGGTCGCCTTCGACTACAGCGGCATCGACACCTCGAAGCTGCCCGGCAAGCCGGCGCTCGACGAGATCAAGTGGACGCTGAAGGGAGCCGGCTCGAACCGGGCGATCGACTCGAACGTCGACGCCGCCGGCAAGACCGCCGTCAAGGTCGGCGACCCCGGCCACGTCAACCACGACGTCGACGCGGGCCTGGTCGGGCCGGTCAACAAGCTCGGCGACTACGTCTGGTACGACACCGACGGTGACGGCATCCAGGACAAGGGCGAGAAGGGCGCCGCGGGCATCACGGTCAAGCTCGTCGACCCGAAGACCGGCAAGGTCATCAGGACGACCACGACCGACGAGAACGGCAAGTACCTGTTCACGAACCTGCCGGACGGCGACTACCGGGTCTGCTTCGTCAAGCCGGACGAGTACGACTGGACCAGGCAGAACGCGGGCAGGGACGGCGACGACTCCGTCGTGGATCCCGCCACCGGCTGCTCCCCGGTCGTCACCCTCGGGCCCGGCAAGCGCGAGAACCTCACCCTCGACGCCGGTCTCGTCAAGGAACTGGGCCTGACGATCGTCAAGACCGACGCCAAGACCCACAAGCCGCTCGCCGGCGCGGTCTTCCAGCTCTGGCGGGACGGCAACGGCCGCCCCGGGCTGCAGCGCGGGGGCCCGGAAAAGGACACGTTCGTCGGCGACTGCGCCACCAGCCGCAAGGGGCGCTGCTACTTCGACGACCTGCCGGCCGGCACGTACTACCTGGTGGAGACGGACGTTCCCGAGGGCTACGTCCTGCCGAAGAAGGCGATCACCGGGCCGTACGCGGTCACGCTGCGGACCGCGTCGTCGAAGGACGGCCTCGTCGTGAAGATCGCCAACAAGCGAGGGGAGCCGTGCAAGGGCAAGTGCTGACACGCCCGCGTGGGTGAACGTCGGGTGGGCCGTGCGCCGGTGTCGACCGGTGGGCGGCCCACCCGGCTGTAGAGACGAGCCATGCGTATCAAGGTGAAGACGCTCCTGGTGACGGGAGCGGTCCTCGCGGCGGCCGGACTCACCGCCACGACCGCCGTGCTCGTCTCCGGCTCCGACGAGGGCCCGCGCCCCGTCTCCGCCGCCGAGGCCCAGCGGATGGCCGTGACCCGCTTCCGCATGTACCGGGCCAGTCCGTCGGCGGTCACCGTGCAGGTCACGACGCCGACGGGTACGACGGTGATCCGCGCGGTCGTCGACCACCGGCGGCATCGGCGGTCGGCGCGTACGAAGCCAGGACGAAGCGGCGCGGGCGCGGCCTGGGACATGTCGGGGTCCGTCGCCGGGGTGGGCAGCGGGGTTGTGCGGTCGGGGAGTTGGGCGGGCTGGGGTCGAGCAGGCCGGGAGCTGGGCGGCCGGGTCCGGTGCGGGCGGAGTTGTGCGGTCGGGGACGGCGGGCTGGGGTCGGGCAGGCCGAGGGTGGCGTGCCGTCCGGTGGGAGCGGGTTGTGCGGTCGGGGAGTCGGGCGGGCTGGGGTCGGGCGGGCCGAGGGGTTGGGCGGCCGGCGGTCCGGTGGGGAGGCGGAGTTGTGCGGTCGGGGAGTCGGCGGTGGCGGTGGCGCGGACGCCTCGGTGTCCGCGGTGCTGCGGTCGGTGCGCGGTCCGGGCGGGCGGGACGCGGCGGGTTCAGCCGAGCGGGCCGCTCGCACGGGCTGCGGCTGGTCTCGCCTGGCCGCCGCCGGCCCGACAACGCGCTGCTCGCCCAGTCCGGCCCGTCCTGGCTGCGCGACCGGATCGACGGGCGTCCCGGCTTTCGGCCCCGGCCCCGCCCCAGGCTCGGCGCCGCCCGCCGGCCCGCTGGCGTACTGGATCGACGCCGACGACCTGCGCCGCGTGACCGCGACGCTCGGCACCGGCCGGACGGTCACCGACGACGACGGCGGCCCATGTGACGAAGGGAGCCGCCGAGGCCCTGGAAGCCGCGCCGACACCGAGCGGGCCGGGTGAGCGTCAGCCGGTGGGCAGTGCCCGAGGGCGCGGGCTGTCTGCGGCTCCGCCGCGTGGCACGGCCGGTGAGGACGGCGCCGCAGCCGATCGACGGCCCAGCACCGCCCTTCCGGCAAGCGCCCAGCGTCGCGGCACCGCCTGCGCCGACCCGGCAGGGAAGGCCTCGGGTTCGCGGCCCGGCAGGCCGGCCGCGCGTGCGCCGGGGCCTGGTTCGGCTGGGCGAGTGCGGGGCGTCCTGGAAGGAGATGCCGGCGGGGCCGGGCGGGTGGCGCGCCCAGGGCGGCGGCCGGTGCGGGTTCGGCGGGGCAGGTCTCCGTACGGGTCGCGCGGCGCAGGGGTCAGCGTGCTCAGGTTCGCGGGGCTGGTGACCGGCTCCCGTGTCCGCGACCAGTTCGGCCGCGCCGGTCCAGCACCAGGTCCGTGCCGTTGCCGGTGACCGGTTGCCGCGGACGGTGTTGTCACGCGCCGGGTAGCCCTGGACGTCGCTCAGCAGGACACCGGCCGCCCGGTTGCCGGAGATCAGGTTGCGCTCGATGACATTGCCCCGGCCGCCCCCCGCCCCGACGCCGATCCCGAAGCCCCCGTCGGCCTGTTCGGGGCTGCGGTCGTCGTTGTTGTCGGTGAGGACGTTGCCGGCGATCACCGCGTCGTGCTGGGGGCCGAGAGCCTCCAGGTCGTTGGAGTTGAGAGTCAGGCCAACCCGGTTGCGGGCGGCCCGGTTGCCCAGCAGATACAGCCCCTCGGACGCGTTCGTCACCTCCAGGCCGACCGCGTTGTGCTCCACGGTGTTGTGCCGGACCACCGTGTCGCAGGGGCGGCACTGGCCGACGTAGATCCCGGAGTCGGCCTGCCCGGAGGCGTAGGAGTGCTCGATGACGCCGGAGCGGGCGTCGAAGGCGTAGATGCCGTACAGGGCGTTGTTGTAGGCGGTCACATAGGACGCCCGGAAGCCCTTCAGCGGCGGGAACGCGACCGTGTCCAGCGGGTCGTAGCCCGCGCCGCCCGCCCCGCCCGCCTGGAGGCGCTCATCGGTCACGCCGGTGAACAGGACCCCGTTGGCGAGGTGGTCACGGACCGTCAGGTTTTCCACGACCGAGCCCGCCCCGGTGACCGTGATCCCGTTGGACCGCTCGAACTCCCCGTCCACCACGACCTTCGAGCGCTCCGTCCCGCGCAGCACCACGCGCGGCTTGGCCACGACGACGCTCTCCCGGTAGACGCCGGGCGAGACCAGCACCAGCCCGCCGGGGCGCACCCGGTCCACCGCCCGCTGGAGGGAGCCGGCGTCCTGCGGTACCCGGACCACGGCGGGGCCGGCCGTGCCGCCCGAGCTGCCCGGCGAGCCGCCGCCGGGCGCGCAGGAGACGAGGAGGAGGACAAGCGCGGCCAGCCACGGGACGGGGCGCGGGAAACGGTTCGATCGCACGCCGCAGATGTATCGTCCCGTTCGTGCCCAAGGCAACGAATGCCGGATTCGACACGCTTGACGGTTCCTCAGCGACCGGCCCCGCCCGCCGGACCCTCCTCGCCGTCGCCACCGGCCTCGCGGTGACCGGCTGCACGGCCGGCCCCCGGTCCGGCCACGAGGGCCCCGGCCCCGACGGCGTACGCCAGCCCGGGGTGACCACCGCGCAGCAGAGCGCCGCGCTCGTCCTGTCGTACGACCTCACCGCGCGCCCCCGCCGGCTGCGCACCGTGCTCGGCGCCTGGGCCCGGGCCCTCGCGGCGGACCGCCCCCCCGTCCCTGACCGCCACCGTCGGGCTCGGCCCCCGCCTCGCCCCCGGACGTGCGGGCGAGCT
>MWJO01000154.1 GCA_002027195.1 Streptomyces sp. GKU 895 | reverse complement strand
GCGCGGTAGATGTCGGGCGGCGCGGGGGTGTTGATCTCAGCCATGCGTGCCCCCTCGCATCCAGCGCGCTCCGAGACGCGCCGTGAGCGCCCCCAGCGCCGCGCCCGCCGCCACGTCGGAGGGGTAGTGGACGCCGACGACGAGGCGCGAGAGGCACATGGCGACGGCGAGGGGTGGGAGGAGGCGGGTGGCGCGCGCGGCATTGGTGACCGGCGCGAGGTCGATGGCGCGCGCGAAGTGTCCAGGGCGTGCGGCAGCCGGAAAGTGCCCCCTACTCACCCCGTACGCCCCCAGCGTCCCGAACGCCACCGCGGCCGCCGCGGCGGAAGTCGCGTGCGAGCTCGGGAAGGAGTGGCGGCCGGCGGTGCGCACGAGCGGGTCGACGTGCGCGGGGCGCGGGGCGGCGCACCACCCTCTTCACACCCCATGCTGACGGCGTGCGCGCCCGCGGTGAGCGCGTCCCCGCGCAACCAGGCGCCGCGTCGCGCGCCGTCCACGGCGGCTCCCGCGAGGCCCGCCGCGATCCACATCGCCCCGTGCTCACCGGCCCAGGACAGGGCGCGCGCGGCCGCACCGACGCGCGGGTCGGCCCCGTACGCGCGGAACGCCGAAAGGATTCGGCGTTCCATGCCGCGGCAGACGCCGAGGACACCGGTGTCCTCGGGGCTGCCCGGATCGTCGAATGGGTCCATGTGGACTCACTGTTCACGCCGACACGGCCCGAGCTCCGGCAATATTGAGCGACATCCCATTAATCACCCATTTCGGGGAGAGGATGAATGTCCAGGGATGTTTGAAAACAAATCGCCCACTCAAGGGCGATACGGTCACCGACATGTCTGCCGAGACCGTTTCCGTCACGGGATGGGGCCGTACGGCGCCCACCGCGGCCCGTCTGATCCGCCCACGGACGTACGAGGAGGCCGTGGCCGCCGTCCGGGGCTGCGGGGCCCGCGGCGGCATCCCCCGGGGCCTGGGACGGGCGTACGGCGACGCGGCGCAGAACGCGGGCGGGGCGGTCCTCGACATGACGGCCCTGGACCGTGTCCATGTCGTCGACGCCGACAACGGCATCGTGCTGTGCGACGCGGGCGTCTCCCTGCACCGGCTGATGCGGGTCCTGCTGCCGCTCGGCTGGTTCGTCCCGGTGACGCCCGGCACCCGCCACGTCACGGTCGGCGGCGCGATCGGCGCCGACATCCACGGCAAGAACCACCACGTCTCCGGCTCCTTCTCCCGGCATGTGCTGTCCTTCGAACTCCTCACCGCCGACGGCCAGATCCGCGCGGTGAGCCGCGGCACGCCCCTGTTCGACGCGACCACCGGCGGCATGGGCCTGACCGGCGTGATCCTGACCGCGACGGTCCAGCTGCAACCGGTGCAGACCTCGCTGATGTCGGTCGACACCGAACGCGCGCGTGACCTCGACGACCTGATGGCGCGACTGTCCGCCACCGACGACCACTACCGCTACTCGGTCGCATGGGTCGACCTGCTGGCGCGCGGCGCGGCGACCGGCCGCGCGGTGCTCACGCGCGGCGAGCACGCGCCTCTCGACGCGCTGGGCACGCGCGCGCGGAGGGACCCGCTGGCGTTCCGCCCCGCCCAGCTCCCGGCCCCGCCCGCCGTCCTGCCGGAGGGGCTGCTGAACCGCCGTACCGTGGGCTGGTTCAACGAACTCTGGTACCGCACGGCCCCCCGCGCGCGTACCGGCCGGCTGCAGAAGCTGTCGACGTTCTTCCACCCCTTGGACGGGGTCCCGCACTGGAACCGCGTCTACGGCCGCGGCGGCCTCGTGCAGTACCAGTTCGTCGTCCCGTACGGCCGGGAGGACACCCTGCGCCGGGTCGTGCGCCGCCTCTCGGAGCGCCGCTGCCCGTCCTTCCTGGCCGTCCTCAAGCGCTTCGGCGACGCCGACCCGGGCTGGCTCTCCTTCCCGCTGCCCGGCTGGACCCTGGCCCTGGACATCCCGGCGGGCCTGCCCGGCCTCGGCACCCTCCTCGACGGCCTGGACGAGGACGTGGCCGCGGCCGGGGGGCGCGTCTACCTCGCCAAGGACTCCCGGCTGCGCCCCGAACTGCTCGCCGCGATGTACCCGCGCCTCGACGACTTCCGCGCGCTGCGCGCGGAGTTGGACCCGCGCGGGGCCTTCGTCTCGGACCTGTCCCGCCGTCTCGCCCTTTAGAGCCCCGATTGCTGGAGCCGTTGGCTCGACCCACTCGTACCTCTAGAGCCCGCCCCCCGGAGCCTCTGGCCCGACCCATAGGAGCTGCTTGCCGTGAAGGACGCCTTCGGCCTCCCCCAGTCCCTGCTCGTCCTCGGCGGGACGTCAGAGATCGCTCTGGCCACCGCCCGCCGTCTCGTCGCCCGCCGCACCCGCACGGTGTGGCTGGCGGGGCGCCCCTCGTCCGCGCTGGAACAGTCCGCGGCCGACCTGCGCGCCCTGGGGGCCGACGTGCGCACCGTCGCCTTCGACGCTCTCGCCACCGAGTCCCACGAGACCGTGCTCGGCAAGGTCTTCGCCGAGGGCGACATCGACATGGTGCTGCTCGCCTTCGGGGTCCTCGGCGACCAGGCCCATGACGAGCGCGAACCGCTCGACGCGGTGCGGGTCGCGCAGACCAACTACACGGGCGCGGTGTCGGCGGGCCTGGTCTCCGCGCGCGCGTTGCAGGCGCAGGGCCACGGCTCCCTGGTGGTCCTCTCCTCGGTCGCCGGTGAGCGCGCGCGCCGCTCCAACTTCATCTACGGCTCCAGCAAGGCCGGCCTCGACGCCTTCGCCCAGGGCCTGGGCGACGCCCTGCACGGCACCGGCGTCCACGTCATGGTCGTACGCCCCGGGTTCGTGCGGACGAAGATGACCGCCGGTCTGCCGGAGGCGCCGCTCGCGACGACGCCCGAGGAGGTCGCGACGGCCGTGGAACTGGGGCTGAGGCGGCGTTCGGAGACGGTGTGGGTGCCCGGGGTGCTCCGCTGGGTGATGTCGGCCCTGCGGCACGTGCCGCGCGAGGCGTTCCGGCGCTTGCCGATCTAGGCACTGCCGTCCCGCCGGGGCACGGTCAGTGGGCGGTCGTGCCCTGTTCCACGGCGGCGGAAGAGCCCTGGGGCGGCACCGTGGCCGCCCCGCCGAAGGTGTACTCGCGCAGCTTGCGCCAGACGCCGTCGGCGCCCTGCTCGTAGAGGGCGAAGCCGGTGCAGGGCCAGTGGGCCTCGTAGTCGGCGAGCTCCTCGTACGCGCGGTCCATGGCTTCTTCGTCGATGCCGTGGGCGACCGTGACGTGCGGGTGGTAGGGGAACTGGAGTTCGCGGGCGACGGGGCCGGAGGCGTCACGGACCTGCTTCTGGAGCCAGGTGCAGGCCTCGGCGCCCTCGGCGACCTGGACGTACACCACCGGTGACAGCGGCCGGAAGGTACCCGTGCCGGACAGCCGCATCGGGAAGGCGCGGCCGGCCGCGGCGACCTCGGTGAGGTGCGCCTCGATGGCGGGCAGCGCGCCCTTCTCGACCTCCGTCGGGGGTAGCAGGGTGACATGCGTGGGGATGCCGTGAGCCGCGGCGTCACCGAAGCCCGCGCGCAGCTGTTGGAGCAGGCTGCCGTGAGGCTCCGGGACCGCGATCGACACGCCGATCGTTACGGTCCCCACGTCGTCTCCTGTCTTCCCTCTCGGGTGTCTGGGGTCTCCCCCTTGTCGGGTTCGTCCCGGCCGTCCGGCTATCGACTGTACGGCCACGCCTGTGTTGTGGGCAGGCGCAACCGTAGTGATGTGCAGCGCTCTGTCCAGTGGTACGTCTGTGCGGTTTCTGTGCGGTGGTACGCGTGCGTGCTCGGCTCAGTGCTTGGCGGGCAGGAATCCGACCCGGTCGTAGGCCTGGGCCAGCGTCTCCGCCGCGACGGCACGCGCCTTCTCCGCACCCTTGGCCAGGATCGAGTCCAGCGTCTCCGGGTCGTCCAGATACTGCTGGGTGCGCTCCCTGAACGGCGTCACGAACTCGACCATGACCTCGGCGAGGTCCGTCTTGAGCGCACCGTAGCCCTTGCCGTCGTACTTCTGCTCCAGTTCCGCGATTCCCGTGCCCGTGAGGGTCGAGTAGATGGTGAGCAGGTTGCTGACGCCGGGCTTGTTCTCGGCGTCGTAGCGGATGACGGTGTCGGTGTCGGTGACGGCGCTCTTGACCTTCTTGGCGGTCGTCTTCGGGTCGTCGAGGAGGTTGATGAGGCCCTTCGGCGTGGACGCCGACTTGCTCATCTTGATCGACGGGTCCTGAAGGTCGTAGATCTTCGCCGTCTCCTTGAGGATGTACGGCTTCGGAAGCGTGAAGGTGTCGCCGAAGCGGCCGTTGAAGCGCGTGGCGAGGTCACGGGTGAGCTCGATGTGCTGGCGCTGGTCCTCGCCGACGGGGACCTCGTTGGCCTGGTACAGCAGGATGTCCGCGACCTGGAGGATCGGGTACGTGAAGAGGCCGACGCTGGCGCGGTCGGCGCCCTGCTTGGCGGACTTGTCCTTGAACTGGGTCATGCGGGAGGCCTCGCCGAAGCCGGTGAGGCAGTTGAAGACCCAGGCGAGCTGCGCGTGCTCGGGGACATGGCTCTGGACGAAGAGCGTGCAGCGCTCCGGGTCGAGGCCGGCCGCGAGGAGCTGGGCGGCGGCCAGGCGGGTGTTGGCCCGCAGGTCCGCCGGGTCCTGCGGGAGCGTGATCGCGTGCAGGTCGACGACCATGTAGAACGCGTCGTGGGACTCCTGCAGGGCCACCCACTGACGGACGGCGCCGAGGTAGTTGCCGAGGTGGAACGAGCCTGCGGTGGGCTGGATTCCGGAGAGCACGCGGGGACGATCAGAGGCCATGTTCACCATTCTCTCAGGTCGACCGCCCCGATCCGGAACTGGTCGGAAACAGATGGGAACCGATCCGTCTCCTGCGGTGTAACAAAGACGTGAGAACGCGGGAGGGGGGCCGCATCGTCGATGAGGCCGCGGTGATCGCACGCGTACGCGCCGGGGAGCCGGAGGCGTATGCGGAGCTGGTGCGCGCCCATACGGGCATCGCGCTCCGGGCGGCCGCGGCACTCGGGGCGGGTGCGGACGCGGAGGACGTGGTGCAGCAGGCCTTCGTCAAGGCGTACTGCGCGCTGGGCAGGTTCAAGGAGGGCGCGTCGTTCCGGCCGTGGCTGCTGTCGATCGTCGCCAATGAGACGAGGAACACAGTGCGAACGGCGGCCCGGCAGCGCACGCTCGCGGGCCGGGAGGCGGCGCTCGTGGAGGCGGAGCCGCTGATACCGGAATCGGCGGACCCGGCGGCGCGGGCCCTGGCGACAGAGCGCCGCGCCGCGCTCCAGTCCGCCCTGGAGAAGCTGAGCGAGGAGCACCGCCTGGTCGTCACGTACCGCTATCTGCTGGACATGGACGAGCCGGAGACGGCCCAGGCCCTGGGCTGGCCCCGGGGGACGGTGAAATCGCGGCTCAACCGCGCGCTGCGGAAACTGGGCCGACTGCTGCCGGACGCCGAGCTTCGGGAAGGGGGTGATGAGCGTGGGTGAGGGACGCAAGGGCGGCGAGGGCGGCCGTGGCCGCGGGGACGCCGGTGGCCGGGGGCCGCGCCGGCGTGGCGGGGAGCGAGGCCCGGGGTCGCGGGCGCGTCGGCGGGACGGCGGAGGTGAGGTCGATGCCTCCCGGCTGCCGGAGGAGCTGCGGGCGCTCGGGCGGTCGCTGGACGCCGCCGAAGGGGCGGAGGGTTCCCTCGGTTCGGAGACGATGGTCGAGCGGGTGCTGGGCCAGATACTGGCCGAGCAGTTGCCGGCCCCGGTGCCCGAGCCCCGGGGCCCCCGTGAGCGGCTGCGGGCCGTCCGGCGCTGGACGCGGGTGCGGTGGCGTTCGTTGACCGCGACGCTGTGCGGCCTGCTCACGGTGCTCGCCCTCACGCCCCCGGTGCGAGCCGCGGTCTTCGACTGGTTCGACTTCGGCGGGGTCGAGGTGCGCTACGACCCGTCGGCGCGGCCTTCACCGGGGGGCCGAGGTGCCCGGCTGCGATCGGCCGGTGTCGTTGGCGCAGGCCGTGCGGCGGGCCGGGTTCGAGCCGCTGGTGCCGGACGCGCTCGGGGCGCCGGACGCGGTGTCGGTGGCGGGTGGGCCGCGGGGCCGGTTCGTGGTCAGTCTCTGCTGGCGCGAGCGCGGAGGGACGGTTCGGGTGGACGAGTTCGCGGCGGGGCTGGATCTGACCTTCGCCAAGATCGGGCGTGAGCGGCCGGAGTGGATCTCGCTGGGCGGCTCCGCAGTCGCCGGTTCGCAGGACACGGCGCTGTGGTTCCCCCGTCCCCACCTGCTGAGCTTCTGGCTGCTGGACGCGGACGGGAAGCGCTACACCCGCCAGGAGCGGACCTCCGGGCCGACCTTGCTGTGGAGCCGTCCGGTGGGCTCGGCGGAGGTGACGCTGCGGCTGGAGGGGGTGGCGTCGAAGGGCCGGGCGGTGGAGATCGCGAAGTCGGCGACGAGCCCGGTCGCGAAGCATTCGGGGGCTTCCTCGGATTAGTGCGGGCGGGGTGGGAACCCCGGCGGGCCGAGCGGTGTACCAGAAGTGACACACGGCTCGCGGGGACCGGGCGGGCCGTTCGGCATCGGCAGGTTGGGGGCTCGGGATGCACAGGCAGGGAAGCGGTTGGCGGGGTGGCTGTCGCCGCCTGACGGCGGTGGCAGGGGTGTCGGCGGCGGCTCTCGGGCTCGCACTCGGGAGCGCGGGGCCGGCGGCGGCCGGCGGTCCGACCAGCGTGCTGATCGTCTCGCCGGAGAGCGCGGAGACGGCAGCGCTGTACTACTCCGACAAGGAGTACGGCACTCTGGAGCGGCTGCTCGGCACCCCGGGCGCAGGCACCGCGAGCAAGCCGCCCGAGGCCGACCTGATCTCCGGCCCGCAGATCAACGTCACCTGGATGGTGCACGACGTATCGCCGTGGCGCGTCGACCGGGTCTACCCGGCGGCGGACGGCAAGGCGGTCTGGATCCACACCGATGCGAACTTCGACGGTGCGATGAACGGCACCTGGCACCGCGCCCAGCAGCCCACGGTGCTCCGCGACCTGCTCAAGGACCTGGGCGTGGTGGGCAAGCCCGCCGATGGCGACTCCGCCGTGGAGTATCCGCCGCCGTGGGACATGTCCGGCACGGACGCGGAAGCGACCCGGAGCCCGGACCCCGCGCTCGCCGCGGGCTCCGCGCGACCGTCAGGGCCGGGTGACGACGTCGACTGGTGGTGGGCGCTGCCAGGGATCGCGGCCGGGGTCGGCGGGACGCTGCTGATACGCCGCGCGGCGGCCCGGCAAAAGGCCGGACCGCCGCGGGAGGAACCCCGTCAGGAGCTCATCGATCTGTGACCGCCCTCTGATCGACTCATCGACCCGCTGGGCTGGCCGATCTTCACGAGCCGCCGTTCCTTGACAACTCAACAGGGCGTTTGTCAGCCCAGGTCGATCTCCGGGTACAGCGGGAAGCCCGCCACCAGGTCGGTCGCGCGGTGCGAGATCTCGTCGGCGACCTTGGCGTCCAGGACGTGCGCGGCCTTGGAGGGCGCACCCGACTTGGTGGTGCCCGGCTCGGTGGTGGTGAGGACGCGGTCGATGAGACCGGCGACCTCGTCCATCTCGGCGGTGCCCAGGCCGCGGGTGGTCAGGGCGGGGGTGCCGATGCGGATGCCGGAGGTGTACCAGGCGCCGTTGGGGTCGGCGGGGATCGCGTTGCGGTTGGTGACGATGCCGGAGTCGAGGAGCGCGGCCTCGGCCTGGCGGCCGGTGAGGCCGTAGGAGGTGGCGACGTCGATCAGGTTGAGGTGGTTGTCGGTGCCGCCGGTCACCAGGGTCGCGCCGCGGCGCATCAGGCCTTCCGCGAGGGCCCGGGAGTTGTCGACGATGCGCTGGGCGTAGTCCTGGAAGGCGGGCTGCCGGGCCTCCGCCAGCGCGACCGCCTTCGCGGCCATGACGTGCGGGAGCGGGCCGCCGAGGACCATCGGGCAGCCGCGGTCGACCTGGTCCTTGAGGGAGTCGTCGCACAGGACCATGCCGCCGCGCGGGCCGCGCAGCGACTTGTGGGTGGTGGTGGTGACGATCTGGGCGTGCGGGACCGGGTCGAAGTCGCCGGTCAGCACCTTGCCCGCGACGAGACCGGCGAAGTGCGCCATGTCCACCATCAGGGTCGCCCCGACCTCGTCGGCGATCTCGCGCATGATGCGGAAGTTCACCAGCCGGGGGTAGGCGGAGTAGCCGGCGACGATGATGAGCGGCTTGAAGTCACGGGCGGAGACGCGCAGCGCCTCGTAGTCGATCAGGCCGGTCGCCGGGTCGGTGCCGTAGGAGCGCTGGTCGAACATCTTGCCGGAGATGTTGGGGCGGAAGCCGTGGGTGAGGTGGCCGCCGGCGTCCAGGGACATGCCGAGCATGCGCTGGTTGCCGAAGGCCCGGCGGAGTTCGGCCCAGTCGGCGTCGGTGAGGTCGTTGACCTGGCGGGCGCCGGTCTTCTCCAGGAACGGCGCCTCGACGCGGTCGGCGAGGACCGACCAGAAGGCGACGAGGTTGGCGTCGATGCCGGAGTGCGGCTGGACGTAGGCGTGGCGGGCGCCGAAGAGTTCCTTGGCGTGCTCGGCGGCGAGGGACTCGACGGTGTCGACGTTGCGACAGCCGGCGTAGAAGCGGCGGCCGATGGTGCCCTCGGCGTACTTGTCGCTGAACCAGTTGCCCATGGCCAGGAGGGTGGCCGGGGAGGCGTAGTTCTCGGAGGCGATCAGCTTGAGCATCTCGCGCTGGTCGTGGACCTCCTGGCCGATGGCGTCGGCGACGCGCGGCTCGACCGCGCGGATCACGTCGAGGGCGGCGCGAAAGGCGGTGGACTCGCTGGACAGGGGCTGCTGCTCTGACATGTCGTCGGCCTCCGGATGGCGTGGCGGGTTGCGGTCACGATTCACGGTTCGGCCCAGGCGCACGGCACTCGGTCATTCACAGGCCGCTCCCCGATGGTCCGTCCCATCCCAGCGCGCCAGTCACGGCCTGCCGGTCAGCCTACCGGGCGCGTCGGACGCCGGAGGTGCCGCGTCCACCATGCGAGCGACGATGGAAGGGGGCCGTCCTCACTCCTGGGAGTGCCCGTGAACACCACGGAGAAGCTCATCGCCTCGGCCGAAGCCCACACCGCGCACACCTATCACCCGCTGCCCGTGGTCGTGGCCACGGCGGACGGGGCGTGGCTGACGGACGTGGAGGGGAGGCGGTATCTGGATCTGCTGGCCGGCTATTCGGCGCTCAACTTCGGCCATCGCAACCGGCGGCTGGTCGATGTGGCGAAGGCGCAGCTGGAGCGGGTGACGTTGACGAGCCGGGCCTTCCATCACGACCGGTTCGCCGCGTTCTGCTCCGAGTTGGCCGAGCTGTGCGGGATGGAGATGGTGCTGCCGATGAACACCGGCGCGGAGGCGGTGGAGACGGCGGTGAAGACCGCTCGGAAGTGGGGCTACCGGGTCAAGGGCGTGCCCGCGGAGATGGCGAAGATCGTGGTGGCGGGGAACAACTTCCACGGCCGCACCACCACCCTGATCAGCTTCTCCACCGACCCCGAGGCGCGTGCGGACTACGGTCCGTACACGCCCGGCTTCGAGATCGTGCCGTTCGGTGATCTGACGGCGATGCGCTCGGCGGTCACGGAGAACACGGTGGCTGTGCTGCTGGAGCCGATCCAGGGCGAGGCGGGAGTTCTGGTCCCGCCGGCCGGCTACCTCCCCGCGGTCCGGGAGCTGACCCGCGAGCGGGATGTGCTGTTCGTCGCGGACGAGATCCAGTCGGGCCTGGGCCGGACCGGGCGGACGTTCGCCTGCGAGCACGAGCAGGTGGTCCCGGACATGTACGTCCTCGGCAAGGCGCTGGGCGGCGGGGTCGTACCGGTCTCGGCGGTGGTGTCGAGCGCCGCGGTCCTGGGGGTGTTCCGGCCCGGCGAACACGGTTCGACGTTCGGCGGCAACGCCCTGGCCTGCGCGGTCGCGCTGGAGGTGATCGCCATGCTGCGGACCGGCGAGTACCAGGCTCGCGCGGCCGAACTGGGCGCCCGTCTCCACCGCGAGCTACGGCAGTTGACCGCCGCCGGAAGCGCGACAGCGGTACGCGGCCGGGGTCTGTGGGCGGGCGTGGACATCGCCCCCGCCCACGGGACGGGCCGGGAGATCTCCGAGAAGCTGATGCACCGAGGCGTACTCGTCAAGGACACCCACGGGCCGACGATCCGCATCGCTCCGCCGCTGATGATCAGCGAGGAGGATCTGGACTGGGGGCTGGCTCAGCTGACGGCAGTGCTTCGCCAGGCGGTCACACCGGCTTTCGGCCCCAGGCGATGACCATGAAGTTGGGGAGGTAGGCGGCGCCTTGGCTCTTCGTCAGGGTGATGACGTCCTCGATGTCCATGTCGCTCACCTCGCCGGTGGCCAGGAGGCGCGGGCGCAGTGAGCGCAGGGTGAGCGGGAGGAAGGCCGCGTCGCCGCCGGTGAGGACCGGGGCGTGGACCTGAGCGCCGACCTCGGTCAGGCCGGCGTCCGTCAGGGCCTGGGACAGGCGGCGACCGGTGCCGGGGGCCACGTCGGCGCGCCGAAGGCGGCGCGGAGGGCGCGGCCGAGGCGTTCGGCCGCGCCGGTGTAGCCGGGCGGGAAGTAGCAGGCGGCGGGGTCCATCGGGCCGTCGATGTCGAAGCCCTCGATGCCGCCGTCCTCACGGCCGGAGTCCTGACTGCCGGAGTCCTCGATGTCGAAGTCCTCGATGACCACCCAGCCGCCGGGGCGGGTCGCCGCGGCCAGTCGGCGCAGTGCCTCGTCGCGGTCGGGGAGGTGCCCGATCACGGCCCGCGCGTGGACGAGGTCGAAGCAGGCGTCCGGGAGGTCGTCCGAGCGCAGATCGTGGGTGCGGATCTCCAGGTTGGACAGGCCGTGGGCGTTGGCGAATCGGGTGTCGACGTCGGTGGCGAGCACCCGCCCGGCATCGCCGACCTGCTGGGCCAGCCAGCGTGCGATGCTGCCGGCGCCGCAGCCCACCTCCAGGCAGTGCCAGCCGCCGGTGACTCCCAGCTCGGTCAGGCGGTGGCGGCTCTGGCTGTCGTAGATCTCCTCCAGCGCCAGCAGCCGCCCGTGTTCCCGCTCCCAGGACGTGTCGACGGCGTATCCGCTCTCCATCGTGGCCGTGTCGCCCACCGATCGCCCCTCTCCGTTGGTCGTGGGCCGATCATTGTGTCGCGTCAGAGAATCACGTGCGGCAGAAAGCGCGCGTATTCGTCGGTCACCGGTCCGGCCGACTCGCGGATGCCGAGGCCCGCCGACTCGTCCTCGACGACCCAGGCGCCCAGGACGACACGGTTGCCGTCGAAGTCGGGCAGCGGCGCCAACTCCTGGTAGCAGCAGGCCTCTTCACGCAGGACAGGGGCGGTGCCCGTGGTGTCCGGGGCGTGGAGGGTGACGCCGGCGCCTTCGCGGCCGAGCAGTGGTTTGGCCACGTAGCCCGTCGTCGTCGCGAGCTCCCTCGGCCCGTCGAGGTAGGCGGGGAGGAGGTTCGGATGGCCGGGGTAGAGCTCCCAGAGAATGGCCAGAAGTGCCTTGTTGCTCAGGAGCATCTTCCACGCGGGCTCGATCCACAGGGTGGTGCCGGTGCCGCCGCCGTTGTCCAGGGTGCCGAGGACGTGGTCAGCGAAGCGGTCGGTGGTCAGCCACTCCCACGGGTAGAGCTTGAAGCAGCTGCGGATGAAGCGGAGTTGCTGGTCGACGAAGCGGCCGGAGAGGCGGTCCCAGCCGATCTCCTCCATGGAGATCCAGGCGGTGTCGAGGCCGGCCTGCTCAGCGGTCTCCTGGAGGTAGGCGACCGTCATCAGGTCCTCGCCGAGTTCGTCGGCGGAGGAGTACGCGAAGTACAGCGGGCTGCCCGGCGGGAGCAGCGCGGCCTGCTTCTTCCAGGCGGCGACGAGGCGTTCGTGCAGGGAGTTCCACTGGTCGGCGCCGGGGAAGCGCTCTTCCATCCAGAACCACTGCGGGGAGGCGGCCTCGACGAGGGAGGTGGGGGTGTCGGCGTTGTACTCCAGCAGCTTGGCCGGGCCGCCGCCGTCGTAGCGGAGGTCGAAGCGGCCGTAGACGGAGGGGAGTTCGGCGCGGCGGCGCCAGGCCTCGGCGACCGCGTCGGCGACGCGCGGGTCGGTGATGCCGAGGTCGGCGAAGCGGTTCGCGGTGACGATGTGGTCCGCCGCCGCCAGGCACATCCGGTGGAGCTCCTCGACCACGTCCTCCAGGGCCTCGACCTCCTCCAGGGAGAAGGCGTAGTAGGCGCTCTCGTCCCAGTAGGGGCGCAGGGAGTCGTCGGGGTAGCGGGTGAGCGGGTAGATGAGGCCCTGTTCCTCGACGGTCTGCTGCCAGCCGGGGCGGGGCTCGATGGTGCGGCGTTCCATGGCGTCTCTCTGGGGCCTGTCCGGGCGTCCGTGGGTCCGGGCTCAGCCGCCGCCGCTGCCGCCGGAGCAGCCGAAGCCGCCGCGGTCGACGGCCTCGCTCTTGCTGAAGGTGCCGTAGTCGGCGCGGCCGTTGCTGACATCGGCGTCGTAGTACCAGGCGGCGTCGGCGGTCCTGCCGGTGCCCGACTTCTTCTTGCTGCCCTTGGCCGAGGAGGAGCCGGAGCTGCCGGTGTTGCAGTTCTTGTCGGCGACGACCTTGTAGCCCTCGTAGGTGTAGCTGTCGCGGTCGACGCAGCGGCGGTCGGGATCGGAGCCGCAGGAGGTGAGTGCCGCCGCGACGACTCCCATGCCGCCGAGCACGACCGTGCTGGAGCGCAGCCGTCGCCGAGTTTCCGCCATGTTCCCTGTCTCCCCCGTGGTGCGTCGGGCCGTTGTCCGGCGGTCAGCCTAGAGATCGGTGAGAGTGCCCGTGCAGCCACCCCGTCCGTCTTCACCGCTCCCCTACAGTCGCTATGTGCTCTTTGGGATGGTGTGTGCGCTCGACGGCCATGAGCTGCGGGTGGTCCGCCAGTGCACCGACCTCGACGGCGGCGGCTGACCGTCTGCGGTGAGGG
>MWJO01000153.1 GCA_002027195.1 Streptomyces sp. GKU 895 | reverse complement strand
GGGGGGCCTCCGCGGTGTAGCCCTCGGCCTCGATCGCTCGGGTGCCCGCGGCGACGCCCTGGGCCAGGGCTCCGGCGAGGTCGAACACTCCGCTCGCGGCGCCCGCCACCTCGACCGCCTGGCGGCCGGAGTCCGGGACGAAGGAGCCGAGTTCCTCGTCGTGGCGGAGCTTGCCGCCGGACTGGCTGAACAGGTGGGCGACGGGGTTCCAGCCGCCGGAGACCAGGAGGAGGTCGACGGCGAACTGTTGCCGGCCCACGCACTCGCCGTACGGGGCGACGGTGACGGAGGTGATGCGCGGGTCGCCCTCCGTGCCGACGACGGCATGGGCGGGGAGAATCTCGATGCCGGCCTCGCGGGCGCGGTCGGCCCACTCCCCCGGCGCCGGACGGGTGTCGACGATCGCGGTGACCTCAACGCCGGACGCCTTGATGTCCAACGCCGCCGCGTAGGCGCTGTCGTTGGTGGTGAAGACGACCGCGCGACGGCCCGGCAGGGCGCCGTGGCGGTTGATGTGCGTACGGGCGGAGGAGGCCAGCATCACTCCGGGGCGGTCGTTGTCCGGGAAGGCGAGGGAGCGTTCGTGGGCGCCGGTGGCGAGGACGACCCTGCGGGCGCGGATGCGCCAGACGCGTTCGCGGGAGGTCTTCTCGGGGGCGGCGGCGCCGAGGTGGTTGGTGCGGCGTTCGACGGCGAGGAGGTGGTTGTCGTCGTAGTAGCCGAAGACGGTGGTGCGGGGCAGGACTCGGACCTCGGGGCGGTGGCGAGGTGGGCGGTGGCCCTCACCCAGTCGAGGTGTTCGGCGGTGCCGAGGAGGCTGCCGCCGGTTCCGGCTGGTCGTCGGCGAGGATGACGCGGCGCCGCTGCGGGCGGCTGCGGCGGCCGCGGCGAGGCCGGCCGGCCCGCGCCCACGACCAGCAGGTCGCAGTGGGCGTGTACGGCGTCGTAGGCGGCGGGTCGGGGTGGTGGCGAGGCGGCCCTGGCCGGGAGGCTCGTCGCGGCGAGGCCGTCGTAGAGCTCGACCGTCGTTGCGGGCAGCATGGGCTCGGGGAAGGGTTCCTCGATCTGGATGACCGCGTTGGGTTCTTCGACGCCGGCGGAGAAGATGCCTCGGGGGCGGCCGAGTTTGATGCTGGTGCCGGTCTGGATGACGCCGTTGGCGAGGAGGGCGGAGGCGAGGGTGTCGCCCTGGTAGCCCTGGTATTGGGTGCCGTCGAAGGTGAAGGTGAGGGGGTGGTGCGGGTGATTCGGCCGTGCAGGTGGGGTGGCGGAACGGATTTGTCTCGCCCCCGGCCGCCCCTCACCCGTCCCATCCTCCAGGGGCGCTGCCCCTTCGACCCCGCCAGGGGGCTCCGCCCCCTGGACCCCCGTCGGCCCTGAAGGGGCCTCGTCCTCAAACGCCGGACGGGCTGGGATGGCCGGCCTCGGCTGGGAGGTCACCGGCCTCGGTTCAGGGGTCTCCGGGCGTTCCTCGCCCGTCTTGTACACCGTCAGGATCTCGTTCGTCGACGTGTCCCTTATCGCGTTGAACCAGCGGCGGCAGCCCGCCGCGTGGGTCCAGCGTTCCGCGAACGGGCCCTTCGGGTTGTCGCGGAAGAAGAGGTAGCGGGCCCATTCCTCGTCGGTGAGGGACGACGGGGTCTCCGGGTAGGCCACGTGGGCCTGGCCGCCGTAGTGGAACTCGGCCTCGTCGCGGGGCCCGCACCACGGGCAGGGGATCAGCAGCATGTCGTTCGGCTCCCTTGAGGATCCCTTAGTGGGCCACCGCGGCGGCGCCGTGCTCGTCGACGAGCGCGCCGGTGGTGAAACGGTCGAGCGAGAAGGGGGCGTTGAGGGGGTGGGGGGCGTCGTGGGCGATCGTGTGGGCGTAGACCCAGCCCACCCCGGGCGTCGCCTTGAAACCGCCCGTTCCCCAGCCGCAGTTGAGGTAGAGGTTGTCCACCGGGCTGAGGCCGACTATCGGTGAGGCGTCGGGGCTCACGTCCACGATGCCGCCCCAGGTGCGCAGGACGTGGGCACGGGCGAAGACCGGGAAGAGCTCCAGGGCCGCCGCCATCTGTTCCTCGATGATGTGGAAGGCGCCGCGCTGGGTGTAGGAGTTGTACGCGTCGATGCCCGCGCCCATCACCAACTCGCCCTTGTGGGCCTGGGACACGTACACGTGGACCGCGTTGGACATGACGACCGTGGGGTGGACGGGTTCCAGGAGTTCCGAGACCAGGGCCTGCAACGGGTGGCTCTGGAGCGGGAGTTCGATGCCTGCCATGGCCGCCAGGACGGACGTGTGGCCCGCCGAGCACAGGGCCACTCTGCCCGCCGCGATCGGGCCCAGGTTCGTCTGGACGCCGACGACCCGGTTGCCCCCCATGTCCAGACCCGTGACCTCGCAGTTCTGGATGATGTCGATTCCCGCCGCGTCCGCCGAACGGGCCAGGCCCCACGCCACGTGATCGTGCTTCGCGATGCCCGCCCGCGGCTGGTACGTCGCGCCCAGGACCGGGTAGCGCACGTCCGGCGAGGTGTTGACGATCGGGCAGACCTCGCGCACACCGTCCGCGTCCAGCCACTCCGCGTCCACGCCGTTCAGGCGGTTCGCCTCCACGCGGCGCACGCTGTCGCGGACGTCCTGGAGGCTGTGGGCGAGGTTCAGCACACCGCGCTGGGAGAAGAGGATCGGGTAGTCGAGCTCGTCCGCCAGGCCCTCCCAGAGCTTGAGGGCGTGCTCGTAGATGCCCGCGCTCTCGTCCCACAGGTAGTTGGAGCGGATGATCGTGGTGTTGCGGGCCATGTTGCCGCCCGCGAGCCAGCCCTTCTCCAGGACGGCCACGTTGGTGATGCCGTGGTTCCTGGCGAGGTAGTGGGCGGTCGCGAGACCGTGGCCGCCGCCGCCGACGATGACGACGTCGTACGACCGCTTGGGCTCGGGTGTGCGCCAGAGCCAGTCGGGGTGTTCCGGCAGCTCGGCGCCGGGAGTTCGGGGGCTCATACGGTGTTCGCGTTCCTCTCGGCGGCCTCGACGATGTTGGCGAGCAACATCGCGCGGGTCATGGGGCCCACTCCGCCCGGCATCGGCGCCAGCCGGCCGGCGACCCGGGCGGCGTCCGGGTGGATGTCGCCGACCAGGCCCTGGTCGGTGCGGGTGATGCCGACATCCAGGACGGTCGCGCCCGGGCGGAGCATGTCGGGGGTGATCAGGGCGGGTGAGCCGGCGGCGGCGATGACGATGTCGGCCTCGCGGACGTGCCAGGCCAGACCCTTGGTGCCGGTGTGGCAGAGGGTGACCGTGGCGTTCTCGGAGCGGCGGGTGAGCAGCAGGCCGATGGGGCGGCCGACCGTGATGCCGCGGCCGATCACGCAGACGCGGGCGCCGGCGAGGGGGACGTCGTGGCGGCGGAGCAACTCGACGATGCCTCGCGGGGTGCACGGCAGCGGGACGTCGACGCCCAGGACCAGACGGCCGAGGTTGACGGGGTGCAGGCCGTCGGCGTCCTTCGCCGGGTCCATGCGTTCCAGTACGGCGTTGGCGTCCAGCTGCTTCGGGAGCGGGAGTTGGACGATGTAGCCGGTGCAGGCCGGGTCGGCGTTGAGATCGTCGATGACCTCCTCGACCTGCTGCTGGGTGGCGTCGGCCGGAAGGTCCCGGCGGATGGACGCGATGCCGACCTGGGCGCAGTCGCGGTGTTTCCCGCCGACGTAGGCGTGGCTGCCGGGGTCGTCGCCGACCAGGACGGTGCCGAGGCCCGGCGGGCGGCCGGTGAGGGCGGTCAACTTGGCGACACGCGCGGTGAGTTCACGGCGGATGGCGGCGGCGGTCGCCTTGCCGTCGAGGAGCTGGGCGGTCATCGTCTCCCCCTGGTCAGCCGCGCAGGCGGGACATGGTCGGGTCGAACAGGGGCTCCTCGGCGACGGTCGCCTCCACGCGCTGGTCGAAGTAGCCGATGTGCAGGGCCGTGCCGGGGGTGGTCAGTTCCGTCGGGAGCCAGGCGTAGGCGATGCCCTTGCCGATCGTGTAGCCGTAGGCGGCGCTGGTGACGTAGCCGACGGCGCGGTCGCCGTCGTAGACCGGCTCCTTGCCCAGGACGACCGCGTGCGGGTCGGCGATGGTGAGGCAGGTGAGCTTGCGCCGTACGTCGGTCTTACGGCGTTCCAGGGCGGCCTTGCCGATGAAGTCGCCCTTGTCGAGCTTGACGGCGAAGCCGACGCCGGCCTCGTAGGGGTCGTGCTCGTAGGTCATGTCGGTGCCGAAGGAGCGGTAACCCTTCTCCAGGCGGAGGCTGTTGAAGGCGCCGCGGCCGGCGATGACGCCGCCGAGCGGCTCGGCCGCCTGCCACAGGGTGTCCCAGAGCTTCTGGCCCTGGTCGGCGGTGGTGTACAGCTCCCAGCCGAGTTCGCCGACGTAGGACAGGCGCATGGCCGTGACCGGGACGCTGCCGATGTAGGCGCGCTTGGCGCGGAAGTACTTCAGGCCGTCGTTGCTGAAGTCCTCGTCCGTCAGGGGCTGGAGGACCTTGCGGGCGAGCGGGCCCCACAGGCCGATGCAGCAGGTGCCGGGCGTGATGTCGCGGACCTGGACGGTGCCGTCGGCCGGGAGGTGGCGGGTGAACCAGTCGAGGTCGAGGTTGCCGTTGGCGCCGACCTGGAAGAGGTCGCGGGCGAGGCGGGCTACGGTGATGTCGCTGCGGATGCCGCCGTCGTGGTCGAGGAGCAGGGTGTACGTCACCGAGCCGACGGACTTGACGACCTTGCCGGTGCACAGGCGCTCCAGGAGGTCGGCGGCGCCGGGGCCGCTCACCTCCAGGCGCTTGAGGGCCGTCATGTCGTACATCGCGACGGTCTCTCGGGTGGCCTGCGCCTCGGCGCCCACGACGGGCGACCAGAACCGGGCGGCCCAGTCGTTGGGGGTGGGGATGGTGCGGCCCTCGACCAGCGGGGCGTTGGCCTCGTACCACTGCGGGCGCTCCCAGCCGTTGGCCTCCAGGAAGAAGGCGCCGTGCTCCTGCTGGCGGGCGTGGAAGGGGCTGGTGCGGATCGGGCGCGGGTCCCCGGACGGCTGGAGGGGGTGGAGGATGTCGTAGACCTCCTCGAAGTTCCGGCAGTCGCGGGCGAGGACGTACTCCGGGGAGAGCTGGTGCGGCTCGAAGCGGTTGACGTCGCACTCGTGCAGGTCGAAGGACGAGCAGTGGCCGTCGACCAGCCACTCGGCCATGGCCCGGCCGACGCCCGCGGAGTGGGTGACCCAGACGGCCTCGGCCACCCAGAAGCCCTTGACGTCCGGGGACTCGCCGAGGAGCGGGAAGTTGTCGGTGGTGAAGGAGAACAGGCCGTTGATGCCTTCCTCGATCTTCGCCTCGCGGGTGGAGGGGAGCAGGGACTGGGTCTCGGCCCAGGCCGGCTCGAAGTCCTCCTCGGTGAACTTCAGGACCGAGGGCATCTCGGCGTCGTCGTCGAAGGCGCGGATGTCGTCGGCGGAGACGGGCATGGGGCGGTGGCCGTAGTAGCCGATGCCTATGGCGTCGTAGCGGTCGCGGTAGTAGAGGTCGGCGTCCTGGTGGCGCAGGATCGGGCGGACCGCTTCCTCGGTCTGGCCGGCGAGCGCGGGGACGGGGCCGGTCCAGGCGAGCTGGTGGGCCAGCGGGGTCAGCGGGAGGTTCATCCCGGCCATGCGGGCGATCTTCGGGCCCCAGATGCCGGCGCAGCACACCACGATGTCGGCCGGGATCTCGCCCTGGTCGGTCAGGACGCCGGTGACCTCACCGTCGGTCTTGAGGATGTCGAGGACCTCGTGGCGGGCGAGGAAGCGCACGCCGCGCTCGGTCGCGCGGCGGATCTGCGCCTCGACGGCGAGGACGGCCTTCGCGAGGCCGTCGGTCGGGACCAGCAGGCCGCCGAGGACCTTGTCGCGGTCCACCAGCGGGTGCCGCTCCACGCACTCGTCGGCGGTCAGCAGGCGGGCCTCGATGCCCCAGGCGGTGATCCAGCCGAGCCGGCGGTGCAGTTCCGCGAGGCGCTCCGGGGTGGTCGCCACCTCCAGACCGCCGACCTGGAGGAAGCAGGGCTTGCCGTCGACGTCGAGGGAGCAGAACTTCTCGACGGTGTAGCGGGCCAGTTCGGTCATGGTCTTGGAGGAGTTCGTCTGGAAGACCAGGCCCGGGGCGTGTGACGAGGAGCCCCCGGTGGCGGGCAGCGGGCCCTGGTCGACCACGGTCACTTCGGTCCAGCCGCGCGCGGAGATCTCGTCCGCGAGCGCCGCACCCACGACACCCGCTCCGATGATCACCACTCGGGGTCCCGCCATCGCCGCACCTCCGCTTGAGTTGCTTTTGACGCAACGTGATTCAGGTTGCGCAACTCAATGTGCCTGCCGTGCAGGTGGGTGTCAAGAGGTCCGGTGACGTCGGGGAACGGCCGGGAAACGGGAACGGCCCGGTGGGCGGCGCGCAGGGGGTGCGCGCGCCACCGGGCGTGTTCGACCGGGGTGTGACCTGCTGGTCACTTGATCCAGGCGTCGACCTTCGAGCGGTTGGCCTCGACCCACTTCTTCGCGGCGGCCTCGGGCTTCATCTTGTCCACGGCGATGTACTTGGCGACCGTGTTCTGGTCGTCGTTCGTCCAGGTGAAGTTCTTCACCAGGTCATAGGCGGGGCTCCCGGACTTGGCGAACTTCGCGCTGACGATCTTGTCCAGCTTGTACACGGGGTAGTCGCAGGCGACCTTCTCGGCGTTCGCGTCGCAACCCGACGTGTACGCGGGGAGCTTGACCTTCTTCAGCGGCACCTCGGACATGAACCACTGGGGCTCGTAGAAGTAGCCGATCACCCATTCCTTGTCCTTCTCCGCCTTGCGGAAGGCCTGGATGAGGGCGGTCTCGCTGCCCGCGTACACCACCTTGAAGTCCAGCTTGAGGTTCTTCACCAGCGCCTCGTCGTTGGTGACGTACGACGGGTCGCCGTCGAGGAGCTGGCCCTTGCCGCCGGACTCGGAGGTCTTGAACTTCGCCGCGTACTTGTTGAGGTTCTTGTAGTCGAGGATGTCGGGGTGCGCCTTGGCCAGCCACGGCGGCACGTACCAGCCGATGAGGCCTTCGTTGCCGGTCGCGCCGGCCTCGACGGCGGTCTTCTGGTCGGTGATGTACTTCTTCTTCAGGTCGTCGTGGCCCCAGTTCTCCACGACGGCGTCGACCTCACCGGTGCCGAAGCCCTGCCAGGCGATCTCCTCCTTGAGGTCCTTCTGGTTGACCTTGCAGTGGAGGTCGTTCTCGGCGACGTAGGCGAGGACCGCCGCGTTGGCCTCGTAGCCCACCCAGGGGTTGACCGCGAGGTTGAAGGTGCCGCACTTGCCGGACTCGCCCGAGCCGCCGGCGCTGTCGTCGCCGACCTTCGCCCCGCCGCAGGCGGTCAGGGTGAGGCCGAGTATCGCCATGCCGGCCGCGCCGGCCCGCCAGTGTCTTGCCATGGTGTGGTGCTCCTTAAGCGCCGGCGCGGCGAGCCGCTGCCTGAGTGATCCGGTCGAACATGACTCCGAGAAGGACGATGGCGAGCCCCGCGGCGAGCCCCTTCCCGTACAGCTGGCCCTGCGAGAACCCGGCCACGACGTCGTAGCCGAGGGCGCCCGCCCCCACCAGGCCGCCCACCACGACCATCGACAGCACGTAGATCAGGCCCTGGTTGGTGGCGAGGGTCAGGGCGCTGCGGGCCATCGGCAGCTGGACCTTGGTGATGATCTGCCAGGTGTTGCACCCGGCGGCGGTGGCCGCCTCCACGGTGGTGGCGGGCACGTTCCGCACCCCGTCCGCGACGATCTTCATGGCGACCGGCGCGGCGTAGACGACGGCGGCGACGATCGCCGTGAAGCGGGTCGCGCCGAACAGCGCGAGGAACGGCACGAGGTAGACGAAGGGCGGCATGACCTGAGCGGCGTCCAGCGTCGGACGCAGCAGCCGGTCCACGAGTTGGCTGCGTCCCATCCACACCCCGAAGCCGATGCCGAGCACCATGACCAGGACGGTGGCGACGACCGTGGAGGCCAGCGTCGTCATGCTGTCCGACCAGACGCCGGTGCCGACCAGCAGGCCCACGCAGACCGCGGTGGTGATGCCCGCGGTCCGGCCGCCCAGTACGACGCCGAGCGCGACGAGCGCGGCGCCGACGAGCCACCACGGGGAGTCGGTGAGGAGGGTCTGGAACGGGTTGAGCAGACCGTTGGTGATCGCGTCACGGAAGCCGTTGGTGAGGCCCGAGAGGTTGTCCTGCGCCCAGGTGGTGGCGTCGCCGGCGGCGCTCGCGATGTTGCTGCCGAGGCTGCCGTCGCCGGGGAACTCGGCCGCCCACACGTAGGTGTGCGACAGGTAGATCAGTACGGCGGTCACCGCCGCGCCCGCCCCCAGCAGCGGCCGGCGCCAGGCGAGGAACCGGCTGCCGGAACCGCGGGCCGCCTCCTCGCGCGCGCTCGCGGCGGTGGTGACCCGGTCCAGCACGATCGCCAGGACGACGATGGCCAGACCCGCGTTGAAGGCGGTGCCGACGTCGAGCGACTGCAGGGCCTGGACGACGGTCTTGCCGAGGCCGGGCGCGTCGATCAGGGCGGCGATGGTCACCATGGCCAGGGCGGCCATGATCGTCTGGTTGACGCCCATCACCACGGTCCGCTTGGACATCGGCAGCAGGACCTTGAGGAGGGACTGCCGTCGGGTGGCGCCGAGCGAGTCGGCCGCCTCGACCGTCGTCTCCGGTACGGAGCGGATGGCGTGGGCGGTGATGCGGATCGTCGGCGGGGCCGCGTAGATCAGGGTGGCGATCGTGGCGGAGGCCGGGCCGATCTGGAAGAACAGCGTCAGCGGGGCCAGGTAGACGAAGGTCGGCATCGTCTGCATGAGGTCCAGGAAGGGCGTCATGATCGCGTTGAACCGGTCGGACAGCCCTGCCCAGACGCCGAGCGGGATCGCGAACAGCAGCGCCACGAGGACGGCGGAGGCGGTGAGCGCCAGGGTGTCCATGCTCTCCTGCCACAGGCCCTGGAGCCCGAGGAAGGTGAAGCCGGCCACCGCGAGGAGCGCCACCCGCCAGTTGCCCACGGCCCAGGAGACATAGCCGGCGATGCCGACCACCCCGAGCCAGCCGATCTGCGGGACCGGGCGGTCACCGGTGGGCTGCGAGATCAGATCCTGGACGAAGGTCACCAGGTTGTCGATGACCAGGCGGATCTCGTTGAAGAAGTACAGGAAGAGCGGGTTGGAGTTGCGGTTCGCGCCGATCGAGTCGTTGACGTCGTTGAACCAGCGGTGCAGGTCGGTCAGGTCGGCCGCGGCCAGCGCGAGGGTCTGCCTGCCGCGCAGCACGACGAAGAGGACCAGCCAGACGACGAAGATCGCCGCCACCACCGTGGACCGGTTGACCTTGCGTTCCCTCTTCGCGGGAGCGGCCGGTTTCCCTACGCTCTCGGTCTTCTCCGGCTTCTCGATCGCGACGGTCATCAGTGGCCGCCTTCCTGCCCGGCGACCACCGCGAGGATCTCCTCGTCGCCGACTATGCCGAGCAGCTTGCCGTTCTCGACGACCTTGACCGGCTTGTCGGCCGCGAGGACCGCGCGGGTGGCCTCCTTGACCACGACGTCCGGACCGAGCTCGGGGCCGTCCAGTGCGTCGCCGTCGGCCGGCGGGCGCATGATCCAGCGCAGGGTGAGGACGTCACCGCGCGGCACGTCCTTCACGAACTCCCGTACGTAGTCGTCCGCGGGGGCGCCGACGAGTTCGTCACCGGTGCCGCACTGGACCATCTTGCCGTCGCGCATGATGAGGATGCGGTCGCCGAGCTTGAGGGCCTCGGAGAGGTCGTGGGTGATGAACACCATGGTCTTGCCGACCTCGTGGTGCAGCCGGATGACCTCGTTCTGCATGTCCCGGCGGATCAGCGGGTCGAGCGCGGAGAACGGTTCGTCGAAGAAGAGCACGTCCGGGTCGCCGGCCAACGCCCGGGCGAGGCCGACGCGTTGCTGCATGCCGCCGGAGAGCTGGGCGGGGTAGGAGTTCTCGTAGCCGGCGAGGCCGACGAGTTCGACGACCTCCTGGGCCCGCTTGGTGCGTTCGGCCCGGCTCATCCCGCGGATCTCCAGTCCGAAGGCCACGTTGTCGACGACGCGGCGGTGGGGCAGCAGTCCGAAGTGCTGGAAGACCATGGAGAACTTGCGGCGGCGCAGGTCGCGCAGGCGGGCCGCGTCGGCCTGGCGGATGTCCTCGCCCTCGAAGACGACCTCGCCCGCGGTGGGTTCGATCAGCCGGGTGAGACATCGCACCAGGGTGGACTTGCCGGAGCCGGACAGGCCCATGACGACGAAGACCTCGCCGGGTGAGACGTCGAAGTGGACGTCACGCACGGCGGCGGTACAGCCGGTGCGGTCCATGAGCTCGCGGCGGGTCAGGCCGCACAGTTCCTCGGAGTCCGGCACCTGGTCGGCCTTCGGTCCGAACACCTTCCACAGCCTGCGCACGGAGATGACCGGGGTCGCGCCCGAGTCCTGAGGGGTGCTGCCCCGCTGCGGCACCTCGGTCTGTGTGGTCACGTTCGACCTTCTTTCGGCGTTCAGCCGCGGAACCAGTGCTGCGGCCGGGGTCGGATGTTCTGCCAGATGTGTTTGGGCTCTCGGTACTCCGCGAGGCCGGTCGGTCCCAGTTCCCGGCCCACGCCCGAATGCCCGAAGCCACCCCATTCCGCTTGCGGCACATAGGGGTGGTAGTCGTTGATCCACACCGTGCCGTGCCGCAGCCGCCGCGCGACCCGCTGGGCCTTCCCGGCGTCCTGCGTCCAGACGGCTCCGGCGAGTCCGTACTCGGTGTCGTTGGCGATGCGTACGGCGTCGTCCTCGTCGGTGAAGCGCTCCACGGTGAGGACCGGGCCGAAGGACTCCTCGTGCACCACCCGCATGTCCTGGCGGCACTCGTCGAGGACGGTCGGCGGGTAGTAGTGACCGTCCGCGAGCGCCGGTTCGGTGGGGCGTGCGCCGCCGCAGCGCAGGACGGCGCCCTCGGCGATCCCGGCGGCCACGTAGGCCTCGACCTTGTCCCGGTGCTGCGCGGAGATCAGCGCCCCGGTGTCGGCCTCGGTGTCGAAGGGGCCGCCGAGCCGGATCAGGCGGGCCCGGCGGACGACCTCGTCGACGAAGCGGTCGTGCAGCGAGTCCTCGACGATCAGCCGGGCGCCGGCCGAGCAGACCTGGCCCGAGTGCAGGAAGACGGCGGTGAGGGCGAAGTCCACGGCCGTCTCGAAGTCGGCGTCGGCGAACACGACGTTGGGGTTCTTGCCGCCGAGTTCGAGCGCCACCTTCTTCACGCTCGCCGCGGCGGTCGCCATGATCCGCTTGCCGGTCTCCAGGCCGCCGGTGAAGGAGACCATGTCGACGTCCCCGTGCTCGGAGAGCGGGGCGCCCACCTCGGGGCCGGTGCCCAGGACGAGGTTGGCGGCGCCGGCCGGGAGCCCGGCCTCCTCCAGGGCCCGGATGAGCAGGACGGAGGTGGAGGGGGTGAGCTCGCTGGGTTTGAGGACGATCGTGTTGCCGGCCAGGAGGGCCGGGGCGACCTTCCAACTGGCTTGCAGCAGCGGGTAGTTCCACGGGGTGATCAGTCCGCACACGCCGATCGGCTCGTAGACGACGCGGCTGACGGCGTCGTCCCGGCCGGTGTCGATGACCCGGCCGGTGTCGGTGCCGCCGAGGCCGCCGTAGTAGCGGAAGCAGGAGACGACGTCGGCGATGTCGTACTCGCTCTCCACCAGCCGCTTGCCGGTGTCCAGCGACTCGGCGCGGGCGAATTCCTTGGCGTCGCGCTCGATCAGGTCGGCGGTGCGCAGCAGCAGGGCGCCGCGCTCCCGCTCGGGAGTGCCCGGCCAGGGTCCTTCGTCGAAGGCGCGGCGGGCCGCGGCGATCGCCGCCTCCGCGTCCGGGCGGGTTCCCTCCGAGACGGTCGCCACGACCGTGCCGTCTGCGGGGCAGCGGATCTCCCGGTGGCCGCCGGCCACCGCGTCCCGCCATTGTCCATCCACGTACAGGTCTGCCACGCGCCGAGCCTTTCCAGGGAAGCCGTTGCGCATTGTGCACCCGATTGCTTGTGATGGAACACCCTGGCGAATGTCCAGACAGCCGTCAAGGGGTTGGCTGATGACGATTTCGCACGGCCTTCATCGACCCCTCTCTCTTGACCGCCAGCCCTCTTCCGGCCAACTATGTTGCGTATCGCTCACTGTGTTGTGCAATACGCACCGACGGAGGCTCCGATGTCCCCTCGACCGCAACCTGGCCGCGAATACGTCCTCACCGTCTCCTGTCCCGACAGCGCCGGGCTGGTCCACGCCGTGAGCGGCTTTCTCGTCAGGAACTCCGGAAACATCCTGGAAAGCCAGCAGTTCGACGACCGACTTCAGGGCCGCTTCTTCATGCGGGTCCACTTCGACGTCTCCGACCCCGACACCGGCCTCGATCAACTGCGTGACCGGTTCGGCCCGGTGGCACAGGCCTACCACTTCACCTGGGCGCTCAGCGACGCGTCGACACCGACCCGGACGCTGATCATGGTGTCCAAGTTCGGGCACTGCCTCAACGACCTGCTCTTCCGGCAGCGCACCGGCGCCCTCAACATCGAGATCCCCGCGATCGTCTCCAACCACCGGGACTTCGAGGGGCTCGCGGAGACCTACGGCATCCCCTTCCACCACGTCCCGGTCACCAGGGACACCAAGCCGGAGGCCGAGGCACGGCTGCTGGAACTCGTCCGGGACCTGGACGTCGACCTGGTGGTGCTGGCCCGCTACATGCAGATCCTCTCGGACGACCTGTGCAAGCAGCTGGAGGGCAAGGCCATCAACATCCACCACTCCTTCCTCCCCAGCTTCAAGGGCGCCAAGCCCTACGACCAGGCCTACCAGCGCGGCGTGAAGCTGATCGGTGCGACGGCGCACTATGTGACGAGCGACCTCGACGAGGGCCAGATCATCGAGCAGGACGTGGTCCGCGTGGACCACTCGCTCGACCCCGGCGACCTGGTCACGGTGGGCCGGGACGTGGAGGCGCAGGTACTCGCGCACGCGGTGAAGTGGCACAGCGAGAGCCGGGTGATGGTGGACGACAACCGCACGGTGGTCTTCCGCTGAGCGACCCGTGACGAGGGGGGGGGGCGGCCGACTCGC
>MWJO01000152.1 GCA_002027195.1 Streptomyces sp. GKU 895 | reverse complement strand
ATGACGCGCTCCAGGGCGGCGTGCACGGCCCCCCAGCAGCGCCCCCGAGCCGTGCGCACTGCTCCGGGGGTGAGCTGGCCGCCGTGGCGGTGCCGGCCCTCGATCCAGGGGTGCAGGGCGTAGGCGTGGCCGCCGACGACCGCGACCGTACGGCCGTCGCGGCCGGCCAGCGGAGGGGCCACGGGGACGCCGATGGCGGCCAGGCGCTGGGTGGCGCGGTGCCGGCGCTCGATGGCGGCCGGGTCGGCGGTGTCGGGGTCGAAGTGGTGCTTGAGGAAGTAGCGGCCGCGGGTCGTGCGGAGCCGGTAGCCGCGGTTCAGCAGCCCTTGTTCGACGGGTTCGCAGGCGACGGCGGACCCGGCTGCGTACTGGCTCAACAGGGCGCTCAGCGGGGGGCGCGTGGGGCATGAGGGGTGGTACACAAGGGCGCGGCACGCGCCAGATGCTAGGGCACGCGACGGGGCCGTGAGCTGGGCGTTGTCACAGACAGTCGCATTCGATCACGGCATGTGCGCGAAGTGACTTTCCAGGGCGCCGTCGGTGGAGTGCACGGTCCCGAACTGCGGCTCGACGCGCAGATAGACGGGTTCGTACGGCTCGCCGTCGACGACGCGGGGTGCGGGGCCGAACCGTTCGAGTTCGGCGGGCGTCGGCTCGTGCTGCGTGCACGCGCCGACCACCTGCACCGACCAGAGCCCCTCGCCCGGCCGGGCGGAGCCCAGGTTGTCCGCGCCGTAGGCGACGACATGGCCGACGCACGCCCGGTGGTAGCCGACGTTCGCCGGCAGCCGCAGCAGGACCCGGCCGTCGGCCACGACGTGCCGGGCGAAGGCGAGGAAGGGCAGCGCGCGCATGCTGGTGGCCACCCGGCCGTAGTCGGTGCGGGCGAGCAGGTCGACGGCGAGCTGTTCGTCGGAGGGCATGTAACCAATGTCGGACCTCGGCGCCTCGGAGTGCAGAGGTCTTTGGTCCTCAATGCCGCTGCTGTTCCGCCTGCATGCGCGCCACGTACGCCGCCGCCTGGGAGCGTCGCTCCATCCCGAGTTTGGACAGCAGACTCGACACGTAATTCTTGATCGTCTTCTCGGCCAGGTGCAGCCGCTCACCGATCACCCGGTTGGTGAGGCCCTCCCCGATCAGATCGAGGATCTTGCGCTCCTGGTCGGTGAGGTGCGCGAGCCGGTCGTCGCCCTTGGCGGTGCCGCCGTCCCGCAGCCGCTCCAGCACGCGCGCGGTGGCCACCGGGTCGAGCAGGGACTTGCCGGCCGCGACGTCCCGTACCGCCGACAGCAGCTCATGGCCGCGGATGGCCTTGAGGACGTATCCGGCGGCGCCCGCCATGATCGCGTCGAAGAGGGCCTCGTCGTCGGCGAAGGAGGTCAGCATGAGGCACTTGATGTCCTCGTCCCACGACCGGATCTCCCGGCAGACCTCCACGCCGCTGCCGTCCGGCAGCCGTACGTCGAGGACCGCGACGTCGGGCCGGGTGGCCGGGATCCGCACCAGCGCGTCGGCCGCCGTACCGGCCTCGCCCACCACCTCGATGTCGTCCTCGACCGAGAGCAGCTCATGGACGCCTCGACGGACCACCTCATGGTCATCGAGAAGGAATACGGTGATTTTTCCGTCTTCGCGCACGCGGCAAGTCAAACACAGAAAGTCTTCCGGTGACCTGGGTAGCCGGGATAACGTGCCGTTGCTCCGGCCTCCTGCAAGGCTGTGACCAGCGGCTGTTCCCGATTGCGCGATCTACTAGGAAATCCAAGCATCGAATTACTTGGAAATCCAAGCAAAATCGCAGGTCAGGAGGGGTTTCACAGAATTGTGCAGCACTGGGTAACGTGCCTTTTGCAGGGCGCTCGCCGGGGCACCTTGTCACGCCTGATCCCGACCGGTCCGCACCCACCCCGTGCGTCGGCAGGGCCTCAGGTGAGCCGCACTGGCACCCGGCGAACCCGGGATGCCGGACCGACGGAGGAGCACACGTGACCGTGGAGAGCACTGCCGCGCGCAAGCCGCGACGCAGCGCCGGGACCAGGAAGTCCCCGAGCACCGAGCCCGAACTGGTTCAGCTGCTGACGCCCGAGGGCAAGCGCGTCAAGAACGCCGCGTACGACAAGTACGTCGCCGGCATCACCCCTGATGAGCTGCGCGGTCTGTACCGCGACATGGTGCTCACCCGCCGTTTCGACGCCGAGGCCACCTCCCTGCAGCGCCAGGGCGAGCTGGGTCTGTGGGCGTCGCTGCTCGGCCAGGAGGCCGCCCAGATCGGCTCGGGCCGCGCCACCCGCGAGGACGACTACGTCTTCCCGACCTACCGCGAGCACGGCGTCGCCTGGTGCCGCGGCGTCCCGCCGGAGAACCTGCTGGGCATGTTCCGCGGCGTGAACAACGGCGGCTGGGACCCCAACAGCAACAACTTCCAGCTCTACACCATCGTCATCGGCTCCCAGACGCTGCACGCCACCGGCTACGCGATGGGCGTCGCCAAGGACGGCGCGGACAGCGCGGTCATCGCCTACTTCGGCGACGGCGCCTCCAGCCAGGGCGACGTGGCCGAGTCGTTCACCTTCTCCGCGGTCTACAACGCGCCGGTGGTGTTCTTCTGCCAGAACAACCAGTGGGCGATCTCCGAGCCGACCGAGAAGCAGACCCGCGTCCCGCTCTACCAGCGCGCCCAGGGCTTCGGCTTCCCCGGCGTCCGCGTCGACGGCAACGACGTGCTGGCCTGCCTCGCGGTGACCAAGTGGGCGCTGGAGCGCGCCCGCGCCGGCGAGGGCCCCACCCTGGTCGAGGCGTTCACCTACCGGATGGGCGCCCACACCACCTCCGACGACCCCACCCGCTACCGCGGTGACGAGGAGCGCCAGTCCTGGGAGGCCAAGGACCCGATCCTGCGCCTTCGCCGGTACCTGGAGGCCTCAAACCACGCGGACGACGGATTCTTCGCGGAACTCGAGGCCGAGAGCGAGGCGTTGGGCAGGCGAGTGCGCGAAGCGGTCCGTGCCATGCCGGACCCGGACCACTTCGCCATCTTCGAGCACGCGTATGCGGACGGACATGCGCTGGTCGACGAGGAGCGAGCCCAGTTCGCCGCCTACCAGGCGTCGTTCGCTGACGGAGAGGGGGCCTGACATGGCGACCGAGACTTCCAAGACCATGGCTCTGGCCAAGGCGATCAACGAATCGCTGCGCCGCGCCCTGGAGGCCGACCCCAAGGTCCTCGTCATGGGCGAGGACGTCGGCAAGCTCGGCGGCGTCTTCCGGGTGACGGACGGCCTGCAGAAGGACTTCGGCGAGAGCCGCGTCATCGACACCCCGCTCGCCGAGTCCGGCATCGTCGGCACCGCGATCGGCCTCGCCCTGCGCGGCTACCGCCCGGTGGTGGAGATCCAGTTCGACGGTTTCGTCTTCCCGGCCTACGACCAGATCGTCACCCAGCTCGCGAAGATGCACGCCCGCTCGCTGGGCAAGGTCAAGCTCCCCGTCGTCATCCGCATCCCCTACGGCGGCGGCATCGGCGCGGTCGAGCACCACTCGGAGTCGCCCGAGGCGCTCTTCGCGCACGTGGCGGGCCTGAAGATCGTCTCGCCGTCCAACTCCTCCGACGCGTACTGGATGATGCAGCAGGCCATCCAGAGCGACGACCCGGTGATCTTCTTCGAGCCCAAGCGGCGCTACTGGGACAAGGGCGAAGTCAACACGGAGGCCATCCCCGGCCCGCTCCACAAGGCCCGGGTGGTCCGTGAGGGCACGGATCTGACGCTGGTGGCGTACGGCCCGATGGTGAAGACCTGCCTGGAGGTCGCGGACGCCGCGGCCGAGGAGGGCCGGAACCTGGAGGTCCTGGACCTGCGCTCGGTCTCCCCGCTGGACTTCGACGCGATCCAGGCCTCGGTCGAGCAGACCCGCCGCCTGGTCGTGGTCCACGAGGCGCCGGTGTTCTTCGGCTCGGGCGCCGAGATCGCCGCCCGCATCACGGAGCGCTGCTTCTACCACCTGGAGGCCCCGGTGCTCAGGGTCGGCGGCTACCACGCCCCGTACCCGCCGGCCCGCCTGGAGGAGGAGTACCTGCCGGGCCTGGACCGGGTGCTCGACGCCGTCGACCGTGCCCTGGCGTACTGAGGAGAGGGTCGTGACGACGATGACGGAAGCGTCCGTACGCGAGTTCAAGATGCCCGACGTGGGCGAGGGCCTCACCGAGGCCGAGATCCTCAAGTGGTACGTGCAGCCCGGTGACAAGGTCACCGACGGCCAGGTGGTGTGCGAGGTCGAGACCGCCAAGGCGGCCGTCGAACTGCCCATCCCCTACGACGGTGTCGTCCGGGAACTCCACTTCCCCGAGGGCACCACGGTCGACGTGGGCACGTCGATCATCGCCGTGGACGTCTCGGGCGGGGCGGCCCCCGCCGAGGCACCGGCAGCCGCGGCCGCACCCGCAGCCGAGCCCACCACCGAGCCCGAGAAGAAGCCCGAGGGCCGCCAGCCCGTCCTCGTCGGCTACGGCGTCGCCGCGTCCTCGACCAAGCGCCGCCCCCGCAAGGGCCCCCAGATCCCGGTCCAGGAGGCCTCGACGGCGATCCAGACCGAGCTGAACGGCCACGGTCCCGCCGCACCGGTGGCGCCCGCCGCACGGGTGGCCACGGAGCGCCCGCTGGCCAAGCCGCCGGTGCGCAAGCTGGCCAAGGACCTCGGCGTCGACCTGGCGACGGTCACCCCGACCGGCCCGGACGGCATCATCACGCGCGAGGACGTCCACGCGGCGGCGGCCCCGGCACCGGAGGCCACACCGGCACCGGAGACTGCCGCGGCACCGGCACCCGCCCGGACGCCCGTCCCCGCGTCCGTGCCGACGTACGACACCGCGCGCGAGACCCGCGTCCCGGTCAAGGGCGTCCGCAAGGCGACGGCTGCGGCCATGGTCGGCTCGGCGTTCACGGCGCCGCATGTCACGGAGTTCGTGACGGTCGACGTGACCCGGACCATGAAGCTGGTCGAGGAGCTCAAGCAGGACAAGGACATGCAGGGGCTGCGGGTCAACCCGCTGCTGCTGATCGCCAAGGCCCTGCTGGTCGCGATCAAGCGCAACCCCGAGGTCAACGCGTCCTGGGACGAGGCCAACCAGGAGATCGTGCTCAAGCACTATGTGAACCTGGGCATCGCCGCGGCCACCCCGCGCGGCCTGATCGTCCCCAACATCAAGGACGCGCACACCAAGACGCTGCCGCAACTGGCCGAGTCGCTCGGCGAGTTGGTGGCGACCGCGCGCGAGGGCAAGACCTCCCCGGCCGCGATGCAGGGTGGCACGGTGACGATCACCAACGTCGGCGTCTTCGGCGTCGACACCGGCACCCCCATCCTCAACCCCGGCGAGTCCGCGATCCTCGCGGTCGGCGCGATCAAGCTCCAGCCGTGGGTCCACAAGGGCAAGGTGAAGCCGCGTCAGGTCACCACGCTGGCGCTCAGCTTCGACCACCGCCTGGTGGACGGGGAGCTGGGCTCCAAGGTGCTCGCGGACGTGGCGGCGATCCTGGAGCAGCCGAAGCGGCTGATCACCTGGGCGTGAGACATGAGTGAAGGGGCCGGCGTCCGCTGACGCCGGCCCCTTGTCGCTCTCGTGGGATTTACAGGTACGGCCCGCCGGAGCGGCCGCCCGGGTGCCCGTCCTCGCCCTCGTGCCCCACGCCCGGCGGCAGCGCCCGGCGCATCTGCTCCAACTGGGCCCGCGCGGCCATCTGCTGGGCGAACAGCGTGGTCTGGATCCCGTGGAAGAGGCCCTCCAGCCAGCCGACCAACTGGGCCTGCGCGATCCGCAGTTCGGCGTCGCTCGGGGTCGCCCCCTCCGTGAAGGGCAGGGAGAGCCGCTCCAGCTCCTCGACCAGCTCCGGCGCCAGCCCGTCCTCCAGCTCCTTCACCGAGCTCCGGTGGATCTCCTTCAGCCGGACCCGGCTGGCCTCGTCCAGAGGAGCCGCGCGCACCTCCTCCAGCAACTGCTTGATCATGCTGCCGATCCGCATGACCTTGGCGGGCTGCTCCACCATGTCCGTCACCGGAAGCTCGCGGGAGTCCTCGTCCCCGGTGCCGCCGAGCGCCATCCCGTCCTGGCCCACGACCAGAATCTGCGGCTGCTCGGACGACCGTTCGTTCCTCGGCATCTCCATGCCGCCATTCTCTCGCACCCGTACACCTCATCACTGGGGTGCCCCCGGTGGAGGGTGATCCACCGTTTACGGGGCGCAGGATTCCGTCAGCCGCAGAGGCGATGGTGCGGCCGCTTCGACCCGGCGGCGGTACCCGTGATGCCGGAATCGCGGGGTGATGTGACGCTGGTGCTGTGACGGGATGGCTGCGCACCGTGCGCACGACGGGACTGCTGATCGCCCTGGGAGCGAGCGCGGCGCTGCTGCCGTACGACGTGATGGCCGCGCCCGCCGGTCCGACGCCGGGCGTGCACACGTCCGTCGCGGCGAGCTCCCCCGCGGGGCAGCGGCACGAGCGAGGAGAAGGGCGCGGGGGTGCGGCGGCCTCCACGGGACGTCCCGCCGAACGTCCCACCGATGGTGCCGCCACCGCCGTACCCGACAGCCCCCGGGGAACCGCGTCACCACGGCCCTCCGCCGCACCGCCGCGCCCCGGACAGCCGGTCGTCCCGCGCACCGGGCCGTCCCGGGCCGGGAGCAGCGCGGGGGAGGGGCGGGAGCGGCCCGGACGCCAGGAGGACGCCGAGGCAGCGGAGACGGAGGCAGCGGCGGAGGCGAGTGCCGACGCCGGTGCGGATGAGGACGGGGAACGTCAGGACTCCGGGGCGCCGGACGAAGGCAACGCCGACGACGGCGTGACGGAGGAAGGGGCGAGCCGGGCGACCGGCGGCACCGCCACGGCCGTACCGGAGGCCCCGCGACGGCCGGTCGGGCAGGCCGTCGGCGAGGAAGGGCCAGCCACCGAGCCCGTTCTGCGCATCCTGCCGCTCGGCAGCGGACTGGTGCTGATCGGGCTCGGCCTGGGGCTCGCCCTGCTCGGGGTGCGGCTGCGCCGCGCCTGACGACCGGGGCTACCCCACGACCAGCAGCACCTTCCCCACGTGCCCGCTCTCCTCCACCACCCGGTGGGCCGCCGCCGCGTCGCTCATCGGCAGTTCGCGGTCGACGACCGGCCGGATGTGACCGCCCTCGAGCAGGGGCCAGACGTGTTCGCGCACGGCCGCCACGATCGCCGTCTTCTCGCTCAGCGGACGGGCGCGCAGGGTGGTCGCGCTGATGGCGGCGCGCTTGCCGAGCAGCGCGCCGATGTTCAGCTCGCCCTTGGCGCCGCCCTGGAGGCCGATGATCGCGAGACGGCCGTTGACGGCGAGCGCCCGGACATTGCGGTCCAGGTACTTCGCACCCATGTTGTCGAGGATGACGTCGGCCCCCGCGCCGTCCGTGGCCGCCTTGAGCTCGGCCACGAAGTCCTGCTCCTTGTAGTTGATCAGGATGTCGGCGCCGAGCCGCGCGCAGTGCTCCAGCTTCTCCTTCGTACCCGCCGTGACGGCGACCTTCGCACCCACGGCCTTCGCGAGCTGGATCGCCATCGTGCCGATGCCGCTGGAGCCGCCGTGCACGAGCAGCGTCTCCCCGGGGCGCAGGTGGGCGATCATGAACACGTTCGACCAGACCGTGCAGGCCACCTCGGGCAGCGCGGCGGCGTGCTTCAGGTCGACGCCCTTGGGCACCGGCAGCAGCTGGCCGGCCGGGACGACGACCTTCTCGGCGTAGCCGCCGCCGGAGAGCAGGGCGCACACCTCGTCGCCGACGGTCCAGCCGGACACCCCGGTGCCGAGCTCGGCGATCCGGCCGGAGCACTCGAGGCCGGGGTAGGGGGAGGCGCCGGGCGGCGGGTCGTAGAAGCCCTGCCGTTGCACGATGTCGGCCCGGTTGACGGCGCTGGCCACCACCTCGACCAGCACCTCGCCCTCGCCGGGCACCGGGTCGGGGACCTCGTCCCACGTCAGCACCTCGGGCCCACCTGATTCGGGAATCGTGATCGCACGCATGGGGGCGACGCTACTCCTCGGTCCCCGCCCCCATGTCGATCGGCCTTTCGACGGGGCCACCCGGAAATCCCTGTGCGTCACCGATGAGTTTGCGCGACCGTAAAAGTCTCCCCATGCGTAGCCCAAGCACGCGCCAGCGCCTCGCACGCGGAAGGACACCCAGCATGAGCCCCACCAAGAGCCGGCACACCTCCGGCCTGGCCATCGAGACCGCGGGACTGGTGAAGACGTTCGGTGAGACCCGCGCCGTCGACGGCGTCGACCTCGCCGTCCCGGCCGGCACGGTCTACGGCGTCCTCGGTCCGAACGGCGCCGGCAAGACGACCACCGTGAAGATGCTCGCCACCCTGCTCCGCCCCGACGGCGGCGAGGCCCATGTCTTCGGCCACGACGTGGTCCGCGAGGCCGACGAGGTGCGCGCCAGGGTGAGCCTCACCGGCCAGTACGCCTCTGTCGACGAGGACCTCACCGGCCTGGAGAACCTGATCCTGCTCGGCCGCCTCCTCGGCCACCACAAGAAGGCCGCCCGGGTGCGGGCCGGGCAGCTCCTGGAGGCCTTCGGGCTGACGGACGCGGCCGCGAAGCAGGTCAAGCACTACTCGGGCGGCATGCGGCGCCGTATCGACATCGCCGCCTCCATCCTGAACACCCCCGACCTGCTGTTCCTCGACGAACCGACGACCGGTCTCGACCCGCGCAGCCGCAACCAGGTGTGGGACATCGTGCGCGCGGTCGTCGCCCAGGGCACCACCGTGCTGCTGACCACGCAGTACCTGGACGAGGCCGACCAGCTGGCGTCCCGGATCGCCGTCATCGACCGTGGCAAGGTGATCGCCGAGGGGACGAAGGGCGAGCTGAAGGCGTCCGTCGGCGCCGGGTCCGTGCATCTGCGGCTGCGCGATCCGGGGCAGCGGCCGGAGGCGGAGCGGGTCCTGAGGCTCGCGCTCGACACGGACGTACAGCTGGAGCCGGACCCCGTGGCGCTCACGGCACGGCTGTCGGGGGCGAACGACTCCGCGGCCGAGCAGGCCTCCCGCGCGCTCGCGGAACTCGCCCGCACCGGCATCACCGTCGACAACTTCTCGCTGGGCCAGCCCAGCCTGGACGAGGTCTTCCTCGCCCTCACCGGACACGACACCCATGAACCCGACGCGAAGGAAGAGGCGGCGGCATGAGCACCGCGACCACCACCGAGGCCAAGGACCTCGCCCCCGTCAGCGCCGAGTCGCTGGCCGCCCTGCTGGTGGCCGGGGATCGGCCGCCGCGCCCCAGCGCGCTGTCGGCCTCCCTCACCTTCGGCTGGCGGGCGATCCTCAAGATCAAGCACGTCCCCGAGCAGCTCTTCGACGTGACCGCGTTCCCGATCATGATGGTGCTGATGTACACGTACCTGTTCGGGGGCGCCCTGGCCGGCTCCCCGAAGGAGTACATCCAGTTCCTGCTGCCGGGCATCCTGGTGATGTCGGTCGTGATGATCACGATGTACACGGGCGTCTCCGTGAACACCGACATCGAGAAGGGCGTCTTCGACCGGTTCCGGTCGCTGCCGATCTGGCGGCCGTCGACGATGGTCGGCTATCTGCTGGGCGACGCCCTGCGCTACACGATCGCGTCGGTCGTGATGCTCGTCGTCGGCATGATCATCGGCTACCGCCCGGACGGCGGGGTCGGCGGGGTCCTCGCGGGGATCGCGCTGCTGGTCGTGTTCTCGTTCGCGTTCTCGTGGATCTGGACCATGTTCGGGCTGCTGCTGCGCACCGAGAAGTCGGTGATGGGCGTCAGCATGATGGTGATCTTCCCGCTGACCTTCCTGTCCAACGTCTTCGTCGACCCGAAGACCATGCCGGGCTGGCTGCAGGCCTTCGTCAACAACAGCCCGATCACCCATCTGTCCTCGGCCGTGCGCGGGCTGATGGCGGGCGACTGGCCCGCCGACGAGATCGCCTGGTCGCTGGGGTGGGCGGGCCTGTTCGTCGCCGTCTTCGGCCCGGTCACCATGCGGCTCTACAACCGCAAGTGATCACTCCTGTACGAGGGGCCGGACGTCGGGTGCGATCTGCGAACCCGGCGTCGCCCGCACGATCGTGATCAGCCGGTCGGTCAGCTCCAGCGTCCCGACGTCCGGGTCGTCGTAGCCGAGCACCCGATGACCTCGTACGACACTCACCACCAGGTCGTCGGTCTCCCGCGGTCCGAGACCCACCTCGGCTTTTATGACCGGCCGTTCGATGATGTCGAGCCCGCTGCCCTGCTGGATGAGGTCCTCCATCACCATGCCGGCGGCCGGGCTCAGCACCGACAGCCCGAGCAGCCGTCCGGCCGCGCTCGCGCTGGTGATGACGGCGTCCGCGCCGGACTGCTTCAGCAGGGGCGCGTTCTCCTCCTCCCGCACCGCGGCCACGATCTTGGCGCCCTTGTTGAGCTGCCGGGCGGTGAGCGTGACGAGGACGGCGGTGTCGTCCCGCTGCGTCGCGATGATGATCTTCCGGGCCCGGTGCACCTCGGCCCGCTTGAGCACCTCGCTCCGCGTCGCGTCCCCTATGACCCCCGCGTACCCCTCCGCCGTCGCGGCGTCGATCACCTTGGAACTGGGGTCGACCACGACCACCTGCTCTTTCTTCAGCCCCGTCGCACAGACGGTCTGGATCGCCGACCGCCCCTTGGTCCCGAAGCCGACGACGACGGTGTGGTCACGCAAGGTGGACCTCCAGCGGTTGAGCCGCCATTCCTCACGGGTGCGTTCGGTGAGGACTTCGAGCGTGGTGCCGACCAGGATGATCAGGAACAGCACGCGCAGGGGCGTGATGACGAAGATGTTGGTGAGCCGGGCCCCGTCACTGACCGGGGTGATGTCGCCGTATCCGGTGGTGGAGAGGGTGACGGTCGCGTAGTACCAGGCGTCGAGGAAGTCGACCGAGCCGTCGGAGTTGTCGTTGTAGCCGTCGTGGTCGAACCAGACGAGCAGCGCGGTCAGCGACAGCACCAGCAGCGCCATCAGGACCCGCTTGGCGACCTGCCGGAACGGGTGCTCCACCACTTTGCGCGGCAGCTTCACCCGGTGGGTCACGAGATGTTCGTCCGCCTGGCGGGCGATCGCGTCATGGCCCGGAAGTTTCACGTGAAACACACCCCGATTCCGGCGGACGCCCAGGGCAGGTCGAGGAGTTCCAGCTCCTGACCCGCACGGGCACCGCCTGGCGGTACGACCGCCAGGGCGTCGGCCGCCGCGATGCCGCGCAGCATGGCCGGGCCGTTGTAGTGCAGCGGGACGGCGCTGTCACCGCGCAGAACGACGGGGATGAGCCGGGTGTCGTGCGGATGGCCGTGCACCTCGTCCCGCAAGGGCAGCGCGTACGGCTCCGGGGCGGGGTGGGCGGCAAGGGTCCGCAGCAGCGGCTCGGCGAGGGTGAGCAGCCCGGAGACGGCGGCGAGGGGGTTGCCGGGCAGGCCGACGAGGTGCTGGTTCTCCTTGATGCGGGCCAGCAGCATCGGGTGCCCGGGGCGCACCTTGACGCCGTCGACCAGGAGTTCGGCGCCGATCCGCTGGAGCGTGGGGTGCACGTGGTCGACGGGGCCGGAGGCGGTGCCGCCGGTGGTGACGACGAGGTCGGCGTCGGAGGTGGTAATCGCCTTGTGCAGGGCCGCCGCGTCGTCGCCGAGCCGGCGTACGGCGATGACCTCGGCGCCGAGTGCGCGCAGCCAGGGCGGCAGCATCGGGCCGAGCGCGTCCCGGATCAGGCCCTCGCGTGGGAGGCCCTCGGTGAGCAACTCGTCGCCCAGGACGAGGACTTCCGCGCGAGGGCGGGGGACCACGGTGAGGGCGTCGTACCCGGCGGCCGCGGCGAGCCCGAGGACGGCCGGGGTCACCACGGTGCCGACGGGCAGGAGTTGGTCGCCGTTGCGGCACTCCTGGCCGCGCGGGCGGATGTCCTGGCCGTGCTTGGTCTCGCGGGTGGCGTGCAGCCGGCCCTGGGTGTCGGTGCGGCCGTGCTCGCTGCGCAGGACCGCGGTGGTGTCCGGCGGGATGCGGGCGCCGGTGGCGATCCGGACGGCCTCACCGTCGCTGAGCGGCTGCGGCTCCGCGTGCCCCGCCAGCACTCCCTCGTCCCGTACGTCCCACGGGCCCGGCCCGGCGACCGCCCAGCCGTCCATCGCGGAGGTGTCGAAGGAGGGCAGATCGGTGAGGGCGGTGAGAGGGGCGGCCAGGGTGAGGCCGAGGGCGGCGTCGAGGGGGACGGGGGGGCGTGGGCGCGGTGGGCGGCACGGCTGCCGGGACGGGTGGCCCGGGCGGCCCGTTCGGCGACGGCGCGGGCCTCGGGCCAGGGGGTGGCGCGGTGGTGGGCGTCGGGCTTGCCGGGGGCGTCGCTCCGGGTCGGCGCGGTGGGCGGGGGCACCTGTTCGCCGGAGGCGCGGCCCGGGGTCCCCTCTGCGGTGCGGCCCGTGTCGCGGCGGTCGTTCACGAGGGCGAGCACCTCCTCGACGTCCAGGTCCTCGGCGTCGGCGGCATCCGGACGGGCGGTCATCCGGCGTCCGTGCCCGGCTCGGCGTCGCCCGGCTTGGCGCCGGAGGCCTCCTCGTCGGGCCAGGCGAGGGCGAGGGCGGTGGCCTTGCGGGCGGCCTCGGCGACCGCCTCGGGGCCTCCCCCGGCCTGCGCGGCCGCATAACCGACGAGGAACGTGGTCAGCGGCGCCCCGGGCCTGGCCACGTTGTGGGCGGCGTCGCGGGCGAGGTCGAGCAGGACGCCGGTGTCGACGTCGAGTTCGATGCCCAGCTCGGCCTTGACTGCGGAGATCCATTCATCCAGCACGGGTCCATGCTCCCTGATACGTGCCCTGGCGGCGGCGATGTCGTCCCAGGTGTCGCAGTCGAAGGACGCGACGGGGTCCGGGACACGGGTGAGGTGGAGTCCGGCGGTGAGCCGGCGCAGGGGCAGCCCGGTGAGGCCGTCGTGCGCTGTGGTGAGCGTGGTGAGCTCACGGCGCAGTGCGGAGGCGCGGTAGGCGGCGACGAGGGGTTGGTCGCGGCCGTCGGCGTCGGTGAGCAGCGCTCCGTCGGTCCCGGCCGCGCGCAGCGCGGTCAGCAGACGGCGGACGGTGTTCGCGGTGAGGAAGGGCAGGTCGGCGGAGAGGACGACGACGTCCCGCGCGG
>MWJO01000151.1 GCA_002027195.1 Streptomyces sp. GKU 895 | reverse complement strand
GGCTGCCGCCCGCCCCTCACCCGCACCGAACGCCCCTGCACCCGCACCGAACCCACCGTGCGGCGGCCCGAATCCGGGCGTCCGCGCCGAACCCCCGCCGCCGCCCCGGCGTCGACACCCGCCCCCGCCTGTCCCGCCTCTCCCGCCGCCGCGGGCCAACCCGGCGATGCCCCTCGCACCACCCGCTCCAGCCCCCGCGCCACCGCCTCCGGCGACGACCTGCGCACCGGGTCCTTCACCAGCAACCCCTGGAGTACAGGGGCCAGTTCACCGGCCCGTACCGGTGCCGTCGGTTCCTCCCCGAGCAGGGCCGTCAGGGTCGCGTACTCGCCGTTTCGGTCGAAGGGGCCGTGGCCCTCCACGGCCCAGTACAGGGTCGCGCCCAGCGAGAACAGATCCGCGGCCGGTGTCGGCGGCTCCCCACGCGCGCGCTCCGGCGCGAGATAGCCGGGCGTGCCGAGGATGCCCGCCGTGGCGGTGAGCCGGGGTTCCCGGGACTCGGGCTGGAGGGCGATGCCGTAGTCGGTGAGCAGCACGCGCGCGTACGGGTCGCCCGAAGCATCCGAGCCCAGCAGGATGTTGGCCGGTTTCACATCCCTGTGGAGGATGCCGATCCGGTGCCCCGCGGTCAGCGCGTCGAGCACGGCGAGTCCGACGCGGGCCGCCTGGACGGGCGGCAGCGGCCCCGAACTCCGCACCACCGCCTGGAGGTCGACCGCGTCCGGCACGTACTCCATGACGATCCACGGCAGCCCCTCGTGCACCACCACGTCATGCACCGTCGCCACATGGCGATGCCCGCGCAGCCGCGCCGCGTGCCGCGCCTCGCTGCGGGCCCGCGCGATGCGCTGCGCGGGCTCGCTCGCGTCCATCGGCACGTCCGGAAGCGCGATCTCCTTCAGCGCGACCTCGCACGCCAACTCGTCGTCGTACGCCAGCCAGACCCGGCCCATGCCGCCCGCGCCGAGCGTCCGCAGCAGCCGGTAGCGGCCGCCGACGACCCTGCCTTCACCGTGATCCGGCGTCTCCCCCGACATCACGCCTCCCCCCGAGGCCCGAGCGGGTACGCCTCCCCCGAGGACGCGTCGGGCCTGCCCCTCGAAGGTAGCCTCGCACGCCCCACTGACAGGAGACCTTTTCGTCACCAATCAGGCCAGACCAGGCGCACGCGCCTCAGGCGTGTGCGCGGGGCGCAGGCGTCGCACTCACGCCGGCTCCAGGAACCCCTGCTCCACCAGCACCCGGATCTGCGCCGGTGTACGGTCCCGCAGCAACACCGGGTCCTCGCCCACCAGTTGCGCGATCGCGTCCAGGATCCGCCCCGCGCTCAGCGAGCCGTCGCACACGCCGGCGAAGCCCGCGCCGACGGTGTCCACCTTGGTGGCGCGGCGCATGCCGCGGTTCTGGCGCAGCACCACATGCTCCGGGTCCTCGGCGCCGGGCAGCCCGACCTGCTCCTGCACGATCTCCGGCGCCAGCTTGAAGTGCCCTTCCAGCAGCGCCGCGTCGTCGTGGTCCCGCAGATAGTCGAGCCGCTCGAAGTGCGCCGCGACGGTGTCGCCGAGCGGCTGCTCGACGGGGTGCGGCCACTCCTCCGCGATGACCGAGGGCACGGCGGCCGCGTCTTGCGCAGGGTGATCCAGCCGAACCCGACCGCCTTCACCTTGCGCGCCTCGAACTCGTCCAGCCAGGCGTCGTACAGCGCCTGGTACTCGGCCGGGTCCCCACGGTGGTCACCGGCGTCTCTGAGCCACAGCTCGGCGTACTGCGTGACGTCCTGCACCTCGCGCTGGACGATCCACGCGTCGCACCCGCGCGGCACCCACGACCTGAGCCTGTCCTGCCAGTCCTCCCCTTCCACGTGCTGCCAGTTGGCGAGGAACTGCGCGAACCCGCCCTCGTTCAGCCGCTCCCCCGCCTGCTGAACGAGCGACCGGCACAGATCGTCCCCGCCCATCCCGCCGTCCCGGTACGTCAGCCGGCGCCCGGCGAGATCACGAAGGGCGGGTTGGAGACGATCAGGTCGTACGTCTCGTCGTCGCGCACCGGCTCGAAGAGCGAGCCCTCCCGCAGGTCGGCCGCGGGAGCGCCGGACAGGGCCAGGGTCAGCGCGGTGATGTGCAGCGCGCGCGGGTTGAGGTCGGTCGCCGTCACGCGCGTGGCGTGCCGAGCGGCGTGCAGCGCCTGGATGCCGGACCCCGTGCCGAGGTCGAGCGCGGCGCCGACGGGCGTGCGGACGGTGATCCCGGCGAGGGTCGTGGAGGCGCCGCCGACGCCGAGGACGACGCCCTCCTCGCGGCTTCCGATGCCACCGGCGCCGCCCACGGCGCACCCCAGGTCGGACACGATGAACCAGTCCTCGCCGTCGGGCCCGCCGTACGGCCGTACGTCCACCGTCGCGGCCACTTCCTCGGCACCGGCCCGCACCAGCCACCCGGCCTCCAGACACGCCTCCAGGGGCAGTACGTCCGCCACGCGCGCGTGGAGCACGGGTTGCTGGAGCAGGAAGAGCCGTACGAGCACCTCCAGCGCGCTGTCCCCACGGGTGGCCCGCAGCGCGGGCACCGTCTCGCTGCGGGCGAGCGCGCGTACGCGGGCGCGCCGAGCAGTTCGAGCAGGCCGTCGGCGGTGAAGGAGGCGCCCAGGAGGGCGTCGCGCAGGGCGGCGGCGACGTCGGGGCGGTCGGCGGAGGGCAGGGGGGCAAGGCTGGAGTCACTCACCACCCCATTGTGGACGCAAACCGCGCGCAGGCGGTGCCTGCGGCGCCGGGACGGCCGGGGCGGGTGTCAGCCGTTCGTCGCCGACGGCGTGGCGGACGCGCTCTTGCAGCTCTCCTGCTGGGCCATCGCCTTGCCGACGTCACCCTCTTCGAGGTTCTTGAGGGCGTCGCTGCCGCTGGTGCTCAGCTTGTCGAGCTCGGTCGCGACGTCCTTGAGGCCGTCCGCGAACTTGCCCTGGTCCTTCGTGTCGAGCTCGTCGACCTGCTTCTTGAGAGACGCGTAGGAGGCGGACAGGCTGTTGAGCTCCTTGACCGCGTCCAGCTGCTTCTTCTCGGCGTTCTTGCTGTCGCCGGTGTCGGGGGCCCCGGCCTTCTGCACGGCCGCGCCGATCGCCTTGTAGGCGTCGGACATGTCCTGGAAGGCCTGGGCGTCGGTCTTCTGGACGTCCTCCGGCTTGCTGTTGTCCGAGGTCTGCTGCTGGATCGCGGCGTTCGCGGCCTCGATCTTCTTGGCCTGCGGCTGGACGGCGTCACAGACCTGCTTGGCCCAGGCGTCCAGCTTCTCGCTGTTGTCGTCACCGCTGCTGCATGCCGACAGCGCCATCGCCAGTACCGCACCGCCGGACAGCGCGGCTGCGAGCTTCTTGTTCACCGGATTGGTCCCTTCCATGGCTCCTCGGCCCCGGAACATACACGGCACCTGGAGGACATCTACAAGCAGGACGTCCGATAAGTCATGCATTAAAGCCATTTGCACCAAGTGAGAGAAGGGTCACGAAGGGGGCGTGCGCACACAGAGCGGGCGGGCAGCGCGTCCCCCGCGCCGCCCGCCCGCCCCAGGTGAGGAGGCTGTCGCAAGACCGCCTACGACACCACCGCGGGGTCGGCCGAACTCGCCACCCTCTTGGCACCGTCCTCCTCGTCCCCCACGGCGATCCCGCGCCGCTTGGAGACGTAGACCGCGCCGACGATCACGGCGAGCGAGAGCAGGGCGATCCCGATCCGGACGCCGATGCTCTTGTCCTCGCCGTAGCTGAACTTGATGACCGCGGGCGCGATGAGCAGCGCGACGAGGTTCATCACCTTCAGCAGCGGGTTGATCGCAGGCCCGGCGGTGTCCTTGAAGGGGTCGCCGACCGTGTCGCCGATGACGGTCGCGGCGTGGGCCTCGCTGCCCTTGCCGCCGTGATGGCCGTCCTCGACGAGCTTCTTGGCGTTGTCCCAGGCACCGCCGGAGTTGGCGAGGAACACCGCCATGAGCGTGCCCGCCCCGATCGCGCCCGCGAGATACGCGCCGAGCGCGCCGACACCGAGCGTGAACCCGATGAAGATCGGCGCCATGACGGCGAGCAGCCCGGGTGTGGCGAGCTCGCGCAGGGCATCCCTCGTACAGATGTCGACGACCTTGCCGTACTCCGGCTTCTCGCTGTAGTCCATGATCCCGGGCCGCTCGCGGAACTGCCGCCGCACCTCGTAGACCACGGAACCCGCCGACCGCGACACGGCGTTGATGGCGAGCCCGGAGAAGAGGAAGACGACCGCGGCGCCCGCGATGAGACCGACCAGGTTGTTGGGCTGCGAGATGTCCATCATCAGGTTCATCGGCGCGCCCTCGCCGGACACCTTCTCCCCGACGTCCTGCGCGCCCGTGAGGATCGCGTCACGGTACGACCCGAAGAGCGCCGACGCCGCCAGGACGGCGGTGGCGATGGCGATGCCCTTGGTGATGGCCTTGGTGGTGTTGCCCACGGCGTCCAGGTTGGTGAGCACCTGCGCGCCCGCGCCCTCGACGTCACCGGACATCTCGGCGATGCCCTGGGCGTTGTCGGAGACGGGACCGAAGGTGTCCATGGCGACGATCACGCCGACCGTGGTGAGCAGACCGGTGCCGGCCAGCGCCACCGCGAACAGCGCCAGCATGATCGACGTACCGCCGAGCAGGAACGCCCCGTAGACGCCGAGGCCGATCAGCAGGGCGGTGTAGACGGCCGATTCGAGACCGACGGAGATACCGGCGAGGACGACGGTGGCCGGGCCGGTGAGCGAGGTCTTGCCGATGTCCCTGACGGGACGGCGGCTGGTCTCGGTGAAGTAGCCGGTCAGCTGCTGGATGACGGCGGCCAGCAGGATGCCGATGGCGACCGCGACGAGCGCGAGGATCCGCGGGTCGCCGTCCTTCCCGGAGATCGCGCCGTCGGTGACGCCGTCGAGATCGGCGTACGACGACGGCAGGTACGCGAAGACGGCCACGGCGACCAGCACGAGCGAGATCACCGCGGAGATGAAGAACCCCCGGTTGATCGCGGACATGCCGCTGCGGTCGGACCGGCGCGGCGCCACCGCGAAGATGCCGATCATGGCGGTCAGCACACCGATCGCGGGCACGATCAGCGGGAAGGCGAGCCCGGAGTCACCGAACGCCGCCTTGCCGAGGATCAGCGCGGCGACCAGGGTCACGGCGTACGACTCGAAGAGGTCGGCCGCCATACCGGCGCAGTCGCCGACGTTGTCGCCCACGTTGTCGGCGATGGTCGCGGCATTGCGCGGGTCGTCCTCCGGAATGCCCTGCTCGACCTTGCCGACCAGGTCGGCGCCGACGTCGGCGGCCTTGGTGAAGATGCCGCCGCCGACACGCATGAACATGGCGATCAGGGCGGCCCCGAGGCCGAAGCCCTCGAGCACCTTCGGCGCGTCGGCCGCGTACACCAGCACGACACAGGAGGCGCCCAGCAGACCGAGCCCCACCGTGAACATGCCGACGACGCCGCCCGTGCGGAAAGCGATCTTCATTGCTTTGTGCGAGACAGCGGTGAGATCCTTTTCCGGTTCACCTTCCGCCGGGGTCGCTTCCCGTGCCGCCGCGGCGACGCGCACATTGCTGCGTACGGCGAGCCACATGCCGATATAACCGGTGGCCGCCGAGAACGCCGCGCCGATCAAGAAGAAGACGGATCGACCGGCACGCTGATTCCAGTCGTCCGCGGGCAGCAGCATGAGCAGGAAGAACACGACCACGGCGAATACGCCGAGTGTGCGCAGCTGCCGGGCCAGATAGGCGTTGGCGCCTTCCTGTACGGCCGCTGCGATCTCTTTCATGCTGTCGGTTCCCTCGCCCGCCGCGAGCACCTGGCGCACCAGGACACCCGCGACCACGAGCGCGGCCACCGCGACGGCGGCGATCACCCAGACGATGATCCGGTTGTCGTCCGTCAGGACCGCGGCTGCGAGAGAAGTGGGATGGTCCAACTGAGGGGTAGAAAGCCCCGCCATTCGTCCTCCTTGACGCTTGGGCTGAGCTCAAGATGTGGACGGATTGTAGGTAGCGGAACCTGATCAAAACAGTGGGCGGTAAACGGAATTAGCCTTCACATGCTCTTCAGCAAATGATCGACGTCACGCCACAGGACCCGAAAGAGCTAATGCCCCAAAGGCATTGACTGATCGTGAATCATTTCACGAATTCCGAAAATACAAAGGGCCCCGCCGGAGCGGAGCCCTTTGATGTTCTGCAAGTATGTACTCGCATGTACTCGTATATATGAAGGTCAGGGAAGCGTTGCGGCCGGCGGAGTGGTCGGCCAGGTCATACGGATCGACCCGCCGTGCTCCCCCGCGGTGACCTCCACGTCGTCGACGAGGCCGCTGATGACCGCGAGGCCCATCTCGTCCTCCTCGGTCTCCGCGTCCGGGTCCTCGGCCGCCGCGCCGGGCGCCCGATCACCCGGGGCCGAACGCGGCGCCTCGTCGCCGACCTCGATGGAGAACTGCTTCTCCTCCTCGATCAGCAGCACCTTCACCGGAGCGGTGATGCCGCCGTTCCGGTGCAGTCCGACGGCACGGGTACAGGCCTCGCCGACGGCGAGCCGCACCTCGTCGAGCACGGCCTCGTCCACTCCGGACCTGCGCGCCACCGCCGCCGCCACCAGGCGGGCGGTCCGGACGTGCTCGGGCAGCGCGCTGAAGCGGAGTTCAACGGTGGCCATGCATCCCCCTCGGAACTACGGGCGTGCTGTCGGGGGACCGGACCGCCGATTTGTCCGGACCCCCCAGGTACTACAGCCGTCCCGGGCGCGGTTCAGGTCACCACGCCCGGTCCGCTGGTTCAGTCGGTCGCCGCCACCGCTTCGTCGACCGAGGTGTGGATCGGGAACACCTTGGTGAGACCGGTGATGCGGAAGATCTTCAGAATGCGCTCCTGGTTGCAGACCAGGCGCAGCGAGCCCTCATGGGCACGCACCCGCTTCAGGCCGCCGACCAGCACGCCGAGCCCGGTGGAGTCGAGGAAGTCCACGCCCTCCATGTCGACGACGAGGTGGAAACTCCCGTCGTTCACCAGCTCGACCAGCTGCTCGCGCAGCTTGGGCGCGGTATATACGTCGATTTCGCCACCGACCTCGACGACCGTACGATCGCCGACGGTACGGGTCGACAGGGACAGGTCCACGGATCCTCCAGCACCTTGCTATCGAGCGGTCGCCCGTTAGGACACTCTCGGCAGAGCCCCCAGGACGGTTCGCCAGCCGCGATGGCATTCAATCACTTACCGGCAGGCGTGCACGACGCCTTGGTCCCATTGTCCGTCACGCCGGTGACACACTCGGTGCCGATGGCCAAGAATCACCGATCCGATCGATCCCCGACGGACGCCGTATCCCGGGTGGACCCGGGCACGGTGCTGGGCAGGCTCGCCTCGGGGCCGAGCCGTGCTTCGCGCATCACTCATACGGAGCACTTGCCCCCGCGGGCGGGTCGGCATGCCGTCTGGCCTGACCGGATTCGCCCGGAGGTGCTCGCGGCCGTGCAGGCGGCAGGCATCGAGCACCCCTGGGCCCACCAGGCACGCGCCGCGGAGCACGCCCTGGACGGCGAGTCGGTGGTCGTCGCCACCGGCACCGCCTCCGGCAAGTCCCTGGCGTACCTCACGCCCGTCCTGTCGGCCCTCCTGGACGGCTCCGAGGCCCCCAACGGCCGCGGCGCCACCGCGCTCTACCTCGCCCCGACGAAGGCGCTCGCGGCGGATCAGTGCCGTTCCGTGAAGGAACTTTCACAACCGCTGGGCAATTCAGTTCGACCAGCCGTCTACGACGGTGACACCCCGTTCGAGGAACGCGAGTGGATCCGCCAGTACGCCAACTACGTGCTGACCAACCCCGACATGCTGCACCGCGGCATCCTCCCGTCCCACCCCCGCTGGTCCTCCTTCCTGAAGGCACTCAAGTACGTCGTCATCGACGAGGTCCACACCTACCGCGGCGTCTTCGGCTCCCACGTCGCCCAGGTCCTGCGCCGACTGCGCCGCCTCTGCGCCCGCTACGGCTCCTCGCCGGTCTTCCTGCTGGCCTCCGCGACCGCCGCCGAGCCCGCGGTCGCCGCCCGCCGCCTCACCGGCCTGCCGGTCGTCGAGGTCGCCGACGACGCCTCCCCGCGCGGTGAGCTGGTCTTCGCCCTCTGGGAGCCCCCGCTCACCGAGATGCAGGGCGAGAAGGGCGCGCCGGTCCGCCGCACGGCCACCGCCGAGACGGCCGACCTCCTGACCGACCTGACGGTCCAGGGCGTCCGCTCGGTCGCCTTCGTCCGCTCCCGGCGCGGCGCCGAGCTCATCTCGGTCATCGCCCAGGAACGGCTGGCCGAGGTCGACCGCTCGCTGGCCCGGCGTGTCGCCGCCTACCGCGGCGGCTATCTCCCGGAGGAGCGCCGCGCCCTGGAGCAGGCCCTCCACTCGGGCGAGTTGCTGGGGCTGGCGGCGACGACGGCCCTGGAGCTGGGCATCGACGTCTCCGGTCTGGACGCCGTCGTCATCGCCGGCTACCCGGGCACGCGCGCGTCCCTGTGGCAGCAGGCCGGCCGGGCGGGTCGCTCCGGGCAGGGCGCCCTGGCCGTCCTGGTCGCCCGCGACGACCCCCTGGACACCTTCCTCGTCCACCACCCCGAGGCCCTCTTCGACCGCCCTGTGGAGACGACGGTCCTCGACCCGGACAACCCCTACGTCCTCGCCCCGCACCTGTGTGCGGCGGCGGCGGAACTTCCGCTGACGGACGAGGACCTGGAGTTGTTCGGCCCGGAGACCGCGGGCCTGCTCCCCCAGCTGGAGGCCGCGAAGCTGCTGCGCCGCCGCACCAAGGCCTGGCACTGGACCCGCAGGGAGTCCGCCGCCGACCTCGCCGACATCCGCGGTGGCGGCGGCCGCCCGGTGCAGATCGTCGAGTCCGGCACGGGCCGCCTGCTCGGCACGGTCGACGCGGGCGCGGCCCACACGACCGTCCACGAGGGCGCCGTCCACCTCCACCAGGGCCGCACCTATCTGGTCCGGTCCCTGGACCTGGAGGACTCGGTGGCGCTGGTGTCGGAAGCGAACCCGCCGTACTCGACCGTGGCCCGCGACACCACCTCCATCGCCGTCCTGGAGACGGACGTCGAAGTCCCCTGGGGCCAGGGCCGGTTGTGCTACGGCTCCGTCGAGGTCACCAACCAGGTGGTCTCCTTCCTCCGCCGCCGCCTCATCACCGGCGAGGTCCTGGGCGAGACGAAACTCGACCTCCCTCCTCGTACGTTGCGCACCCGCGCGGTGTGGTGGACCGTCACCGAGGACCAGTTGGACGAGGCCCGCATCAACCCCGAGATCCTCGGCGGCGCCCTGCACGCCGCCGAACACGCCTCCATCGGCCTGCTCCCCCTCTTCGCGACCTGCGATCGCTGGGACATCGGCGGGGTGTCCATCCCCCTGCACCCCGACACCCTCCTCCCGACGGTCTTCGTCTACGACGGCCACCCCGGCGGCGCGGGCTTCGCGGAGCGCGCCTTCCACACCGCCCGCGCCTGGCTCACCGCCACCCGCGAAGCCATCGCCTCCTGCGAGTGCGACGCCGGCTGCCCGTCCTGCATCCAGTCCCCCAAGTGCGGCAACGCAACGACCCGTTGCACAAGAGGGGGGCGGTGCGGTTGCTCACGGTGTTGCTGCGAGGGGCGCCGCGGGAGGGGGCGGCTGGGTCCTCGGGGCCGGCGGAGGGGGTGGCTCCGGAAGCCGGTCCCCAGGCGCCGGCGGAGCGTTCGGTCCCGGAAGCCGGTCACCAGACGTCGGCGGAGGGTTCGGCGCCGGAAGTGGATCTCCAGGATCCGGCGCCGGAAACGGCTGTTCCGCCGGTCCCGCCCGGGCCCTGACCTCCGCCGCGAACGGCCCCCGCCCTGCCGTCGCCGTCACGTCCGAGACGTCACCCACCAGCGTGCACCGCACGAGCCGCGTGCCCTGCGCCACGGCCACCCGACCGGCCCTGGCGCAGGCCGCGGTAGCGCCCTCCGCCCAGTGGTCCGCCGCCGCGAGCGCCGCCAGATCCGCGCCGCCGGCCGCACGATGCCGGGTCACCACAGCCTGCCCCAGAGCGAGCCACGACCCCGAACACCACGCAGAGCCACAGCGATCGCACCGACGCTCCACACGGTGGCGGAGCCACGGTCGGAACCGATCCCTCGCCGACGCACACCGCGCCCGCTCATCTCCCGCCCTCCACCAAGGCCACGGCCTCCTCCCGCACCTCGAACGGCAACCCGCCCAGCACCGGCGGCCTGGCCACGACCACCACCCGGACCTGCGTCTCCTCCCGGCTGACCGTGACCTTCGCACCCCGCGGCGCCGCCCCGCGGGCCACTTCGACGACCGCGTCTGCCGGGTCCTCCCGCGCCGCCGCCCTGGCCCCCGTCCGAGCCGCGTCCACGCACTGGATCTGCGCGGCCACCACGAGCAGCCCCCACACCAGTGCCATCGCGAACATCACCAGCACGGGCAGCACCACGGCGGACTCCGCCGTGACGAACCCCCGGTCCGCGCGGCCCCGTTCACATCCGCGCATCGAGGGCCTGCTTCACGATGCCCTGCAGCTCCGCGCTGACGGCCCCGCTGGTCACCACCTTGTAGAGGACGACCGCGAACGCCACCGCCGCGACGATCCCCATCGCGTACTCCGAGGTGACCATCCCCGTGTCCTTCCGCGCCGCCCGAAGCCGCGCGAGTACCACCTTGCACATCTCAACCCCCGTAAGGATCAGCTCTGTTGTCTCTTCTGCCATCTCTTGCTTCTCGATCACCGCAACCGGCTCACGCCCGCCCCCGTCATCCACCACCCCCTCCCATGGCCGCCCCCGCCAGTCCGATCACGATGGGCAGCACCCCCACCGCGATGAACGCGGGCAGAAAACACAGCCCCACCGGCGCGGTCACGAGGACGGCGGCCCGCCGGGCCCGTGCCGTCGCGGTGCGCGCCCAGTCGGCCCGGGCCTCCGCGGCGAGCCGGGCGACGGGACGGCGGCGGGCAGTCCCGAGACGTCGGCCCGTTCCAGCAGCCGCGCCAGGGGTCCGGCGCCCGGCATCGAGGCCAGGGCGCCAGGCGTCGCCGGGTTCACCGCCAGCCGCACCTCCGCCGCGCCCCGCCAGCCCTCCCGACCGGCCGCCCAGCGCCTCGCCCGGCCTGCGCCGCGACCACCGTCCGGCACCGGCCGCGATACAAGCCGCCAGCAGATCGGCCGCGAGGGGGTTGACGCGCGGCCTCTCCGGCGTCGTATCTTCCTCGGCGCCCGCGGCCGTCTGCCGCCTGCGCCACCACGCCCGACGGCCACGCCCAGCCGACGGCGACCGGCGACACCCCGACGAGAGCCCACCCGCCGGCCACCACGCCCGCCGAGGGCGCCACCGCCGTACGGCCTCCGCGGTCACCGGCCCCGCGGACTTCGCCTCCCGCGCCACGAGCCGGGCCGTCGCCGCCGAACCGCCCGCTGCGGCGCACCGCTCGACCACCACCACCGCGAGAAACAGCGCCCCCACCACTGCCCAACCTGTGGACAACCTCGCACTCACCGCACCTCTCCGCACGCTCGCCGTTCCGGCCCATGCGCCCTCCCGTCTCACGGCCCTCCTTCCACGCCTGGCCTCCCGTCTCACAGCCCCTTCTCCGCACGCCCCGGCCCACCGCCCGCGCGCTCACACCGCCTCCGCTCCCGCACGATCCGCATCGCCCACCACATCCCCAGCCTCCAGCACCCCGCCCACCACCAGGCACCCAGCCCCGGTCCCGTGCAGCAGGACGTGAGCGGTCGGAGCCGAGGGCCGTGCCGACAGCAGGCCCAGGACCGGCAGGCGGCGAGCATCAGGGCCGGCGCGGGCGCCCGACAACTGGGCGCGCAGGTCGGCGCGTTGATCCGCTCGGCGCGCAAGGCCGCTTCGAGCGGTCGACCCCGCGGCCAGCCCGCACCCGGTCCACAGCCACCAGCACGCCGCGAGCCCCAGCAGCCCGTCGGCCCCGGCTGCCGTGCCGCCGCCGCGAGCGCGTCCGGCACGTCACCGCCGAACCGCGCCGCCGCCAGCACCGCCGCCTGCGCGTCGCCAGCCCGTCGCCGTCGCGCGGCCGCAGCAGGCCTCGCCCGGCTGCCGCCCGGCCGCACCTCTCCGGCGAGCACCCCGCACAGCGCGATGACCGCGTCCCCGCGCCGCTCCCGAGCTCGCCGCTCCGCCGGGCCAACCGCACCCGCCGCAGCAACGGCACCCCGGCCAACCGACGACCAGCGGCACCACCGAGGCCCCAGCACCGCGAGCACCGCCCCTGCCGCCGCCGACCACCACTCGGCCCCCAGGCCGGCCCGCAACCGCCGCATCTCACCGCCCAGTCGCCCCCACAGGGGCGGCGGCCCGGTGCCGGCCGCACCACCGCTCCCCGCGAGCAGCAGCCGCGCCCGTCGAGCCCCGACATGGGGCCCGCCCAGCAACCAGACGACCGCCCCGGCACAGGCCACGGCGGCAGCCGCCGACATCTCACTCACCCCGGTCATGGCATCCCTCTCCGAGCAGCCCCCGCAGCCGCTCCCACCCCTGCTCGTACGCGAAGCCCTCCGCGCGCCAGCGCAGCGCCGGCACCGTGCACACCAGCCCCGAGGGATCCCGTTCCAGCACCCGCACCTCGGCGATCCGCCGCCGTCCGGTCCGGTCGCGCACCAGGTGCAGCACCACCGACAGGGCGGCCGCCACCTGGGAGTGCAGCGCGGCCCGGTCGAGCCCGGCGGCCGTGCCGAGCGCCTCCAGACGGGCCGGCACATCGGCGGCGGCGTTCGCGTGGACCGTCCCGCAGCCGCCCTCGTGACCGGTGTTCAACGCGGCCAGCAGATGCACCACTTCGGGCCCCCGCACCTCGCCCACGACCAGCCGGTCCGGCCGCATCCGCAGCGCCTGCCGCACCAGGTCCTGGAGCGTGACCAGACCCGCGCCCTCCTGGTTGGCCGGTCTGCTCTCCAGGCGGACGACGTGCGGATGGTCGGGCCGCAGTTCCGCCGAGTCCTCGGCGAGCACGATCCGCTCCCCGGGCCCGACCAGCCCCAGCAGCGCGCTCAGCAGCGTCGTCTTGCCGCTGCCGGTCCCGCCGCTGATGAGGAACGACAGCCGTGCGTCGACAAGCGCCCGCAGCACCCGGTCCCCGCCCGGCGGCACGGTGCCCGCCGCGACCAACTCGTCGAGCGTGAACGCGCGCGGCCGCACGACCCGCAGCGACAGACAGGTGCACTCGACGGCCACCGGTGGCAGCACCGCATGGAGCCGCGTCCCGTCGGGCAGCCGGGCGTCCGCCCACGGCCGTGCGTCGTCGAGGCGCCGCCCGGCCACCGCGGCCAGCCGCTGCGCGAGGCGTCGTACGGCCGCGGCGTCGGGGAAGGAGACCCCCGTCAGCTCCAGTCCGCCGCCCCGGTCCACCCAGACCCGGTCCGGCGCCGACACCAGGACATCGGTGACGGACGGGTCGGCCAGGAGCGGCTCCAACGGCCCGCTGCCGACCAGCTCGGACCGCAACCGCGCGGCGGCGCCCAGGACTTCGGCGTCCCCGAGCACCCGCCCCTGCTCACGCAGTGCCTGCGCCACACGCGCGGGCGTCGGTTCGGCCCCGCTCTCGGCGAGCCACTGCCGCACACCGTCGAGAAGCTCCGGAGCCATGTCGGCCCCGCCCTGCGCACTCCCGAACCGCCCTGGAGCCGGGCCCACATCACCCCGCACCCCGCCCGACGCCTCCAGAGCCAGGTCCTCGCCACGCCGCACGCCATCAAAGGCACCCGCGCCGCCCCGAACCCGGCCGAACGCACCCGACCCCACGTCCGCGCCGTCCTCCATCCGGCCCGAACACACCCGGCCGCCCGTCCGCGCCGTCCTCTATCCGGCCGAACGCACCAGGCCGCCCGTCCGCGCCGCCCTGCCGACCGACCCACCGGACGTCGCCTCCGCGCCACCCGTGCACCCTCGACCCACCGGCC
>MWJO01000150.1 GCA_002027195.1 Streptomyces sp. GKU 895 | reverse complement strand
GCCGCGACCGTCAGCCCTGCCGCCACCGCCCCGCGCCGCGGCCCTCAGCCGTGCAACCGCCGCCCGCAGTGCGGCCAGGGGCTCGCCCCTCGTCGTACGTACAGCTTCTTCGCCCGGAACGTCTGTTCCGCCGCCGGGGCGTCCTGGGGGCGGCCGCTGCCGCCGAGGCTCTGCCAGGTGCGGGTGTCGAACTGGTACAGCCCGCCGTACGTCCCCGAGGGGTCCACCGCGTTCGGCCGTCCCCCGGACTCGCAGGTCGCGAGGCCCTGCCAGTTCAGCCCGTCCGCCCCCTGCACGGAGGCCGGCAGCGGCTTGGTCCCCACCTTCACCACCTGCGCCCGCGGCTCGCGCACCACCTCGGTCCTGATCCGCCGCGGCTTCTGCTTGACGCCGTTGACGGTGCGCAGGGAGTACGTGACCTGCCGCACCCCTTCCCGTCCGGCCTGCTCGACGACCTCGGTGCCCTTGAACAGCGAGGCGTCCTCACGGCGCTCCACCCGGAACGGGATCGTCTCCTCGCGGACCTCCTTGGTGCCGGTGATCCGCAGCACCGTCACCGTCTGGCCGTCGCGCGGGAAGCTGCCCGGCGCGACCGACGTGGTGTCCTGCCCGCGCAGGGTGATCCCGGCCTCCTCGATGACCTCCCGGACGGTCGCCGCGTTGGTGCGCACGGTCCGGGAGCGCCCGTCGGCCATGACGGTGACCGCGCGCTCGGTGCGCACGTCCAGCGCCAGCCCCTCGCGCCCGATGCGCTGGGAGCGTGCCGCCGACAGATACGCGCCCTCCGCGCGCACCCCGAACTGTTTGAGCGCCCCCTCCACCGTGTGCGCCGTCGTCCACACCTCGCGCCGCTGCCCGTCGATCGTGAGCCGGAGGGGGCGCCCGTAGTGCACGGCGATCTCGTCGCCGCTGCTGAGCGCCGTCCCGGGGGCGGGCGCGACCACGTCGTGCGCCCCCACGTCGACGCCTTCCTCGGCGAGCAGCTCGGTCACGTCGTCCGCGAAGGTGTGCAGGGTGCGCGGCTTGCCGTCGACGTTCAGCTCGATCGCCTTGTCCTTGGCGACGAACGCGGTGGTCCCGCCCGCGAGGAAGGCGACGACCAGCGCCTGCGGCAGCAGCCGGCGCATGGTGCTGTCCGCGCGCTCGGCGCCCCGCATCTTCCGCCGGCGCGCGGCCCGCCGACTCGCTCCGGCGCGCGAGGCGGGCTCGGGCGCCGACGCGGGCGCGGGTGCGCCGGGCAGGTCGTAAGCGGGCGTGTACGTGTCCTCGTACGCCACCGGCATGGGCGGCGTCGGCATCGGCGGCGCCGTCTGCACGCCGTACGCCAGCGTCTCCGCGCTGTGCGGGTCGTAGGCCGCGCCGTACGGCTCGTACGTCTGGTACTGGGAGTTGCTCACGCCGACACGCTCCAGGGTCCAGAGAGACCCAGAACCTAGCGGAGCGGTCGTCACTCTCCAAAGCGACGCGAGTACTCAGCGTGGTGTTCAGTAGCCGAACGCGCGTGCCGTGTTGGCGGCGAGGGCCGTGGCCAGGGCGTCCTCGTCGATGCCGCGCACCGCGGCCAGCGCGCGCACCGTGACCGGAATCAGGTAGGGCGCGTTGGGCCGTCCGCGGTACGGCACCGGCGTCAGGAACGGCGCGTCGGTCTCGACCAGGAGCAGCTCCAGCGGGGCCACCGCCACCGCGTCCCGCAGGTTCTGGGCGTTCTTGAAGGTGACGTTGCCGGCGAAGGACATGAAGTAGCCCTCGCGTGCGCACACTTCGGCCATCTCCGCGTCGCCGGAGTAGCAGTGGAACACCGTCCGCTCGGGCGCGCCCTCCTCCTTCAGCACGCGCAGGACGTCGTCGTGGGCGTCGCGGTCGTGGATGACGAGGGCCTTGCCGTGCCGCTTGGCGATCTCGATGTGAGCGCGGAAGGAGCGCTCCTGCGCCTCCTTGCCCTCGGGGCCGGTGCGGAAGTAGTCGAGGCCGGTCTCGCCGACGCCCTTGACCTGGGGCAGCGCCGCGAGCCGGTCGATCTCGGCGAGCGCCTCGTCGAGCGCCTGCGCGCCCCCTGGCTGCCGCGCGCCCTGCCGGGACCAGCCGTCGGGGTCGCCGTGCACGATGCGCGGCGCCTCGTTGGGGTGCAGGGCGACGGTCGCGTGGACGCTGTCGAAGGCGGCGGCCGTCTCCGCGGCCCACTGCGAGCCCTTGATGTCGCAGCCGACCTGCACGACCGTGGTCACGCCCACCGACGCGGCCTTCGCGAGCGCCTCCTCCACCGTCCCGGACTGCATGTCGAGGTGGGTGTGGGAGTCGGCCACGGGCACCCGGAGGGGCTCCGGGAGCGGCGGTGCCGCGTTCTTGCCGGACGTGTCGGAGGAATTCGAAGGCATGCCCCGATCCTACGAAAGGGGCATGCCCACCCGGACCGGCGGAGCTCAGCTCGCCTTGCGGTGGTGGAACGGGTGCAGGAGATCGGACAACTGCCAGTGGTGGCGCTCCTCGGCCTGTGCGGGCACCTCCGGTACCTCCGGCACCTCCACGGGGCCGGCCTGCGGCGCCCGGTGCTGATGCCGGTGCGCCGCGTCGCGCACCGAGGAGACCTGGCCCGCCCGCATGATGCGCACGACGTGGCCGTCGCAGTTCTGGCACGCGGGCCGGGACAGCGGCGACGGCACGACCTGCTGGTCGGCGACGTAGATGACGAACTCGTGGCCGTCGGCGTCGGTGTGGTGCTCGATCTCGTACGACTGCTCCCAGCCGTGCCCGCAGCGCATGCAGGCGAAGGAGTACGACTCGTGGACGACGGCGGTGGCGCCACTGCGCAGTGCGGCGGTCTGCCCTGCGATCTCGCTCATGCCAGCTCCTCTGGTCCGCTGGACACCGGGACGGGTGCGTCCCTGCACCCAGTGGACGCTTCCGCCGCCGCGAATGCACCAGCCCTGTCGACTGTTGGATCCGATTTGGACTTTCCTTGCCAAAACGGCCCTGCCGCGGGGGGCTGGGCTTTGCTTTCGACCGCCGCGCTTTACCCACCCGTGGGGCGCCCGCTCAAACGACATGCGCCCTGCTCAGAGGGCATACGCCTCCGCTGTCACACACCCGCGTTCTTCGCCGCGACGACCGCGTCGAACACCTCCCGCTTGGGCAGTCCGGCCTCCACCGCCACCGCCGCGATCGCCTCCTTGCGGCGCTCGCCGGCCTCCTCGCGCACGCGTACCCGGCGCACGAGCTCCTCCGCGCTCACGTCCTGCGCGCCCCTCTCGGGCGCCCCCTCCACGACGACGGTGATCTCCCCGCGCACGCCCTCCGCGGCCCACACCGCCAGCTCCCCCAGCGGACCGCGCTTGACCTCCTCGTACGTCTTCGTCAGCTCACGGCAGACGGCCGCCCGCCGGTCCTCGCCGAAGACGGAGGCCATCGCGGCGAGGGTGTCGTCGAGCCGGTGCGGGGCCTCGAAGTAGACGAGGGTGCGCCGCTCCTCGGCGACCTCCCGCAGCCGCGACAGCCGCTCCCCCGCCTTCCTGGGCAGGAACCCCTCGAAGCAGAACCGGTCGACGGGCAGCCCGGACAGCGCGAGCGCGGTCAGCACGGCGGACGGGCCGGGGACGGCGGTGACGCGGACGTCCTTCTCCACGCAGGCCGCGACCAGCCGGTAGCCGGGGTCCGACACCGAGGGCATGCCGGCGTCCGTCACCAGCAGCACGCGCGCGCCACCGGCGAGTTCCTCGACCAGCTCGGGCGTGCGGGCCGCCTCGTTGCCCTCGAAGTACGACACGACACGCCCCTTGGGGGTGACGCCGAGCGCCTGGGTGAGGCGCCGCAGCCGCCGGGTGTCCTCGGCGGCGACCACGTCCGCGGCGGCCAGTTCCGCAGCCAGCCGGGGCGGGGCGTCCGCGATGTCGCCGATGGGGGTGCCTGCCAAAACAAGGGTTCCTGTCACGTTTCCATCCTCGCAGGGCCCATCCACGGGACTCCCACAGACGTGTTCCCTACGATGGCGCGGTGACCAGTACAGCGTCGTCCATGGACTCCACGGACACCCGGCAGGACCAGATGCCGCAGGACCAGCGGCCGTCCTGGCAGCAGCGGCTGCGCCGCTTCGGCTACTCGGCGGGGCCGAGAAGCGATGTCCGGGACCGGCTGGTGCCGCCGTACACCCGGCCCAACCCGCGCATGTGGGCGGCGCTCGGCATCCGCAAGCCGGTGGCCGACTACTTCGTGGGCTGGTCGGCGTGGGGCGGTCCGCTGCTCGTCACGTTCCTCGCGGGCTGGATCCGGTTCTGGCACCTGGACCGCCCCAAGGCGGTGATATTCGACGAGACGTACTACGCCAAGGACGCGTGGGCGATCGTCCACCGCGGCTTCGAGGTGTCCTGGGACAAGAACGCCAACGACGTCATCCTCGACATCGGCAGCAAGGTGACCATCCCGACGGACGCGTCGTACGTCGTGCATCCGCCGGTCGGCAAGTACGTCATCGGGCTCGGCGAGCTGATGTTCGGCCTCAACCCGTACGGCTGGCGGTTCATGACCGCGCTGCTGGGCACGCTGTCGGTCCTGATGCTGTGCCGGATCGGCCGCCGGATCTTCCGCTCGACGTTCCTCGGCTGCCTCGCGGGCGCGCTGATGGCGGTGGACGGGCTGGCGTTCGTGATGGCCCGCACCTCGCTGCTCGACGGCGTGCTGATGTTCTTCGTGCTGGCCGCGTTCGGCTGCCTGGTGATCGACCGGGACAAGACGCGCGAGAAACTCGCCGCCGCGCTGCCGGTCGACGCGGACGGCCACGCCCGCCCGGACCGGCACGTCGCGGAGACCACCCGGTTCGGATGGCGCCCCTGGCGCTGGCTGGCGGGCCTGATGCTGGGCCTGGCCATCGGCACCAAGTGGAACGGCCTGTACATCATGGCCGCGTTCTGCGTCATGGCCGTGCTGTGGGACGTCGGCTCCCGCAAGGTCGCCGGCGCCCGCCACCCGTACACGGCCGTCCTCAAGCACGACCTGGGCCTGACCTTCCTGGCGACGATCCCGGTGGCGATCGCCACCTACCTGCTGTCCTGGCTCGGCTGGATCCTCTCCCCAACCGACGGCACCGGCGGCTACTACCGCAACTGGGCCGCGACCGACGGCAAGGACAGCAGCTGGTCCTGGCTGTTCCCGGACTGGTGGCGCAGCCTGTGGCACTACGAGCACCAGGTCTACGAGTTCCATGTGGGCCTCAGCTCCCCGCACACGTACCAGTCCAACCCGTGGAGCTGGATCGTCGACGGCCGCCCGGTGTCGTACTTCTACGAGTCCCCGGCCGCCGGCAAGGACGGCTGCCCGGTCGACGCGACGGAGAAGTGCGCGCGTGAGGTCCTCGCGATCGGTACGCCCCTGCTGTGGTGGGCGGCGGCCTTCGCGGTGCTGTACGTGCTGTGGCGCTGGTTCTTCCGCCGGGACTGGCGGGCCGGCGCCATCGCCTGCGGCATCGCGGCCGGCTACCTGCCCTGGTTCATGTACCAGGAGCGGACGATCTTCTTCTTCTACGCCGTCGTCTTCCTGCCGTTCCTGTGCCTGGCCGTGGCGATGATGATCGGCGCGATCGTCGGACCGCCCGGCGCGAGCGACACCCGGCGGGTGGCGGGGGCGACCGGGGCGGGCGTGCTGGTGCTGCTGATCGCCTGGAACTTCATCTACTTCTGGCCCCTGTACACCGGGACCGCCATCCCGATCGATGACTGGCGTTCACGGATGTGGCTGGATACCTGGGTCTAGTCAACAACTCGGCTACAAAGGGAAACACCCCTCACAGTTTTCACTCGGCCCACTTAGGGTGCGGAGGACTGTTAACGGGGAGGGGTTCAGTTCCATGAACAAGGGGGTCAAGGTCACCGTCATCGGCGGCGTGTTCGCCGTGATGGTGGGTGGGGCCGGCTACGGCGCGTTCAACATCGTGTCCGCGCTGAACGGCGACGGGGGTTCCGGTGCGGGCGGCTCCGAGGTGAAGTCCGGGCCGCTCGGCGCCGACGAGGTCCGGGATGCCTCGGAGAAGTTCTTCGCGGACTGGGAGAAGGGCTCGGCGGCGGCCGCCGCACAGTTCACCAACAACAACGCGGCGGCGAAGACGCTGCTGACGTCGTACGCCGAGGACGCGCACATCACCGCCGTGAAGATCACGCCCGGCACGGCGAAGGGGACGACGGTTCCCTTCACCGTGAAGGCGAAGGTGACGTACGAGGGCAAGTCCGCGCCGCTGACGTACAAGAGCTCCCTGACCGTCGTGCGCGGGATCACCACCGGCAAGCCGCTGGTCGACTGGAAGCCGTCGGTGGTCCATCCCGAGCTGCGGACGGACCAGGACAGCCTCGTCACCGGCTCCTCGTCCGCGCCGCCCATCGAGGCCCTGGACCGCGGCGGCAAGGTGCTGACGAAGGACAAGTACCCCTCCCTCGGCCCGATCCTGGACGCCCTGCGCGAGAAGTACGGCGCCCGGGCGGGCGGCAGACCGGGCGTCGAGCTGTACGTGCGCCACGACGGCAACGGCGCCCCCGACACCTCGCTCCTCACGCTCTCCAAGGGCGAGGCGGGCAAGCTGCAGACCACGATCAGCGCGAGCGCGCAGGCCGCCGCCGAGAAGGCCGTGACCCGGTACGACAACTCCTCGGTGGTCGCGGTCAAGCCGAGCACCGGCGAGGTGCTGGCGGTCGCCAACCACCGGGACGACGGCTTCAACGCGGCCTTCGAGGGCAAGGTCGCCCCCGGCTCCACGATGAAGATCATCACCGCCGCGATGCTCATCGACAACGGCGTGACCACGATGAACGGCCCGGCGCCCTGCCCGCCGGAAGCGGTGTGGCAGGGGCAGACCTTCCACAACCTCAAGAACATGCAGCCCAACGAGAACGCCACGCTGGCCAACAGCTTCATGCGGTCCTGCAACACGGCCTTCATCAAGCTGATCGACGAGAAGCCGCTGACCGACGAATCGCTGACGGCCGAGGCACAGAACAAGTTCGGGCTCGGCCGCGACAACTGGAAGACCGGCATCACCTCCCAGGACGGCAGCGTCCCGGCCGCCGGCGGCCCGGACCGCGCGGCGAACGCCATCGGACAGGGCCAGGTCACCATGAACCCGCTGAACATGGCGTCCGTGACGGCCACCGCCATCACCGGCGCCTTCCGCCAGCCGTACCTGGTCTCGCCGAAGCTCGACGACCGTGACCTGGCCACGGCCGAGGGCCTGCGGTCGAGCACCGTCTACCAGTTGAAGCAGATGATGCGGATGACGGCCACGCAGGCGCCGGGCACCGCGACGGGCATCATGCGGGGCCTCGGCAGCGCCGACATCGGCGCGAAGACGGGCTCCGCGGAGGTCGACGGCAACGCCACCTCCAACAGCTGGTTCACCGGCTTCCGCGATGATGTGGCGGCGGCCGCGATGACCGAGCAGGGCGGCCACGGCGTCGACGCGGCCGGACCGATCGTGCGGGCCGTGCTGCTGGCGGGAGACTGAACTCACCCGCACAGGACGGGACTCTAGGCTGGTCGCCGTCGTTGAGGTGAGGGACAAGGGCAACGGGGACCCCGGTGATTTCGCGGAGGAACGAAGGCTGTGGGCAAGAGAAGGCGCGTCGCCGAGCGACGTAGGACGCACCGTCCCGCCGTGATCGGCGGGATGGTCGCCGTGGTCGTCGGCGGCGCCGGCCTCGCCGGGTACGTGCTGTACGGCGGCGGGGCGGTGGCCGAGGACCGTACGTCCTCGACCGCGTCCGACGGCAAGCCGAAGGTGAAGACGGGCCCGCTGTCCGCGACCGAGGTCACCACCGCGACGCGGACGTTCCTGACGTCCTGGCAGCAGGGCAAGGTCGCCCAGGCGGCGGCCGTCACCAGCGACACCGAGGCCGCCACGAAGCTCCTCACCGGGTACGCCAAGGACGCCCACCTCAAGGACGTCACCTTCACCCCCGGCACCCCGACCGGCGCCGAGGTGCCCTTCGCGGTGAAGGCGACGGTGTCGTACAAGGGCAAGTCGAAGCCGTTGTCGTACGACAGTTCCCTCACGGTCGTACGGAACACCACCACCGGCAAGCCCCAGGTCGACTGGCACTCCGCGGTCGTCCACCCGGATCTGAAGGACGGCGACACCCTGGTCACCGGCGAGTCCGGGACCCCGCCGGTCAAGGCCGTCGACCGGGACGGCGGCGAGATCACCACCGAGAAGTACCCGTCGCTGGGCTCGGTGCTCGACGGGCTGCGCGAGAAGTACGGCAAGAAGGCCGGCGGCAAGGCGGGCATCGAGCTCCAGGTGGTGCGCGGCAAGGAGTCGAAGAAGGACAAGCTGTCCGACAAGACCCTGCTGGAGCTCAGCAAGGGCACGCCGGGGACGGTGAAGACGACGCTCAGCCCGGCCCTCCAGGCGGCGGCCGAGGCGCAGGTCGCCAAGCGGGCGCAGTCGTCCGTGGTGGTGCTGCGGCCCTCGACCGGCGAGATCCTCGCGGTGGCGAACGCCAACAAGGGCTTCAACGTGGCCTTCCAGGGCTCCCTGGCCCCCGGCTCCACGATGAAGGTCGTCACGTCCTCGCTGCTGATCGAGAAGGGGCTGGCGTCGGCGGACAAGACGCATCCGTGCCCGAAGTACTTCACGTACGGCGGCTGGAAGTTCCAGAACGACGACAAGTTCTCGATCAAGGGCGGCACCTTCAAGGCGAGCTTCGCCCGCTCCTGCAACACCGCCTTCATCAGCCAGGCGCCGAAGCTGGAGAACGACTCGCTGACCCGGCAGGCCCAGCAGGTCTTCGGGCTGTCCATGAACAACTGGGCGGTCGGCGTGCCCACCTTCGACGGCTCGGTGCCGGTGCAGTCGCAGGCGCAGATGGCGGCCTCGCTGATCGGCCAGGGCGGGGTGCGCATGAACCCGCTGAACATGGCGTCGGTGTCGGCGACCGTCGAGTCGGGCGTCTTCCGGCAGCCGTACCTGGTCTCCCCGGACGTGGACGGCCGCCCGCTCGCGAAGGCCTCACGCACGATGTCCTCGGGCACGCTGAGCCAGCTGCGCGAGCTGATGGCGTACACGGCGGCCTACGGCACGGCGGCGGAGGCGATGCAGGGCGTCTACGGCAACGTCGGCGCCAAGACCGGCTCGGCGGAGGTCGACGGCCAGAAGAAGCCCAACGGCTGGTTCACCGCGTACCGGGGCGACCTCGCCGCGGCCGGCGTCGTCCAGGCGGGCGGGCACGGCGGCGACACGGCCGGGCCGATCGTGGCGGCGCTGCTGAAGATGGGGAGCTAGCTGCTCACCGGGGCGGCCGTGGCCGTGTAGGTCCGGCGCAGGAACCTGAGCAGGGCCTTGGACTCGAACTGCACCACGGAGACGCCCTGGGTGGAGTGGAACTCCACCACAGCCTGCACCCGGCCGCACGGCCACACCCGGACGTCCCCGGCCTCGACCGGCGCCCGCAGGCCCTGCTCCAGGAGCGCCCGCGCGAAGGTCCACTCGTGCGGCCCCGGCAGGCCGACGCGCACCGCGCGCGGGTCGGTCTCGGGGTCGTAGCGCAGGACGACGGGGACGGCCTCGGGTTCGGCGACCGTGATGTCGGCGTCCGTGACGATATGGGCTCGCGCGTACTGCTCGACTACGGACATCGGCTCGGCCCCTTACGCTGAGTGACCTGTGCGGAAGCTGTGCGACCGCTTCCTTTCCAATGTCGCATATTTTCCCGAGCGCGCTCCCGGACGCCGGACATCGTCGGGCATCTCACACAGCGGGCCCGGGACGAGGCACACAGTGACCCCACAACCGGCTCGCTCTTGCAAGTTCTTCGCATTAAGCCGCATCATCTAACGGTGCATGTGCCTGACGGATTCATAGACGCCCCCGTGTCCGCCGCCACCGGAGTGGTCGCCGCGGCCGCCGTCGCCGTGAGCCTGCGCGGCGCGCGCCGCGAGCTCGACGAGCGGACCGCACCGCTCGCGGGGCTGGTGGCGGCGTTCATCTTCGCCGTCCAGATGCTCAACTTCCCCGTCGCCGCGGGCACCAGCGGCCACCTCCTGGGCGGCGCCCTCGCGGCGATCCTCGTCGGCCCCTGCACCGGCGTGCTGTGCGTCTCCGTCGTCCTGCTCATGCAGGGCATCCTCTTCGCGGACGGCGGGCTGACCGCGCTCGGCGTGAACATCACGGACATGGCGGTGGTGACGACGGTCGTCGCCTACGCCGTCTTCCGCGCCCTGGTGAAGGTGCTGCCGCGGGGGCGCCGGTCGATCACCGTGGCCTCCTTCGCCGCCGCGCTGCTGTCCGTGCCGGCCGCGGCCGTCGCCTTCACGCTGATCTACTGGGTCGGCGGCACCACCGACGTCTCCATCGGCAAGGTCACCACCGCGATGGTCGGCGTGCACGTCCTGATCGGCATCGGCGAGGCCACGATCACCGCGCTGACGGTCGCCGCCGTCGTCGCCGTCCGCCCCGACCTCGTGTACGGCGCCCGTGACCTGCGCCAGCGGCTCAAGCTGCGGGTCCACGGCGAACTCGTCGACGCCCCCGACCCGGTGGCCGTCCCCGCCGCCGCCCGCTCGCACCGCACGGTGTGGCTGGCCGGCCTCGTCACCTCCCTCGTCCTCGCGGGCGGCGTCAGCTTCTACGCCTCCGCCAGCCCCGACGGCCTGGAGAAGGTCGCCGCCGACCAGGGCATCGACCGGAAGACCGAGAAGCACGCCGCCGCCGACTCGCCGCTCGCCGACTACGGCGTCAAGGACGTCGACGACGCCCGGCTCTCCGGCGGTCTCGCGGGCGTCATCGGCGTCGGCGTCACGGTCGTCGCGGGCAGCGCGGTGTTCTGGGCGGTGCGCAGGCGGCGCACGGCCGACGACGTCACCCCCGTGAGCGCGGGCGTCTGACATGGGCGCCGGACACGCGCACAGGCTCTACCGGCACGGGCACTCCCCCGTGCACGCCCTGCCGCCGCACACCAAGCTCGCCGCGGTGTTCTGCTTCGTGGTGGTCGTCGTCTCGACCCCGCGGGAGGCGATGTGGGCGTTCGCGCTGTACGCGGTCCTGCTGGGCGTCGTCGCGTACGTCGCGCGCGTGCCCGCCGCCTTCCTGCTCAAGCGGCTGCTGATCGAGGTGCCGTTCGTCGCGTTCGCGGTGCTCATGCCGTTCGTGGCGGAGGGCGAGCGGGTCGACGTGCTGGGCCTCTCCTTGAGCGTCAGCGGACTGTGGGGCGCCTGGAACGTGCTCGCCAAGGGCACCCTCGGCGTCGCCGCGTCCGTACTGCTGGCGTCCACGACCGAGCTGCGGGAACTGCTCCTGGGCCTCCAGCGGTTGAAGCTGCCGCCGCTGCTCGTGCAGATCGCCTCCTTCATGATCCGGTACGGCGACGTGATCACGGACGAGATGCGGCGCATGCGGATCGCACGCGAGTCGCGCGGTTTCGAGGCCCGGGGCGTGAAGCACTGGGGGGTGCTCGCGAAGTCCGCGGGCGCCCTCTTCATCCGGTCCTACGAGCGCGGCGAGCGCGTGCACCTCGCCATGGTGAGCCGGGGGTACGCCGGTTCGATGCCGGTCATCGACGAGGTGACCGCGTCCCGGGCGCAGTGGACGTACGCGTTCGCGCTGCCGGGTGCGGCTCTGCTCGTCTGTCTGTTGGGATGGATGCTGTGACTGGGACGGACGCTGTGAGTGGGTCGGACGCTGTGAGTGGGTCGGACGCCGGGGCCGCGTCTCTGGAGGTCTCCGGCCTCGCCTTCGCCTACCCGGACGGGCATCAGGCCCTGTTCGGGGTGGACTTCTCGATCGGGCGCGGCGAACGGGTCGCGCTGCTCGGGCCGAACGGCGCCGGCAAGACGACCCTCGTGCTCCACCTCAACGGCATCCTGTCCGGCGGCACCGGCACCGTGCACGTCGCCGGACTGCCCGTCGGCAAGCGGCACATGGCGGAGATCCGGCGCCGGTCGGGATCGTCTTCCAGGACCCCGACGACCAGCTGTTCATGCCGACCGTGCGCGAGGACGTGGCGTTCGGGCCGGCGGCCGCGGGCGTGAAGGGCGCGGAACTGGAAGCGCGCGTGGACCGCGCGCTGGCGCGCGTCGGCATGGCCGAGTTCAAGGACCGCCCGCCGCACCACCTCTCCTTCGGCCAGCGCCGCCGGGTCGCCGTCGCGACCGTGCTCGCCATGGAGCCGGAGATCCTCGTCCTCGACGAGCCGTCCTCCAACCTCGACCCCGCCTCCCGGCGCGAACTCGCCGACATCCTGCGCTCCCTGGACGTCACCGTCCTCATGGTCACGCACGACCTCCCGTACGCCCTGGAGCTGTGCCCGCGCTCCCTCATCCTCAGCGAGGGCGTCATCGCGGCCGACGGCAAGACGGCCGAGCTGCTCTCCGACGAGGACCTGATGCGCGCCCACCGCCTGGAGCTGCCGTTCGGCTTCGACCCGCGTTCGGTGTCCGCCGGCTCGGACCGTCCGTGACAATGGGCGCGTGACGAACGAGGAGACGCGAGGCGAGGCGGGGGCGCGCGCCGAGGGGGCGCGCACGGCGCCCGACGGGTCGCTCCTGCTGGACGAGCAACTGTGTTTCGCGCTGTACGCCGCCCAGCGCGCGGTGACGGCCGCGTACCGCCCGCTGCTGGAGGAGCTCGGTCTCACCTATCCGCAGTACCTGGTGCTGCTCGTGCTCTGGGAGCGCGGCGAGACGACGGTGAAGGAGCTGGCGGCGGCGCTGCGGCTCGACTACGGCACGGTGTCGCCGTTGCTCAAGCGGCTGGAGAGCGCAGGGGTGGTGCGCCGGGAGCGCGCGGCCCACGACGAGCGCTCGGTGCTCGTCGCGTGCACAGGGCGCGGAGAGGAACTGCGGGAGCGCGCGGCGCGCGTCCCGGGCGCACTCCTGTCCGCGACCGGGCTCGACACCACGGGGGTCGCGAGGTTGCGCGAGGAGTTGTGGGAGCTCGCGGACAAGGCGCACAAGGCGGCCGAGCGCCCCTTCTGAACTCCTGTTACCCACGGTTGCCACCCCCGGTAGGCCGCCCCCTCCCTACTGGTCGGTACCTTGTGCACGATGTATTTGCGCGCACTTGTTCTGGGGGGCCAGCCATGAGTGACACCACCGCCGACACCACCACCGACACCACCACCGTCGACACCCGTCCGACGAAGATCATGTACGTCGCCGAGGCCACCGCGCACGGCGGCCGGGACGGCTATGTCACCAGTCAGGACGGGCAGATCGGGCTGAAGGTCGCGATGCCTCCGGCGCTGGGAGGCGACGGCAACGGCACCAACCCGGAGCAGCTCTTCGCCGCCGGCTACAGCTCCTGCTTCCACAACGCGCTCATCCTCGTCGGCAACCGTGAGGGCTACGACCTGACCGGTTCCACCGTCGCCGCGAAGGTCGGCATCGGCCCCAACAAGCACCGCGGCTACGGTCTCGCGGTCGCCCTGAGCGTCTCCCTCCCGGTCCTCGACGCGGGCCTCGCGGCGAAGCTGGTGGACGCCGCGCACGAGGTGTGCCCGTACTCCAACGCGACCCGCGGGAACATCGACGTGACGATCCTGCTTGGCTGATGTGGGGACACCCACCGCACCGAGCAGCACGCTAAGGAGTACGGCCGTGGACGTGAACGGCACAGTCGCCGAGGGCTTCGAGCCGGTCAGGGACGCGTTCGTCCGGAACTTCGAGCAGCTCGGGGACCGGGGCGCGGCCGTCGCCGTCTACCGGGACGGGCACAAGGTCGTCGACCTGTGGGCCGGTACGAAGGACGTGGACGGCACCGAGCCGTGGCGGCGCGGCACCGCCCAGATCGTGCGCTCGGCGACCAAGGGCGTCGCCGCCGCCGTACCGCTGATGCTGGCCGAGAACGGGCGGCTGGACCTGGACGCGCCGGTCGGCGAGTACTGGCCGGAGTTCAAGGCGCACGGCAAGGAGCGGGTCCTGGTCCGGCATGTGCTCAACCACCGGGCGGGCCTGCCCGTCCTCGACCGTCCGATCACGCCCGCCGAGGCCCTGGACCCGTCGAAGGGTCCGGCGGCCGTGGCCGCTCAGGCGCCCGTGTGGGAGCCCGGCACGGACCACGGCTATCACGCGCTGACGTACGGCTGGCTGGTGGACGAGCTGGTGCGGCGGGTGACGGGGCACGGCACGGGTGAGTGGATCGCCGAGCGGATCGCGGGGCCGCTCGGGGCGGATCTGTGGCTGGGGC
>MWJO01000015.1 GCA_002027195.1 Streptomyces sp. GKU 895 | reverse complement strand
TCAGGTCCACGGCTTTCTCACCGACCATGAGCACCCCGATCATGGGGTTCACGGCCGTCATCGTCGGGAAGACCGACACCGCCCCCGCACTCGCCCCACCACCAACCCGATCGCCCCGCACTGCAGCAGCGACAACCCCTGCCCCAGCACCAGCCAACCCGCCGTCCGCCGCAAGCGCGGGCGGCCAGACTCATCAGGACCGCGACGTCGCCGCGGACAGCCGGCGCAGGGCGAGGCAGTTCGAGGGTGTACGGCACCCCGGCAGCTCGAGCACCGCGATGGCGAGGCCCAGCCCGAGCACGCCCGGCTCCAGCAGGGCCGTCCCCGACGCCCCGATGCCCAGCGGCAGGCTCACGAGCGCGGCGACGCCCATCGCGATCGCGAGACCGTCCAGACGCGGAAAGCGGGCGCCCGCACGGGCGTTGAGCAGGATGTACGCCGCCCACATCGCCCCGGCACCCAGCGCGAACGCCGCTCCGCCCACGTCGAGGCTCCCGAAGTCGCCGCCGCTCAGCAGACACACCCCGGCGAGGGCGAGGCCTGCCCAGAGGAAGCTCGCCGCGCGCCGCGAGACCAGCACCGACAGCAGGAGCGGGCCGAGGACCTCCAGGGTGACGGCCGCGCCCAGCGGGATGCGGGCGATGGACTGGTAGAACAGGAGGTTCATGCCGCCGAGGGCCAGGCCGAAGCCGGTGACCACCGCCCAGTCGGTGCGCGAGTGGCCGCGCAGCCGGGGCCGGGTGACGGTCAGGAGCAGCACCGCGGCGAAGGCGATCCGCAGGCCCACCGTGCCGAGCGCCCCGGCGCGCGGGAACAGCAGGGCGGCACAGGCCGATCCGAACTGCACCGACACCGAACCCGCCAGCACGAGGCCGACGCCGACGAGGCTGCCGCGCCCCGCGGGATGCCGTACGAGAGGGCGTGAGCTGGTCACCGTGGTGGTCATGGCGTTCACGCTAGGCAGCCGGCGGCTCCGCGTGAAATGCCGATTTCCCTGCGGTTATGCTCTGGAAGCATGACCGTGGAACTGCGGCACCTGCGGGCCTTCCTCGTCATCGCCGAGGAAGGCAACATCACCCGTGCCGCCGCCCGCCTCCATGTGAGCCAGCCCGCGCTGTCGCGGACGCTGCGCCGGCTCGAGGACCATCTGGGCGCCCGTCTCGTCGACCGCTCGACCCATCATCTGCAGCTGACCACGCAGGGCCGTGTCTTCCGGGACAAGGCCGCCGCCGCCCTGTCCGCCGTGGACACCGCCCTGGACCCGGGCGGGCTGCGGAGCTGGCCACTGCGCCTCGGCCATCCCTGGGCGGCGCTCGGCGACCACACCGTCGCGCTGCTGCGCCGCTGGGACGAGATCCACCCCGGCACCCGTCTCGAACTGCTCCGCGTCGACGACCGTACGGCGGGCCTCACCCAGGGCAAGGTCGACGCGGCCCTGCTGCGTGGGGCCGTCACCGCGCCCGGGCTCCGCACCGAGCTGCTGACCTGGGAGGAGCGGGTGGTCGTCCTCCCGTCGGACAGCCCCCTGACGGGCCTCCCCCGGGTCACCCTTTCCGATCTGGTGGACCGTCCGATCGCCGTCAACGTCGTGTCCGGTACGACGACGATGGACCTGTGGCCGCCGACGGCCCGCCCGTCCGCGACCATCGAGGTGAGCAACACCGACGAGTGGCTGATGGCCATCGCGGCGGGCCGGGCCGTCGGTGTCTCCACGACGGCCACTCCCGGCAATCACGCCCATCCTTCCCTGGTGTATCGCCCGCTCACGGACGCCCCGCCCGTCCCCGTCGCCCTCGCCTGGCGCGAGGCGCGGGACACCCGGCCCTGCCCGACCTGATCACCCTCGCCCACGAGGTCCTGGCCGGACCGAGGCCCTGATCCCGGCCGTCGCAGCACGTCGCCGTATTGTTCGGCGCGTGGTCGACACCTCACCGATGCGGCTGCCCGGCATGCCGCTGCACGATCCGTTCGTCGTCGCCGACGAAGAGACCCGCACCTACCACCTCTACACCTCCAACGACCCGTCCGTGTCCGGCGTCGAGGGCACCGGCACGATGGTCTACCGCAGCCACGACCTGCGCGACTGGACCCCTCCCGTGCCGGTCTTCCTCGCCGCGACCAGGAGAACCTCTGGGCGAAGGACGGCGGTTGGGCGCCCGAGGTGCACAAGTGGGCAGGCAGGTACTACTTGTTCACCACCCTCCACGATGAGAACCACCCCCTCCCCGTGCCGCCACCCAACCAGTGGGGCACCCCGTTCCAGCTGCGGAACCACCTGCGCGGCACCATCACCGCCGTGTCCGACTCCCTGCTGGGTCCGTTCACCGCCGTCGACCCCGAACGCCCGACCCCTCCCCCGCACTTGATGACCCTCGACGGAACGCTCCACGTCGACCGGGACGGGCAGCCCTGGATGGTCTACGCGCACGAATGGCTGCAGACGATCGACGGCACCATGGAGGCGATCCGGCTGGCCCCGGACCTGACGGAGACCATCGGCGAGCCGGTGTTTCTCTTCAAGGCGTCCGACGCCCCCTGGCTCGGCGAGCAGATCCCCGCCGGCCTCCCGGGACAGCTCCCCCCGTACATCACCGACGGCCCCCAGCTGTACCCCACCCCAAACGGCTCGCTGCTCATGCTGTGGTCGACCTACGAGAAGAACACCGTCGGCCCGGACGGCACCATCAGCGGCGGCTACGTCCAGACGTACGCCGTCTCCGAGTCCGGCGACCTGCGGGGCCCATGGCTCCAGCGGCGGCCGCTGGTGCGTGAGGACAGCGGGCACGGCATGCTGTTCCGCACCTTCGAGGGCCGGCTGATGATGATCCTGCACCGGCCGTTCGAGAACGCCCGGGGGAAGCTGTACGAAATGGAGCTCGACGGCCATGAGCTGCGGGTGGTCCGCCAGTGCACCGACCTCGACGGCGGCGGCTGACCGTCTGCGGTGAGGGCACGAGCGCGCCGGCTAGCGGGGCGGTGCCGTGGTGCCGCGCACCTCCAGTACGGGCGTGGCGAGTTCGACCTCGCGCGGCCGGTCCGGGTCCTCGATCCGGTCGAGCAGCCGCTGGGCCGCGCGCCGGCCCACGTCGTGGCCGGCGTTGTCCACGGTGGTCAGCCACAGATGGCGCAGGCGGGAGAGATAGGTGTTGTCGTAGCCGACGACGGACAGGTCCCGTGGCACCTGGAGCCCGCTCTCCTCCGCCGCCGACAACGCGCCGACGCCGGTCATGTCGTTGACGGCGAAGATCGCGGTGGGCCGCTGCGGGCGGTTGAGGAGTCGTACGGTGGCCCGGTAGCCGCCCTCCTCGGTCAGGTCCCCCTGTTCCGTGACCGCCGTGCCGGCCAGCCCGTGCTCCCGCATCACCGCCTCGAAGCTCCGGCGCCGCAGCTCGCCCACGGCACCCTGCGCGGCGATGTGCGCGATGTGCCGGTGGCCGAGCCCGATGAGGTGCTCGGTGGCGAGCCGGGCGCCCTGTTCGTCGTCGTTGGCGACGACGTCCACCCCGGGCAGCTCCGGTTCACGGGCGCCCGCGACGACGGTGGGGATCTGCCCGGCGGCGGTGCGCAGTGCCTCGGGGTCCTGGAGCGTGCCGACCGCGATCAGACCGTCGACCCGCAGCTCGGTGAAGGTGCGGGTGAGGTCCTCGCCGAGCCGGCGGTTGAGGTGCCCGTCGGCGAGCAGGGTGTGCAGTCCGCTGTCGTAGAGCCGGGAGTTGAGCGCGTCGAGGAGTTCCACGAACCAGGGGTTGCGCAGGTCGTTCAGGAGCACGCCGACCGTGCGGGTGCGGCGCTCGCTGAGGCTGCGGGCGGCGGCGTTGGGCCGGTAGCCGAGTTCCTCGACGGCGGCGAGGACGGCCGCGCGCTTCTCGGGACGTACGCCCTCGGAGCCGCGCAGCACCAGCGAGACCAGCGACTTGGACACGCCGGCGCGCTCGGCGACGTCACGGATGGTCGGGGTCCTCATGCATGGACCGTTCCATACCGTCCGTTCGCCTCGCAAGCCCTTGACACTCGCGGTCGCACGGCTCCATCGTGAGCGGCGGAGGCTTTGGAACGGTCCAAAACTCCAGGGCAGGTACGAGGAAGGGCGGTCATCGTGGACAGGCTCGGCATCGCCGTGGTGGGTTTCGGCTGGATGGGGCGGGTGCACACCCAGGCCTACGCCCGGCTGCCGCACCATTTCCCGCAGTTGCCGCTGCGGCCGGAACTCGTGACGGTCGCCGACGAGGTGCCCGGCCGCGCCGAGCAGGCCGCGCGGCAGTACGGCTTCGCGTCCGCGACCCGCCACTGGCGCGAGGTGGCCGCGGATCCGCGGGTACGGGCCGTGAGCATCACCGCCCCGAACTTCCTGCACCGCGAGATCGGCGTCGCGATGGCCGAGGCGGGCAAGCACATCTGGATCGAGAAGCCGGTCGGCCTGACCGCCCAGGACGCCGGCGCGGTGGCCGACGCGGTCGCCAAGGCCGGCGTCCAGGGCACGGTCGGCTTCAACTACCGCAACGCGCCCGCCGTCCAGGCCGCCCGGGAGCTGATCGCCGCCGGCGAGATCGGCACCGTCACGCACATCCGCGTCCGCCTCTTCAGCGACTATGCCGCCCATCCCGAGGGCGCCCTGACCTGGCGGTACGAGCTGGAGCGCGGCGGCAGCGGAGTGCTGGGCGACCTCGCGTCGCACGGCGTGGACCTCGCCCGCCATCTCCTCGGCGACATCGAGTCGCTCACCGCCGACACCGCGGTCTTCGTCCCCGAGCGGGCCCGCCCCACCGGCGCCACCGCGGGCCACACCCGCGCGACGGGCGGCGAGCTGGGCCCGGTCGAGAACGACGACTACGTCAACTGCCTCCTCCGCTTCGCCTCCGGCGCCCGAGGCGTCCTGGAGGCCTGCCGGGTCTCGGTCGGCGAACAGAACAACTACGGCTTCGAGATCCACGGCACCACCGGCGCGGTCTTCTGGGACTACCGCCGCATGGGCGAGCTCGGCGTCAGCCGCGGCACGGCCTACCAGGACCAGCCCGTCAGCACGGTCTACGTCGGCCCGGGCGCGGGCGAGTTCGGCGCCTTCCAGCCGGGCTCCGCCAACACCATGGGCTACGACGACCTGAAGGTGATCGAGGCGTACGGGTTCCTCCGGTCGATCGCCGAAGGGACCCCGTACGGCGCGACACTCGAGGACGCGGTGGCGAGCGCGACGGCACTGGACGCGATGACGCGGTCCGCGCAGCGGCGGACGTGGGTGGACCTCGGCACGGCATGAGTGACGTCACAGGCTCTCCGTGGGTTCGGGCGCAGCCACCGGAGTAGGTTGGTTTCAAATTTGAAACACCTGCCTGGGAGAACGCCATGCGCGTCGCGATCACCGGTTCCACCGGCCTCATCGGATCCGCCCTCACCACCTCGCTCCTCTCCGACGGCCACCAGGTGGTCCGCCTCGTCCGCGACGGGACGGCGCCCGCCACCGGTGACGGCAGCGAGTCGGCGTGGTGGGACCCGGCCGCCGGGACGGTCCGGCCCGGCGCGCTGGGACGGGGTCGACGCGGTCGTGCACCTGGCCGGTGCCGGGGATCGGGGACAAGCGGTGGAGCGCCGCGTACAAGGCGGAGATCCGCCGGAGCCGGACCGCCGGGACGGACACGATCGCACGGGCCTGCGCCGAGGCGGCCACTCCTCCGCGCGTGCTGGTCTCCGCGTCCGCGACCGGCTACTACGGCGACACCGGTGAGCTGGTCATCGAGGAGGGCGCGCCCGCGGGGGACGACTTCCTGGCGGACGTGTGCGCCGCCTGGGAGGCCGCCGCCGAACCGGCCCGGGAGGCCGGCGTCCGGGTCGTGCATCCGCGCACCGGCCTCGTGGTCTCGGCGCGGGGCGGCGCCTTCGGCAGGCTGCTGCCGCTGTTCCGCTTCGGTCTGGGAGGCCGGCTGGGCTCGGGCGAGCAGTACTGGCCGTTCATCTCGCTCACCGACCACATCGCGGCGCTGCGGTTCGCGATCGCCGCCGACGAGCTCTCGGGGCCGGTCAACTTCACGGCCCCCGAACCGGTGACGAACCGTGCCGTCACCGAGGCGCTGGGCCGGGCGCTGCACCGGCCGACGCTCGCCGCCGTGCCCGCGTTCGCGCTCCGGGCGGCGCTCGGGGAGTTCGCGACGGGCATCACGTGCAGTTGCCGTGCCGTGCCGTCGGCCCTGCTCAAGGCCGGATTCGACTTCGCCCACCCCACGGTCGACGAGGCACTGGGGTCCGTGCTGCGGGCGAACTGACGGCACGAAGAAGGGCCTTCACAGACTCTCGCCTGTGAAGGCCCTCTCACACCGTCGGGACGACAGGATTTGAACCTGCGACCCCTTGACCCCCAGTCAAGTGCGCTACCAAGCTGCGCCACGTCCCGGTGTCCGTCTGACCTGGGGTTTCCCCCGGCCGAACGTGCATGGAAACAATACCGCACTCGGGTCGGTGGTCGCGCACCCGTTTATCGGGAAGGCGAAGCCACGGCGTCGGCGCGCACCAGGTCGCGTATCGCCGGCACCGAGAGCAGGGCACCGCAGACGACGAGGCTCATCACCCCGGCGACGAGCAGCACGTGGTCGGCACCGAGGGCCGCGGCGGACGGGCCCGCGAGCGCCTGGCCGACCGGCATCAGGGCGAGGGAGCCGGCGACGTCGTAGGCGTGGATGCGGTTGAGGGCGTCGGGCGGGACCTGGGTCTGGATGCTGGTCGACCACATCACGCTCCAGAACGCCATGCCCGTCCCGGCGACGGCGGCTCCGGCCATCATGGCGGGCACGCCGAGGCCCGCGCCGACGGCCGCCGGGAAGGCCCCGAAGCCGACCAGCGCGATCGATCCGGCGCGCAGCATCCGGTGCGGGCGCAGCCGCAGGGCGAGGAGTCCGCCGACGACGGTGCCGGCGCCGAGCGCGGAGTTCACCAGGCCGTAGGCGCGCGGGCCGTGGTCCTGGACGACCTCGGTGGCGACCAGCGGGACAGTGGGACCGGACACGGAGATCATGTACAGGCCCCAGATGGCTATCACTCCCCACAGCCAGGTGCGGGCCCTGAACTCCCGCCAGCCGGTGACCAGATCGGCCCGGAAGGTGCTGGCCGCCCGCGGCGCCGGTCCGTCGTCCGGGGCGCGCGGCGGCAGTCTGAGCGCCAGCAGGCACAGGGCGCTGACCGCGTACAGGGCGGCGTCCACGGCGAAGACGCCGCCGGCCGAGGCGAAACCGACGAGCAGTCCGGCGAGGGCGGGGCCGGCGAGCTGGGCGCCGGCCTCCGCGATGCGTATCGCGCCGTTCGCGCCCTGCACATCGCCGGCCAGCCGGGGAACCGTACTGGCGACGCCGGGCTGGAACAGGGCGCCCGCCACGCCGTTGACGAAGCCGATGGCGCAGATCTGCCACAGCACCACATGCCCGGAGAAGAAGAGCGCGGCGGCGAGGGTCTGGGTGCCCAGCCGCACCACGTCGGCGCCGATCATCACCTTGCGGGTGTCGAAGCGGTCGGCGATGACGCCGCCGAAGACCACGAGCCCGGCGAAGGACGCGGCCGAGGAGGCCATCGCGAGGCCCACCGCGCCCGCCCCGTAGCCGTGCTCCAGCAGGCCGGCGGCGAGGGCGACGGGGAGGATCGTGTGGCCGAGGGCGGCGACGGCCCGCGCGACGAAGAACAGGGCGAAGTCCCGCGACCAGACGGCCGACACGGCCGCCTCGCACGCCGGAACAGGAGCGACGTCGTCGGCGCTCGCGCCGTACGCCTCCCCCTTCGACGACACCCCGGTCATCCGCACACCCCTCCCGGCACCACCCGCACCCGCATGCGTCCCACTCGCCACGCCTTCGGATCATGCCACGGGGCACTGACAGCCCCCGGGGAATTTCACTCGCCGACCGGACGCCCCAACTCCGGATAGCTGTCGAGGAGTCGGGGCGGGGCGGCCTGGCGCCAGGAGTCGGCCAGGATGTCCCGCAGTTCGTCCTCGTCCTCCAGGGCGGCGAGGCGGGCCCGGACCCAGGCGAACTGCGCCTCGTGATCGGCGATCCAGAACTTCTCCGGCTCGGCGAGCACCAGTTCGTCCCGCTCCTCCTTGGGGCAGCGGACCGCGAGGGAGGTCTCCTCCTCGGGCAGCGTGGCGAACATCTTCCCCGCGACCCGGAACGTGGGCATGCTCCAGGCGATCTTCTCCGTGGTGTCCGGCAGGGACAGGGCGATACGGCGTACGTCTTCGGCATCCGGCATGACACGCACCGTAGCGGCTGCCACTGACAATCACCTGGTGGGAGCGGTTGTCCCCAGGTTCTTGTAGTAGAGGGTCGTCCCCCGGAGGACTCCGGCCGGGTCGGCCGCGTAGTCGGGGATCACGCCGGCCCTGGTCCATCCGGCCGAGGTGTACAGGCGCTCCGCCAAGCTGTCGGTCTCCGTGTCGAGGTGGAGCAGGGTGATGCCGGCGTCGGCGGCGGCCTGTTCGGCGGTCGTCAGGAGCCTGCGTCCGAGCCCCCGCCCTCGCGCGTCCCGGTGCACCATCAGCTTGACCAGTTCGGCGCGGTGCCGGCTGTTGGGCTTGTCGGGGAAGGCCAGGCTGACGGTGCCGAGCGCCCGGTCGCCGGAGCGGGCGATCCAGACGGCGAGTTGTCCGGACGCCACTGCGGCCGCCCGTCCCTTCCACCAGGCGACGGCCACCGCGCGGTCGAGGGGCGCGAGGAAGCCGATGGAGGCGCCGCCGTCGACGGTGTCGGCCATCAGGTCGGCCAACTCCTCGGCATACAGCTGCACTTGATCCGCGTCGAGCCGGGTGACGATCACGGCAGCACCACCGCCAGCGCGTACCGCACCGGCTCCGGCCCGGCGCACCGGAACCGTGTCGGCCCCCACACCCGCAGCCGCAGACAGTCCCCGGCGCCCAGCCGGTGCCCGACGTCCTGCGCGGTCATGTCCAGCGCGCCTTCCAGGACCCAGATGTGCTGTTCGAGGCCGGGCACGGGCGGCCTGTCGTACGCGATGTCCGAGCCCGGGGCGAGCCGTCCCTCGACGAGTTCGCCGCGCAGCCCGCTGTGGGGCGGTGACACGGAACGCCGTACGAAACCGGAGGCCCGGTCCTCCCACACGGGCTGCTCAGCGGCCCGGACCAGCAACGGGGGCTCGGTCTCGACCTCGCTGAGCAGCTGGGACATGGTCCGCCCGTAGGCCGCGCACAGACGGTTCAGCAGGGAGGCGGTCGGGCTGGTCTCCGCACGCTCGGCCCGGGACAGGGTCGACTTGCTCACCCCGGTCCGGTCGGCCAACTCGCCCAGGGACCAGCCGCGTTCGGCACGCAGTTCGGCGAGACGCGCGCCCAGTCGGACATCGACGGGGTCCGGGGCGATCCCGGCTTCGGCTTGTTTCATATCCGGGACGGTATCCCGCATATGAAACAGGCAGGTTACGTCCCGCTCTCAGCCGCCCCGGCCAGCGCCTCGATCACCGGCCGGATCAGCGGATGCCCCTCCGCGCCCCGCCGTACCGCCGCGAACACCCGCCGGGTGGGCGCGACGCCGTCGACCGGTCGTACGACGACACCTGTCAGGTCCATTCCGATCAGCGCCGAGCGCGGTACGAGCGCCACGCCCGCGCCGGCCGAGGCGAGGGCGACGACCGCGCGGAAGTCGTCCGAGGAGTGTTCGAGACTGGGCTGGAAGCCCGCGTTCTCGCAGGCCAGGACCACGACCTCATGGCAGGGGTTGCCCGGATAGGGGCCGATCCACGGGTCCTTGGCCAGTTCCGCCAGCGGCACCTCGCCCGCCTCCGCCAGCCGGTGGCTCACCGGGACGACCGCGTCGAAGGGCTCGGCGTACAGAGGGACGTGGGTCAGACGGGGGTCGTCGGCCGGGGGCGCCCCGCGGTACTCGACGGCGACCGCGACATCGACCTGCCGGTCCAGGACCATCGGCAGACTGGCGTCGCCCTCGGCGTCCTGGACGCGGATGCGGATGCCCGGGGAGGTCACGGCGAGCCTCGCCACCGCGGGCGCGACGACCAGGGCGATGCCGGTCGCGAAGGAGGCGACGGTGACCGTGCCGGCCTCGCCCGAGCCGTACGCGGCCAGTTCCGCCTCGGCGCGCTCCAGCTGGGCGAGGACGGCGTTGGTGTGGTTCAGCAGGATCTCGCCGGCCGCGGTGAGCCGTACGCCCTTCGCGCCGCGTTCGACCAGGCGGTGCCCGGTCTCCTGCTCCAGGGCCGTGAGCTGCTGGGACACCGCCGAGGGCGTGAGATACAGCGCGGCGGCAGCCGCCGTCACCGTACGGTGGTCGGCCACCGCCCGGAGGATGTGCAGCCGCCGCGCTTCGATCATGGGATCGATTGTCTCAAATGCCCCCGTGTGCTCGGGCTCAGCCCGCCGACTCCCCGGAGGCCGCCGCTTCCAGCTCGGCCCGCGCCGCGACGAAGGCGTCCACCGCGCGGTTCACGTCCTCGGTGGAGTGCGCGGCCGACAGCTGGACGCGGATACGGGCCTGGCCCTGCGGCACCACCGGGTAGGAGAAGCCGATCACGTACACGCCGCGCTCCAGGAGCAGCTCCGCGAGGCGGCCGGCCTTGGCCGCGTCGCCGATCATCACGGGGGCGATGGCGTGGTCGCCGGGGAGGATCTCGAAGCCCTCCTCCGTCATCCGGCGGCGGAACAGGGCCGTGTTCTCGTTCAGCCGGACCCGCAGGTCGTCGGCCGACTCCAGCAGGTCGAGGACCTTGAGGGAGGCGGCGGCGATCACCGGGGCGAGCGTGTTGGAGAACAGGTACGGGCGGGAGCGCTGGCGCAGCAGGGCGACGATCTCCGCGCGGGCGGCCACATAGCCGCCGGACGCGCCGCCGAGCGCCTTGCCGAGGGTGCCGGTGATGATGTCGACGCGGTCCATGACGCCGTGCAGCTCGGGGGTGCCGCGGCCGCCGGGGCCGACGAAGCCGACGGCGTGCGAGTCGTCGACCATGACCATGGCGTCGTAGCGGTCGGCGAGGTCGCAGATCTCGGCGAGCGGGGCCACATAGCCGTCCATGGAGAACACGCCGTCGGTGACGATCAGTCGGCGTCGCGCGTCGGAGGCGACCTTCAACTGCCGTTCCAGGTCGGCCATGTCGCGGTTGGCGTAACGCAGGCGGCGGGCCTTGGACAGCCGGATGCCGTCGATGATCGACGCGTGGTTGAGGGCGTCGGAGATGACCGCGTCCTCGGGGCCGAGGAGGGTCTCGAAGACACCGCCGTTGGCGTCGAAGCAGGACGAGTAGAGGATCGTGTCCTCCTGGCCGAGGAACGCCGAGAGGCGGGCCTCCAGCTCCTTGTGCACCTCCTGCGTGCCGCAGATGAAGCGCACGGACGCCATGCCGTAGCCCCAGCGGTCGAGGGCCTCGTGGGCGGCGGCGACGACCTCGGGGTGGTCGGCGAGACCGAGGTAGTTGTTGGCGCAGAAGTTGAGGACCTCACCGGGACGGCCGCCCGCGGTGACGTTCACGGTCGCGGACTGCGGGGTGCCGATGACGCGCTCGGGCTTGTGCAGACCGGCGGCGCGGATCTCGTCGAGGGTGGCGCGGAGATCGTCACGGACAGAGTCGAACATGGGAGTGGCTCCTAAAGGGTTACGCAGTCCGGGGTTACGCGGTCCAGTCGAGGATGACCTTGCCGCCGCGGCCGCTCGCGGCGTCCGCGAACGCCGCCTCGTAGTCGCGGTAGCCGTAGCGGCCGGTGATCACGGGGGCGAGGTCGAGGCCGCCCTCCAGGAGGACCGACATCGCGTACCAGGTCTCGAACATCTCACGGCCGTAGATGCCCTTGATGGTGATCATCGAGGTGACGACGCGGGCCCAGTCGACCGGGAACTCCTGCGCGGGCAGGCCGAGCATGGCGATCCGGCCGCCGTGCGTCATGTTGGCGATCATGTCGCGCATCGCGGTCGGATTGCCGGACATCTCCAGGCCGATGTCGAAGCCCTCGCGGAGCCCGAGGGAGCGCTGGCCGTCGGCGATCGAGGACTCGGCGACGTTCAGGGCGAGGCTGACGCCGATCTTGCGGGCGAGGTCGAGCCGCTCCTCGCTGACGTCGGTGATGACGACGTTGCGGGCCCCGGCGTGCTTGGCCACGGCCGCCGCCATCAGGCCGATCGGCCCGGCACCGGTGATCAGCACGTCCTCGCCGACCAGCGGGAAGGACAGCGCGGTGTGCACGGCGTTGCCGAACGGGTCGAAGATCGCGGCCACGTCGAGGTCCACGGGGACGCGGTGCACCCACACGTTCGAGGCGGGCAGGGCGACGTACTCCGCGAAGGCCCCGTCCCGTCCGACGCCGAGCCCGACCGTGGCCCGGCACAGGTGGCGGCGGCCGGCGAGGCAGTTGCGGCACTTGCCGCAGACCAGGTGCCCCTCGCCGCTGACCCGGTCGCCCACGGCGATGTCGACGACATCACGGCCGGTCTCGACGACCTCGCCGACGAACTCGTGCCCGAGCACCAGCGGCGTACGGATCGTCTGCTGCGCCCACCCGTCCCAGGACCGGATGTGCAGATCGGTACCGCAGATGCCGGTGCGCAGCACCTTGATCAGTACGTCGCCGGCTCCCACGGCGGGTTCGGGGACGTCCGCGAGCCACAGTCCGGGCTCCGCCTTCTCCTTGACCAGCGCCTTCACCGCTACGGCTCCTGAGGGTGCGTTCCCGCGCGCGGGCACGCCGAAGAGGCCCGCAGCCGGGAAGAGGGGTGGAATCGCGTAGCAATCTGCCGTACGACGCCCCCTCAGGTCCATCGAGGTTTTCTTAAGCGCCGCCGCAGATCTTCTTCACGCCACCCCTGAGTGGGGAACACCGCCGCCGACCGGCCCGTTGGGAGGGGCGAGGATGCCTGCGACCGATGTGGAGCCGCTGATGAACACCGCACGTGATCTCGCGATCGTCGCCCTGGAGGCGGGCCAGGACAGACCTGTGGAACAGGGCGACCTGTCGCTCGCGCTCGCGGCCTCCGAGCTGCTCGACCTCGTGGAGGCGGGCGCCCTCGCGGTGGACGGCGACCATGTCGTGCCCGGCGCGCAGTCGGCGCCGGTCGACCGCCTGCTGACGGAGGCCGCCGCCACCGCCGTACGACAGGAGCCGTACGAGTCGGTCCAGGACTGGCTGTGGCGTCGAGGTGAGGGGCTCTCCTCTGCGTACGGCTCCGCCCTGGAGCAGGAGGGGCTGACGGCCCGCCCGCGCGGACTGCGGATCGCCCGGCAGGCCGGACGCGCCGAGCTGGTGGACTCGCCGGAGCGGCACCGCGCCGAGGAGCGCCGGGACTCGGGCGAGCCGGTCTTCGCCGCCCTGGCCGCCGCGGCCGGCATCCAGGACGAACCGGCCGGTGACCCGGCGGACTTCACCGACGACACCGTCACGACCGTGCTGGCGGCCGTCGGGGACGCGGTGATGGAGCTGGAGGCGGTGCGGCAGCGCCGGGCGATCGAGAGCGCCGCCTTCGACAACATCTGGCGGGGCGGGGTGTGAGGGGCAGCGGGGCGTCAGGACGTACGAAGTCAGCACACGTTCACAAGGGCAGGCCGTCCGCCTCCATCCGCTCCACGCGCGCGACGAGTTCGGCCGCCGCGGACTTGATCGTGTCCAGACCGCTCTTCCCCCAGGGCCGCGGCTCCACATCGGCGACGCACACCGTGCCGAGGACCATGCCGCCCCGGTCGACGAGCGGTGCGCCCAGATAGGAGCGGATGCCGAACTCGTCGACGACGGGATTGCCGGCGAACCGCGGATAGTCGCTGACGTCCTCCAGGACCAGCGCCTTGCGCCGTACCACCACATGCGGGCAGAAACCCTGGTCGCGCGCCAGCCGGCGGCCGAGCTCCGGCTGGGGCCCGTCCGCGTCGGCGAGGACCGGCCGGACGGCGGGGACGTGCAGCCCGGCGAAGAACTGCCCGTACTCGTCGAGGAAGTTGACCATGGCGTACGGCGCCCCGGTCACCTCGGCGAGCCGGTCGGCGAACGCGTCGAGCGCAGGCTCCGGGCGCCCTCCCAGACCCAGCCCGTGCAGTCGGCGGGCCCGGGCCGGGGCCTCCTTGTCCTCGGGGGTGAGCAGCAGACGACCGGCGGGACGCACCGGGTCGTAGCTCATCGGCGGGTTCCGGCGCGGTGGGCGAAGGTCATATGCGGCTCCGTGGAGTTGTGGGCGGCAGGGGGAGAAAGGTGGACAAGGCGATCACATATGGGCGCCGTGGCTCGGCGCGGGTGCCGGGGCGTGGGCGATGAGGTGGCGTACGAGGGTCAGCAGGGTCTGGACACCCGAACTGGAGATCCGGGCGTCGCAGCGGATGACGGGAATCTCCGGGGCGAGGTCGATGGCCGCGCGGACCTCCTCGGGGTCGTAGCGGTACGAGCCGTCGAACTCGTTGATCGCGACGATGAATCCGAGGCCGCGCTGCTCGAAGAAGTCGACGGCGGCGAAGCAGTCCTCCAGGCGCCGGGTGTCGGCGAGGATGACCGCGCCGAGCGCGCCCTCCGAGAGCTCGTCCCACATGAACCAGAACCGCTCCTGCCCGGGCGTGCCGAACAGGTACAGCACATGTTCCGGGTCGAGGGTGATACGGCCGAAGTCCATGGCGACCGTCGTCTCGACCTTGTTCTCGATGCCGTCGAGGTTGTCGGTCGCGGCGCTGACCGTGGTGAGCAGTTCCTCCGTGCTGAGCGGGGCGATCTCGCTGACCGCGCCCACGAAGGTCGTCTTGCCTACTCCGAAGCCTCCGGCCACCAGGATCTTGAGTGCGGTGGGGAAGGGGTCAGAGCTGTCGTCGTAGTCCATCGAGCACTGCCTCCAGAAGAGCCCGGTCAGTCGGGTTGTGGTGGAACTCCGGGGGTTTGGTGGTGAGCGCCCCGCAGTCGACGAGGTCCGACAGCAGCACCTTGGTGACCGCGGCCGGCAGCTTCAGATGTGCGGCGACCTCGGCCACCGAGACGGGCGCGCGGCACAGGTCGAGCGCCAGCGTGTGCTCGGGGCCGAGGTAGCCGAGGGGGGTGGCGCCGGTGACCATGACCTGCGACAGGAGGTCGAGCGCGACGGTGGGCCGGGTACGGCCGTTGCTGACCGTGAAAGGGCGCACCAGGCGTCCGGCCGCGTCGTCGAGCCAGGGCCCGTCGCCGGCCGCCGCCACGCTCAAGGCCTCATCACCGGGGACGCCGGGGACTCGACGGCGTGCTGCCGGGGTGCGGTCACCAGATAGGGGCGGACGCTCTTGACCAGCATGGCCATCTCGTAGCCGAGGACGGCCGCGTCGCCTCGCGGCCCGCGAGCACGGCGAGACAGGTGCCGGAGCCCGCGGTGGTCACGAACAGCAGCGTGGAATCGAGCTCGACGACCACCTGACGGACGTCTCCGCCGTCACCGAAGCGGACGCCCGCGCTGCGTCCGAGGGAGTACAGGCCGGAGGCCAGGGCGGCCATGTGGTCGGCGCTGTCGGTGTCGAGCCCGTGGACCGACTTCACGAGCCCGTCGCAGGACAGCAGGACCGCGCTGGTGGTGTGCGGTACGCGCTGCACGAGGCCGCTCATCAGCCAGTCGAGATCGGATACATGGCCGGTCGGCGCTCGCCATGGTGGATCGACTCGAGTACGAAGGTCTGCGGGGGCGCTGGGGTGGTGGTGGGGGTGGAGGGGTGGGCGGTGGCAGGGGTGGTCATCCGGCTCTGCGCTCCGTCGTGCCGGGTGGGGGTGGTCGGGGCGGGCGTGAGCCGGGCGTGTGACCGGGATCGAGGTGACTCGGGGCCGTGGGGGGACGGGCCCGTGTCCGTCAGGACCCGTGTCCGTCCGGCCTGTGTCCGTCGGGCCCGTGTCCGTCAGCCTGGGACGGCTCCGATCCGTGTCGGTGATCGGGTCCGTGTGCATGTGCATGTGCAGTGCGCCCGTGTGGGGCGGCGTGTCCCTGTGCGATGCGTCTGCGTGGGGCGTCTCCCTATGGGCCGCGCCCACGTGCGTTGCCCCCATCGAATACGCGCTGAGGTCCAGGCCTCCGGCGGTCTCCGCTTCCATGTGCTGCTGGGCCTCGGCGAGGCCGATGCCGCGCTGGAAGGCCGCCATGAGCCCCGGGTCGTGCCCGGCGAGGTACTCGGCGTCCGGCCGTGGCGGCGTCGGGCCGTCGCGGAGCTGGGGTGCGATGTGCTCCTGGGCGCGGCGCCGGGGCAGTTGGGGCTTGCCCATGGTGCCGCGGACGGTGCCGGTGCGCGGGGTGGGCGGCATGGCGGCGCTCTGCGCCACCAGCCGCCGGTCGTCGGGCCGGATGCCCGGCACGGCCTCCGCCGGGTTGGGCCGCTCCTGCTGGCTGCCGCGCACGGGCAGAGGTACGGCGGCCTCGCCTCCCGCCGCCGCTGCTCCCGAGCCGCGCGGGGCGTCCGGCTGCCGAGCGGGCCGTACGACGGGACCGTCGCCGGGAACGACCCGCTGCGGCCCGGTGTCTCCGAGGGCTCCCGGCCCAGCCGCTTCCTGCGGATACGGCCGCGGCCGGCACGGAGGTGCCCGGCGCACCCGGCACCGGCATGGACGGCCGTACGTCTCCCGCCGTGCCGCGAGCCGATCGCGGCGCCCCGGCCGGCGCCGGACCCACACCCGCTCCCCCGCCACCGGGCCCGGCCGCCCCCGTCCCGTCCGGGGCCCCGGGTACGACCCCGGGCACACCCGGCTCCGCGCCCAACAACCCTTGCGGTACGACGAGTACAGCCTGGACCCCGCCGTAGATGTTGGTCTGCAGCCGGACGTTGATGCCGTGCCGCCGGGCCAGCTGCGAGACCACGAACAGCCCGATCCGGCCGTCCGCCAGCAGGCTCCCCACGTTGACCTGGTCGGGGTCGGTGAGCAGGGCGTTCATCTTGTTCTGCTCGGCGACGGGCATGCCGAGGCCGCGGTCCTCCACCTCTACGGCGAGTCCGGAGGTGACCAGGTTGGCGCGCAGCAGGACTTGGGTGTGGGGGGCGGAGAACACCGTGGCGTTCTCGACGAGTTCGGCGAGCAGGTGGATGACGTCGGCGACGGCGTGCCCGCGCAGGGTGCCGTCGATGGGCGGGACGAGTTTGACGCGGGAGTACTGCTCGACCTCGGCGATGGCCGAGCGCAGCACCTCGGTCATGGAGACGGGGTGGCTCCACTGCCGGCGCGAGACGGCGCCGCCGAGCACGGCGAGGTTCTCGGCGTGGCGGCGGATGCGGGTGGCGAGGTGGTCGACGTGGAAGAGGCCCTTGAGGAGGTCGGGGTCCTCGATCTCGTTCTCCAGCTCGTCGAGGATGGAGATCTCCCGGTGCACCAGGGACTGCAGGCGCCGGGCGAGGTTGAGGAAGACTTCCAGCTTCTGCTCGCTGCCCGCCTGGCTGGACAGTTGGGCGGCTTGGACGACGGCGGTGACGGCGCCGTCCGTGGGCGCGGGGTCAGGTCGGCGGCGAGCAGGTCGAAGTCGTCGGCACCGTCGGGCGGGCCGCCGCGCGGGGCGCGCTGGGGCGGCCCGTCGCCACGCCGCAACGCCTCGACGAGGGCCCGCAGATCGGCCTCGCCCCGTGCGGTGGTGCGGCGCAGGGCGCCGAGGCGGTCGCTGACCGACCTGGCGGCACGGTCGGCGGCGACGGCGGCGATGAGGATGGCGGCGAGCGCCACCGAGACCGCGCCGGCGAGGACGCCCCAGAAGGTGAGGCCGGGCCGGGCGCCGGTGGAGCGGACGGTGAAGAGGACGGCCGCGGAGGCGGCGAGGGCGACCGCGACGGGCGGCAGCACGGCGAGCCGCAGCAGCTGAGGCCGTATGTGGGTCTCGGTCAGTGTGGTCGCGGGCCGGACGGCCGGCTTCCCGTGCCGACCGCCCTCACGACGGTCGGCGCGTACCGCCGGTGCGCGGAGCTGAGACATCGGAGTCCTCGTGCCGGTCCGGGTACCGGCCCGGTGGGCGGGCTGGTCGCCGGGCGGGCTCCCCTGGCCCGGCCGGACTGGATCGGCCTGTCCTCGGGCTGGTTGCCCCGTCTGTCCACGGCCGGGCCGGCCCGCGACCCCACCGCTGGACGGGTTAGCGGCCCCGCGGCCGGACTGGTTCACGGGCGCGCGGCGGACTGGTTCGCGGGCCCACGGCCGGGCTCCCGGGGCCCGGTGCGCGTTCCCGCCGGTTCCCGGGTGCGCTCGCCACGGGTGGCACGCACTCCGACGCGGTCGTCGGTCACCGGCTTCCCCCGGCTCCCGGTCGCGGTCGAGCTGGGGGGATCCCCATCGCGTCGACTCCCTCCTCCGGTCTGGTCCTCACGACTCGATGTCGGTCGAGAGCGCCGGGATTCCGCCCCTGCGTCGCCCGACGACCACTCACAGTAGTCGGCAACGCATCATGTGCGGTGGGCAGTTGACAAACTCGTACGGGGAGCGTCCCGCTCTGGTATGAGGGTTCGCACGGGAGCCCGATAAGACCTTCGAGCGGCTGACCATGTTGCATCCAATACCGATCGCCGCTGGTCAGAAACGGCCACATACGAAATCCAGATATTGGGCGCGTCCGATGCACCGGAGCTCCGCTCCCACACCCCGCACCCCTCACCCGAGGTTCAGCGCCCCCACCCGGCCCCGGTCGAACGACGGCGGCGCCGGCACCGACCGTGACCGTCCGTTGTTTCGGATGCGACTCCTCCGCAGCGGTTTCTGAGGCGATTCCGGCCGAGGGATCCGCTGTGCGACCAGGCGGGTACAGAATGGTGATCGTCGCGCGCCCCGTGAAGTGCCGCGCGCCAGGACCCGGTTGTCCCCTGTCCCGGAGGAAGCGTGCTCCAGTACGAGAAGGAGTTCGACCCCGTCATCGCCGGTCGTTCGTCCACGGAGGCTTCCGCAGCCGGTTACGCGGCCGACGACGAGGTGTACGTCTTCGACGACGAACGGCTGGTGCTCGCGGTCAACGTGGCGCTCAAGACGGGCCGGCCACTCCTGCTGTTCGGGCCTCCGGGCTCCGGGAAGTCGTCGCTCGCGCCCAACGTCGCGCGCGAACTCGGCTGGGGGTACCACGCCCATGTCGTGACGGCCCGCACTGAACCGGAGGACCTGCTCTGGCGGTTCGACGCCATGCAGCGCCTCAACGACGCCCAGGCCAACGCCCTGCAGGTCATGGATAATTACTACACGCCCGGGCCGTTGTGGCGGGCCTTCGAGGAGGGTTCGGACAGGCGGCGCTGTGTGGTGCTGATCGACGAGATCGACAAGGCCGACCCAGATCTGCCCAACAGTTTGCTGGGCCCGCTCGGTTCGTTGTCCTTCACTCTGCCCTGGGACGACAGCCGACAGGTAACGGTCGCCGAAGAACACGCCCCACTCGTCGTCATCACCACCAACGACGAGCGGGAACTGCCACGCCCGTTCCTGCGCCGATGCATCGTCTTCGAACTGCGCCCGCCCTCCCAGCAGCATCTGCTTCGGGTGGCGGAACAGCATCTGGGTGCGCATTACGACAAGCGGCTCGCCGAACTCGTCGCCGACCACCTGCTCGGCATCCGCGACCATCGCGCCCACACCCCGGCGGGCCCGAGCACCGCTGAGTACCTGGACGCCCTGAAAGCCAGCCACCAGCTCCATGTCACGCCCGGTACGCGCGAATGGGACGTGCTGGAGGCCGTCACCCTGCGGAAGCGGGAATGGCGACACACAGTTCCGGACGCCCCACGGGACAGCGCACACGACACCTCCGGACGCAGGCCATGAGCACCCGGGGCGAAGTTTTTCTCGGCGACCTGGTGAAGTCCGTGGCGCTGTTACGGCCCGGCGACCGGGTGACGTCCGAGGCCATCGCACACCTCCTGGGATTCGAGACGACGGTCCCGGTGGTCGACCCGCCGCCCGCCCCACCCACGGCAAGAACACCGCCGCCTCCTGTCACGGTGGCCCCGCAGCACATCACCGGGCCCGAGAGCCCGCCGTGGACACGCCCAGCACCCGCAGACGCCGCGCCGCCGCTCCGTTCTGCCCTGCCCGAGCATCCTGACCTGGCACCCCGTCTTGCTGAGCGCCCGCTCGACTTCGCCCTGTCCCGCATCTCGCAGCCCGGCGAGGATGACGAGAAGCGAGCGCCATCAGAGGGCCGCCCCACCTCGAGCCCCCACTACGACGGGTCCGACGAGGGTGTGCTCCCGACGGTGCCCGACCCGCCCTGGACGCCGGAGTGGGCGCGCGGGGTGATGGTCGCCGTCGTCTCCGCACCCGTGGCGAGCCGTCGGCTCGACCAGCGGGTCCTGATGCGGAAAGTGTCCAGGCAGCAGGCGATGCGGTCGGTGCCGTGGCAGCGCCGCCCCAGCACCCGGCGCGGCGTTCAGTTGCTGCTCGACCACAGCGCGGGCATGGCCCCCTTCCAGGACGACCGGCGATGGCTGCGCGCCCTGCTGGAGAGCGTCGCCGGACGAGACCGGGTCGAGGTACTGCGGTTCACCGGGTCGCCGTTACGCGGCGTGGTGCGCACGGCCGGCACCGCGCCAGAGGTCTACCGTCCGCCCGCCCCGGGCACCCCGGTCGTCCTCGTGTCGGACCTCGGCCGGGTGAGACCGCCCTTCACCGGTGGTGCGTCGGCCCGTTTCGACGAATGGCTGGACTTCATCGACGGCGTACTGCACGCCGGGTGCCCTCCCGTGTGCGTCTCACCATTTCCGGCGCGGGTGTACCCGCGATCGGTCCGCGGCAGAGTAGCCCTGATCCCGTTCGACCGGCGGATCTCGCTGCGGCACGCGCGGGAGGCGACCCGGGCGGTCCATCGTCTGCTGGAAGAGCGGTCGTGACGTATTACGCTGCGCTGATCACGGAGTTGACGGAACACCGACCCGACGTCGTTGAACTGGCCGGCTGTCTCTCGCTGGCCCTGAGCGTCGACCGGGCCTTCCTGCGGCGGGCCCGACTGCGGTTCCTGCCCCGCACGACGGCCGGGGTCGAGGCGGAGCTGTGGTTCTCTCCCCTGGTGGAGACGGCGGGTCGGCAGGCGTTGCTGCTCGATCCCGAAGCAGCAGAGTATCTACGGGTGGAACTCGCCCGCCAGAAGCCGGAGTTACTGCGGGAGATACGGGCCTTCACCGCGACCGAGCATGTGCACGCCCCGCTCGTCGTACGCCTGTACGAAGACCTTCTGTGGTCCGGCCTCGATCCGGCGGGCGTCGAGGAGGCCGGAATTGACCGGCAGGCCGAGCGGATCCTGCGGGCGGTGTCCGGGCAGGGCGCAAGCGCCTCGGCCGCTGACGACATGGGGCGGTGGGTGTTGCACTACGCTCATCGGGTCCCCGACCGCCTGCTGCGGCGGGACACACTGTGGAGCATCCAGGTCGCGGCCTGCGAGCGTCTCGGGCTCGAACCGCCCGAGGCGCCGCTACGGGCGGAGATCACCGCACGGGCACGCGCCTGCGTGCAGGAAGTCCTGCCGGTCGGCGTGACGGTCCGCTCCGATGGCATCGTCCTGAGCCGACCTCCCGCGCCCGGGGCCCGTCTGCTCCACGCCGGCGGCACCCGGCACAAGGTGCGGCTGGACGTGCGTGGCGCGTTGTCCCACACCAACGAACCGATCCGTCTGGAGCTGCCCGCGGGCCAGAGCGTGCACCTGCCGTTCACGGTGGTGCAGCGCCTCGGCCCAGACGGCGGCGTGCGCATGACCCTCAGCCACCCGGGCACGGCACGCGACATCGCGGTCTCCGACCACCTCGGCTCGGGGCCCGGCGCGGCACACTGCGCGGTGCTGCTGCCCGACGGCACCATCGTGCTGCACGACGGGGACGGCGCGGAGAACGGCCGTATCCCGGCGGACGGACCGCAGGACGCACGCAGTCGCGTGCTGCTGTCCGCCGACGGGAGCGAGGTGTCGTACCTCCAGTACGGCGAGGACGTGGAGCGACTCCTGGCCCCGGGCTCCCGTTACATACCGGCCCTGCCCAGAGAGTTGCAGCACTCGGACCAGGCGGACGGATCGGCCCCGTTCCCGGCGTCCGCCCGGATCGCGCAGGCGTACACCGATGGCCGGATCACCGTGGCACCCCGGGAGGGCGGTTCGTCGGACGCCCGGGTCATCGGCCAGGTCCCGTGGCGGGTGTCCTGCCTCGCGGTCAGCGACGACGAGCGGTGGGTCGCGGCCGTCGGCAACGACTCCCTGCTGCTGGAGCTTCCCGTGGGCCCAGGCCTACGGCCCCGGGAGACCCGGCTGGCCTTCTGCGCCACCTGGGTCTCGGCCTGCTCCGACGGCAGCTGGGTTGTCGTCGGCCACGGCGGGCCGGTGGAACTGCACACGGAGGACGGCTCCGGCTACCACGTCGTGCCGGACCTCGAACGGGCCGCCGACACCGCAGTCCCCGCTTGGAGCGTGGGCCGCGTCCTAGTCGAGGCCGACGAGCAGCAGGTGCGGGCCCTACGCCGACTGCCCGGCGTGGAATGCCTGTTGATCCGCCCGAGAGGGATGCTCGCGGAGGAGGCCGAGGGGTTCACCGACCGGCTGACTGCCCTGCGCCGAGGCGGAGTACGTGTCGTCGTCGGCATCGACCTGGCCGGCCTGGCCGAGGAAGATGTCCTGGGCGTCGTACGACGGTGGCTCGACGAGGACGTCGACGGGCTGGCCTTCGCGGCCGGCGCCGAACTCACCGAGGTACTGCTGGATGACGTCCGACACTTGGCGGACGGCTACGACGACCGTCTGCTGGTGTGGGATCACGAACATGGCGGACCGCATGTGGCGCCTGCGGCTTCCCTTGTCTCCGTACTCGGGTTCGCGCTGCGCAGCCGGACCGTGCCGGGTGCCTTCGACGAGGCTATGGCACAGCTCAGGAGCGCGATCGCCAGCATCTTCGCCAACGCCGAGGCGGCCGCCTTCCAGTGGGGGCTCGTTCTGTCCCCGGCGGTGCCGGCTGCCCAGCGGAGTCTGGCCGCAGCGACCCTGCTGTCCCTGCCTGGCTGTCCCGTGCTGCCGGGCGACCTCGTCCTCCAGGAGAACGCCCACCGGCTGTCCCGATTGCTGGAACTCCGCCGCAACCATCTCGCACTGCGGCGGGGCGGTTGTGACGTCGTCGACGTCGGCACACCCAACGTGCTCGCCGTGCTGCGCCGATATCAGGACGACGTACTCCTGTGTCTTGTCAACGTGGCGCAGACTCCGGCCCAGGCGGTGGTGCGTACGGCGGAAACGACCCGACTGCAGGACGCCTTTGACAGCTCGATCCTCCCTGCGGCCCACGAGACGACGGTCCTCATGTATCCGGGAGCCGTCCGCTGGTTCCGGCTGCTCACCCCGTAGGCACATATATCAACGACCCGTCCGCAGGAGCCCGTTCATGGCACGGCCCAGAATCTTCGTCAGTCACAGCTCAAGCGAGCGCCGCTGCGCCGAGCGGGGCTGCGCGTGCGTCACGCACCGGGAGGCGGTGACGGCGCTGCTGGACGAGCTGGGCTGTGACGCCGTGGTCGATCGTGGCGTGCTGCGGGCCGGCGACCAGTGGCATGCCAAACTGATGCGCGAACTGGCCTGCTGTCAGGGCATGGTGCTTCTGATATCGCCGCACGCCCTCGACTCGTACTACGTGTTCGAGGAGGCGATGCTGTCGATGTTCCTGTGGGAGGTGACCGAGGAACGGTTCCTCGTCCTGCCGGTCATGCTGCCCGGGGCGGGCCGCACGGAGCTCCAGCGGAGCCGGATGGGGAAGCTGGATCTCGGTCGGCTCGACATGGTCGACTGGACCGCTGCCGCCGCCCACACTCCGCCTGGCAAACTGGGCGAACGGCTGCAATCGTTGGTGGAGCGCCACGGCTCGCTGCCCTATCCGCTCGTGACCGAGTATGTCGCGGCTCGCGTCGAGGACGTCTCCGCGGCCACGTTGTCGGACATCGCCCGCGAACTGGGCGTGGCCCACCTGGCTTACGCCCACGACCACACCAACTATGTCGTCTCGGCAGGCCTGTTGAGCGAGCGCCCGGTGGCAGGGGTGGGTGCGGCGTGCGCGATGCGCACCGCTCTGCATCGGCTGCTGCCCGCCCTGCGCCAGGAGGACCGCCGGGAGATCCTCGACGTGGTTGTTCCTTTCGCCCGCGTTCCGGCGGCGGCGGCGCAGGAGTTGCGGGACCTGTGCGCCGCGGCGCCGGAGGGGCGGGTGGCTCTGCTGTCGGCGCAGCGGACGGAGACGGCGCAGATGTACGTGCGCAGGGCCAGCGAACTGCCGCTGCCCTGGCCGATGTGCACGCCGGTGCCACGGCCGGGCATGGACTTCGTGGACAGTGTGATCGCCGAGATCCGCGACTTCCTGGAGAACGAGTTCGACGTCGTGGACGACGAGGTGCACGCCTGGCTGGCCCTGCAGGAGGCGGAGTCCGGCCCCGTCACCATCGTGCTGGGCGTGCAGCCCGACCCCGAGATGGTGCGGCGGCTGTTGACCGAGTTCCCAAAGCTGCTGTTCCTGTTCGCCCACGGCCGGGCTGACGCGGTCGCGGAGTCAGCGGGACACACCCGTCTGACCTCCCTGACGCCGGGACAGGAGCGGGAATTGCGGCAGACCTACCGGCAGTTCTTCAGCCAGTGGATCCGGGCGTGACGCGTACCCGCACACCAGGGAGGTAGCGGCGCAGGGCCTCCAGATCCGTGTCGCCGTAGGGCAGGCGGTCTCGCCAGGACAGTTCGCGCAGTTTCTTGGCCCGCCCGAGCGTGGCCAGGGAGGAGGGTCGGACCGCCGAGTCCACTTCGATGAACATGACGCCGGTCTTAGCTGCTCCCGTCAGGTCCGTGAGAGCGGTACACCCGGTCATGGCGAGGGAGCGGAGCCGCTCGCAGGCCTGCAGGGCGTCGAGCGACTGGACCACCGTGTTGTCGGCGATCAGCAACGTCCGCAGATCGGGCAGCTCCCGCAGGAAGCCGAGGTCGGCGATGTCGCTCGACAGACGAGGCGGTGGACACGGGTGAGGTCCGCAAACCGGGTGATCTGCTCGGCGGAACTGATCTCCACGGCTCTGGCGGGCACGGGGCCCAGGCCGGAGCGAGTCGGCCAAGCGCGGACGAAATGCCCCTGCATCGCCGGTCTCTGCGGGAGCCACGTGTGGGCGGGGGCCTCGGGGAAGTCCTGGACGGCGGACCGTTCAGGGAGCGCCCGGGCGGTGCGTCGCTCCGGCACTATCTCCCGGACCTGCGCACGCCGGTCCGCCGCCGAGCGGGACCGCTTCTCCTCGTACATCTGCAAGTCCGCCGCCCGCAGGATCTCTTCGTCCGACTTGCCGCAGGACGCCCAGGCGCTGCCGAGGCTGGCACCGACGCGTACGAGGCGCCCCTCGACCCACATCGGCACCTCAAGGGCGGCCCTGAGACTGTCCTGTACGGCCGGCAGCCGGGCCGCGGTGAGTCCATCGACCAGTACGACGAACTCGTCACCGCCGTAACGGGCCACGGCGTCGCCGTCCTGCCTGCCGTGTCTCAGCCGTCGGCCGACCTCGATGAGGACAGCGTCTCCGGTGCCGTACCCGAAGCGTTCGTTGACCTCGGCCATCCCGTCGAGGTCGCAGAAGAACACCGCCAGGCCCCGTGTCCGGTCGTCCCCGCTCCCCTCGGGGGCGACCGTGTGGTGGTGGAGACCCTCCTCGTGCGGGTTTCCACACAGGCGCGCGGCCAACCGGAATCGCAGTTCGGTCATGTTCAGCAGCCCGGTCAGCGGGTCACTGGTGGCACTGCGCGTGAGGCGCAGCTCGCGGCGTTTGCGGTCCTCGATGTCCTCGACGTGAGTGAGCAGGAAGCGTGGCCCGTCGGCGATGTCCGCAACCACGGAGTGCCGCAGCCAGACCCAGAGATGGGTACCGTCCTGGCGGCTGAGCCGCACCTCTGCCCGACCGCCGTCGGTGGACGAGTGCAGCAGGATCGCCATGTCCTCGGGGTGGACGAGTTCGGCGAAGGACAGTCGGCACATCGCGGAGGCCGACCGCCCGAGCATGCGGCACAAGGCGTCGTTGGCGCGCACGATCCGGCCGTGTGGCTCACCGTCCAGCTCGGCCAGGGCCACGCCGGATGGGGCGTACTCCATGGCCTGCCGGAAGCTCTCCTCGCTGGCCCGCAGCGCCTGTTGCTCCGTCTCCCGCCGGACCAGAGCGACCTGCATGTCACCGCGCAGGCGAACGTTGCTGATGCCTGCGGCCGCCTGCAGGGCGTACATCTGCAATGCCTCGCGCCCCCAGGAGCCGGGGCGGCGGTCATTGAGCGGACGGTCCACCGACAGCACGCCGATCAGCTCGTTCTGCGCACCCGGCCGGTACAGCGGCGCGAAGAGCCGGTCGCCAGGCCGCCAGCCGTCCGGAAAGGGCAGCACGGGCTCGTCGCCGTACCGCGGCAGGTCTCCTTCGAGGAACAGCCGGCCTTCGGGAAACGGCACGAAGCGCAACTCGCCCCAGGCCTCGCCCGCGCTCAGGCGGCTGTCCCAGGTCTCGCGGGAAGTCGTGATCCCCTCCCGGGGCAGCTCCTGGGGATCGGTGCCCGCTACCGCGGCGACGACGAGGTCCCCGTCCGTCTGCACGAGATGGACGCTGCTCAGTCCATATCCCAGGCTCGCGACCAGACCGTCTGCGATGGTCTGCACGGTGTCGGCCAGGCTGCGCGCCGTGTTCATGTCGGCCATGGCCTGCTGCAGCTGCCGCAGCGACTTCAGACGGACGTACGGCTCACTCTCGGTTTCTATCGGTCCGCTCACCCCGCCCGACGGGCCTGCCGTCCGCTCTCCACGGAGGCCCCCCAACTCCCCCTGTTCCCCCTCTGAGTGGTCAGGATAGGGCGTGCGAACGAAGGAGACTGCGCCGTAACTGCAGGATCGGTCGACGGTTTGGCGTCTTGTCTCGGCCGAGCGGATCAGCCCGCCGGAACCGCCTCCGGCTCCCCGCTCCCCTCGCTCCTGCCCTCCCCTTCCGGTTCCGCCGCGTCCTCCTGCGCCCGCGCCGCCCCCTCGGACGTCGCCTTGATCGCGGCCTCGGTGACCAGTTCCGCCGTCGGCCAGCCCCCGGAGGGTGCCGTGGCGACCCCGCGCCACCACGGAGCCACCGGCACGCCCTCGCCCGTCGGCTCGAACGGCTCACCCGGCTTCGGCAGGGCGATGCGCGTGCCCTCCGCTCGGGCCGCCGCGATGGTGCCCTCCCCCGGCTCCGCCCACGCGTGCGTGGCCAGGTTGAAGGTGGCCCAGTGGATCGGCAGCATCAGACCGGTCGACGGGCCGCCCTGGAGGTCGAGGTGGGCGCGCATGCCCTCCGCCGGCGTCATGTGGATGTCCGGCCAGAAGTCGCTGTACGCGCCGATCTGGATCATCGTGGCGTCGAACGGGCCGTGCTCGGCGCCGATCTCCTTGAAGCCGTCGAAGTAGCCGGTGTCGCCGCTGTGGTAGACCCGGTGGGCCTTCCCCTCGACGACCCAGGACGCCCAGAGCGTGTGCTGTGTGTTGCGCAGACCGCGGCCGCAGAAGTGGCGGGCCGGAGTGGCGGTGAGGGTGAGGCCGCCGACCTTGGTCGCCTCGTTCCAGTCCAGCTCGCGCAGCCGGTCGGCGGAGACGCCCCAGTGTTCGAGGTGGGCGCCGACGCCGAGCGGCACGGCGAACAGGGTGTCCGTGCCGGCCAGCGCCTTGATCGTGGGCGTGTCGAGGTGGTCGTAGTGGTCGTGGGAGATGACGACCACGTCGACCGGGCCGAGCGCGGCGAGCGGCAGGGGCACCGGGTGGAGCCGCTTGGGTCCCACGAAGGGGAACGGGGAGCAGCGCTCGCCCCAGACCGGGTCGAAGAGCACCCGGTGGCCGTCGATCTCGGCGAGCACGCTGGAGTGGCCCATCCAGGTCAGCCGCAGCCCCGTGACGGGCGGCTTGGAGATGTCGGCGAGGGTGGTCGGGTGCACCGGGATCGTGCCCTTGGGCGAGCGGAGCGGCCGCTCCTCCTTGTCGAAGAAGACCTTCGCGAACTCCAGCGTCGAGCCCGAGGGCCGGATCCGGGCCTCGCCCCCGGGGTTCTGGAAGACCCCGTCCTTGAAATGGGGCGACCTGCGGATGCGGGCGAGGCGCTCACCGCTCGGGTCCACGCCGAAGGCATCGGGCTGCAGGCTGCGGAGCCCGGAGCTCAGGGAGCCGAAAACGGACACGGTACCTCCAGGTGGAGTCGGTGAGACTTCCATTATGGTCGGCCTCTCCGACAATCCCCGGAACACCCTGGTCACGGCTGCGTGAACGGCACCTCGGCCGCGCCCCACGCCGTGACGTCCACCTCGTCGCCGACCGCCACCTTCCCCTGCCGCAGCACGGAGAACTTCACGCCGAACACCGTGCCGGCGGCTCCGCGCCGGTATCCGGCCAGGCTGCGGATGGGTTCGGGGCCGTCCTTGGCGCCGCGTTCCTGGTCCACCAGGGTGACGGCACAGCGGACGGCGAGCTTCGCGTAGGCCAGTTCGGTGTCGCCGATCCGTATGCGGTGGGCGCGGTCCTCGGTGTGCGGGACGTCCCAGCCGCCGATCACGATGTTGGGGCGGAAGCGGTTCATGGCCAGGGGTTCCGCGCCGCGTTCGGCGAGCTTTCCGTTGAGCAGGTCGAGGCTGGACCGCGACAGGACGTGCAGGGCGCCGCTGTCGGCCCAGCCGGCGGTTCCCGGCGTCCGGCCGTCGGTCACCCGGTCGTGCTCCGGCGGCACCCGCACGGAGCCGGCTCGGGGCGCCGAGCACCTCGGAGAGCCACCGCGCGACGGTGTCGCCCTGGTCGATGCCCCGGTACGGCGTCCCGAACAGCTCGACCGGTCGCCGTACGCCGGTGGTGTCGACGTCGACGGCCACCTCCCCGTGGTCCGGCGCCCGGAGCGTGAGCCGCTCACCGGCCGCGTCGATGCCCGGCAGGATCAGCGCCAGCCCCGGATGGCGCCGCTGCGTCCGGAACACCCCCTCCTCGCTGACGACCATGAAGGAACGGTCATGGGCGAGACCCGCCAGCGTCACCACCGCCTCGCTCGCCGAGATCCCGGCGCATCCCTTCACCGGGTAGTACGTCAACTCGACGACCTTGACCATGCCCGCCCCCTCCGACGATCAATACGTTCCCAAAAGGAACCTATCGAGGGCGACCACTACTCCGTCAATCGCGTTTCCCACGAATTGACAGCGACTGATACATGTCAAGAAGATACTGACCCTTCATTCAGTAATCACCAGGAGCCCAGGAGCCCCCATGACCACCCCCCTGCTGTCGCTCACCTGGACCGACCACGTCACCGGGCGCCAGGGCTTCCTGGTCGTCGACCGGCTGGTGCGCGGAGTCTCCAGCGGCGGGCTGCGGATGCGCGAGGGCTGCACCCTGGAGGAGGTCACCGGGCTCGCCCGCGGCATGACCATGAAGGAAGCCCTGCACTACAACCCCCAGGGCCGTTACGTCCCGCTGGGCGGCGCCAAGGGCGGCATCGACTGCGATCCCCGGGACCCGGCGGCGTACGACCTGCTCGTGCGGTTCCTGCGCGCGATGCGACCGTACGTCGAGAGCTTCTGGACCACGGGTGAGGACCTCGGCCTGACCCAGGACCTGGTGGACCGGGCGGCGGCCGAGGCGGGGCTCGTGTCGTCGATCCAGGCCGTCTATCCGCTGCTGGACGACGAGAAGGCGGCCCGCAAGCGGCTCGAGGACGCGTTCGCCGTAGAGGTGGACGGCATCGGGCTCGACGAACTGGTCGGCGGCTGCGGAGTCGCCGAGTCGGTGCTCACGGCCCTGGACCGGGCCGGGGTGCCGTACACCGGGACGCGGGTCGCCGTGCAGGGGCTCGGCACGATGGGCGGGGCCACCGCGAGGTTCCTCGCGCGCGCGGGTCTGACGATCGTCGCCGTCGCCGACATCAAGGGAACGATCGCCAACCCCGACGGCCTGGACGTCGAGGCGCTGCTCGCCGCGCGGGACGCCTACGGCAGCGTCGACCGTGCCGTGCTCCGGCCCGGCGACCGCGAACTGCCGGGCGACGCCTGGCTGTCCACCGACGCGGAGGTGCTGGTGCCGGCCGCCGTGTCGTACGCGATCGACGCCGCGAACCAGGAGCGCGTCACCGCCCGTTGGATCGTCGAGGCGGCCAACATGCCCGTCCTGCCCGCGGCCGAGGCGCTGCTGGCCGCGCGGGCCGTCACCGTGCTGCCGGACGTGGTCGTGAACTCCGGCACGAACGCCTGGTGGTGGTGGACCCTGTTCGGCGACATCGGTGCCGACGCGGACGAGGCGTTCAGCCACACCCGCCGCTCCATGCGCGCCCTGGTCGAGCAGATGCTGGCCCGCGCGGAGACCGACGGGACGTCCCCGCGCGCCGCCGCCCACGCAATCGTCGCGGACCGGCTGCCGGCGATCGCCGAGCGGTTCGGGTGGTACCGGTAGGGGTCCGGGGGGCGCGTCTCCCAGGCACCGGCACTGGTACCGGTAGACGGAGACCGCGCCTCTCCGCGCACCGGCATTGGTACCGATAGGGCCGCAGGCCGCATCTCCCCAGACTCTGGCCCTGGTACCCGCAGGGCTGGAGACCGCGCCCCTCGCACACCGGCACTGGTACCGGTAGAACCGGAGGCCGCATCTCCCCACCCCCTGGCCCTGGTACCCGGAGGACCGGAGACCGCGCCTCCCCGCGCACCCGACTGGTACCGGTAGGAGCGGAGGTCTCGCCTCTCCGTCCACCGGCACGGATTAGGGTGGCCGCGTGGCGAGAGTGCGGTTGAGCGTGGCGGAGCGGCGCGAGGAGTTGCTGCGGGCCGCCATCGAGCAGATCGAGGAGCGGGGCGTGGCGGCGGTCAGGATCGCCGACGTGGCCTCGTCGCTAGGGGTGAGCAACGCGCTGGTGCTGTACTACTTCTCGACCAAGGAGAAGCTGGTCGCCGCCGCGTTCACGTACGCCGCCGAGGACGACCTCGCCCAGCTGCGCAAGCTTCTCGGCCGCCGGACCACGGCGCTGCGACGGCTGCGGTCGGCCGTGCGCTGGTACGCGCCCACGGGTCAGGCCAAGGGCTGGCGGCTGTGGATCGAGGGGTGGGCGGCCTCCTTGCGTGAGCCGGCCCTCCAGGAGGTGACCCGCGATCTCGACAAGCAGTGGAAGGCGGCGATCGCCGAGGTCATCGCGGAGGGCGTGTCCGCGGGCGAGTTCGGATGCCCGGACCCGGCCGCCTCGGCCCTTCGGCTGACGGCCCTGCTCGACGGACTCGCCGTCCAGCTGACCTCGTACCCGGGCGCCGTGTCCCGGGCACGCGCCCAGGAGTGGGCGGACGAGGCACTGGCCCGGGAACTCGGGCTGGGAGCCGACACGTTGAGCGCCCAGGAGCGCTGAAGGGGTGGGCCCGACCGGCCAAGGGACCCTCGAACCAGCCTGACCGGCCCAAAGGCCTTCAGACCAACCCCACCGGCCCGAGGACCTTCAGACCAGCTCGACCAGCCCAAGGACCTTCAGACCAGCTCGTACACCGCCGTGACCGTCGCCGTGGCCTTGATCTCCCCCGGCGCCAGCGGTACTGCGCCGAAGCCGGCCGGCGCGTCCGCGGAGATCGGCGGGGACGGGGCGAAGTAGCCGGTGCCGCCCTCGTTCAGGGAGACGAGGCGGCCGAGGTGGAGGCCGCTGAGACTGGCGTACTGGGGCGGCCTTGGCGTGGGCGTCGTCGTGCGCGGCCTCGCGGGCGCGGGCCTGGAGCGGGCGCCGGTCGTCGAGGTCGAAGACGACGGAGGTGATGCGGCCCGCGTCGCCGGTGGCGTCGGTGACGGCCTGGAGGAGCGCGCCGGTGGCGGCCGGTTCGCGGACCTTGATCGAGAAGGACTGGGCGGCCTGGTAGCCCTTCAGCGTGGACGCGCCGTCCGTGTAGTCGTAGACGGGGCTCAGGGAGACGTTCTCGGTCCGGATGTCCCGGTCGGCCACGCCTTGAGCGCGGACCGCCTCCAACAGCGCGGCGGACGCCGTGTTCTGCGCCTCCAGCGCGGCCTGCGTCGTCTTGCCGACGGCCTCCACACCGGCGCCGACCAGGGCGATGTCGGGCTCGCCGACCGCACTGCCCTCGCCGGTCACGGTGACGGTGGCCGCAGTCGCGGCGACGGCGAGCGCGGAAGCGCGGCCGCCGGTGCCGGCCGCGAGGGCCGCCGGGGCCGCGACGGTGGGCAGACCCAGGGCCAGGAGGATCACGGCGACCGCCGTGACCGGCGTACGGGGATCGGGCATGCGCGTCCGGTCCTTCCGGGGTGGGGTGACAGTGCGGTCATCCCAGCACCACGTCATGGACCGGACCGCGCGCCACTCCCGCGCGGTCACCTCACTGGTGGAGCACGCCCCTGGTCAGGCCACCTTGGCGATCCGCATCTTGATGTCGTCCGGGGACAGCGCGCCCTTGGCCGTCACATGGTCGCCCGAGGACTCGCCGCGCAGCCGCCGCCCGATCCACGGCACGAGGTACTCCCGCGCCCAGTGGACGTCGTCGCGTCGCACGTCGAGCGTGCCGCGGGGCGGGAGCGGGGGCCACGGCTGGTCGGGGTCCGCGGGGACCTCCAGGCCGAGCACCTGGCCCGCGCGCAGCGCCACGCGCGTGTGCCCCTCGGGGGAGAGGTGGAGGCGGTCGCCGTCCCAGGCCCGGCGGTCCTGCACGGTCTTGAGCGACCACAGGTCGAGCACGGGACAGCCGTACCGGTCGGCGATGGCCCGCACATGTCCGTTGTACGTCGCGATCTTGCCGCGCAGGTGCTTGAGCACCGGCACGCCGCGGGTGTCGAAGCCGGTCGTCACCATGACGGTGCCGGCGACGGCGGTGAGCCGCTCGATCGCCCGCTCGAAGCGCTCGGCGACCTCGTCGGGGTCGGTGCCGGGACGGATGATGTCGTTGCCGCCCGCACAGAAGGAGACCAGGTCGGGGGCGAGTTCCAGGGCCTTCGGGAGCTGGTCCTCGACGATCTGGTCGAGGAGTTTCCCGCGCACGGCGAGGTTGGTGTACCGGAAGTCGCCCTCGGGCCGCCGGTCCGCGAGAAGCACCGCGAACCGGTCGGCCCAGCCGACGAACGCCCCGTCGGGGCCGGGATCGCCCACGCCCTCGGTGAAGCTGTCCCCCACCGCAACGTACGACCCGATCACTGCTCTGCTGTCACTCTTCGAATCGTCTGCCACATCGGCCCATGATTCCCCTTCGAATGTGACCTACGCGACCGTAAGGAAGGGTTGACGCGCGGTGATATAAGCCACTCCTAAAGTGTTGGCCAAGCCCGGAATACCTCTCCGATCAGGGATGTTGTGGGCTCGACCGCCACACCCGGAAGTCGCTGAAGCGGAAGTGGCTCCATGTGGTGCGGAAGGCGAAGTGGCCACTGGTGTACGGCTCAGGGTCGCGGTAGTCGAAGACGAGCTGGCCGTTGACCCACCACCGCTGGGTGGAGCCGTCGGAGACGATCCGGACCCGGTGCGGCCGGTTGGCCGCGAGCAGCGGCTCCGTGTAGTCGTAGATCAGCGGCCGCACCCCGGCCTCGCCGACGTAGCGGCGCAGCCGGGTGGTGGTGTTGGTGTTGGCGCCGTAGCCGACGTAGTACGTCCTCAGGTAGTCGTACTCGGCCAGGGCGCCGCCGCGTTGTGTGGCGAAGAGGTCGTCGGGGGAGCGGACGTCGGTCGCGTTCCAGAAGTTGTTGAGGTCGGAGACCCGGTCGTTGACGCCGCCCGCGGAGACGGGGGTCGCCGTGTACTCGATGGCGTACGGACCTTCGAGACGCCGGCGGAACCAGATCGTCGCGCCGGCGGGGACGTCGGACTCCAGGACGCCGCGGGAAGCGGTGACGGTGCCGCCCTTCTCCAGCTCGACGGCCCACTGGCCGAGGCCGTGGCGGAAGTCGTCGTGGGCGAGGAGACGGTGGTGGCGGGGCGTCGCGCTCGCGCCGGTGGCGGGGGCGAGGGCCGCGAGGGCGGCGCCTGCGGCGAGGGCTCCGAAAGCTCTACGCGTGGTGGTCATGGGAGACGACTCCTTCCAGAAGGGCGATCAGTCGGTCGCCACCTTGCGATGGCCTTGGGCGCTGGGGTGGACGTCCCCGTTGAAGTCGCCCTCCGCCGGGGCGAGCCAGCCGCTGGTGTCCACGAACTCGACACGTCGGTCCGCGAGTTCGGCGACGACGGCCGCGATGTCGTCGGCGTGTGCCCCGGTGGAGGGCCGCAGCGCGAGGATGCGCGCGTGCGGTGCGGCGGCCCGCAGCGTGTCCAGGTAGGCGCGGTAGGCGGTGCGGAACTCCGCCGAGCCCCAGGCGGTGTCGTTGGTGCCCTGGTTCACCACGATCACATCGGCGTGCCGGTCCGAATCAGCCCTGGATCCCGCGTAGTTCCAGCCGTACGCGTCGGACGCCGTCGGCACTCCCCCGTTGCCCGTCCGGAGCACGCCCTGCCGTCCGAAGCCGACCTGGGTCAGGGAGGCGTGCAGGGCGCCGGCGACCAGCGTGGGGTAGGCGGCGGTGCCGTCGGCGCAGTCCGAGGTGTTCACCTCGCACAGGGCCATGACGCCCTGCGTGACGGAGTCACCGTAGAAGGCGAACCGCGGCTTGTGCACCGGCCGTTGCGGCAGCAGCCGCCCGCGCACACCGGTCAGCACGACGCCGGTCTCCAGGGGCGGGGTCCACCGGTTGGCACGGGAGAACACGTCCTTGACCGACAGTTCGACCCGGTGCGGGCCGCGCCCGGCGGCGGTGATCTCGAGGTCCTCACGGTCGACGGCGTACAGCCGTTTCGGGCCGCCGTCGACGGAGACGTAGATCTGCGCGGGCACGGTGACCGACGAGACGTCGAACAGGGCGTGGACGCTGTCCCCGGTGAACCGGAAGCCCAGCCGGGAACCGGAGTTGACGGTGACCGCCGCCTCCGCGGTGCGACCCCAGTGGCCCTCGTAGGCCAGGCGCCGGTCGTCCGGCCGTACGAGGTCCTCGGCGGCCGTCACGGGCTGCACCGCCCCCATGACCAGGCCCGCGGCCACCGCAGCGATCAGTGCGGAACGTCTCATGACGGGATCCGATCGCCGATCAGGGCGAGGTTCTGGATCGCCGCGAGCGCCCACTGGGCCGAGGAGTTGGTGGAGATCCAGGGGATCTCCTCGGTCGTCCGCAGCACGGCCGGCGCCTTGATCGTCACCGGGTTCCAGTCGTTGGACGGGAAGTAGGTGTCGCTGCCGGTGAAGAACTCCTTCCATGCGCGCGTGGCGAGCGTCGGGTCGTCCTTGTGCCGCGCCGCGTAGGCGGTGATCCGCGAGTGCGCGGCGGGCAGCGCCGACTTCCACGTGGAGCCGGTGAGTTGCTTCTTCTGGGCGTCGGTGGCGTTGTAGTACTGCGCGTAGTGCAGCCAGGCGGTGCGGAACTCGGGCTCCGCGTCGCCGAACAGGGACACGAGTTCGCTGTTGGTCTCGACGAGGCCGAAGACGGCACTCAGGTGGGACACGCTCACGGCTGTGCTCGTGGTGATCGCGAATTCGCCGGTGTCCGCGTCGAGCAGACCCGTGCCGGTGAAGAAGCCGTTGGGCTGCGCGGCGATCGTCCGCAGCGAGTTGACCAGCTTGGCCTTCGCCTTCTCGGCGTTCGGACCCCGTCGCTCCCACTCGGTGAGCCAGGCCGCCGAGATGCCGCCCCAGTCGGTGCCGAAGCCGACCGACAGCGCGTGCCGGTCACCGGGCGTGTAACCGTCGGTGCGGACCTTGCGCTGCGGGTCGACCGCCAGGAACGTCCGTTCCACGTCGACGAGTTCGGACAGCAGGTCACCGGTGCGTTCGTCGCCGGTGAGGAAGTACAGGAAGCGGCGGTTGGCGGCCGTGGAGATGCGGACCTGCTTGGCGCTGTCCGCCCAGTGCTGCACACCGTGCCGGGTGCCCAGGCCCGCCCATTGGCCGAGGTGGTAGACGTCGACCTCACCGGTGTGCCGGGTCATCGCCTCGGCGAACCGGAACACCTCGGCGGAGCCGGTGCGCAGGAAGTGGTACCAGAGCCAGAGGTCGGTCCCCAACTCCGAGTTGTCCCAGGCGTATCCGCCGACGTCGTACCGCCAGACGTGCCGGTCGTTGTCGTAGCTGTGCTGGACGTCGCCGTAGTCGAGGAAGCCGTACCAGCGGTGTTGTTCACGCTGGTCGCGGTAGTAGGCGAACAGGTCGTCGAGACGGTCCTCGATCGCCGAACGCGCCGCAGTGGACCGGTCGACGGGCGCCCAGTCGCCGAACACCCCGGCGGCGTGCAGCCGTTGGGGCGTCGCGGTGAGCAGCGGCGGGGTCGCGACCGCGACGGCCTGCGCGGCGAGAACACCGGCGGGCGGGGTCTTCTCGACGGCCCAGAAGGTCAGTTCACTCGTGCGTGCGATGCCGTACGGGGTGCCGAAGCCCGGCTCGTAGTCCTCGTACGTGATCTCCAGACCGCCGTCGGACTGCTCCTCGTACGTGTCCTGCCCCAACCCGTCGTGGTAGAAGCGCAGGTCGAGCGGCTGGGCCTCTGGCGAGTACAGCCATACGGTGGCCTCGGCGGCGTCTCCCGCCGCTCCGCGTACGTCCAGCTGGGCCGGGTGGCGCTGCCAGAAGTCCCGCAGCCCGAAGGAGAGTCCGCCGCTCGCCCCGCCGACGTAACCGAGGCCTCCGGCACGGCGGCCGGCCGCGGCGTGGATCCAGCCGTAGCCCGCCTTGGTGCGCTTGCGGACGGTGTAGCCGTCGGCGTTGGGCTGGGTCAGGGTGTAGTCGCCCCAGGCCGGGATGTAGGCGAGGCGGTCGGCGACCCGGGTGTCCCAGGTCGAGGTGTCGGGCAGCCGCTCACCGGCGATCTGGGCGGCGCGCACCGCGGCCCCGGGGTCGCGGCGCAGTCCGGTGATGCCCTGGACGGCCTCGCCGAACAGGCCGCCGCCGGAGTCGGCGAACCGCACATGGCGGTCGTAGGGCCGGTCGCTCAGCGGGACGGTGAAGCGGACGCCCAGACCGCGCAGGAAGTCCCCCCGGTCCGAGCCCGGCGTCTGCTCGCCGTCCCAGACGAAGGTGTGCACCAGCCGGAAGGAGTCGGCACCTGCGAAGAAGGAGAAGCGCAGGGTGTACGGGAGCCAGGCCCGCCCGCCGTCGCGGTGCCGACCCTCGACGCGGACCACGGCCCGCACCGGACCGTCCTGCTCCACCTCGACCTTCTCGACCCGGCCGGCGAAGTGGGAGACGTCCGCGCCGTCCCGCACCGACTCCTGCCGCAGGGCGACGAGCTTGCCGTCACGGGCGATCTCGGCCGACCCGCGCCGCACACTCCGTACGACGGTGTCGGAGCCCTTGACTCCGAAGACGGCCGTGATGACACCGGTCGACACCTCGACGCGGCCCGCGGACCGGGTGACCGCGACCTTCTGCTCCGGTGCGGCCGGGGTGCCCGCCGCGAACTTGTAGGCGGAGGCCTTCGCAGCGCCCGGCGCGAGGGCGTGCGCCGTCCACTTCACCGAGCCGTCGGGCCAGTGGCCGGTGACCCAGCTCTGGACGGGGACGTCGTCGCCCGCGGCGGTCGTCAGCCGGAAGGTCTGCCCCGGCCGGTACGCCCCGCGCGCCCATGGCACGCCCCAGGTGGTGCCTGCGTGGACGTCGGGCGCCGAGCCCTCCAGCCAGTGCAGTTCGGTGTCGTCGGGGTCCGCCGCGGCGGCGGTGCGGGACAGCGCCCAGGAGAACTGGGCCACGGCGGCCGCGGCTGCGGCGCCCTTGATGACGGTGCGTCGGTCGACGCCGGGCACGGGGACCTCCGGATGCGGGTGCGGATGCCATGACGGGCAGAAAGCGCTTGCATCGCTTCGGAGATCACTGTGGTCCCAGCCTCCCCTCCCTGTCGACGGTTCGGGCAGCCGCGCCACAAGACCGCAATGAACCGATCATGAAACGGCAAGACCCCACACCGAAGGCCGGACCCGGGGATCGGGATCCGGCCTTCGGTGGCATCGGGGGAGCGTCAGCCGACGGCGACGCCCTTCGAGCGGAGGTACGCGACCGGGTCCACGTCCGAGCCGTAGTCCGGCGTCGTCCGGATCTCGAAGTGGAGGTGCGGACCGGTCACGTTGCCGGTGGCACCGGAGAGGCCGACCTGCTGGCCCTCGGTGACGGTCTGGCCGGACGAGACCGACAGCGAGGACAGGTGGGCGTACTGCGCGTAGTAGCCGTCGGCCAGCTTGATGACGACCTGGTTGCCGTACGCGCCGCCCCAGCCGGCGGAGACGACGGTGCCCGCGCCCACGGCCTTGAGCGGGGTACCGGTCGGGACGACGAAGTCGACGCCCGTGTGATAGCCGCTGGACCACATGCTGCCGGCCACGTGGTAGCCCGTGCCGACGGTGGCGCCGGAGACGGGCAGGGTGAAGCCACTGGAACTGCCGGCCGACTCGCCGCTCCGGGTGGCGGTCGTCGTGTCCGAGGAGGACGAGGACTTCTCGGAGCTCGTCGACCTGTCCGCGCTCGCCGGCTTCTCGGTCCTCGCCGCCGCCTTCTTGCCCAGCGTGAGCTTCAGGCCGGGATGGATGAGCGAGGGGTCGGAACCGACGGCCTCACGGTTGTCCGAGTACAGCTTCTTCCAGCCGCCGGTGACGTGCTGCTCGTCGGCGATCTTCGAGAGGTAGTCGCCGGCCCTCACCGAATAGGTGCGCACGGTCGCGGTGTTCGCGGCGCCCTTCTTCTGCGTGGCCTTCTCGGTGGCCGTCTTCGCGGCGACCGGAACGGACTGGACCGCCTTTTCAGAAACGGACTGGCCGGTGGCCGCGTGGGCGCCGGCTGCCCCCATCAGAGGCAGGGCGAGTGCGGCGCCACCGGTTCCGGCGACGGCGATCGAGCGGGTGAGCCGCTGGGACTTGGGGCGGCGGTGCTTACCCTTCGCGGGCATGGGGAATTCCTCTCCGGCGCCTGCGAGGTGAGCTGTCGGGTGCGGACTGGAGATGTCCGGACGCACCGAGGTGCGACTTAACCCCAAGCCTGTTCCGGAAGACCGGTCCAGGCGGTTGTACCTGTGGGTCCCCCGCTCCTGCCGTTCACGGGTGAGTTGTGCGGATTCCGGTCGGCGGCAGGATTGGGCGTCCGTCCGGATTGGTGGCGAACGTAAGCGAGGAAGACGCAAAGGGACAAGTAAGAGGTTCCAGGGTGATTGCGTTCCTCTTGATCCGCCGCGAAATTCACGGTCACCCTCCGTGTTGTGGCGGCCTTCCCGGAACGCAATCACCCAGTTTTTGACGGCGAATTACGTGAACATGACGGACGACTCAGGGTCACCGATATGACGCTGCTCACGTGCCGTTTTCACAGCTTCCCCGATTCCAGAGCGAGTTGGAATGAAGGCTACGCAAGCCGTCAATTCGGACAGAAAGTTCAGATGCGACGCAGTCGCAGAACTGCCGCATCCAGATCGCCCCGCAATCCCACCCGTAGCCCGTGATGCTGCAATACGGCACCTCTGTGAATTTCGCCCGTTTCGCGGCATTCATACGAGGCCGTGGGGTCGAGGCCACGCAGACGCAGCGCCGGAACGGGTTCGCCGTACCGCTGCGACTGGAGCCAGGCCAGGACGACGGTCTCGTCCCCGAGGACGTACTGCACGGCGCTCAGTCCGTCGCCCTGCGGCGCCCGCAGCCGGTACTGGTCGCCACGCTGCACGAGCGGCCGGATGTCCTTGTAGAGCTCCACCCACTCGCGGGCCTCGGCGAGCTCATCCTCGGTCCACTCCGTGAGGTCCCCGCCCACCCCGAGCACTCCGGCCATGGCGCTGACGAAGCGGAAGCGCAGCGAACTGACCCGCCCGTTGAGCTGGGTGTTGGGGCTGTCGGTGACCCAGGCGGCCATCACGCGCGCGGGGTGGATCTGGCTGAAGCCGTGCTGGATGGCGAGCCGGTCGAGCGGGTCGGTGTTGTCGGAGGTCCACACCTGGTCCGTGCGGCTCAGCACGCCGAGGTCGATCCGGCCGCCGCCGCCCGAGCAGGACTCGAAGGCGACGCCGGGGTGGGCGGCCCGCAGCCGGTCCAACAGGGCGTAGAAGGCCTGCACATGGTCGACCCAGAGCCGCTGCGGATAGGCCTCGCCGGGCCAGCCCGCGTCGGTGAAGCAGCGGTTGAAGTCCCACTTCACGTAGTCGATCGGGGCGCTGGACAGCAGGGCGTCGAGCTGCCCCCAGAGGTACTCCTGGACGTCCTCGCGCGCGAGGTTGAGCACGAGCTGATTGCGCAGTTCCGTCCGCTTTCGTCCCGGCTGGAACTGCACCCAGTCGGGGTGTGCCCGGTACAGGTCGCTGTCGGGGTTGACCATCTCGGGCTCGACCCAGATGCCGAACTGCATGCCGAGCGCGTGCACATAGTCGGCGAGGGGCTTCAGGCCGCCCGGGAAGCGGTCCCGGTTGACCGTCCAGTCGCCGAGTCCGGCGCGGTCGCTGGTGCGGGCGCCGAACCAGCCGTCGTCGACGACGAAGAGCTCGACCCCGATGGCCGCGGCTCGCCGCGCGAGTTCCCCTGCTGCTCCTCGGAGATGTCGAACTGGGTGGCCTCCCAGGAGTTGAACAGCACCGGCCGGTCCTGCTCGGCGTCCGGGATGACGTACGTCCGCTGGTAGGCGTGCCACGCGCGGCTGGCGCCGCCGAAACCGCCGTCGCTCCACAGCCCGGCGAAGACGGGGGTGGTGAACGCCTCCCCCGCCGCCAGGCTCAGCAGCCCCGACTCGTCGTACCCGGCACCGCCGTGATCTGCACGCGCGCGTCCGGGGAGCTGGGCCACCGCGATCCGCCAGGAGCCCGACCAGCCGAGCGCGCAGGCGTAGACCTCGCCGCGCTCCTCGCCGGCGTCGGTGTCCAGGGCGACCCAGGGCAGGTGCTGGTGGCCGGTGTGGCCGCGGCGGCTGCCGATGACCTTCTCACCGTAGGTGAGGGGGGCACGCACGAGCCGGGACTCGGCGGCCCAGCGGCCGTGCAGCTGGGAGAGCCGCCAGTCCTCGCGGTCGGGCAGCGTCCAGGTGGCGGAGTCGGCGCGCAGCAGCTCCAGGGCGTCGTCGCCCTGGTTCTCCAGGGTGGTCCAGCGTTCCACCACGTCGCCGCACATCCGGTAGTGCAGCGTGACGACGAGCCCGCCGTCCCGGAACCGCAGCCGCAGCTCGTCCGTGTCCGTGTCGGTCTCGTACGTCTCGAAGCTCCACTCGGTGCCGCGGCGCTCGCCGGTGCGCACCGACAGGGCGGGGCGGACGAAGCGGGGGCCGCCCTCGACCGGGTACTCCTCGCGCCCGTCGAGCGGGGACTCGAAGGGCCAGTAGTCGGGCAGCGGACGGACCGCGAGCGCCTCGGCGTCCGCAAGCGCGATGGTGGGGCCCCAGTGCAGATGCAGCAGCTCGTCGCCCTCGGTGAGGTGGACGGCGTAGCTGCTGGCGGGCCCGGTCAGGAGCCAGGTGCGGCCGTTGGGGGCGATCTCCAGCATGGAACCTCACAGATACGAACAGGGGCGAACAGTGGCACTCAAGTGTCAACATCATCGAGGCCTGAGGTGCCCGGATGCAAACGCCTGTGGACAACTCATTGCCCCAGGAACCTATGTCGTATCGTCAGGAGCGTGCCCGTCGACGAGCCGCGGCGACGGGGCCGGCTGGGAGGAGCCCCCGTGACGCAGCAGATCCCGTCGACCGAGCCCGAGCTGGCCGGAGTGCGCAACTTCCGTGACGTGGGCGGTCTGCCGACCGAGGACGGCCGGCGGGTGCGGTACGGAGTGCTGTTCCGCAGCGGCCATCTCGCGCACGCCACCGACGAGGACGCCGCGTTCCTGGACTCCCTGGGGCTGCACACGATCTTCGACTTCCGCAACGCCTCGGACCAGAAGCTGGAGGGCCCGGACGTCGAGCTGCCGGGGGTGCGCAATGTGAACCTGCCGCTGAGCGACCCGGCGGACGGCGCGGAGTTCTGGAAGATGGTCCGGGACGGCGAGATCGAGCAGCTGCGCGAGATCCTCGGCGACAACAAGGCGGCGAACCGGATGATCGCCTCGTACCGGAAGATCGTGAAGGAGCGCACCGCCGAGCACGCGCGCGTGCTGCACTCCCTCGCCGAGGACAGCGTCCCCGTGCTGATGCACTGCGCGGCGGGCAAGGACCGCGCGGGTCTGTCGATAGCGGTGACGCTGCTGGCGCTCGGGGTGGAGCGGGAGGCGATCGTCGCCGACTACCTGGAGTCCAACGCCAAGCACCGCCGCTACAAGGTGAAGCGCAGCAGCAGCTCGGCCGCCGCCTACTCCCCCGAGGTCATGGAGCTGCTCGCGCCGCTCTTCGACGCGCGCGCGGAGTATCTGGAGGCCGCCTTCGAGACCATCGAGGAGACCTGGGGCGGGGTCGACGCCTATCTGGAGCAGGGGCTCGGCATCACGCCGGAGATCCGGGAGCGGCTGCGCGAGCGCCTGCTCGACTGACGGTTCACTGCACGGCCTTACTGCCCGGCGCCCACCTCGAAGAGCAGGTAGATGAAGGCCGCGAACACATGGCCGACCGCGATGTAGATGATCAGCCGCACCCACAGGGCTCGCGGGAACTTCTCCTCCATGTCGGTCATGGCGTCTCTCCAGGGGTCGGGCCCAGGCACAGGGTGGCCGTGGGGCTCTGCAGCAGGGTGTGGACGAAGAGCAGCTCGGTCCCGTCGGGGTCCTGGGCCGCGATGCGGTGCGGGGTGAGCGAGTCGAAGTGTGCGCTGTCGCCGGGGCCGAGCCGGTGCGTGGTGTCCCCGAGGCGCAGCCGGAGCCGGCCGCGCAGCACGTACAGCCACTCCTCGCCGGGATGGACGCGCACGATGTCGCCCTGTGAGCCGTACGGCACCTGCACCCGCAGGGCCTGCATGCCGCGTCCGGCCGCCCCGGCCTGCCAGTAGGTCCAGCCTCCGGCGGCGGTCGGTTCCATCTCGGCGGCGCGCACCACGGCGTCCCGTTCGGTGACCGTCTCGCCGAGCAGTTCGGAGACCGTCGTACCGTAGACACGGGCGAGCGCGAGCAGCATCGGCAGCGAGGGCTGGCGCTGCCCGGTCTCCAGCCTGGAGAGGTGCGCGGGCGAGAGGCCGGCGCTGCGGGCGGCGGCCTCCAGCGTCAGGGAGGCGCGGCGGCGCAGCGCCCGCAGCTGCGGCGCGACGGCGGGCAGGGCGTCGGCGGGCGGGGAGTCGGCCGGGCCCGGCTCGGATTCCGGAGAGCTCATGCTCTCCATTCAGCCGGAGGCTTGCCTCTGCGGCAAATTTCTTGCCTCAGAGGCAAAAGCCTCCTGGGCGGACGGCTACCTGTTGGCCACCGCCTGCTTCACGAGCGTCTTGCCGAAGTCCCACATCAGCCCGCCCCCGCCGTGCGCGTCGTCCATGATCTCCGTGAAGGCGTCGACGAAGCGGTCCACCTCCCGTTCCCCCACCGTCAGCGGCGGAATCAGCTTGATCACCTCCAGGTGATCGCCGGACACCTGCGTCAGGATCCGGTGCCGCTGGAGCAGCGGTACGACGACCATCTGGGCGAACAGCCCCTTGCGCGCGGCCTGGAGCATCGCCCAACGGCTGCGCAGCGCCAGCGACTTGGGCCGCCCGAACTCGATGCCGACCATCAGGCCCCGGCCGCGCACGTCGGCGAGCAGTTCGTACTTGTCGACGAGCGCCCCGAGCCGGGACTTCAGCAGTTCGCCCGTCGCCCGGGCGTTGGCGACGATCTGCTCGTTCTCCATGACGGACAGCACCGCGAGGCCGGCCGCCATGGCCTGCGCGTTGGACCCGAAGCTCGCCGAGTGGACCAGGACGCGGTCGATCGACGAGTAGACCTTCTTGAAGATCCAGTCCTTGCCGAGCGTGGCGCCCACGGGCACATACCCGCCGGACAGCGCCTTCGCCACGCACACCAGGTCGGGTTCGACGCCGTCCTCATGCTGGTAGGCGTAGAAGTCGCCGGTGCGCCCGAGCCCGGTCTGCACCTCGTCCGCGATGAGCAGCGCCTTGTGTTTGTGCAGCAGCTCCTGCGCGGCGCGCAGATAGCCGGGCGGCGCCTCGTGGACGCCCTTGCCCTGGATCGGTTCGACGATCAGGGCGGCGACGTCGCCCTTCTTCAACTCCCTTGCCAGGGCGTCGAGATCACCGAGGGGTACGGCAGTGTCGGGCAGCAGCGGGGCGAAGCCGTCCTTGAAGCCGTCCTCGCCGTTGACCGACAGCGAGCCGGTGGTCAGGCCGTGGAAGGCGTGGTCGCAGTACAGGACGTGGGGCTTGCCGGTGGCGCGGCGGGCGAACTTCAATGCCGTCTCGACCGCTTCGGTGCCGCTGTTGCCGAAGAAGACCCGGTCCAGATGCGGGCTGTGCGCGAGCAGCTTCTCCGCCAGCAGCCCGGGCAGCGGCTGGCAGTCGAAGCGGGTGAGGTCGGCGAGGCCGGCGTCGAGGACGTCGTGCAGCGCCTTGCGGACGACGGGGTGATGACGCCCCAGGCCCATCACCCCGAACCCGGCGAGCATGTCCAGGTAGTCGTTGCCGTCGGCGTCCCAGAAGTAGGCGCCCTCGGCCCGCTCGTAGACCTTGTCGAAGCCGATGGTGTGCAGCATGCGCGGGAGCTGGTGGTTGAGGTACTTGGTGTGCAGCTCGTAGCGCTCGGCTCCGCGTTCGGCGAGGAGTCTGCCGAGGTCGAACTCGGTGGTCATTCAGCCTTCTCCTTCATGGGGCCGTCGGCTTGCTCCTCGACGGCCGGCGTCTCCTCGGCCTCCTTGACGGCCAGTGTTTCCTCGGCCTCCTTGACGGCGAGGCTCGCGCTGATCTGCCCGGCGATCTCGACCGGCGTGAGTCCGATGTCGGCGAGCACCTCGCCGCGCTTGGCATGCGTGAGGAACTGCTCCGGGATGCCGAACCGCCGTACCGGTACGTCGACTTCGGCGTCTCCCAGGGCCAGCGCGACCGCGGCGCCGACCCCCGCCGCCCGGCTGTTGTCCTCGACGACCGCGACCAGCCGGTGCCCGGCGGCCAGGCCGGGCAGCGCCGGGTCGACCGGCTTGACCCAACGGGGGTCCACGACCGTGCAGTCGATGCCCCGGGCTTCGAGCAGCTCGGCGCCTGGAGGCAGACGGGCGCCATGACGCCGACGGCGACGAGCAGCACTTCGGGCGTCTTGGCGCCGCGGTGCAGCACGTCCAGGCCGCCCACCCGGTCCACCGCCGGGATCGACGGTCCGACCGACTCCTTCGGGAACCGCACCAGCGTCGGCGCGTCGTCCACCGCGACGGCCTCCCGGAGCTGCGCCCGCAACTGGTCGGCGTCGCGGGGCGCGGCGATCCTGAGGCCGGGGACGACCTGGAGGATCGACATGTCCCACATGCCGTTGTGGGAGGCCCCGTCGACGCCCGTGATCCCGGCCCGGTCCAGGACGAAGGTGACTCCGCAGCGGTGCAGGGCGACGTCCATCAGCAACTGGTCGAAAGCGCGGTTCAGGAAGGTGGCGTACACGGCGACGACGGGATGCAGGCCACCGGTCGCGAGCCCGGCCGCCGAGACGGCCGCGTGCTGCTCGGCGATGCCGACGTCCCACACCCGGTCCGGGAAGCGTTCGGCGAACTTGCCGAGGCCCACCGGGTGCAGCATGGCCGCCGTGATCGCCACGACGTCCTCGCGCTCCTGACCGATCCTGACGATCTCGTCGCCGAACACCGAGGTCCAGGAAGGCCCGTTGGACGGCGAGAGGGGCTCGCAGGTGAGCGGGTCCATCACGCCGACGGTGTGGAAGTGGTCCTCCTCGTGGGCGAGGGCGGGTTCGTAGCCGCGCCCCTTCTCGGTGAGGCAGTGGATGAGGACGGGCCCGTGGAAGCGTTTCGCGCGCCGCAGCGCCGACTCGACGGCGCCGATGTCGTGTCCGTCGATGGGGCCGACGTACTTCAGCCCCAGGTCCTCGAAGAGCCCCTGCGGCGCGAAGGCGTCCTTGAAGCCCTTCTTCGCCCCGTGCAGCGCCTCGTAGACCGTCATGCCGATGACGGGGGTGCGCTGGAGCACGTCCTTGCCCCAGGCCAGCACCTTCTCGTAGCTGTCGGTCGTGCGCAGGGTGGCCAGGTGGTTGGCGAGGCCGCCGATGGTGGGTGCGTAGGACCGCTCGTTGTCGTTGACGACGATGATCAGCGGCCGGTCCTTGGCGGCCGCGATGTTGTTCAGCGCCTCCCAGGCCATGCCGCCGGTGAGCGCGCCGTCGCCGATGACCGCGACCACGTGCCCCTTCTCGCCCTGCACCTGGCGGGCCTTGGCGAGTCCGTCGGCCCAGCCGAGCGCGGTGGAGGCGTGGCTGTTCTCGACGATGTCGTGCTCGGACTCCTCGCGCGAGGGATAGCCGGACAGACCGCCCTTGCCGCGCAGCTTGGAGAAGTCCTGACGCCCTGTCAGGATCTTGTGGACGTAGCTCTGATGGCCGGTGTCCCACACGATGCGGTCGACCGGCGACTCGAAGACCCGGTGGAGCGCGATGGAGAGTTCCACCACCCCCAGGTTGGGCCCGAGGTGTCCGCCGGTCCTGGCGACCGAGTGCACCAGGAACTCTCTGATCTCTTCGGACAGTTCACCGAGTTCCGTCTCGGACAGCGCCTTCAGGTCGCGTGGTCCCCGGATGTTCTCCAGAATCGTCACGCTCGGGCCCCCTTCGGTCCGTGCTGTTCAGCTCACGGTGACGGCCGGCTCCCCCGACGCGACGCCGTCCTGCTCCATCTGTTCGGCGATCTTCATCGCTTCCTCGATGAGGGTCTCCACGATCTTCGACTCGGGGACGGTCTTGACGACCTCGCCCTTCACGAAGATCTGCCCCTTGCCGTTGCCGGAGGCGACCCCGAGGTCGGCCTCCCGCGCCTCTCCGGGACCGTTGACCACACAACCCATCACGGCTACCCGCAAGGGCACTCCCATGCCCTCCAGGCCCGCCGTGACCTCGTCGGCCAGCTTGTAGACGTCGACCTGGGCGCGCCCGCAGGACGGGCACGACACGATCTCAAGGCGCCGTTGCCTCAGACCCAGGGACTCCAGGATCTGGATGCCGACCTTGACCTCCTCGGCGGGCGGCGCGGACAGCGACACCCGGATGGTGTCGCCGATCCCCCTGCTGAGGAGCGCCCCGAAGGCGACCGCCGACTTGATGGTCCCCTGGAAGGCGGGACCGGCCTCCGTGACCCCGAGGTGCAAGGGGTAGTCGCACTGCTCGGCGAGCAGTTGGTACGCCCGCACCATCACCACGGGGTCGTTGTGCTTGACGGAGATCTTGATGTCCCGGAACCCGTGCTCCTCGAAGAGCGACGCCTCCCACAGCGCCGATTCCACGAGCGCCTCCGGTGTCGCCCTGCCGTGCTTCTGGAGCAGCCGCCGGTCCAGCGACCCGGCGTTGACCCCGATCCGGATCGGCGTGCCGTGATCGCGGGCGGCCCGCGCGATCTCCTTCACCTTGTCGTCGAACTGCTTGATGTTCCCGGGATTGACGCGGACGGCCGCACAGCCGGCCTCGATCGCCGCGAACACGTACTTGGGCTGGAAGTGGATGTCCGCGATCACCGGGATCTGGGACTTGCGGGCGATGGTGGCCAGCGCGTCCGCGTCGTCCTGCGTGGGGCAGGCGACGCGGACGATCTGGCAGCCGGACGCGGTGAGTTCGGCGATCTGCTGGAGGGTGGCGCCGATGTCGGACGTACGGGTCGTCGTCATCGACTGCACCGACACCGGCGCCCCGCCCCCGACCGCCACCGGCCCGACCTGGATCTGCCGCGACACCCGTCGCTCGGCGATCGGCCGGACCGGCATCTCGGGGACGCCGAGGGAGACGGCGGTCATGACCTCACTCCCGGTTCCCGGAGACCGTCTCGCGCATCGCGCGCAGCGACTCCTTGAGCGAGCCCATGGTGGCGAGGACGGCGGTGGGCTCGTAGCCGCAGTGCGCCATGCAGTTGGCGCAGCGCGGGTCCTTGCCGCGGCCGTACTTGTCCCAGTCGGTCTCCTCGATGAGTTCGCGGTACGTCGGGACGTAGCCGTCGCTCATCAGGTAGCAGGGGCGCTGCCAGCCGAACAGGGAGTAGTTCGGGATCGCCCACGCGGTGCACGGGAAGTCGACCTTGCCCTCCAGGAAGTCCAGGAAGAGCGGGGAGTGGTTGAGCCGCCACTTGCGCCGGTTGCCGCCCGCGAAGGCCTTCTTGAACAGCTCACGGGTCTGCTCCACGCCCAGGAAGTGCTCCTGGTCGGGGGCCTTCTCGTAGGCGTAGGCGGGCGAGATCATCATCTCGTCGACCTTGAGGTCGTCGTTGAGGAAGTTGAGCACCTCGATGATGGTCTGCGGGGTGTCGGTGTTGAAGAAGGTCGAGTTGGTGGTGACCCGGAAGCCGCGCTTCTTGGCCTCCTTGATCGCCTCCACCGCCTCGTCGAAGACACCTTCCTTGGCCACCGACTCGTCGTGCCGCTCGCGCAGCCCGTCGATGTGCACGGCGAAGGCGAAGTAGGGCGAGGGCGTGAACTTGTCCATCTTCTTGCGCAGCAGCATGGCGTTGGTGCAGAGGAAGACGTACTTCTTCTTCGCCACCAACTGCCGCACGATCTCGTCGATCTGAGGGTGCATCAGCGGCTCACCGCCGGCGATGGACACCATCGGCGCACCGGACTCCAGGACCGCCCCGACGGCCTGCGCCACCGGCATGCGCTGCTTGAGCACCCCCGCCGGATGCTGGATCTTGCCGCAGCCCTCGCACTTCAGGTTGCACGCGAAGAGGGGTTCCAGCTCCACGATCAGCGGGAACTTGTCCCGCTTGCGGAGCTTCTGTTCGGCCAAGTATGTAGCGACCTTGATGGACTGACGCAGCGGCATGGCCATCTGGCTCACCTCCTGGGGAGCAGCAAGGAACGGTGCCATTCGTAGAAAGCGGGAAGGACGGAACGAAGGACGCGGAAAGCCGATATTCCACCGCGCACCGTGCCGATCCGGACGAGTTCATGTTCTGGAGCGTCCACGACCACCCGGACGGCCGCAACGGGGCGTGGGCCCGTGCGCACGGCGCTGTAGAGCGTGGATGCGGACTCCATGTCGACGGCGATCGCGCCGGTCGCGAGCAGATCGGAGCGTTCATGCCCGCGTACGACGTGATCGGAGCCGGTGAGGGGTCCGGTGTGGACGGTGCGTCCGGGCAGGGCCCGCACCAGCTCCTTGACGAGTAGGTCGGTCCCCACGCACGGAACGGTTCCCGCCGCATCCCGGGTCTCCTCGGCGACGACGAGGTCGCCCGGGTGCATGCCGGGCGCGAGCCCGGCGCAGAAGCCGGTGGCGAGCACGGCGGCGTCGGCGAGGGCCGGCTCCGCGAGGGCCCGGGTGCGGCCCGCTGGGCCGCCTTGGGGCCCATGCCCGTGCGGAGGACGGTGACCGTCCGTCGGCGCCACCCCGGTCGCCGCTGCGCAGGGCCAGGTGCTCGATGCCGAGCGCGCAGGCGATCAGCAGCGGGGCCGGGGCGGGCGGGGTGTTCATCTCATCCCTCCCCCGCCGGTGAGAACGGCTCTCCGTGGACGTACCGGCCGAGTGCCGTGAGCGGGAAGACCTGCCGGTAGAGGTGGTAGTTGATGGAGAAGTCCCAGGGGAAGCCGGTCCCGGTGAAGTAGGGCTCGTCCCAGGAGCCGTCCTCCCGCTGGGTGGCGGCGAGCCATTCGACGCCCCGCTCGACGGCCTTGGAGTCCTTCTCGCCGGCGGCCAGCAGGGCCATCAGCGCCCAGGCCGTCTGCGAGGCGGTGGAGGCGCCGCGCCCGCTCCATTCCCTGGAGTCCTGGTAGGAGCGCAGGTCCTCGCCCCAGCCGCCGTCGTCGTTCTGGACGGACTCCAGCCAGGTCACGGCCCGGCGGATCGCCGGGTGCGCGGCGGGGATGCCGGCGGCGACCAGGGCGGGGACGACGGACCCGGTGCCGTAGATGTAGTTGACGCCCCAGCGTCCGAACCATGAGCCGTTCGGCTCCTGTTCGGCGAGCAGCCACTCGATGCCGCGCCGGGTGCGCGGGTCGTGGGCGAGTCCCTCGACGGCCAGCATCTCCACCACGTGGGCGGTGACGTCGGCGGACGGCGGGTCGATGACCTCGCCGAAGTCGCAGAACGGCAGCCGGTTGGGGAAGGGGCTGGTGTTGTCGACGTCGAAGGCGCCCCAGGCCCCGTTCCTGGACTGCATGCCGAGGTTCCAGCGCACCCCGCGTCCGATGGCCCGCTCCACCCGCTCCGGGTCGTGGTGCCGGACCCGGCGCAGTGCGAGGACGACCTCGGCGGTGTCGTCGATGTCGGGGTAGTTGTCGTTGTGGAACTCGAACGCCCAGCCGCCCGGCTGCAGTTGGGGGCGCTTCACGGACCAGTCGCCGGGCCGGACGATCTCCTCGCCCAGCATCCAGTCCGCCGCCTTGACGAGTTGCGGATGGTCGGGGGCCACCCCGGCGTCGACGAGGGCGATGGTCGCGAGACAGGTGTCCCACACCGGCGACTGACAGGCCTCGATCATCCGGGCCCCGTCCTCGCGCCAGACGGCGAAGCGGTCCAGGGACGCCAACCCCTCGCGCATCACCGGGTGTTCGAGGTCGTAGCCGAGCAGGTGCAGGGCGATGACCGAGTACACGGCCGGCGGCTGGATGCCGCCCCAGCAGCCGTCGTTCTCCTGCCGCTCGATGATCCAGCGGGCGGCGGAGTTCATGGCCGCCTTCCGCAGTCTGCGCGGGGCGACCTTGCGCAGCTGGTGCAGCGCCTTGTCGAGCCGCTGGAAGGCGCCGTCCCAACTCGCCACCGGAGCCAGCGGCTTGGCCGGGTTGGGATCGTCCGGATCGGTGTGCAGCTCGTCCAGCGGGAAGGGCGCGGGCCGCACGCCGCTTGGCGGAGACGATCGTCAGCGGGACGATCGTCTGCCGGGCCCAGCAGCCGAAGTCGTAGATGTTGAGCGGCATCCACTTCGGGAAGTAGATGAGTTCGGGCGGGAGTTCGGGCAGGTCCTCCCACTTCCACCAGCCGAACAGGGCGAGCCAGATCCGGGTGAAGACCCGCGCCGAGGCGATGCCGCCCCGCTCCCGGATCCACGCCGAGGCCTTCGCCATGTGCGGCGCGTCGGGGGCGTCCCCGGCCAGTCGCAGGGCGACGTACGCCTCGATGGTGGTGGAGAGTTCGCCGGGGCCGCCGTAGAAGGAGGCCCAGGTGCCGTCCTCGCGCTGCTCGCCGCGGATGAAGAGTCCGGCGGCGCGGGTGGTCGACTCGTCGCGGATGCCCAGGAACTGACGGAGCAGCAGGTCCTCGGCGTCCATCGTGACGTTGGTCTCGAGGTCGCCCTTCCACCAGCCTTCGGCGTCCTGCCGCGCCAGCAGGAAGTCGGTGGCGCGCTGCACCGCGTACGCGGCGGCTTCTTGTACCCCGGCCGCCACGGGGGTCTGGATGTCGGTGTCGCTGGCCGCGGCAGCGCGGGGCGGCAGTGCCCCGGTGCTTCCGTCGGTCGTCGCTGTCATGGCTTCCCCTTCGTGCAGTGTGCAAGTGGTGCTCTGCTGTGGGTCCGCCGTCGGCCGGTGCCCAGTGGTGCCTTCGGCACCGGCCGGCGACTACGCGAGGGCTATTCGACCGATAGTGATCATCTCTTTCGAACGACGACGAAGTCGGCGAGGGCCGTGAACTGCGCCCGTACCCGGTCGGGCATGTCGATGGTGTCGAGCGCCTCGATGGCGATGGTGTGCTGACGGCGCGCCTCCCGGGCCGTCCAGTCCCGGCCGCCCGCCTCCTCGATGAGGGCGGCGCGGGCCGCGAACTCCTCCTCGGAGAAGTTCTCGAAGTCGCTGCTCTTGGCGTCGGCGGCGAGGATCTCGCCGAGCCGCTCGGCGGCCGGACCGTCCGCCGCGAGCGCGGCCACCACCGGCAGGGACTTCTTGCGCTGGCGCAGGTCGCTCCAGGTCTGCTTGCCGGTGGAGACCGGGTCGCCCCAGATGCCGAGGAGGTCGTCCACGGCCTGGAAGGCGAGGCCCAGGTGGTAGCCGTACTTCTCCAGGGTGTCGGCGGTGCGGTCGTCCGCGCCGCCGAGCACGGCGCCGATGGAGCTGGCGCAGGCCAGCAGGGCGCCGGTCTTGTTGCCCTCCATCTCCAGGCACTCCTCGACGCTGACGCGGTCGCGGTGCTCGTAGGAGATGTCCTGGGCCTGGCCGTCGATGAGGGCGCGGGTGGCGGAGGTCAGGCGGCGGGTGGCGCGGCCGGCCTCCACGGTGCCGAGTTCGAGGAGCACCTCGTTGGCGAGCGCGAAGAGGGCGTCGCCGACGAGGATCGCCTGGGCGGGGCCGTGCACCTTCCAGACGGTGTCGCGGTGGCGGCGCTGCTCGTCGCCGTCCATCAGGTCGTCGTGCAGCAGCGAGAAGTTGTGGACCAGCTCCACGGCGACGGCGCCGGGGATGCCGGCCTCGGGCTCGGCGCCGGTGACCTCGGCGGAGAGCACGGCGAGCGCGGGACGTACGGCCTTGCCGCCGTCGCCGGCCGTGGGGTTGCCCTCGGCGTCGATCCAGCCGAAGTGATAGGCGGAAACGGTGTCCATGGGAGCGGCCAGGCGATCGATCGCCGCCCGCAGTACCGGTGTGGCCAGGGTCCGGCCGCGCTCCAGGAGCGCGGTCACGTCCACCGCGTCGGCAGCCTTCGAGGCCGGGGGCACAGTGGGCACAGTCTCTCCTCTTGTTGCGGTACCGGGGGTGCGGGGGCCTGCCGCATGCTGATCGAGCATCACGCCGCCTCCTCTACGTCGAAGAGGTGACTCGGGCGGGGCCGGCCCAGGGCGCTCAGCGCGGCGTCCGCCGCACTCACGCCACTGCGGACCGCACTCTCCATGGTCGCGGGCCACCCAGTGGCGGTCCACGCTCCGGCCAGGTAGAGGCCGGGGGCTCTGGTGCGGGCGCCGGGCCGCAGCCGCCCGACACCGGGGGCGGATCGAACGTCGCCGTCCGCTCCCTGGTCACGAAGAAGTCCTTCACCTCGGCACCCCGGGTGCCGGGCAGCAGCCGCTCCAGCTCCGGGAGGTAGCGCTCCCGCAGTACGGCGACGGGCTCGTCGATCTCGTCCTGAGCGGCCGACTGCGACAGCGCGAGGTACTGGCCCGCCCGCAGCCCGGAGGCGTCGGTGCGGTCGAAGACCCACTGCACCGGGGTGCCGAGGGCCGCGAAGAAAGGCTTTTCCAGCACCTTGCGGTCGTAGACGACATGCACGTTGAGGATCGGTGCGGTGCCGATCCGCAGAAGATTTTCCGGAGCGTCCAGCGCACCCTCGGGCAGCAGGTCATGGGCCTCGCGCTGGGGTACGGCGAGGACGACGGCGTCCGCCCGCAGCGTCTCGCCGGGAACCTGGACGGTCCACGCCCCGTTCTCGTCAGTGGAGATGGAGGTGACGCGTGTACGGACCTCGGTACGCACGCCCGCTGAGTCGAGCGCCTTGCGGGCGAGCCGGTCATGCAGTTCGCCCAGCGGGACGCGCGCCCATCCGATGTCGGCCGCGCCCGGGTCGGACAGCAGACCGGTCTTGAACACCATCGCGGCGAGCCCCAGCGAGGCGTCGCCCGCGACCGCGTTGAGGGTGGCGACCCCGACCAGGTCCCACAGGGCCTCGACGGCACGCGCCGACTGACCGTGCGCGGTCAGCCAGCTGCCGAAGTCCTGCGAGTCCAGGTCCGGATCGGCGAGGTCGAGCCCCTTGAGCGCGAGCGCGGCCCGGCCCACCCTGGCGCGGTCGGCCAGCGAGAGATGCGGGTACGTGGCGAGGCTGCGCCCCAGGTGCAGGGGCACCGGCAGCGCGTCCCGCCGCAGCCTGCCGAGCCGCCGTCCCTCGGGCTTGTCGACGTCGAGCACGGGCACGTCGAGACGATCCTGCAGCGGCGCCAGCGCGGTGCCCTCGATGCGGTCGAGGAACCAGCGGTAGGCGGTGCAGCAGCGCAGATACACGTGCTGTCCGTTGTCGACGGTCAGTTCGCCGCGCTGGAAGGAGAAGGCGAGGCCGCCCAGGCGGGGCCGGCCTTCGAGCAGGGTGACGCGCACGCCCGCGTCTGCCAGCGCGAGCGCGGCGGTGATGCCGGCGAGCCCGCCGCCGATCACGACGGCGTCCCGCCCGGACTGATGGCCGTCGGTCATCGTGCACCCTCCCCTGCCCGGCCGCCGCGGTGCTTGATCGGTGCGCGGCCGGCCGTTGCAGTCAGGGACGCATCGCCCTGCCGGAGGGTTGCCTGCCACTTTTCTCCGGTGACATCACCTTGGACCGTTTTGTCCATCAGGCGCGCCTCCTGACGGCTCCACGGGTCACATGCCGGGCGTCCAGTCCGGACAGCCCGCGTACGGCGACGTACGCCTTCTCCCGGCCGGGCAGCGAGACCCGGCCGCGCAGCACGGCCTCGGGGTCGCGCTCGATGCGGTCCAGGAGGCGGCGGTAGATCCCGGCCATGGCGGCGACACAGGCACCGCTGCGCCGGTCGAGCATGGGGAGCAGCCGGTAGCCCTCGGCGAAAAGGGCGCGGGCCCGTCGCACTTCGAAGTGGACGAGGCCCGCGAAGTCGGAGCCCTCCGGTGGGGTCGGCCCGCTGAACCCGGCCGAGCAGCCGAACTTCGCGAGGTCGTCGGCCGGGAGATAGGTGCGCCCGTCCCCCGCGTCCTCGCGGACGTCCCTGAGGATGTTGGTGAGCTGAAGCGCGAGCCCGAGCGTGTCGGCATACTCCGGCGCGCGCTCGACGCCGCGCGCCCCCGGTTCCGTACCGAACACGCCGAGCGAGAGCCGCCCGATGGCGCCCGCGACACAGCGGCAGTAGACCTTCAGGTCGTCCCAGGTCTCGTAGGTCTCGCCGCGGACGTCCATCAGGACGCCGTCGATCAGCTCGTCCAGGCCGCCGAGCGGGATCGGGAACGCCGTCGCGGCATGCGTGAGGGCGACCGCGACCGGGTCGGTGTCGTCCTCGTCGACCGCACCCTCGCGCACCCGGGTCAGCATCGCCCGGGTGTCCTCGAGTCTCGCGGCCTTCACGTCGGGCGCCAGCGAGCCGTCGCCGATGTCGTCGACGCGGCGCGAGAAGGCGTACAACGCCGACATCGCGCGGCGCTTGGACACCGGCAGCAGCCTGATGCCGTACGCGAAGTTCCGTGCCTGCTGTCCGGTGACGGTCTCGCAGTAGCTGTAGGCGGCGAGTACCGGTGCGGACACGTGTGGTTCGGCCTCCACGGTCCGGATCACCCCTCTCCTCGCAGAGTCACGCCCACCTCGCGCAGCAGCTGGAGCCTGCCGGGCTTGGGCGGGCCGGGAAGTACGTCGTATTCGGCGGCGGCGATCGCCCGGATCGCCGCCCTTCCCCCCGCCACGAACCCCGCGAGCAGCAGCTTCAACCTGCCGTGGACGCTACCCACCAGAGGGGCGCCTTCATTCAGGAGACTGCGAGCGCGTTCTGCTTCGTACGCAACCAGTGCGCGCACCGATGCGCCTGCGGTCCCCGTGGCGAGATCCGCCTCCTGGACATGGAAGTGCTTCATGTCCGCGGCGGGCAGATAGATGCGGTCGCGACCGAGGTCCTCGGTCACGTCCTGGAGGTGTTCGACGATCTGCAGCGCCGTGCACACCGCGTCGGAGAGGCGGACCCGCTCCGGGGTCGAGGTGCCGGTGACGGCGAGGACCAGGCGGCCGACGGGGTTGGCCGACAGTTCGCAGTACGCGAGCAGGTCGTCGTAGGTCTCGTACCGCGTGACCAGCTGGTCCTGGCGGTTGGCGGCGATCAGGCCGAGGAAGGGTTCGGGGGTGAGCGCGCGGCGGCGGACCGTGGGCTGCAGGCGGCGCAGCAGGGGGTGGCGGGGCTCGCCGGTGAAGACGCGGTCGAGGTCGGCCTCGAAGGCGTCCAGCATCACCAGACGGTCGCCGGCCTCCTCGGGGGAGACGCCGAGGAGCCGGGCGTCGGCGCCGCCGGGGGCGAGGTCGCCGTCGCCGATGTCGTCGACGAGGCGGGCGAAGCCGTAGACGGCCATGAGGTCGGCGCGCCAGGCCCGGGGCAGGAAGAAGGGGGCCACGGGGAAGTTCTCGCCCGCGGCCTTGTCGAGTGTGCCGCGCTCCGGATCCGAGGCGCGGGCCCTGTCGGTCCCGGTCACCGCCGACTGCCCGGGGCGCGGACGGCACATGCGTTGAGCTGGGGAGTCTCCGTAGCCATAGCCGTCACATCTCCCGTTCTACACCGCCGACCCAATGCACACTATTTCGGACACGCCGCCCGGCCTTCCGCGCGGCGGCCCTGGTTGAGGGTGTGGGGCATTATCGCCCCACTTGCCGCGATTCGGGACCGGTACAGCTTACGTTGTACAGCGCCGCAAGGATCGTCGGGGTGTCCTGCACATCACAACAACACACCGATTGACTTCAAGATTCCTTCGGGGTACCGAAGTTGACGTTTCCTTTGCAGACGCGGGGCCCGCCGGAGCAGTTCCGGCGGGGCCCCGCGAAGCGTCATGACCCGGTTCGTCCACGCCCGCGTGGACTACTTGCCCGTGAACTTCTCGTACTCCTTGAGGACCTCGTCGGTCGGGCCGTCCATGCGCAGCTCGCCGCGCTCCAGCCACAGCACGCGGTTGCAGGTGTCACGGATCGACTTGTTGTTGTGACTGACGAGAAACACCGTGCCGGCCTCCTTGCGCAGTTCCCGGATGCGCGCCTCGGAGCGCTTCTGGAACTTGCGGTCACCGGTGGCCAGCGCCTCGTCGATCATCAGGACGTCGTGGTCCTTGGCGGCGGCGATGGAGAACCGCAGCCGGGCCGCCATGCCGGAGGAGTAGGTGCGCATCGGCAGGGTGATGAAGTCGCCCTTCTCGTTGATGCCGGAGAAGTCGACGATCTCCTGGTAGCGCTCCTTGATCTGCTCCCGGGACATGCCCATGGCGAGGCCGCCCAATATGACGTTCCGCTCGCCGGTGAGGTCGTTCATCAGGGCCGCGTTGACGCCGAGCAGCGAGGGCTGGCCGTCGGTGTAGACCTTGCCGCTCTCGGCCGGCAGCAGACCGGCGATGGCGCGCAGCAGCGTCGACTTGCCCGAGCCGTTGGAGCCGATGAGGCCGATGGCCTCGCCGCGGTAGGCGACGAAGGAGACACCGCGCACGGCGTGCACCTTGCGCACCCCGCGCTCCTCGCCGCGCTTGACGATCCGGCTGAGGGCGGCGGTGGCGCTGCCCTTGCCGGACTTGGCGCCGTTGACGCGGTAGACGATGTGCAGGTCGTCCGCGATGACGGTGGGACGGGGGTCCTGGGGAACCGCCTTCTGCTCGCTGTCAGCCACGGCCGTACCTCTCTTCCGCCTTCCAGAAGTAGACGAACCCGAACGCGCCGGCGAGCACCGCCCAGCCGAGGGCGAAGAGCCACACGTGCGGGGGCAGGTACTCGGAGCCGTAGCCGTCGATCAGGGCGAAGCGGACCAGGTCCATGTAGATCGCGGCCGGGTTCCACTGCAGCACCTCGGTGACCCAGCCCGGCACGTCCTTGCCGGCGAGCATGGCCGGGATGCTGAACATGACGCCGGACGCGTACATCCACGTCCGCAGCACGAACGGCATCAGCTGGGCGAGGTCGGGGGTCTTGCTGCCCATGCGGGCGAAGGTCAGGGCGAGGCCGGTGTTGAACACGAACTGCAGGACCAGGGCCGGGACGACCAGCAGCCAGGACAGGCCCGGGTAGCTGCCGAACGCCACCATGATCATGACCAGCACGATCAGCGCGTAGAGCAGCTGCTGGAGCTGCTGGAGCGCGAACGAGATCGGCAGGGACGCCCGCGGGAAGTGCAGGGCGCGCACCAGGCCCAGATTGCCGGAGATCGCGCGCACGCCCGCGAGGACCGAGCTCTGGGTGAAGGTGAAGACGAACACGCCCGTCACCAGGAACGGCACGTAGATGTCGTGCGGGATGCCCTTCCGGGCGCCCAGCAGCAGACCGAAGATGAAGAAGTAGACCAGTGCGTTCAGCAGCGGGGTGGCCACCTGCCACAGCTGGCCGAGCTTGGCCTGGCTGTACTGGGCGGTCAGCTTCGCCCGCGAGAACGCGAGGATGAAGTGGCGCCGGTCCCAGAGCTGGCGGACGTACTCGGCGAGCGAGGGGCGGGCACCGCTCACGGCCAGCCCGTACTTGGCGGCGAGCTCGGCCGCCGTCAGGCCCTCGTCGGGCGACGGAGGGGCGGTCACCGCGACTCCGCCGTCATGCGTTGTCTCACTCACTGGTGGAAACTTTCGTCTTCGAGATGCGCAGCCTGTGCGGGCTTGGGCATGAGCCAGGGCCGGGTGCCGGCCCGGCCGCTCTCTGGTTCGAGCTTGTCAGATGACCGGGGGCCGGCCCAGTCGGGTCAGCCGCCACACGGTACGCCACTTCATGGGCTTGCGTGGGCCGCACGCAGTCGTCCAGCCTTCCCGGAATCCGCCGAACCATGCCTTCAGCGCGGGCCGCGAGGGGCGGCGCAGCAGGGTGAGCAGCATCCAGACCCCGAGGTAGACCGGGACCAGGAGGGCGGGGAGGTTGCGGCGGGCGAGCCAGACCCGGTTGCGGGCGACCATGCGGTGGTAGACCGCGTGCCGCGAGGGCGCGGTCGTCGGGTGGTACAGCACCATGTCGGACCGGTAGTCGATCATCCAGCCCGCGTCGAGGGCCCGCCATGCCAGGTCGGTTTCCTCGTGCGCGTAGAAGAATTCGTCCGGGAGGCCGCCGACTTCGGCGAAGACCTGGGTGCGGACGGCGTTGGCGCCGCCGAGGAAGGTGGTCACGCGCGAGGAGCGCATCGGGTCCGCCGCGCGCAGCCGCGGGACGTGGCGGCGCTGGGTGACGCCGGTGTCCGGGTCGGCGATGCGGAAGCTGATGATGCCGAGCTTCGGGTCCTCGGCGAACGCGGTGCGGCACAGCTCGGCGGTGTCGTGCTGGGCGAGGAGGCCGTCGTCGTCGAGGAAGAGCAATATGTCGACATCGCGACCGCTGGGGCCGAAGGCCTCGATGCCGACGTTGCGGCCGCCGGGGATGCCGAGGTTCTCGGGCAGCTCGATGGTGCGGACGCCCGCGGGGACGTCCGGGACGGGCGAGCCGTTGCCGACGACGACCACCTCGACGCGGTCGCCGTCCTGCTTGGCGACCGAGTCGAGCAGGGCGCGCAGTTCCTCGGGCCGGTTGCCCATCGTGATGATGACGGCGCCGACCTTCAGCGGCGCGCCGGCGGGGGCGCTCACTTGAGCCTGCTCGACGCGAGGATGGACACCAGGTGCAGCAGGGTCTGGAGCAGCGCGATGCCGGCCAGGACCGCGACCCCGAGGCGGGACCAGAACAGGTCGCCGCGCATCTGATCGGCGATCGCGAGGACCAGGATCAGCAGGGACGCCTCGATGCCGAGGATGAGGCGGTGGAACTTCAGCAGCGACGCGGCCTTGCGGGCCAGCGCCATGCCGGAGGAACGCATCTCGGCCGCCGACTCCTGCACGGGCGGCTTGCCGGTCTGGTGGCGGGCGACGCCGACGAGGTCGGTCTCCGCCTTGATCAGGATGGCGCCGAGCGCGGCGAGCGTGCCGAGGAACGCCCACAGCCAGTCGATGCGGCCGCTGCCGAACAGGTCGGCCGAGCGCAGCCCGAAGCCGACGAGGACGGCGGCGTCGGTCAGATAGGCGCCGACCCGGTCGAGGTAGACGCCGTTGAGCGAGTACTGCTTCTTCCAGCGGGCGATCTCGCCGTCGACGCAGTCCAGCAGCAGATACATCTGCACGCAGACCACACCGAGGACGGCCCCCGGGATCCCCGGCACGATCAGTGCCGGGGCCGCGAGGACGCCGAAGACGGTCATCAGGTACGTGAGCTGGTTGGGCGTGACCCTGGTGTTCACCAGGTAGCGGTCCACCCGCAGGGACACCTCGCGCATGTAGAGGCGCCCCATCCAGTGCTCACCGCTGCGCCGGTCCTTCACCCCTGCGGGGTGCACGACCGGACGGAGTTCAGCTACCGATGGTCTTGACATAGTCGACGTAGAGATCCTTGATCTGGTCGGTCTTGAGGTCGAGGTGTTCGAGGATCGTGTACCGGCCGGGCCGGGTCTCGGGGGCGAACTCCACGGCGCGGACGAACTCGTCCACGCTGAAGCCGATCTCCTCCGGGAGCACCGGCAGGCCGTGCCGGCGCAGCACCTCCGCCATGAACGCGGACTCCTCGTGGGCGCCGCGCAGGAACATCGCGAAGGCCGCGCCGAGACCGCACTGCTCGCCGTGCGCGGCGGCACGCTTGGGGAACAGCAGGTCGAAGGCGTGGTTGATCTCGTGGCAGGCGCCGGAGGACGGGCGGGAGTCGCCCGAGACCGACATCGCGATACCGGTGAGCACCAGCGCCTCGGCCAGTACCTGGAGGAAGCCGTCGTCACCGACGCCGCCGGGATGCCGCAGCACGGCTTCGCCGGCCTGGCGGGCCATCGCGGCGGCGAGGCCGTCGATCTTCTCGCCCTTGACGCGGTTGGCCAGCTCCCAGTCCGCGACCGCGGAGATGTTGGAGATGCGTCCCCGATGCCGGACCGGACGAACCGGACGGGAGCCTGCCGGATCACGTCGAGGTCGATGACGACCGCGATCGGGTTCGGCACGCCGTACGAGCCGCGGCCCGCGTCGTTGTCGAGGGTGGCGACGGGCGAGCACAGGCCGTCGTGCGCGAGGTTGGTGGCGACCGCGACCAGCGGCAGGCCGACCCGGGCCGCCGCGAACTTGGCGCAGTCGATGATCTTGCCGCCACCGAGGCCCACCACCGCGTCGAAGTGGCCGGCCTTTATGTCACTGGCCAGCTGGACCGCGTCGTCGATGGTGCCGCCGCCGACCTCGTACCAGGTGGCGCCGGGCAGCGTCGGCTCCAGCCGGGCGCGCAGCCGGGCGCCCGAGCCGCCGCTGACCGCTATGGCCAGCTTGCCCGAGTGCGAGACCCGCTCGTCGGCGAGCACGGAGGCCAGGTCGTCGAGGGCACCAGGGCGGATGTCCACGACGACCGGCGAGGGGATGAGCCTCGTCAGTACTGGCACGCGATCTCCCGTCCGCGGGCGAGATCGTCGTGGTTGTCGATCTCCACCCACTGCACGTCACCGATCGGTGCGACGTCGATCCTGAAGCCGCGGTTCACCAGTTCCTGGTACCCGTGCTCGTAGAACTGCTGCGGGTCGGTCTCCCAGACCGTCTTCAGCGCGTCGGCCAGCTCGGGGGCGGCGTCGCCCTCGATGAGCGTGACACCGATGTACTCGCCGGTGGCCTCGGCGGGGTCCATCAGCTTGGTGATCTTCTGGACGCCCTTGGCGGGGTCGACGACGACCTTCATCTCCTCGTCCGCGAGGGACTTCACGGCGTCGAGGGCCAGGATGATCTTCTTGCCCTCGCCGCGCGCGGCGAGCAGCGTCTTCTCGACCGAGACCGGGTGCACGGTGTCGCCGTTGGCGAGGATCACGCCGTCCTTGAGGGCGTCACGGCCGCACCACAGGGAGTAGGCGTTGTTCCACTCCTCGGCCTTGTCGTTGTCGATGAGGGTGAGCTTGAGGCCGTACTTCGCCTCCAGCGCCTCCTTGCGCGCGTACACAGCTTCCTTGCGGTAGCCGACGATGATCGCGACCTCGGTCAGCCCGATCTCCGCGAAGTTGCCGAGAGTGAGGTCGAGAACCGTGGGTTCGCCCTCTATGCCCGCGGGGCCCACCGGCACCAGAGCCTTGGGAAGGCTGTCGGTGTAGGGGCGCAGACGCCGTCCGGCGCCGGCCGCCAGCACGAGGCCGATCATGCGGGTTCTCCTTCATCGTGTACGGCGGGCGCCCCGGAGGACACCCAGAAGCGGATGCTCTCGAAGAGCACCACCAGGGCCACGGCCACGGCCAGAACCGTGAGCGCGACCGTGAACTGCGAGGCGGTGAGCACCGCGGCGAGGACGGTGACGAGCAGCGTCCGCCCTTCGTGCCCCCCGATGGCGCGCACCAGCCAGGCCGGGGACGCGCCGGCGTTGCCGCGGATGCGGTACACCGTGTCGTAGTGATGGTAGGCGACCGCCGCCACCAGCCCGAAAGCCGCAGGAAGCGCTCCGTTCACGTCCGCTTGCGCCGCGAGGATCAGCACGGTGCAGTACTCGGCCGCCCGGAAGAACGGGGGGATCAGCCAGTCGAGGGCGCCCTTGAGGGGGTGCGAGACGGCTTCGGCCGACAGCAGGACGTAGAGCCCGGCGAGCAGGACCACCTGCCAGGCGGGACCCCAGAGCCACGCCGCCAGCACCACGGCGATCGCGCCGGCGGCGGCGCTGAGCGGGGCGGTCCTGCGCACCGGGCCCGGCAGGTACCGGGCGATCAGCTCGGCGAGCGGTCCGCTGTCCGCGAGGTCGGCCAGCGCCTTCGCCGCCCGGTCCGTCCGCCGCGCCTTGCGGGTCAGCGAGCGCAGCACCCGGCCCGCCGTGGTGTACGTCGCCGCGAACGCGCAGCCGATGAGCAGCGCGTAGAAGGTGATGCGCGGGGTGGTCAGCGCCGTGAGGACCGCGATCATCGCCCAGCGTTCGCCGATCGGGAGCACGATCATGCGCCGCACCCACACCGTCCAGCCGACGCTGTCGAGCTTGCCGGACAGTGCCGCCGTAGGACTGGTGTTGGCGGTGGCGTCGTGGTTGGCCTCGTTGAAGGAGAAGTCGACGACGTGCCGGCAGGTCTGCAGGATCATCGCGCCGAGTGCGAGCGCCCACACGTCGTCGCCGCCCCGGGCCGCTCCCAGCGCGAGGCCCGCGTAGTAGGCGTACTCCTTGGCCCGGTCGAAGGTGGCGTCCAGCCAGGCGCCGAGCGTGGAGTACTGCAGGGAGTAGCGGGCGAGCTGGCCGTCGGTGCAGTCCAGGACGAAGGACGCGATCAGCAGGACGCCCGCCGCGACGAAGCCGCCGCGGGTGCCGGTGGCCGCGCAGGCCGCCGCTATCAGGGCGGTGATCAGGGAGGCGGTGGTGACCTGGTTCGGGGTCAGGCCCCGGCGCGCGCACCAGCGGGCGATGTAGCGGGAGTACGGGCTGATGCAGTACGTGGTGAAGAAGCCGTCGCGGGACTTCACGGCCGACTTCAGGCGTACGGCTTCGTCGTCGACGGCGGCGACGGCCTGCCGTGCCTCGTTGCGGGCCTGCGGGTCGGCCGGGACGACGGCGACCAGGCTGCCGAGCTCGGGGTGGTGGACGCCGGCGTCGTCCGCGTCCAGCGCGGCGACGACGCGGTCGGCGAGATGGTCGACGGCGACCGCCGTACCGCCGCCGGCGCTGTTCTCCCGGGCCATCGCGCGGGTCAGGCCTGGCGGCCGGCCGGCTGGGCGGTGACGGCACCGGGGATCGCGGCGAGCGGGAAGCGCGGGTCCGTCAGGCCCAGGCGCAGGGCGTGCAGGTGGCCGACGAAGCCGGCGTCGACGACGGCGACGCGCTGGTCACCGGGGACCTGGGCAAGGAGCGTCTCGGCCTCGGCGGCGTCGGAGGCGGTCCGGACGTCGAAGCCGAGGGACCGCAGATCGCCCTCGATCGACGATCCGGGGACCGGCTGACCGGTGAGGATGGCGGTCGACAACCGAACTCACTCCCTGGGTGCCGACGTCTGCACGCCGGCGAGTACACGGTGGGGGCGCCCCTTGCCGGTGACGGCCGGGCGGCATGTCGGCAGAGGCTATCGGATGCCGGGAAGCCCGCGTTCACCGCCCGTTCACGGGCCGATCGACGGCGGCTCCCCCGGCCTTTGCCGCGATCATCATGGGCGATCACGGGCCCCGCCCACAAACCGCGTACCGCAGGATCGGGCATCTGGGACATAGCGTCGGCCGTCCCCGCCCGGCATAGGGTGGGCGACCATGACATGGCTGATCACAGGCGGAGCGGGATACATAGGGGCCCATGTGGCGCGGGCCATGACGGAGGCCGGTGAGCGGGTCCTCGCGCTGGACGACCTCTCGGCCGGGGTTCCCGCGCGGCTTCCGGCGGACGTCCCGCTGGTGCGGGGTTCGTCGCTCGACGCCGGGCTGCTTAAGCGGGTCCTCGCCGAGCACGAGGTGACCGGCGTGGTGCACCTGGCCGCGCGCAAGCAGGTCGCCGAGTCGGTGGCGCAGCCGACGCGCTACTACCAGGAGAACGTCGGCGGTCTGGCGACGCTCCTGGAGGCGGTCGCCGAGGCCGGTGTCGGCCGGTTCGTGTTCTCCTCGTCGGCGGCCGTGTACGGCAATCCGGACGCGGGGCTCATCACGGAGGACACCCCGTGCGTCCCCGTGAACCCGTACGGCGAGACGAAGCTCACCGGCGAGTGGCTGGTGCGGGCCGCCGGGCAGGCCCACGGGATCTCCACCGTGTGCCTGCGCTATTTCAACGTGGCGGGGGCCGCGGCGCCCGAGCTGGCCGACACGGGCGTCTTCAACATCGTGCCGATGGTCTTCGACCGGCTCACCCGCAACGACGCCCCGCGCATCTTCGGCGACGACTACCCGACGCCGGACGGCACGTGCGTCCGCGACTACATCCATGTCGCCGACCTGGCCGAGGCCCATCTCGCGGCCGCCCGACGGGTCGGGGACCGCGCCGGCGACCTGACCGTCAACATCGGGCGCGGCGAAGGTGTCTCCGTTCGGGAGATGGTCACGGTCATCGGTGAGGTCACCGGCGACCGGCGGGAAGCCGTCGTCGAGCCCCGGCGGCCCGGTGACGCGCCGGTCTCGGTCGCCTCGGCCGAGCTGGCCGCCCGGGAGCTCGGCTGGAGTGCCCGGCGCGGGGTGCGCCAGATGATCGAGTCGGCGTGGGCCGGCTGGCAGCTGCATCACGGCAAGTGAGCTGAGGGTGCCCTGACCTGCGGTTCATTTGCGCAGGTCAGGGCACATGACAACGGTGTTCAGTGCCGCGTTGCCCGATACCCCCCACCCGTAGTTCACTGTGAAGCCAGGCGGAGATCACAGGAGGCGGCTTCCATGGGGGCAGGGCACGATCACGGGCACGCGCATGCGCCCACCGGCGGTACGGCGACCGCGGCGTACCGCGGCAGGCTGCGGGTGGCCCTGTCGATCACGCTCACCGTCATGGTGGTCGAGATCGTCGGCGGCATCATGGCGGACTCCCTCGCCCTGGTCGCGGACGCGGCGCACATGGCGACGGACGGACTGGGCCTCGGCATGGCGCTGATGGCGATCCACTTCGCGAGCCTCCCGCCGAGCGGGAAGCGCACCTTCGGCTACGCCCGCGCCGAGATCCTGGCGGCGCTCGCCAACTGTCTGCTGCTGCTCTGCGTCGGCGGGTACGTCCTGTACGAGGCGATCCAGCGGTTCATCACGCCCGCCGGCACCGAGGGCGGGCTGACCATCGTGTTCGGCGCGATCGGTCTGGTCGCGAACATGATCTCGCTGTCCCTGCTGGTGCGCGGCCAGAAGGACAGCCTGAACGTCCGGGGCGCGTTCCTGGAGGTCGCGGCGGACGCGCTCGGCTCGCTGGCGGTGATCATCTCGGCGGTGGTGATCCTGACCACGGGCTGGCAGGCCGCCGACCCGATCGCCTCGCTCGTCATCGGCCTGATGATCGTGCCCCGCACCTGGAAGCTGCTGCGCGAGACCCTCGACGTGCTCCTGGAGGCGGCCCCCAAGGACGTCGACATGGACGAGGTGCGGGCGCACGTCCTGGCCCTGGACGGTGTCGAGGACGTCCACGACCTGCACGCCTGGACCATCACCTCCGGGATGCCGGTGCTCTCCGCGCACGTGGTGGTGCGCTCTGACGTCCTGAACGCGATCGGCCACGAGAAGATGCTCCACGAGCTCCAGGGCTGCCTCGGCGACCACTTCGACGTGGAGCACTGCACCTTCCAGCTGGAGCCCGGCGGGCACGCGGAACACGAGGCACGGCTGTGCCACTGAACGTCCGGTACGTCCGCCTACATCCCGTGGTGGACGGAATGCAGCGATCCGGTGCACGGTTGCGTCCTTGACCTCACAGCGCCGTTCCGGACGGTTCCCCGGCCGCCGCGCCGGGCACCATCAACGGCCGGGAGTGTCGTATCCGTACGGCACACTTGGGGCGCGTAAGACCGATGCGAAGGATGGGTATGCCGATCACACCTGCCACCGCGACGCACAGCTCGTCGAACGGCACCGCTGACCCGATTCTGCTGGAACTGGTCGACGAGGACGGCGTCACGATCGGCACCGCGGAGAAGCTCGCCGCCCATCAGCCACCCGGGCAGCTGCACCGCGCCTTCTCCGTGTTCCTCTTCGACGAGCAGGGCCGGCTGCTGCTCCAGCAGCGGGCGCTGGGCAAGTACCACTCCCCCGGGGTGTGGTCCAACACCTGCTGCGGCCACCCCTACCCCGGCGAGGCCCCGTTCGCGGCGGCGGCCCGGCGGACGTACGAGGAGCTGGGCGCCTCCCCGTCGCTGCTCGCGGAGGCGGGCACGGTGCGCTACAACCACCCGGACCCGGAATCGGGCCTGGTGGAGCAGGAGTACAACCACCTCTTCGTCGGCCTGGTTCAGGCACCGCTGCGCCCCGACCCGGAGGAGATCGGCGCGACGGCCTTCGTGACCCCGGCCGAGCTGGCCGAGCGGCACGCGAAGGACACCTTCTCGGCCTGGTTCATGACGGTCCTGGACGCGGCCCGGCCCGCGGTGCGGGAGCTGACGGGCCCGAACGCCGGCTGGTAGCCGCTCCTACGGCACCCGCACGGACGCGAGCGGCAGGGCGGCCCAGATCACCTTGCCGCCGTTCGCCGTGTGCTCCACGTCGCACACGCCGCCCGCCTCGCGCGTGACCTCGCGCACCAGCAGCAGTCCCCGCCCGCCCTCGCCGCTGTGGTCGGCTTCCAGGGCGGTCGGGCGGTAGGGGTGGTTGTCCTCGACGGACACCCGCACCCACTCGGCGCCGACGGCCACCTCCACGGCGAGCATCGGCGACAGCAGGGCCGCGTGCCGCACCGCGTTGGTGACCAGCTCGGAGACGATCAGCAGGAGCCCCTGCACGAGCTCGTCCGAGACCGGCACCCCCTGCCGCAGCAGCAGATCCCGTACCGCGTGCCGTGCCTGCGGGACCGAGGCGTCCACGGCGGGGGCGGTGAACCGCCAGACGCCCTCGTAAGGCAGCGGGTGCGGGTCCGCGCCGCCTGGTGGGCGCGGGCCTGACCCGCGCCCGTGGTTCTCCATCGTCCGGTCGCCACCCTCGCGCTCGATTGTCACCACACGTCGAGTGTTGGTAACACAGCGCTTCACCCCGGATGACTGAACAGAAGTCAGCAGATATCGAGCGTTTGTGATCGCTCACGCACGATCCAGGCACATACGGGATCAGTCCCGCCGTAGTCGTGCCGCGTTTGCGAACTATTCGGGTTGTACGGGTTTGGTGGTCGACTCGCTCGTTCCGCTTCGTGTGTCGCCCTCGGCGGTGAGCCGGTCCGAGACCATGCCCACGATGCGCCGGCCGCCGTAGCCGGTCGCGATCAGGCCGAGGCCGTCGAAGAGGAGCGCGAGGGAGAAGAAGCAGCCGATGACGTATTTGCTGCTGCTCGGCCAGGAGGCCAGCACGAGGATGCCGAGGAGCAGACCGAACGCGCCCTGCACCAGGGTCCAGCCGAACTGCGGCCCCCTCACCACCAGGCTGCCGACCAGCCGGAACACCCCTCCGGTCAGGAAGAGCAGCGCGGCGAACATGGTCAGCGCCTCGGCCGCCGCCTCGGGCCTGCGGATGACGACCACACCGGCCGCGATGTTCAGGGCGGCGACGACCACGCCGAGCCAGAAGAAGTTGGTCCCGCGGGCCTGGATCGCGTGCAGCAGTCCCACGGCGCCGCCGATGAGCAGCAGCCAGCCGAACAGGAGCATCGAGGTGAGCGTGGCCACGCCGGTGTAGATCAGCCCGACGAGTCCGGCGAGGACCAGGATCACGCCGAGTGCGGCGATCCAGCCGAACCCCCGCCGCAGTTTCGCGGTCTCGCTCGTGCCCTTGCCGTCGCTCGCCATCGGCACCTCCCTCGCCCGGGCCCCTCCCCGATCGTACGGTCGGGGGGTGCGGTTAGCATCCGGCCATGGAGCCCCAGCTGCAGCACGGCGTGACCGGCTCGGTCGCCACCGTCGTCATCCGCCACCCGGAGAAGCGCAACGCCATGACGGCCGCGATGTGGCGGTCGCTGCCGCCGCTGCTCGACACGCTGGCCGCCGATCCGGCCGTACGGGCGCTGGTGCTGACCGGTGAAGGCGGGACGTTCTGCGCAGGGGCCGACATCTCCACACTGCGGGGGTCGCCGGAGGAGGCGCAGGGGCTGGCGGTCGCGGCCGAGGAGGCGCTCGCGGCGTTCCCCAAGCCGACGTTGGCGGCGATCCGGGGGCACTGCGTGGGCGGCGGCGCCCAGCTCGCGGCGGCCTGTGATCTGCGGTTCGCGGAGGAGGGCGCGTTGTTCGGGGTGACACCGGCGAAGCTGGGGATCGTGTACCCGGCTTCCTCCACGCGCCGGTTGGTGGCGCTGGTGGGGCCGTCCCCCGCCAAGTACCTGTTGTTCTCGGGCGAGTTGATCGACGCGGAGCGGGCGCTGCGCACCGGACTCGTCGACGAGGTGCTGCCGGAGGGCGAACTGGACAAGCGGGTGGCCGAGTTCACCCGGGTCCTGGTGTCCTGCTCGCAGTTGACGCAGGCGGCGGCGAAGGAGTTCGCCAACGGGGTGACCGGACGGGACGATCACTGGGTCGAGCAGGCGCGCGGCAGCGGCGACACCGCGGAGGGCGTCGCCGCGTTCCTGGAGCGCAGGCAGCCGTGCTTCACCTGGACGACGTCCGGGTGAGGGCTACGTCAGGATGAAGCGGCTCTTGGTGCGGAACTCCTCGACGAGGTGGGCCGGGGCCTTCTCCGGCGAGCCGGCGTCGTAGGGCGGCTGCGGATCGTACTCCGTCAACAGCTGGACGGCCTGGGCGTGTTCGTCACCGGCGATCCTGCCGAGCAGGGTGAGGCCCATGTCGATGCCGGAGGAGACGCCGGCCGCGGTGACGTACTTGCCGTCGACGACGACCCGCTCCCCCGTGGGCTCGGTGCCGAACTCCTTCAGGAAGTCCAGGGCCAGCCAGTGCGAGGTCGCCCGACGCCCCTCCAGCAGTCCGGCGGCGGCCAGCAGCAGGGAGCCGGTGCACACCGACGTCGTCCAGGTGCTGCCGGCGTCGGCGGCCCGCAGCCAGTCGAGCAGCACCGGGTTCTCCATCTGCGGGGTCTGCCCGGGCCCGCCGGGGACGACGACGATGTCGGGGTCCGGCACCTCGGCCAGGGACTTGTCGGCCGTGATGGCGAGGTTCCCGGTGTCGGTGCGGACCGGTCCGGTGTGCTCGGCGACGAAGACGGTCTCCGCGTCGGGGAGCCGGCCGAGGGTCTCGTAGGGGCCGACGGCGTCGAGCGCGGTGAAGCGGTCGAAGAGGACGATGGCGATCTGCACGGTGTCTGTGATCCCTTCGGTGGGCGGGTGCGGGGGTGGAACGGGCGGCGGTCCCGGGCCGTGGTTCGCGCCGCCTTCATCAGCGGGCGGGCGCGACGGACCGGTGACGGTCTCCGTGCCGCCTTCAACGGGTGGGCGCGGGACGGGGTCCGGGGGCGTCTCCGTGCGGCCCTCAGTGGGCAGGCGCGGGACGCGGTCCTGGGGTCGTCCCCGTGCGGCCCTCAGTGGGCAGGCCCGGGACGGAAGCGGCGGCGGTATTCCGCCGGTGCGGCGCCGAGGGTTCTGACGAAGGCGCGGCGCATGGCCTCCGGGGTGCCGTAGCCGCTGGCGCGGGAGATCTCCTCGACGCCGTCGGTGGTGTCCTCCAGCAGGCGCCGGGCGTGTTCGAGGCGGACCCGGTCGACATAGCGGCCGGGGGTCGTGCCGGTCTCGGCCTGGAAGGCGCGGGCGAAGTGGCGCGGGGAGAGCCGGGCGCGGGCGGCGAGGGACTCCACGCTGAGGTCGCCGTCCGGATGCTCGGTGATCCACTGCTGCACCTCGCGCAGGGGCTCGCGCCGCGCGGTCTGGGTGGCCAACTGGGCGCTGAACTGGGCCTGGTTGCCGGGCCGGCGGAGGAAGACTACCAGATAGCGGGCGATCGTCAGCGCCACGTCCCGGTCCAGGTCCTCCTCGACCAGCGCGAGGGCGAGATCGATGCCCGAGGTGACGCCGGCGGAGGTGGCGACGTGGCCGTCCCGGATGTAGATCGGGTCGGGTTCGACGTCGACGGCCGGGTGGTCGCGGGCGAGCGTGTCGCTGTACGCCCAGTGGGTGGTGACGCGGTGACCGTCCAGGAGGCCCGCGGCGGCGAGCAGGATCGCGCCCGTGCACACCGAGACCAGGCGCTCGGCACGCGGCCCGTTCTCCCGCAGCCAGTCGGTCAGGCGCGGGTCGGGACGGCGGGTCCCCTGCCCACCGGGGACGAGCAGGGTGTGCGGGGTGGGCGCGTCGGGCAGGGCCAGATCCGGGACGAGGGTCAGGCCGCTGGAGGTGCGCACGGGGCCGCCGTCCAGGGAGGCGGTACGGATGCGGTAGGTGCCCGGCGTGTGGTTCTCGGCCCCGGCGAACACCTCCAGGGGGCCGGTGACATCGAGGCTCTGCACGTCGTCGAAGAGGACGACGAGGACGGTTCGCTGCGTCATGCCGTCGATTCTTGGCGGGGTCCGGGATGGCCGCAATGACGAGCACCCCACCTTTCCTGCCATGGTCCGTCAGCCCAGAGGTGACGTACCAAGCGGTTGGTAACCTGCCGGGCATGACTTCTGCCGCCCTTGCGCCGCGGTCCGGCCGCCGCTGTCACAACGTGCTCAACTCCCTGCACGCCACGTCCTACTTCGCGCCCGAGACGGACGCGGAACTGGCGGCGATCGGGATCACCCACCCCCGCGCCGTCAACTTCGCGGTGCGGGCCGCCGCGATGGGCCCGGTGGCGGCCGGGGTGGTGACGGCGGCCTTCTACAACTACAAGCACGAGCTGGTCGCCACGCATGTCCCGGCGGTGTGGTCGATCGCCTCCCCTCAGGCCGTGCTCGCGGCACGCGCGCGTGCCGTGGACGCTTCCCTGAGGCGGCTGCTGGGCGCGGAGGCGGTGACGTCCCCGGAGATCGCGGAGGCCGCGGAGCTGGCACTGCGGGCGGCCGAGGCCTGTTCGCGCAGTGCCCGCCCGCTGTACGCGGCGCACGCGGACCTGCCGGTGCCCGAGGAACCGCACCTGGCGTACTTCCACGCCACGACCCTGCTGCGCGAGCACCGGGGCGACGGCCACCTCGCCGCGTTGCTGGCGGCGGGCCTGGACGGCCTGGAGGCCCTGGTGACCCACACCGCGACCGGCCGGGGCATGACCCCGAAGTGGATCTTCACGACCCGCGGCTGGACCCAGGAGGAGTGGGACGCGGCGAGCGACCGGCTCCGGGACCGGGGGCTGCTGGACGAGGCGGGCGAGCTGACCGAGCGGGGTGTGGCGCTCCGTGAGGAGATCGATGCCATGACGGACCGGCTGGACCGGGAGCCGTACGAACACCTGGGCGCGGAGGGCGTCGCCCGCCTGACGGAACTCGGCACCGGGTTCGCGCGGGCGGCCGTGGCGGCGGGGGCTTATCCGGCGGATCTGATCGGGAAGGGCTGAGGCTCGGATCTGGTCGTGAAGGGCTGCGGCTCGCATCTGATCGTGACGGGCTGAGGCTCGGATCTGATCAAGAAAGGGCTGAGGCCGGGAATGGCGTGGCACGGGTGAGGTACCCGGGGGGCTGTCCGGTCACCGTGGCCGGACGGGAAAGGAGACCCCCGTGTTCCGTGCCATCGCTGACGTACTGCGCCAGATCGGCGGCGCCATCGCCACCGTCGTGACGCTGCCCTTCCGCGCCCTGGCCCGGCTCTTCGGCGGAGCCTCGGGTTCCACCCGCAGTCGCCGGGCCTGATGGCCGCGCCCTGATCCCCCGAGTGTTCCGTGCCGCCTGCCACAATTGCCGCGCAACCTCAGTGAGAAGGCGGTACGGGATCGTGACGACAGGCACCCCCATCGGCGTTGGATCCATCGAAGGAAGGATCGCCGAGGAGCTCGGCGTACGGGAGCGGCAGGTCAGAGCCGCCGTGGAGCTGCTCGACGGCGGTTCGACGGTGCCCTTCATCGCTCGCTACCGCAAGGAAGCGACCGAGATGCTCGACGACGCGCAGCTGCGCACGATCGAGGAGCGGCTGCGCTATCTGCGGGAGCTGGAGGAGCGGCGGACGGCGATCCTCGAGTCGGTGCGCGAGCAGGGCAAGCTCACCGAGGAGCTGGAGGCGCAGATCCGCGGCGCCGAGACGAAGGCGCGCCTGGAGGACATCTACCTGCCCTTCAAGCCCAAGCGGCGCACCAAGGCGCAGATCGCGCGTGAGGCCGGGCTCGAACCGCTCGCGGAGGGCCTGCTCGGCGACCCGACGGTGGACCCGCTCGCCGCTGCCGCCGCTTTCGTCGACGCCGACAAGGGCGTCGCCGACCCGCAGGCCGCGCTGGACGGCGCCCGCGCGATCCTCACGGAGCGCTTCTCCGAGGACGCCGACCTGATCGGTGAACTCCGCGAGCGCATGTGGGTGCGCGGGCGCCTGGCCGCGAAGGTGAAGGACGGCAAGGAGGAGGCGGGCGCCAAGTTCGCCGACTACTTCGACTTCTCCGAGCCGTTCAAGGAACTGCCCTCGCACCGGGTCCTGGCGATGCTGCGCGGCGAGAAGGAGGACATCCTCGACCTCGTCCTGGAGCCCGAGGAGCCCACGGACGGTCCTTCGTCGTACGAGGGGATCATCGCCCACAAGTTCGGCATCGCCGACCGTGGCCGCCCCGCGGACAAGTGGCTGAAGGACACCGTCCGCTGGGCCTGGCGCACCCGCGTCCTCGTGCACCTCGGCATCGACCTGCGGCTGCGGCTGCGCACGGCCGCCGAGGACGAGGCGGTCGACGTGTTCGCGAAGAACCTCCGCGACCTGCTGCTCGCCGCCCCGGCCGGCACCCGCGCCACGCTGGGCCTCGACCCGGGCTTCCGTACGGGCGTGAAGGTCGCCGTGGTCGACGCCACCGGCAAGGTCGTCGCCACCGACGTCATCTACCCGCACGTCCCCGCCAACAAGTGGGACGAGGCGCTCGCCAAGCTGGCCGTGCTCGCCGCCCGGCACTCGGTCGAACTCATCGCGATCGGCAACGGCACCGCGTCCCGCGAGACCGACAAGCTCGCCGGTGAACTCATCACCAGGCACCCTGAGCTGAAGCTCACCAAGGTGATGGTGTCCGAGGCGGGCGCGTCCGTGTACTCGGCCTCCGCGTTCGCCTCGCAGGAACTGCCCGACATGGACGTGTCGCTGCGCGGCGCGGTCTCCATCGCGCGCCGCCTCCAGGACCCGCTGGCCGAACTGGTGAAGATCGACCCGAAGTCGATCGGCGTCGGCCAGTACCAGCACGACCTGTCCGAGGTGAAGCTGTCGCGCTCGCTGGACGCGGTGGTGGAGGACTGTGTGAACGGCGTCGGCGTGGACGTGAACACCGCGTCCGCCCCCTGCTCGCGCGCGTCTCCGGCATCACCTCCGGACTCGCCGAGAACATCGTCTCCCACCGCGACGCCAACGGCCCGTTCAAGTCCCGTACGGAACTGAAGAAGGTGGCCCGGCTCGGCCCCAAGGCCTACGAGCAGTGCGCGGGCTTCCTCCGCATCCGCGGCGGCGACGACCCGCTGGACGCGTCCAGCGTCCACCCGGAGGCCTACCCGGTCGTGCGGCGCATGGTGAAGACGGCCGGCCAGGAGGTCGCGTCGCTCATCGGCAACACGGGGGTGCTGCGCTCGCTGCGGCCGCAGGAGTTCGTGGACGAGACGTTCGGTCTGCCGACCGTGACGGACATCCTCAAGGAGCTGGAGAAGCCGGGGCGCGACCTCGGCCGGCGTTCAAGACGGCCACCTTCAAGGAGGGCGTCGAGAAGATCTCCGACCTGGCTCCCGGGATGATCCTGGAGGGCGTCGTGACGAACGTGGCGGCCTTCGGGGCGTTCATCGACGTCGGTGTCCATCAGGACGGGCTGGCGCATGTGTCCGCGCTGTCCAGGACGTTCGTGAAGGATCCTCGCGATGTGGTCAAGCCGGGTGACATCGTCAAGGTGAAGGTCCTCGACGTCGACATTCCGCGGAAGCGGATCTCGCTGACGCTGCGGCTCGATGACGAGAAGGCTCCGCAGGGGCAGCAGGGTCAGGGTGGCGGGGGTGAGCGTCGGCAGCGTGGCGGGCGGCCACCTCAGCAGCGCCAGCAGCAGCGCCAGGCTGCGCCTCCGGCCAACAGTGCGATGGCCGATGCTCTGCGCAAGGCCGGTCTGCTGGATTCGAAGAAAAAGGGGCGGTAGCGGTTGTGGGGGAACTGCGGGCCGGTTGTGGCTGGTCGCGCAGTTCCCCGCGCCCCTCAGGGCGTTTCGGTCACCTTGCCTGCACTGACCTCCAAGCGGCGCGTCACCCTCACCGCGTCCAGCATTCTGCGGTCGTGGGTGACCAGTAGGAGCGTGCCCTCGTAGGCGTCCAAGGCCTGTTCCAGTTGCTCGATCGCCGGTAGGTCGAGGTGGTTGGTCGGCTCGTCCAGGACCAGCAGGTTCACTCCCCGACCCTGGAGCAATGCCAGCGCCGCCCTCGTGCGCTCGCCCGGGGACAGGGTCGCCGCCGAGCGCAGGACGTGGTCCGCCTTCAGGCCGAACTTGGCCAGCAGGGTGCGGACTTCGGCCGGTTCCGTGTCGGGGACGGCCGCGCCGAAGGCGTCCAGCAGCGACTCCTCGCCGTGGAACAGCTTGCGGGCCTGGTCGACCTCGCCGATCAGGACTCCGGAGCCGAGGGACGCCTGTCCGGAGGTCAGCGGCAACCGGCCCAGGAGGGCGGCCAGCAGGGTCGACTTGCCGGCGCCGTTCGCGCCCGTCACCGCCACCCGGTCCGCCCAGTCGATCTGGAGGGAGACCGGGCCCAGCGTGAAGTCGCCGCGGCGCACCTCCGCGTCGCGCAGGGTCGCCACGACCGACCCGGAGCGCGGGGCCGACGCGATCTCCATGCGCAGTTCCCACTCCTTGCGGGGCTCCTCGACCACGTCGAGGCGCTCGATCATGCGCTGGGTCTGGCGGGCCTTCGCGGCCTGCTTCTCGCTGGCCTCGCTGCGGAACTTGCGGCCGATCTTGTCGTTGTCGTTGTTCGCCTTGCGACGCGCGTTCTTGACGCCCTTGTCCATCCAGGAGCGCTGCATCTGGGCCCGGTCCTGGAGGGCCGCCTTCTTGTCGGCGTACTCCTCGTAGTCGTCGCGGGCGTGCCGGCGGGCCACCTCGCGCTCCTCCAGGTAGGCCTCGTAGCCACCGCCGTAGAGGTTGATCTGTCCCTGGGCGAGGTCGAGTTCGAGGACCTTGGTGACCGTGCGGGTGAGGAACTCGCGGTCGTGGCTGACGACGACGGTGCCGGCGCGCAGGCCCTTGACGAAGCGTTCCAGGCGCTCCAGACCGTCGAGGTCGAGGTCGTTGGTGGGCTCGTCGAGGAGGAAGACGTCGTAGCGGGACAGGAGCAGGGAGGCGAGGCCGGCACGGGCCGCCTGGCCGCCGGACAGGGAGGTCATCGGCTGGTCGAGGTCGACGGCCAGGCCGAGGGAGTCGGCGATCTCCTCGGCGCGTTCGTCGAGGTCCGCGCCGCCGAGGTCGAGCCAGCGCTCCAGGCTGGTGGCGTAGGCGTCGTCCGCGCCCGGGGCGCCGTCGACGAGCGCCTGGGTCGCCTCGTCCATGAGCCGCTGGGCTTCGGCGACGCCGGTGCGGCGGGCCAGGAAGGCGCGGACCGTCTCGCCGGGGCGGCGCTCCGGTTCCTGCGGGAGGTGGCCGACGGTCGCGGTCGGCGGGGAGAGCCGGAGCTCGCCCTCCTCCGGTGCGGTCAGCCCGGCGAGCAGCCTGAGCAGGGTGGACTTGCCCGCGCCGTTGGCGCCGACCAGCCCGATGACGTCACCGGGCGCGACGACGAGGTCGAGCCCGGTGAACAGGGAGCGGTCGCCGTGGCCGGCGGCGAGGTTCTTGGCGACGAGGGTGGCAGTCATCAGGGGACCGATTTTAGCGAGGGCGGCCGACCGGTCCGCTCCGGCTTCGCGCCGGCTCCCGGTCAGTGCGCCATCGCCTCCACCAGCACGCTCCCCGACGTCCGTGCCACCACGAACGCCTCCCCCTTCACGGCCCTGGCGTCCAGGGCGATCCGGTGCCGGCCCGCCTCCAGGACGCCGTCGAAGACCTCCTGGGCGTGCGTGCGGAAGAGCCGGTCGAGGCGGTACGCGGTGAGGCGTACCCGGCAGGGCGAGGTGACCTCGACGCCCGCCTCGCCGTCGGCGGCGACCAGGCGGGTCAGCCGGCGCTGTTCCTCGGGGCGGCGGTCGAGGGCGTGTTCGATCTGGGCGACGAGGAGGGGGACGATCGGGGCGAGTCCGTTGACGTACGTCACGTCCACGCCCGCGCGTTCGAAGGCGCGGCGCACGGAGGCACGTTCCTCCTCTCCGATCGCCCGGCCGAAGGCGACGGCTCCGTAGCCGCGCAGTTCGTCGGCGGGGACGCCGTCGGCGTCGTGGGCGATGTCGGCGCCGATGCCGATGGTGCGCAGGGCGGCGGCGAGTTTGGCGAGGAGGGCGACGCGGGCGCCGATCAGCAGGACGCGGCGGCGTGGGCTCGCGGTCCCGGAGGTGAGCAGGGAGTCGAGGGCCGCGCGGTAGTCGGTGCCGCGGAACCGGAAGGGGCCGATGCCGTGATAGCCGTTGAGCTCCAGGTCGGCCCGTTCGTCGGTCTGCCAGGCGAAGTCCCGCCAGATGTAGTCGGCGCCCTCCTTCTCGATGACGGCGGTGACGGCACCGCAGGCGAGGTCCTCGCACTCGGGGCAGCCGTAGATGACATAGCGCCCGTCCGGAAGCGGGGCGTCCGTCTCCAGCAGGAGGCTGCGGACCTGGGCGGTGAAGATCGAGGGCGGTACGTCCGAGGCGAGGGGGGAGACGGCGTCGAGGTCGGAGAGCTGGAAGAGCAACGGTCGTCCGTCGACGATGAAGTCCACGAAGTCGCGGTGGACTTGGTAGTCACCGTTGACGAGGACTCCACCGGCACGCATCGCCGGTGCCAGGCCGAAGGTCGCGTACTCGGCAGACATGCTGTGAGTATTCCCGCAGGAAGCGCCCTCTGAGCACGGCATGGCACATTCCGCTACGGTCCGGTCGTGGACAGTGAGCTGAGCAGCGAAGTCATAGTCGTCGGCGGGGGCGTGATCGGGCTGACGACGGCCCTGGTGCTGGCCGAGGGCGGGCGCCGGGTGCGGGTGTGGACGCGGGACCCCGTCGAGCGGACCACCTCGGCGGTTGCCGGGGCGCTGTGGTGGCCGTACCGGATCAGGCCGGTCGCGGCGGCGCGGGCGTGGGCGCTGCGCTCGCTGGACGTGTACGAGGAGCTGGCGGCGGACCCGGACCGTACCGGCGTACGCATGGTCGAGGGGGTACTGGGCGAGGAGAAGCTGGACGACGGGTTCGACTGGCTGACCGCCCGGCTGCCCGGGTTGCGCCCGGTCACCGCCGGGGAGTACGCGGGGACCGGGCTGTGGGCGCGGTTGCCGCTGGTCGACATGGCGGTCCATCTGCCGTGGCTGCGGCGGCGGTTCGTGGCGGCGGGCGGCGTGGTCGAGACGCGTACGGTGTCCGGTCTGGCGGAGGTCGAGGCGCCCGTGGTGGTCAACTGCACGGGGCTCGGGGCGCGTGAGCTGGTGGCGGACCCGTCCGTGGTGCCGGTGCGGGGGCAGTTGGTCGTGGTGGAGAACCCGGGCATCCGTACGTGGGTGGTGTCGACGGGCGCCGACGGGGAGATGGCGTACTTCTTCCCGCAGCCGGGGCGGCTGCTGCTCGGCGGTACGGCGGTCGAGGACGCGTGGTCGACGGAGCCGGATCCGGCCGTGGCGGAGGCGATCGTACGGCGGTGTGCGGCGCTGCGGCCGGAGATCGCGGGGGCGCGGGTGCTGGGGCATCGGGTGGGGCTGCGGCCAGCGCGGGACGCGGTCCGGCTGGAGCGTGAACTCCTGCCCGGCGGGCGGGTGTTGGTGCACAACTGCGGGCACGGCGGGGCGGGTGTGACGGTGGCGTGGGGGTGTGCGGAGGAGGCAGCGGGGCTGGCCTCCCCCTGAACTGCATTGCTCAGCCGTGATCGTGGCCCAGCGGGTCGCCCTCCGTCTCCGTGCCCGGCCCTGGTCCGACCTTGATCTCGAAGTCGCCGTCGTACTTCTTGTGGCCCTCGATCACGGCGAGTTCCACGGCCTCGGAGCCCATCTCGCCGCGCACGATGACCGGATCGCGGCGCAGGTCGCGCATGAGGGCGACGCACATGCCGATCATCACGAGCACGAAGGGCGCGGCGGCGAGGATCGTGAGGTTCTGCAGGCCGGTGAGGGCGTCGCCCTGGCCGCTGCCGACGAGCAGCATGATCGCGGCGACCGCGCCGGTGACGATGCCCCAGAACACCACGACGAACCGGCCGGGTTCGAGGGCGCCCTTCTGGGAGAGCGTGCCCATCACGATGGAGGCGGCGTCGGCTCCGGAGACGAAGAAGATGCCGACGAGGATCATGACGAGCAGGCTGGTGGCGGTGGCGATGGGGAACTCCTGGAGGACGCCGAAGAGTTGGCCCTCGGGGGTGTCCTCGCCGGCGAGCGCGCCGCCCTCCTTCAGCTTCATCGCCGTACCGCCGAAGACGGCGAACCAGATCAGGCTGACCGTGCTGGGGACGAGGATGACGCCGCCGACGAACTGGCGGATGGTGCGGCCGCGGCTGATGCGGGCGATGAACATGCCGACGAACGGCGTCCAGGAGATCCACCAGGCCCAGTAGAAGACGGTCCAGCTGCCGAGCCAGTCGGCGACGCCCTTGCCGCCGCTCGCCTCGGTGCGGCCGGCGAGCTGGGGCAGGTCCCCGAGGTAGGAGAAGATCGAGGTGGGCAGCAGGTCGAGGACGATGATCGTGGGCCCGGCGACGAACACGAACACGGCCAGGATCAGGGCGAGCACCATGTTGGTGTTGGACAGCCACTGGATGCCCTTCTCGACACCCGACACGGCCGAGGCGACGAAGGCCAGGGTGAGGACGGCGATGATGGCGACGAGCAGTCCGGTGCTGACGTCGTCCATCCAGTCCAACTCCTGGAATCCGGAGCCGATCTGGAGCGCGCCGAGCCCGAGGGAGGCCGCGGAGCCGAAGATGGTGGCGATGATCGCGAGGATGTCGATGACCCGGCCGGCGCCGCCTTCGGCGTGCCGCTCCCCGATGAGCGGGGTGAACACGGCGCTGATGGTCTGACGGCGGCGCTTGCGGTAGGTGCTGTAGGCGATGCCGAGGCCGACGACCGCGTAGATCGCCCAGGGGTGCAGCGTCCAGTGGAAGAGGGTGGTCGCCATCGCCGTCTCCATGCGATCACCGGAGTCGGCGGGGTCCGTGCCCGGCGGCGGGGTCGTGTAGTGGGCGAGGGGTTCGCTCACGCCGTAGAACATCAGACCGATGCCCATGCCCGCGCTGAACATCATCGCGACCCACGACACGGTCCGGAACTCCGGCTCCTCGCCCTCGGCGCCGAGGTGGATGCGGCCGTAGCGGCTGGCCGCGAGCCACAGCGCGAAGACCACGAAGCAGGAGGCGGCCAGCATGAAGGCCCAACCGCCGTTCTTGATCAGGCCGTTGAGCATCTTCGTGGAGACGCTCTCCAGCGAGTCCGTCGCCGTGGAACCCCAGATCACGAAGGCCACGGTGATGACGGCGGTGACACCGAACACCACGCGGTCGGTGGTGTGGTCGCGGGGAAGACCTGCCACGCCTTCCCCGCCACCCCTTTTCTTCACGTCTTCCGTCATTTGCGGCACCTTCTCCCGAAACCCATGGATACGGCCTACCACAGGTACCGCGAATGACTCGGTTTTCAACCGTCGATGTCGGATTACTCCCGTTACTCCGGGATGCGCTGGAGTGATCGCGGCGCCTGGACGCCGTCGAGTTCCGTGGCCTCCGGTACGACGTCGGCGACGCCGTGCGTGGCGTGCGCGAAGGCCGGGGCGCCGCCGACCAGCGGGACGCTCGCCCTCGTGCGGGACAGGTCCAGCGTGAGGGTGGGTGTGGTGGACGGCGGGTCGATCAGGTCCTTGTCCGTGCCCGCGACGATCAGGGCGAGCCGGTGGCCGGCCGGGACGACGTGGTCGGTGGCGGCCAGGTCGAGGGTGATCGTGTACGCCTTGCCCGGGGTGAGCGGCACGCCCTTGCCGGGGTGGGCATAGGTGCCCAGGTCGGCCCAGCCGCGGCTGACGACCTCGTAGTCGACGTCGGCGGTCTTGGCCTGGGTCACCTTGAAGCAGGCGCTGTCACCTGCGGTGCTGACGCCCCAGCAGGTGCGGTCGGCCAGGGTGCTGATGCCCTCCCCGCTCGCCGCGTAGTCCCGGATGGTGTTCGGGCCGAGGTCCACGAGGACGGCCGAGAGGTGGGCCGTCGAGGTGGTGGGCGTGGCGGTGACGGTGACCTTGGAGGAGCCGGAGATGCGCAGGTCCTTGGTGAGGGCGCCGGTGGTGAAGCCCGCCTTGTCGGGGGTGGAGCTGTCGATCTGCGCGGCCCAGTCGGTCTCGCTCAGCGCCGGGTTGTCGGTGAAGGTCTCGGTGCCGGTGGCCTTGGTGAGGCCGAGGGTGCCGACGCCGGGCAGGGTGCCCTGGGCGGGGCGCAGGGTGGTGGCGCTGGTGCCGCGCGGGGGCCAGACCTTCGACGTCACCCACTGGTCGGGGTGGCGTTCGATGTCGGCCATCGGCTCGCGGTCGATGCCGTTGTCGTAGCCGAGGAGTTCGTGGTCGAACCAGCGGTGCAGGGTGTCGACCCAGGTGGCGCGGCGGAAGTCGAAGGGGTCGACGTGGCCGGTCTGGGAGAGCCAGATCTTGCGCTCGACCCTGTTCTTCGCGAGGGCGTCCCACCACTGGCCGAGATGCTTCATGCGGACGTTGAGGTCCTGCTGGCCGTGGATGGCGAAGACGCTGGCCTTCACCTTGGCCGCGTCCTTCACGTAGTCGCGCTCGGTCCAGAAGCCGGTCCAGTCGCCGGTGCGCGGGGCGCCGTCGACGATCTTCTGCTGGACGGCGGCGCACTTGGCGCGGGCGTCGGGGCTGTCGACGTAGTCGGAGAGCCAGTCGGGGCCGGAGTCGTAGAGCGGGGCGCCCTGCTGGAAGTAGTAGTCGTACCAGGAGGAGATGGCGCTGATCGGGACGATGGTCTTCAGGCCCTTGACGCCGGTCGCGGCGACACCGTTGGCGATCGTGCCGTCCCAGCTCTTGCCGATCATGCCGGTTCTGCCGTTGGTCCAGGTTGCCTTGGCTCTTGTGGTGCCCGTACGGCTGGTGTACGCCGTGGCGCGGCCGTTGAGCCAGTCGACGACGGCCTTGGCGGAGAGGATGTCCGAACGGCCGCCGACGTCCACACAGCCGTCGGACCGGTTGGTGCCGGCGAGGTCGACGCCGACGAAGGCGTAGCCGCGCGGCACGAAGTAGTTGTCGTAGAACAGCGGCATCTGGACGACGTTGCCCTGGGCGTCGTACGTCTTCTTCTGGCTCTCGTTGCCGCGCCCGCAGCAGGAGTAGTACGGGCTGGCGTCCATGATGACCGGAACCTTGCGGCCCTGTCGGGCGAGTTCGCGGGGGCGGACGATGTCGACGGCCACGCGGTCCTTCTTGCCGTCGCCGTCCCCGTCGAGGCCGGTGTCCACCCAGACGGCCTCGCGGACGGCGTTCTGGTAGGAGTAGACGGGTTGGCTCTCCCGGGGCTTGGCCTGTGCGGCGGCGGGGGTGAGGAACGTGGCCAGCAGGGCGGCGGTGGCCGCCGTCGCGAGCGGTCTCCAGATCGTGAAGCGCGTGCGTATCGGCATGGCGCGGACGGTACATCGGTCAACTCCTGTGCAAAAGAGGGCCGTTCGACGCGTGTAGTGGCATGGGACCACTCATGACGGCCGAATGGCGATCGTGTGACAGCAGTGGGCGTGGACACGCCTGGGTCCACAGGTGATGAATAGGCTTCGAACAGACTTCGTGCCCCTACGACTTGGAGCTTTCGTGCACCGCAGAATCATCGCGCCGGGCGCACTCGCTGCCGCGTCCGTCCTGCTGGCGATCCCGGCATCGGCCGCGAGCTACTCCCCTGGCGCCCCGGGCATCGGCGACCCCTACTACCCGGCCTACGGCAACGGCGGATACGACGTCTCCCACTACGACCTGCGGCTGAAGTACCAGCCCGCCACGGACGAGTTGGAGGGCACGGCGACCCTTCTGGCCCGCACCACACAGGACTTGTCCCGCTTCAACCTGGACTTCCTGCTGGAGGTCTCCGAGGTGCGGGTCAACGGCGCGAAGGCGTCGTTCACCACGTCCGGCGAGCACGAGCTGGAGATCACACCCAAGTCGCCGCTGCCGAAGGGGACTTCGGTGACGGTAGTGGTGCGGTACAGCGGGGTCCCGTCGTCGAAGCAGGCGTACGGCTTCACCAGCTGGCACCGCACTCCGGACGGCGGGGTGGGCGCCAACGAGCCCGAGTCGGCCTGGTGGTGGTTCCCGAGCAACGACCACCCGCTCGACAAGGCCACCTACGACGTGTCCGTGCTCGTGCCGGACGGCAGCCAGGCCATCTCCAACGGTACGCTCCAGTCGACGAGTTCACGTCTCGGCTGGACCCGCTGGAACTGGCGCTCCGACAAGCCGCAGGCCACGTATCTGGCGACGCTGGCTGTCGGCAAGTTCGACATCACGACCGGGAAGACCGAGAGCGGGATTCCGGTCGTCAACGCCTACAGCAAGAACCTCGGCGCCAACGACGGTGCCGCGCGGGCCAGCATCGAGCGGACCGGGGAGGTCGCCGACTGGCTGAGCGAGTACTTCGGGCCGTACCCCTACAACGCGCTCGGCGGATACGTACCGGACACCACCACCGGGTACGCGCTGGAGACGCAGACCCGGCCGTACTACAGCCCGCGGCAGTTCGCGAACGGCTCCAACGTGTCGGTGGTCGTGCACGAGCTGGCCCACCAGTGGTACGGCGACCTGGTGTCCGTGTCCGGCTGGAAGGACATCTGGATCAACGAGGGCTTCGCACGTTACGCGCAGTGGCTGTGGTCCGAGCACGAGGACGAGGGCACCACGCAGGAGCTCGCCGACTACGTGTACGCCTCGCACCCGGCCGACGACCCGTTCTGGACGGTGAAGCCCGGTGACCCGGGTCCGGAGAACCAGTTCGACATCGCCGTCTACGACCGGGGCGCGCTGGCGATCCAGGCGCTGCGCAACGAGATCGGCGACGACGCGTTCTTCGCGGTCCTGAAGGGCTGGCCGCAGAAGTACGCGTACGGCAACGCCTCGGTCGCCGACTTCCAGAAGTACGCGGAGGACGTGTCCGGGCAGTCGCTGTCGGCGCTCTTCGACACCTGGCTGTTCCAGCCGGCGAAGCCGGCCGCACCGGTGGCGCGAGCCGCCTCGATCGCCAAGGCGTCGGCCGCGGGGGCCTCGGCCGCTCCGGCGCAGCCGAAGTCGTGGAAGAAGATCGCGGCGACGAACGACGTGCACTAGGCGCTCCGCCGGGGGGGGTGCCGTGATGGGTCGTCTGTCGTCTGCGGCGCCGTAGTGGCTGGTCGCGCAGTTCCTCGCGCCCCTTTGTGGCGTGCCAGGAGGGGTACTCGGCAGGTGGCGCAGGGCGCCTCGCCGGACGTGGGCGCTGCCGCGCTCCGCGCCCTGCCGCGGTCTACGGTGGGCCCACGTCGCCGGACGCGTGGGCCGGCCGGCGCCGCCTGACGAGGGAGTCGGAGTGCGGGACGTCGCGATCATCGAGGCACCGTCCGTGCTGGGGCTGCGGCCGACCGGCGTCGAGGAGCTGCCCCGGGCACTGCTCGACGCGGGTCTGGCCGACGGCCTCGGCGCGGCGTCGGCGGGCAGGGTGGAACCCGGTCCCTACGACCCGGAGCGGGACCCGGAGAGCGGGGTGCTCAATCCGGCCGGGATCGCCGAACACGCCGTACGGCTGGCGGACGCGGTGGGCGGGGTGCTGGACGGCGGGCGGTTCCCGGTGGTGCTGGGCGGCGACTGCAGCATTCTGCTCGGCAATCTCCTCGCGCTGCGCCGCCGGGGACGTCACGGCCTGCTGTTCCTCGACGGCCACACCGACTTCTACCAGCCCGAGGCGGACCCGGTCGGCGAGGTCGCCTCGATGGAGCTGGCCCTGGCCACGGGGCGGGGGCCCGCGGTTCTCGCCGATCTGGAGGGGCTGGGGCCGCTGGTGCGGGACGGGGACGTCGTCGCGCTGGGCTTCCGGGACCAGGCGGAGATGGCGGTGTTCGGGGTGCAGCCGCTGCCGGAGGAACTGCACGCGCTGGACCTCGACCGGGTGCGTGAACTGGGGGCGGGTGCCGCGGCGCAGCAGGCGGTGGAGGCGTTGACCGGTGAGGGCGGCGGCGCCGGGTACTGGGTGCATCTCGACGTCGATGTGCTGGACGACGCGGTCATGCCCGCCGTGGACCACCGGCTGGACGGCGGGCTGAGCTGGGAGGAGCTGGAGACCGTCCTGCGCACGGCCCTGTCCGGCACCGGCGCGGTCGGCCTCGACGTCACGATCTTCAACCCACGCCTGGATCCGGACGGAAGCATCACGAGCCGCCTCACGGAGTGCCTGCTAGGGGCGCTCGCGGCACGGGGTTGATCCGGGAACGGCGTCACATCCGACAGGGCGGAAGCGGGTCCAGCTGCGGCGTCGTGTCCGGCGCGGGTGCGTCGGTGTCGCGCGTGCCGGGGTCGTTCGTCGGGCCGGCCCTGCTCACGACGTGTCCGCTGCTCGTGCCGGTGTCCCGGGGCCGATCGGCTCGCCCAGGATCCGGCTTGCCAGCTTCTCCGCCAACTCCGGTAGGTGGTCGTGGAGTTCGGCTCGCGCGGCGGTCAGGTCGGAGTCGATGCGGGTCGCCGCCTGAGCCAGGAGTTCGTCGCGTTCGCGGAGGCCGTCGGCGCGGGCCTCGGCGATGAGCACCGCGCCTTCCGCCTCGGCCCGCTGACGGGTACGGGCCGCGTCATGGCGGGCGTCGGCGAGCTCGGCCTCGATCTCGGCGCGCTTCTCCTCGGCCACCGCGCGGAGCTGCTCGGCCTGCGCCGTGACCCCGTCCGTGGCCTGCTCGCGCGCCTCCAGGACCCGGTTCATCCGGCGCAGCAGCGGGACGAGACAGAGGAAGCAGACGGCGAACAGCACCGCCCCGACCGCCAGGTCCTGGACCTGGGGGTTCAGCGGGCCGATCTCCACCGGGATGAGGTCCATGCCGCCTCCTGCCGTCCCGTCAGTCGCCGTGGTCGTAGACCGTGACGGCGATCCCCCGCCGGACGAGCCGCTCGGCGATCAGCGGTTCGACGCGGGACCACTTGCCCCCGGCCAACCCGCACCCTATCCGGGGCATGTGGACCGAGGCCCCGAGTTCCACGGCCTTGTCGGCGAGCCGTCCGAGGGCCGCGTCGATCGCCTCGTACCGGACGGGGACGCCCTTGCTGCCCGTACGGGTGCCGCGCTGGCCGACCAGGTTGGCCACCCAGACGTAGGGCTCGACCTGGATGAACTGGGCCGCGCCCAGCCCGAAGTCGTTGGCGGACCGGCCGCGGTGCCAGGCGCGGTACGCCGCCTCCGGCTCCGGCCACCGGCGCGAGAGCGCCAGCACGAAGCCCTTTCCCCATCCCCCGATGTCGTTGCAGACATGGGCGATCACCTTGACGCCCTTCACCGACGGAACGGTGGCGTCACCCCGGACATAAGTGATCCCCGACATGACGCCACGGTAGAGGCCGCCACTGACAACGGCCCCTGGACTACTTGGTGAGCTCGGTCAGCTCCTGGTCCGTCGTCCGCTCCACCCGGCGCCGGACCGCGTACCAGCCGGCGACGAGCATCGCCGCGATCACGGGGATCAGCAGCAGGGTCTTGCGGCCGACCTCGGGGTCGTTCGCCATCATGCCGAGGCAGGCCAGCAGGAAGGCGATCGTGGCGATCTCCGTGATCGGGCTGAACGGCAGCCGGAAGGAGGGGCGGGTGACCTGGCCGGCCCGCGCGCGGCGGACGAAGACCAGATGGCAGACCATGATGATCACCCAGGTGCTGATGATGCCGAGGGAGGCGACGTTCAGCACGATCTCGAAGGCCTGGCTCGGCATGAGGTAGTTGAGGCCGACGCCGAGCACGCACACCGCGCAGGTGAGCAGGATGCCGCCGTAGGGGACCTGGCTGCGGTTCATGCGGGCGGTGAACTTCGGGGCCGAGCCCGCCGTCGCCATGGAGCGCAGGATGCGGCCCGTGGAGTAGAGGCCGGAGTTGAGGGACGACATCGCCGCCGTCAGGACGACCAGGTTCATCACGTCGCCCGCGCCCTCGACGCCGATCTTCGACAGGACCGTGACGAAGGGGCTCTCGTCGGCCGAGTAGACCGAACCGGGGAGCAGCAGGGCGAGGAGGACGACGGAGCCGACGTAGAACAGGCCGACCCGCCACATGATCGAGTTCACCGCGCGCGGGACGACCTTCTCCGGCTCGGCGGTCTCGCCCGCGGCGACGCCGACCAGCTCCAGCGCGGCGTACGCGAAGATCACGCCCTGCATGACGAGGACGACCGGCATCAGGCCGTGCGGGAAGACGCCGCCGTTGTCGGTGATCACGTGCACGCCGGGGGTCGTACCGCCCACCTCGTGCTGGGTGGCCAGCAGGAAGATGCCGACGAGCATGAAGCCGACCAGGGTGGCGACCTTGATGATCGCGAACCAGAACTCCATCTCGCCGAAGATCTTCACCGAGATCAGGTTCACGGCGAGGACGACCGCGAGGGCGATGAGCGCCAGCGTCCACTGCGGGATGTCGGTGAACAGGCTCCAGTAGTGCGTGTAGAGCGCGATCGCGGTGATGTCGGCGATGCCGGTCGTCGACCAGTTCAGGAAGTACATCCAGCCGGCGACGTACGCGCCCTTCTCGCCGAGGAACTCGCGCGCGTACGACACGAAGGAGCCGGAGGACGGGCGGTACAGGACGAGTTCGCCGAGGGCCCGGACGACGAAGAAGGCGAAGATCCCGCAGACCAGGTAGGCGATCGCGAGCGCCGGGCCGGCGTTGTGGAGGCGTCCTCCGGCGCCGAGGAAGAGACCGGTGCCGATCGCGCCGCCGATGGCGATCATGTTGACGTGGCGCGCCTTGAGGTCCTTGCTGTAGCCGGCGTCACCCGCGTCCGCGGGCGTCCGGGCCACCTCGGTGGCTGTGGCCGTGTCCACGGCGTCCTTGCTCACAGGGGGTACCACTCTCTGGTGCGGGGGCGCCCGAGCGGGTCGCGCTCGGTGTCCTGACGTACGTATGGCCTGTGCGCTCGGTGGAGGCACAGACCAAGGGGCCACCTTCCCCCGAACCCCGCGGGTCACGCGGTGGCGGACCTCACACAGCGGGACATGTCACATGATCGGGGAGGGTGGGCGCGAGTGATCGGGAAGGGTGCGCGCGAGGTTTCACAGCACTGGTGAGACAGCGATACTGCTGCACATGACGACCGACACCGGGAAGCCGACCCTCACCGTCGATGAGCTGGCGGCGCGTGCGGGCGTCACGGTTCGCACCGTGCGCTTCTACAGCACCAAGGGGCTGCTGCCGCCGCCGGTGATCGGTCGGCGCCGCGTGGGCCACTACGGCAGGGAGCACCTGGCCCGGCTGGAGCTCATCGAGGAACTGCAGCACCAGGGGATGACGCTGGCCGCGATCGAGCGGTACCTGCGGCAGCTGCCGCCCGACCTGAGCCCGCACGACCTCGCGATCCACCGCGCGGTCGTCGCCTCCTGGGCGCCCGACACCGTGGAGACGGCGGACCGGGCGGAGTTGGAGCGGCGGTCGGGCCGGTCGCTGGCCGACGCGGACATCGAGCGGCTCGCCGCGATGGGCGTCGTACAGCCCGACGGCGACGGCTTCCGCTTGGACGCGGGGCTGCTGCGGCTCGGCGTGCGGCTGCTCGACGTACCGCTGTCCCAGGGGTCGATCATGGCGGCGCGGAACGTACTCGTGGAGCATGCGCGCCTGGCGGCGCACGAGCTGGCCGAGCTGTTCCGCGGCGAGGTGTCCGAGCGGGACGCACAGGACGTGAAGTCGCTGTCGGCACATATGCACCCGATTGTGGTGCAGGCCTTGCTGACCACGTTCCAACGATCACTGAGGGAGGAGCTGAGCGGGTGGGTCGAGGGGGCAGAGGCAGGCGGACCCTCCTGACACGTTGAGGATCCGCCCGCTCAGGAAACCGCTCACCGCGCGTCCGTGAACGTCTCCCCCTTCTCCGCCTTCTCCACCAGCAGCGCCGGCGGAGTGAACCGGTCGCCGTACCGCTCGGCCAGCTCGCGCGCGCGGGCCACGAAGCCGGGCAGGCCGCCCTCGTAGCCGTTGATGTACTGCAGGACGCCGCCGGTCCAGCCGGGGAAGCCGATGCCGAAGATGGAGCCGATGTTGGCGTCGGCGACCGAGGTCAGCACGCCCTCCTCCAGGAGCTTCACGGTGTCGAGGGCCTCGGAGAAGAGCATGCGCTCCTGCATGTCCCGGAACGGGATCTCGGCGCCCTCGCGGGTGAAGTGCTCGCGCAGGCCCGGCCACAGACCGACGCGCTTGCCGCTGTCGTCGTAGTCGTAGAAGCCCGCGCCGCCGCTGCGTCCCGGGCGGTCGAACTCGTCGACCATGCGGTCGATGACGGCCTCGGCGGGGTGCGTCGGCCAGGTGCCGCCCGCCTCCTCGACGGCCCGCTTGGACTCGTTGCGGATCTTGCGCGGGAGCGTGAGCGTCAGTTCGTCCATCAGGGAGAGGACCTTGGCGGGGTAGCCCGCCTGTGCGGCCGCCTGTTCGACCGACGCGGGCTCGATGCCCTCGCCGACCATCGCGACGCCCTCGTTGATGAAGTGGCCGATCACGCGCGAGGTGAAGAAGCCGCGCGAGTCGTTGACGACGATCGGCGTCTTCCTGATCTGCCGGACCAGGTCGAAGGCGCGGGCCAGCGCCTCCTCCCCCGTCCGCTCGCCCTTGATGATCTCGACGAGCGGCATCTTGTCGACCGGCGAGAAGAAGTGCAGCCCGATGAAGTCGGCCTGGCGCTCCACGCCCTCGGCCAGGGCGGTGATCGGGAGGGTGGAGGTGTTGGAGCACAGCAGGGCGTCCGGTTCGACGATCCCCTGGATCTCCTGGAAGACCTTGTGCTTGAGCTCGGGGTTCTCGAAGACGGCCTCGATCACCGCGTCGCAGCCGGCGACGTCCTGCGGGTCGGCCGTGGGCGTGATGCGGGCCAGCAGCTCGTCGGCCTTCTCCTGGGTCGTGCTGCCCCGGCTCACCGCCTTCGCGCACAGTTTCTCGGAGTAGGCCTTGCCCTTGGCCGCCGCCTCCGCGGACACGTCCTTCAGGACGACGTCGATGCCCGCGCGGGCGCACGAGTACGCGATGCCCGCGCCCATCATCCCGGCGCCCAGAACGGCGACCTTGGTCACCTGGCGCGGCTCGATGCCCTGGGGGCGGTTGGCGCCGGAGTTGACGGCCTGGAGGTCGAAGAAGAACGCCTGGATCATGTTCTTCGAGGTCTGCCCGGCGGCCAGTTCGACGAAGTAGCGGGCCTCGATGACCTGCGCGGTCTCGAAGTCGACCTGGGCGCCCTCGACCGCCGCGGCGAGGATGTTGCGCGGGGCCGGGTAGGGGGCGCCGCCCGTCTGCTTGCGCAGGTTGGCCGGGAAGGCGGGCAGGTTGGCCGCGAACTTGGGGTGGGCGGGGGTGCCGCCGGGGATGCGGTAGCCGGGCTTGTCCCAGGGCTGCTGCGACTCGGGGTTGGCCTCGATGAAGGCGCGCGCCTTGGCGAGCATCTCCTCCTGGGTGGCGGCCACTTCATGGACCAGGCCGTTGTCCAGGGCGCGCTGCGGGCTGTACTGGGTGCCCTGGAGCAGCACCTTCAGCAGGGCGTCGGTGATGCCGAGGAGGCGGACCGTGCGGACCACACCGCCGCCGCCCGGGAGGAGGCCCAGGGTGACCTCGGGGCAGCCGATCTTGGAGCCCGGCGCGTCGAGGGCGACGCGGTGGTGGCAGGCGAGGGCGATCTCGAAGCCGCCGCCGAGGGCCGCGCCGTTCATCGCGGCGACGACCGGCTTGCCGAGGGTCTCGATGCGGCGGAGGTTGCGCTTGATGGCGAGGCCGCCGTCGAACAGCTCCTGCGCGGTCTCCGGGGTGACCCGGATGAGGTCGCGCAGGTCGCCGCCCGCGAAGAAGGTCTTCTTGGCGGAAGTGATGATGATGCCGCGGATGGAGTCCTTCTCGGCCTCCAGGCGGTCGGTGACGTGCGCGAGGGAGTCGCGGAACGCCTGGTTCATGGTGTTCGCGGACTGGTCGGGGTCGTCGAGGACGAGCGTGACGACGCCGTCGCGGTCCTGCTCCCAGCGGATGGTCGTGGACTGAGTGCTCATGTGGAGGTGCTCCGTGTGATCCGTCGTGTCCGTCGGGAGGGGGGTCAGATGCGCTCGACGATGGTGGCGATGCCCATGCCGCCGCCCACGCACAGGGTGGCGAGGCCGTACCGCTTGTCCTGGCGCTCGAGTTCGTCGATGAGCGAGCCGAGGATCATGGCGCCGGTCGCGCCGAGCGGGTGGCCCAGGGCGATGGCACCGCCGTTGACGTTGACCTTGTCCAGGGACAGGCCCATGTCCTTCACGAAGCGCAGGACGACGGCCGCGAAGGCCTCGTTGATCTCGACGAGGTCGATGTCGTCGATGGTCAGCCCGGCCTTGGCGAGGGCCTTGCGGGTCGCCGGGGCGGGGCCGGTGAGCATGATGGTCGGCTCGGAGCCGGAGACGGCCGCGGAGATGATCCGCGCGCGCGGGGTGAGCCCGTAGCGGTCGCCGACCTCCTTGGAGCCGATGGCGACGAGGGAGGCGCCGTCGACGATGCCGGAGGAGTTGCCCGCGTGGTGGACGTGGTCGATCTTCTCGACCCAGTGGTACTTCTGCAGGGCCACCGCGTCGAAGCCGCCGAGCTCGCCGATGTCCGCGAAGGAGGGCTTCAGCTTGGCGAGGGAGTCCGCGGTGGTGCCGGGGCGCAGGTGCTCGTCGTGGTCGAGGACGGTCAGGCCCGCACGGTCCTTGACCGGGACGACGGACCGCTCGAAGCGGCCTTCCTTCCAGGCCGTCGCCGCGCGCTCCTGGGAGAGGGCCGCGTACTCGTCGACGTCCCGGCGGGAGAAGCCCTCGATGGTGGCGATGAGGTCGGCGCCGATGCCCTGCGGCACGAAGTTCACGGCGAGGTTGGTCATGGGGTCGTTGAACCAGGCGCCGCCGTCGGAGGCCATCGGCACCCGGGACATGGACTCGACGCCGCCCGCGAGGACCAGGTCCTCCCAGCCGGAGCGGACCTTGGCGGCGGCCAGGTTGACGGCCTCCAGGCCCGAGGCACAGAAGCGGTTCTCCTGTACGCCCGCGACCGTGTCGGGCAGTCCGGCCGCGATGGCGGCGATGCGGGCGATGTCGGAGCCCTGGTCGCCGACCGGGCCGACCACGCCGAGGACGATGTCGTCGATCGCGGCCGGGTCGAGGCCGGGGAAGCGGGCGCGGATCTCGTGGATGAGTCCGACGACCAGGTCGATGGGCTTGGTGCCGTGCAGGGCGCCGTTCGCCTTGCCGCGTCCGCGCGGGGTGCGGATCGCGTCGTACACGTACGCTTCGGTGCTCACAGGGAGGCCTTTCGAGGGTGGGTCGAGGGTGAGGGTCAGCCCAGCAGGGAACGTCCGATGATCTCCTTCATGATCTCGGTCGTGCCGCCGTAGATGGTCTGGATACGGCCGTCGGTGAAGGCCCGGGCGACCGGATATTCGCTCATGTAGCCGTAGCCGCCGTGCAGTTGCAGGCAGCGGTCGGCGACCCGCTTCTGCAGTTCGGTCGCCCACCACTTGGCCATGGAGGCGTGGACCGCGTCGAGCTCCCCGTTCGAGTGATCCTCGATGCAGCGGTCGAGGAACGTGCGGGTGACGGCGCACTCGGTGGCCATCTCGGCTATCTCGAACCGGATGTGCTGCTTGGTGGCGAGCGGCCGGCCGAAGGCTTCGCGTTCCTTGACGTACTCCGTGGTGATCTCCAGGAGGTGCTCGGCGGCGGCGATGGCGGAGACGGCGATGCTCAGCCGCTCCTGGGCGAGGTTGGTCATCAGGTGGAGGAACGCGCCGTTGAGCTCGCCGAGGAGGTTCTCCTTGGGCACGCGCACGTCGTGGAAGAACAGCTCGGCCGTGTCCTGTGCCTTCTGGCCGATCTTGTCGAGGTTGCGGCCCCGCTCGAAGCCGTCCATGCCGCGCTCGACGACCAGCAGCGACAGGCCGTGGGCGCCGCCCTCCGGGGTGGTCCTCGCGACGACGATCACCAGGTCGGCGAGGATGCCGTTGGAGATGAACGTCTTGGAGCCGTTGAGCAGCCAGTGGTCGCCGCGGTCCTCCGCGTGGGTGCGGATGCCCTGGAGGTCGGAGCCCGCGCCGGGTTCGGTCATGGCGATGGCGGTGATCAGCGAACCGTCGCAGAATCCGGGCAGCCAGCGGCGGCGCTGCTCCTCGGTGGCCAGGCCGGTCAGGTACGGGCCGATGATGTCGTTGTGCAGGCCCAGGGCGAGTCCGGGGGCGCCCGCGCGCGTGAACTCCTCCGCGAGCACGGCCGAGTACCGGAAGTCGGGGGTGCCGCCACCGCCGTACTCCTCGGGCACGGCGAGGCCGAGAAGGCCCTGCTTGCCCGCCGCGCGCCAGGCCTCGCGGGAGACGATGCCGTCTTTCTCCCACTGCGCGTAGTGCGGCAGCACCTCCCGGTCGAGGAAGGCACGCACGGTGTCGCGGAACGCGTCGTGCTCGGGGGCGAAGATCTGCCGTTTCATTCCGCGTCGGGGCCTTTCGTGGGTTCCTGGCCGTTCATGGGCTTCTGCACCTTCATCGGATGCCGGGACCCGATCGGTTCACGGCCCTTCGCCGGATGTCGGGATCTGATCGGCTCGCCGCCGTTCGTCGGATGCCGGGGCCCGTTCGGCTCACCGCCCTTTCTCGGATGCCGCGAGCCGGTCGGCTCGCCGACCTTCGTCGGATGCCGGGACCCGGTCGGTTCTCCGCCCGTCACCGGCTCTGGTCCTTGGTCAGGTCCGGTACGTGCCAGTCGCGGGCCACCTCCGCGGTGTCGGCGCCGGGCCTCGCCGGGCCGGTCCGTACCGCCGTCGGGGTCGCGGAGAAGCGGGGTGCGGGGGCGGGCTGGGTGATGCCGCCGTGGTCGGTGAAGGTGCCGCGGGCGGCGAGGTGCGGGTGGTGCGGGGCCTCTGCCAGCGACAGGACGGGTGCCACGCAGGCGTCGGTGCCGTCGAAGGCGGCCGTCCACTCGTCCCGGGTACGGGACCTGAAGCGGGCGGCGACGGCCTCGCGCAGCTCGCCCCAGCGGGTCCAGTCCTTGCGGGCGTCGGCGTGCTCGGGGATGCCGAGGACGCGGACGAACTCGTCGTAGAACTGCGGTTCCAGCGCGCCGACCGCCATGTACCGGCCGTCGGCGGTCTCGTAGGTGCCGTAGTACGGGCAACCGCCGTCGAGGAGGTTGGCGCCGCGCCGGTCCTGCCAGCCGCCGGCCGCGACCATGCCGTGGATCATCGCGGCGAGATGGGAGGTGCCGTCCACGATGGCGGCGTCCACGACCTGGCCGGCGCCGGTCACGCGCGCGTGGTGGAGGGCGGCGAGGACGCCGACGACGAGGTAGAGGGAGCCGCCCGCGTAGTCACCGAGGAGGTTGGCGGGGACGGCCGGGGGTGCGCCGGGGTCGCCGATCATGCCGAGGGTGCCGGTGAGGGCGATGTACGCGATGTCGTGCCCGGCGCGCTCGGCGAGGGGCCCGTCCTGGCCCCAGCCGGTCATCCGGCCGTAGACCAGCCGGGGGTTGCGGGCGTGACAGGCGTCCGGGCCGACGCCGAGGCGTTCGGCGACGCCGGGGCGGTAGCCCTCGATGAGGATGTCGGCGTGCGCGGCGAGGTCGAGGACGCGGGCGGCGCCGTCCGGAGCCTTGAGGTCGACGATCACCGAGCGCTTGTTGCGGTTGGTGACGTCGTACGCCGGGTTGATCGCGAGGCCGGGTCCGCCGGGCCTGTCGACGCGCACCACGTCGGCGCCGAGGTCGGCCAGGAGCATGGCGGCGAACGGGCCGGGGCCGATCCCGGCGAGCTCGAGTACGCGCACGCCGGTCAGCGGGCCCTGCCCTGGCGTCGTTGCCGTGGTCATCCAGCCCCCATGCGGTCCAGCCCTGCCGGGCGTGACACAACTGATGTAACACCAGTGATGCTAAGAAGCCGCTCCGCAGGACACAAGAGCCCGAACGAGCAAGCGCTTAGCCAATTTACCGATGGGTCACCGTCCGCGCCTTTCTGCTGTCACGCTAGCCTCGGCCACCGACAACGGCGTGCCGGCGGACGAGAGGTGTCATGAGCAGGCTGAACAGAACGGACCGTCCGTACGACATCGTGCTCTTCGGAGCGACCGGTTTCGTGGGGACGCTCACCGCGCAGTACCTCGCCGCGCACGCGCCCGAAGGGCTGCGGTGGGCCATCGCGGGCCGCAGCGAGGAGAAGCTCGAGGCGCTGCGGGAGCGGCTGCCGGGCGGCGCGGAGATCGGTGTGCTGCGGGCCGACGTGGCCGATCCCGCCTCGCTGCGGGCGCTCGCCGAGCACGCGCGCGTGGTGGCCACGACGGTGGGCCCCTACGTGACGTACGGCGAGGAACTGGTCGCCGCCTGCGCGGAGACGGGTGCGGACTATCTCGACCTCACCGGTGAGCCGGAGTTCGTGGACCTGATGTACGTCCGCCATGACGCACGCGCGCGGGAGACCGGGGCGCGGCTGGTGCACGCCTGCGGTTTCGACTCGGTGCCGCACGACCTCGGCGCGTACTTCACGGTGCGGCAGCTGCCGGAGGGGGTGCCGCTGCGGGTGGACGGGTTCGTGCGGGCCGACGCGATGTTCTCGGGCGGTACGTTCGCCTCGGCGCTGAACCAGTTCGCGCGCGGCCGGCAGATGCTGGCCGCCGCGCGGGACCGGGGACGCCACGAGCCGCGCCTGGTGGGGCGCCGGGCCACGACCCCGAACGGCGCGCCGCGGTTCGCCGGGGAGGTCGGCACCTGGGCGCTGCCGTTGCCGACGATCGACGCCCAGATCGTGGGCCGGTCCGCCAGGGCGCTGGAGCGTTACGGTCCCGACTTCCGCTACCGCCACTACGCGGCCGTGCGCCGGCTGCCGGTGGCGGTGGGCGGAATCGCCGCGGTCGGCGCGCTGTTCGCGGCGGCCCAACTGCCGCCCGCGCGGCGCTGGTTGTCGGGCCGGGTCAGGCCCGGGGACGGCCCGAGCGCGGAGAAGCGGGCGAAGAGCTGGTTCTCGGTGCGTTTCGTGGGTGAGGGCGGCGGCCGTCAGGTGTTCACGGAGGTCTCGGGCGGCGACCCGGGGTACGACGAGACGGCGAAGATGTTCGCCGAGGCGGCGCTCTGCCTCGCCTTCGACGACCTTCCGGCGACGGCCGGGCAGGTCACGACGGCGGTCGCGATGGGGGACGCGCTGATCGAACGGCTGCGGGCGGCGGGGATCGTGTTCCGGGTGGCGAAGAGCAGGTAGCGACGGCTCAGCCCAGGATCAGCGGCAGCTTCTTGCCCAGCTCGCCCAGTTCGGCCCGCTCCGCGTCCGTCGGCGGGCGGCGTCCGGTGCCGACGAGGAGGGCGTCCGTGTCGGTGAACGAGGCGGGGAACGCGGCCCCGGCGATCTGCTCCAGCAGCTCACGGGAGCGTGCCGGCCCCTCGCTGGGCGGTGCCGCCGCGTCCGGGAGGTGGGCGATGAGGTCGAGGTGGTGCAGCGTCCACTCCAGGACGTAGGCGCCGAGGTAGTCGCCGGCGGTGAGGACCATGTCCTGGGTGCTCACCCGCCCGGCGGGGTCGGCGAGTTCGGCCGCGCGTCCGGCGGCGGAACCGACGTCGTCCAGGTGGAACTTGAGCAGATGCGGCTCCTGGTAGGCGGCGGCGAGCCGGACGATCAGTGCGTCGAGCGGGTCGTCCCCGGTGGGCGGCTCGTCGGCGACGTGCCAGTAGGTGACGGAGTCGGCGGTGGGCTCGGCATCAGCGGGGGTGACAAGGGTGATCAGCACGTCCTGGGCGTCGATCACCAGATGGCACACGAGGTCCCGCACCAGCCACCCGGCACAGCCCGACGGCTTATCGAAGTCCTGGTCCGGAAGGTCCGCGACGGCCTTGCGCAGCGCCGCCCACGTCCGCGAGAAGAGATCCATCCTCGGCAAGCTAGTGCGCCGCCGAGACACCCCACAAGCGCATTGCCGGGCGCGCCCTACAGCGGCCAGGTGGCGACCGTGTAGATCATCCCGCAGATCCAGGCGAGCCCCGCGAGCACGGCCAGGACGAGCGCGGCCATCACCGCCCGCTCGACGGGCCGGTTGGGGTCGGCGAGAGGCTTCGGGGAGCGCTGGCGGGGCATACGGTGCGTCGTCATGCGGCACAGCCTGCCGATCATGCCGACGCGCCACATCCGTACAGATACTCAGTTCACGTACTCAGGAGCCGAGTAGGGCCTCCACGCGCGCATTCGTCGCAGCGAGGAAACGCCCTCCACGCGCGCGTCTCAGGCCGTCGCCTCCTTCAGCGCCCTCCGGCACAGCGCGTCCGCGTGGCGGGTGGTCTCCGGGAGGCGGTACGTCGGGGGTCAGGGACAGGGTGTGGGGCGCAGGCGTTGTCGAGGGTGGTGCGGTGGCCCACGGAGACGAAGACCGGCTTGACGGAGTCGCGGGTGCGGACGGCGCGGCCGACCTCCTCGGTGCCCGCCAGGAGCGGGCTGGTGCTGCCGCGCGGGGTGGCCGGGTCGTCGTACGTGAAGGTGAAGGGGTTCTTCGCGACGCCGATCGTGGGGAGGTCCAGGAGGACGCCCAGGTGGCTGGCGAGGCCGAAGCGGCGGGGGTGGGCGAGGCCGTAGCCGTCGCAGACGATCAGGCCCGGCGGGCAGGGCAGGGTCTCCAAGGCCGCCAGGAGCGTGGGGATCTCGCGGAAGGCGAGCAGGCCGGGCACGTACGGGAAGGAGACGCGGCCGACCGCCGTGGCCTGAGCGACGACCTCCAGGGTCGCCGCGTCGAGGACGACCGCCGCGGCCGCGACGACGTCCCGCTCGTCGTCGTAGGCCACGTCGACGCCCGTCACCCGGCCGGTTCCGGGTGGTGGGCCGGATTCGTCGAGCGCCACTTTCGTCCGCAACTCGTCCTGCACGGCGCGGGCTTCGTCCTCGGTCGCGGGCCAGCCCGCGGGAATGCGTACGGTCGTCATGATGTCGACGAGCGTACGCACTCCCCTACGGGCTCCGGTCAGCCCTTTCGGCCCAGCGCCTGCTTCAGCTGGCTCTTGTTCATGTCCGAACGGCCGCTGATGTTGCGCCGCTTGGCCTCTTCGTAGAGCTGGTCGTAGGTCGGGCCCTGCGAACCCTTGCCGGACCGCTGGCCGCCCCGCTTGCCGGACGACATGTCCTGCGTGGAGGTGCGGCTCGCGGTCTTGGACTCGCCGGAGCGGGCGCGTTCCTTGTTGACCGTACGCGCGGCGATCTCCTCGGCCCGGCCGGTGCTCTCGCCCCGGTCCTGGGCGCTCTTCTTGATGTGCTCGTACTGGCGTTCCCTCTTCGGGCTCGAACCGCGTGGCATAGGGCTCTCCTTTCGCGCTCGGCGACCGGGTACCCACTTCCGCGCTCAGTTCTCCAGCCGGGCCACCCGCCCCTTCTCGCCGGCCGCCCAGCAGCCCAGGTCGGGGGTGCAGTCCACGGTGTCGTAGGAGCCCGTGTCGACCGTGCGCCAGGTGCGGCCGCCGTCCCCGGTCACCGCGCCCGCCTGCGGGGAGGCCTGGTCCGCGCGGTAGTCGCCGCCCGACCGCGAGACCCGTGCGTGCGGTCGCGGAAGGCAAGGGCGAAGACACCCTTGGCGGGGTCCCGGCCGGGTCGGGGGTGTCGGGTGGCCGTCCAGGTCAGGCCGCGGTCGGAGGAGTGGAGCACGCGCGCGCGTGCCGCGCCTCCGGTGGCGAGCCAGACGTCCTTCGGACCGGAGGAGACCAGGCACTGGCCGCTCGCGGCGAACCCGGCCTCGCCCGCCAGCGCGGCCGGCATGCCGTCGTTCGGGAGCACCTTCCAGGAGCGGCCGCCGTCGTCCGTCGACAGGATGCGGAACTTCCCGTCCACGGGATCGCTCATCGCCAGCCCGTGCCTGCGGTCGAGGAAGGTGAGGCAGTCGTAGAAGGCCTGCGCGTCGGTGTTGCGGAAGGACTCGGTCCAGGTGGCTCCGCCGTCCTCGGTGCGGTACACCCTGGACTCCTCGCCCTCGCCGATCGCCAGGACGACGGCCCGCCGCGCGTCGAAGGCCTCGATGTCCCGGAACTGCAGCTCCTGCGCCCCGGGCGGCGACACGTTCCGCCAGGTCGCGCCGCCGTCCGTGGTGCGCAGCACGGTCCCCTGGGTGCCGGACACCCACGCGGTCGTCCGGCTGACGGCGGACAGACCCCGGAACCGTACGTCCGGAGTACCGCTGTTCTTCAGCTCCCAGTGCGGCGCCCGATGCTCCGGTGCGTGCGCCTGCGCGGGTACGGCCGTCAGCGCGGCCAACGCCGCCGCGCAGGCCACCCCCGCGGCCATCCGGGTACCGGCTCGCATCCTGCGGCTCGTACGTATCGTCCGTCGCGTGTTCCCCAAGCGCCTCATGGCGGGCGAAGCTAGCCCACGCGCGCGTGGCCGTCCAGATGGGGTCCTGGGCGTCACAAGTGCCCTTCGCGGCACGGCAGGTCGGCTGCGTCACTCCCGTGCATGAAACGCGGTGACCGAGGTCACTCGATTCCGGTGTGCACGGATGGGCCCGTTCCGACGTCTCTTCCTTTGTCCGGGCCCGACCGCCCGGAGGTCGGTCCAGCCGTCTCAGCCGTCCGTCCAGCCGTCCGTTCAGTCGTCACAAGGGAGCAAGGCGTTGTCCACCGTCATCGAGCAGCCCGTAGAGGCCCGCCTCGTCGCCGCCGCGCCGCGGATGCCGAGCATTCCCGCCACCCTGCACTACGACCGGCGCGACCCGTTCGCCGTCCGGATGACCTTTCCGGCGCCGGCCACCCTGGAGGGCGTGGACGTCTGCTGGACGTTCTCCCGCGAACTCCTCACCGCGGGCATGACGGCCCCCGAGGGCCACGGCGACGTACGTGTGCGGCCGTACGGCTACGACCGCACCGTGCTGGAGTTCCACGCCCCCGAGGGCACCGCCGTCGTGCATGTCCGCTCGGGCGAGCTGCGGCGTTTCCTGGAGGCGACGGCCGAGCTGGTGCCCGTCGGTCTGGAGCATCTCCAGCTCGACCTCGACCAGCAGCTGGCCGAGCTGATGCGGGACGCCTGCTGACCTACCGCTGACGGCCCCCGCCCAGCAGCGCGTTGAGCTCGCCGTAGTCGAACCCGCCGGCCAGCGAGTCGTACGTGCCCGCGTCCAGCAGCTCCCGCGCGGCGCGGTGCACCAGGGCGTGCACGGCCATGGGGATGCCCGCGCCCGCGCTCACGCGCGCGACGCCGAGCGCCGCCAGGTCCGCGACCGGTGGGGCGCCAGGGCCGACCATGATGTTCACCGGGCCGTCGACGCCGTCGACGAGCTCCTTCACGATCCCCGGTTCGACGGCCCCGGGGACGAAGATCCCGTCGGCTCCCGCGGCCCGGAAGGCAGCGGCCCGTTCCAGGGTGTCATCCACTCCCCCGGCGCCGCGCAGGAACGTGTCGATCCGGGCGTTGACGAACAACGGCACGTCCGCAGCGTCGGCGGCGGCGCGGGCGGCGGCGATCCGCTCGGCCTGCTCGGCGACGTCCCGCAGCGGTCCCGCGCCCTCCCCGTACAGCGCGTCCTCGATGTTCACGCCGACCGCGCCCGCCGCGAGGACCGCGCGGATCGTGTCGGCGACTCCTTCCGGGTCCTCGGCGTAGCCGCTCTCGACGTCCGCGCTGACGGGGACGTCCACGGCGGCGGCGATGTCCGCGACGACCCCGAGGGCCCGGCCCCGGTCCACCCGGTCGCCGTCCGCCGCGCCGAGGCCCCACGCGAGCCCGGCGCTGGTGGTGGCGACGGCCGCGGCTCCCGCGTGAGCGACGATCCGGGCGCTCGCGGTGTCCCAGGCGTTGGGCAGGATCAGTGGGCGTCCGGGGACGTGCAGGGCGTGGAAGGCGAGGGCACGGTCGCGGAGCGAGGTCTGCTTGGTCATGCGTTCACTCAAGCAGCGGGGGGCGGGCCGGGGCTGGCAGGAAAACGACATCGACGTGCGGCAGACCGGCGAGGGAGACCGCCCCACCTCTCGGGCCCCCGCCTGCCTCTCAGGCCCCCGCCGGCGCGGCCGCGCGCGACAGCGCGGACCTCAGCTCCTCCCCCGCCTTCCGCGTCGCATCCCCCGCCGCCCCGCTGCGCCCGGCCAGTTCCGCCAGCCGGTCCTCGTACCGACCGCGCTCGTCCCGGCTCAGCAGGGTGCGCAGTCCGGCCGCGGCGGCCAGGGTGACGACGGCCGCGTCCCGGTCGGAGACCTCCGCGGTCGGCACCGCCCCTTCGAGGATCCGCCGCGCCTCCGCCCGCAGCGCGTCCACGACGGCGACGCGCTCCAGGGCGTACTCGACGGTCGGGAACACACCAAGGGCCCGCCGCTTCTCCGCGCGGAGGTAACCGTCGGCGGCCAGCTGCTCCCGTACCGCGTCGAGCGTCACGCGCGCGTGCAGCGGCACCCAGCTGTGCCAGTGGTGCGGCCGGGACTCCCGTACGAGTTCCAGGAGCCCGTCGAGGACGGCGTCCCCGGTGTCGGAGTCCAGGTCGGCGGGGGTGGCGATGCCGTCGTCGTCGAGGAGCAGCCCGCGCCGGGCCAGTTCGGTGAGGGCGCCGGCCCGCACGAGGTGATCGACGTGGATCGTGTCGGTGAGTTCGTTGCGCGTGGTGTCCCAGGCCAGCAGGTAGAGCCGGGCGGGCAGGGACAGCGAGCCGTCGGGCACGGGGCCTCCTCCAGATCGGTTCACATTAATTCGATTGACGGTCTCGACGCCGCTGCCTACCGTGGACAACGCTTCTGCTGCCGTCGATCGGAGAAGGACGTTGCTCCTCTGAGGTCATGAGACACCGCGTCACACACCTGAGGTGTGTGCGCCGCGTGCGACCTCGGCGTTCGAGCCGTCCTTGGGTGCAGGGCCTTTCTCATACCCCTCTTCTGCCCGCGGAGCCTCCCTGTGGTCGCAGGTGTTCTCGATACGCGTTTGCCCCTGACCGCACCGAGCAACCGCGAGGCCTGTATGTCCGCTTCCCTCACCTGCACCTCCCTTGCCTTCTCCTGGCCCGACGGCACCCCCGTCTTCGAGGACCTCGACATCGCCTTCGGCCCCGGCCGCACCGGCCTCGTCGGCGTCAACGGGTCCGGCAAATCCACCCTGTTGAAACTGATCGCCGGTGAACTCACCCCGGCCGACGGCACCGTGCGGGTCGCCGGCGAGGTCGGCCATCTGCCGCAGAACGTCACGCTCGACACCACCCTGCGGGTCGACGAGGTGCTCGGCATCGCCGCCCAGCGGGCCGCACTGCACGCCATCGAGGCGGGCGACGTGTCCGAGGCGCACTTCGAGACCGTCGGCGACGACTGGGACGCGGAGGAGCGCGCCCTGGCCACCCTCGGCGAACTCGGCCTCGGCCACATCGGGTTGGACCGCACGGTCGGCGAGGTGTCCGGCGGCGAGTCGGTGCTGCTGCGGCTGGCCGCGCTGCTGCTGCGCCGGCCCGACGTGCTGCTCCTGGACGAACCGACCAACAACCTCGACCTGTACGCCCGCAGGCGCCTGTACGCGGCCGTCGCGTCCTGGTCCGGAGTCATGGTCATCGTCAGCCACGACCGTGAACTGCTCGAACTCGTCGACCAGATCGCCGATCTGCACGCCGGCGAGGTCACCTGGTACGGCGGCAACTTCTCCGCCTACGAGGAGTCCCTCGCCACCGAACAGGAGGCGGCGGAGCGGATGGTACGGGTCGCCGAGGCCGATCTGAAACGGCAGAAGCGCGAACTCGTCGAGGCCCACTCCAAGTTGGCGCAGCGCACGCGGTACGCCAACAAGATGTACGAGAACAAACGAGAGCCGAGGGCGGTGATGAAACTGAAGAGGCGCTCGGCGCAGGTCTCCGCAGGCAAGCACCGCATCATGCACGAGGGGAGGCTCGCCGAGGCCAAGGAGCGGCTCGACGAGGCGGTGGAGGCCGTACGGGACGACGACGTGATCCGCGTCGACCTGCCGTACACGGCCGTGCCGCCGGGCCGTGACGTGCTGACGCTCATGGATCTGGAGCCGGCCTACGGCGCGCGCGTGAAGGGCGGCTTCGACCTGCGCGGTCCCGAGCGGGTCGCGCTGGTCGGCCGCAACGGCGCGGGCAAGACGACGCTGCTGCGGACGATCGCCGGGGAGCTGGCGCCGGTGTCGGGCGAGGCGCACGCCCATGTGCCGCTGCGGTTCCTGCCGCAACGGCTCGACGTTCTCGACGACGAGCTGTCGGTCGCCGAGAACGTGGCGCGGTTCGCGCCGGCCGCCACCAACAACCGGGTCCGGGCGCGGCTGGCCCGCTTCCTGTTCCGGGGCGCCCGCGCCGACCAGAAGGCGGCGACCCTGTCCGGCGGCGAGCGCTTCCGGGCGGCCCTGGCGGCGCTGATGCTGGCCGAGCCGGCCCCGCAGCTGCTGATGCTGGACGAGCCGACGAACAACCTCGACATGGCGAGCGTGCGACAGCTGACGTCCGCGCTGGAGTCGTACGAGGGAGCGCTGATCGTGGCCAGCCACGACCTGCCGTTCCTGGAGTCGATCGGCATCACGCGGTGGCTGCTGCTGGACGGCGAGCTCCGGGAGACGACGGCGGAGGCCGTCGCGGAGATCGACGAGGCGTGAGGGCACGGCGCCGGCGAACCGCCACGGAGGTGGAGGGCGCGGCGCCGGGTTGACTGCCGAGTATCTCAGGAGGGCCACAGCCTGGCCCCGGGGGTTTTGTGTGCGCGGGCCCGCCCTGCATGATGGCGGACCGGTGCCGCTTTTTTCGGGGCGCCGCCACCTGCCGCCGTTACGGAGTTCCCAGTGCCCAGCAAGAAGGCCCTCATCCGCCGTCCCAGCCCGCGCCTCGCCGAAGGCCTGGTGACGCACATCGAGCGCGAGAAGGTCGACGTCGACCTCGCGGTCGAGCAGTGGGAGGCGTACGCCGAGGCCCTGCGCACGCACGGCTGGGAGACGATCGAGGTGGACCCGGCCGACGACTGCCCGGACTCGGTGTTCGTCGAGGACACGGTCGTCATGTACAGGAACGTCGCCCTGATCACCCGGCCCGGCGCCGAGTCGCGGCGCGAGGAGACCGCCGGGGTCGAGGAGGCTGTGGCCTCGCTGGGCTGCTCGGTGAACTGGATCTGGGAGCCGGGCACCCTGGACGGCGGTGACGTCCTCAAGGTCGGCGACACCATCTACGTCGGCCGTGGCGGCCGTACCAACGCGGCGGGCGTCCAGCAGTTGCGCGCCGCCTTCGAGCCGCTCGGCGCGCGAGTCGTCGCCGTGCCGGTGAGCAAGGTGCTGCACCTGAAGTCGGCGGTGACGGCGCTGCCCGACGGCACGGTCATCGGGAACATCCCGAAGGTCGACCGGCCGTCGCTGTTCCCGCGCTTCCTGTCGGTGCCGGAGGAGGCCGGCGGTCACGTCGTGCTGCTCGGCGGTCACAAGCTGCTGATCTCGGCGAGCGCGCCGAAGACCATCGACCTGCTGGCCGACCTCGGCCACGAACCGGTCGTGGTCGACATCAGCGAGTTCGAGAAGCTCGAGGGCTGTGTGACATGCCTCTCGGTCCGCGTACGGGAGCTGTACGCCTGACGAGTGAGCGGATCATCCGTTCAGCCCCGGGACCTGCGGTCCTGGGGCTTACGCATATGCCCCGAAACATCGTGGGAACACAGGCTGATCAGGGATCTTTACGTCACGCTTAACCTACGGCTTCGTAACCTACGGTTTCGTAGCCTACGCTCTCGTAGGTACCGGCAACCGCTCACCGGTCACCCGGCTCTGCTCCCCTGTGTTACGCGTCCCCCTGGAGTTCTTGTGACGATCACTTCCCCTCACCTCGGCAGCCCCGCCGTCTGGACCGACGCCAAGCTGCTGTACGCGCTGGAGGAAGTCGTCGAGACCGAGCTCAACCGGCATCTGAAGGTCGCCAAGGACTGGATGCCGCACGAGTACGTCCCGTGGAGCGACGCCCGTAACTTCCCCGGCTTCTTCGAGGACGGCGAGGCCTGGGACAAGGAGCAGTCGAAGGTCACCGAGATCGGCCGCATCGCGCTCGTGGTGAACCTCCTCACCGAGGACAACCTCCCCAGCTACCACCACGAGATCGCCTCCCTGTTCGGCCGCGACGGCGCCTGGGGCACCTGGGTGCACCGCTGGACCGCCGAGGAGGGCCGGCACGGCATCGTGATGCGCGACTACCTGCTCGCCTCGCGCGCGGTGGACCCGGACAAGCTGGAAGCGTTCCGCATGCAGCACATGTCGGAGGGCTTCGAGTCCGACAACCGCCACTCGATGCTCCACTCGGTCGCCTATGTCGCCTTCCAGGAGCTCGCGACCCGCATCTCGCACCGCAACACCGGTCACCAGTCCGGCGACCCGGTCTGCGACCGCATGCTGGCGCGCATCGCGACCGACGAGAACCTCCACATGGTCTTCTACCGCAACCTCCTGAAGGCGGCGTTCGAGCTCGCGCCCGACCTGACCATGCAGGCGGTCCGGGACGTGGTCGTGAACTTCCGGATGCCCGGCCACGGCATGCCCGGCTTCGAGCGCTTCGCCGCGCAGATGGCCATCGGCGAGGTCTACAACATGCGCATCCACCACGACGACGTCCTCCAGCCGGTCCTGCGCCACCTGAAGGTCATGGAGATCGACGGTCTCGGCCCCGAGGGGCAGCGGGCCCAGGACGAGCTCGGCATGTTCATGGGCGGCCTGGACGCGGAGGCCCTGAAGTTCGACGAGAAGCTGGCGGCACGCAAGGCGCGCATGGCGGCCCGCGCGGCGGGCTGACCGCAGCCGGGGCCCCGTCGATTTTCCGGTGCGGTCCGGCCCCGACCAGCGGCATCATGCCGCCATGCGAGAGAACACCAGGGCGGAGCGGGCGGTCGGGTTCCTGCTCGGCCTCGTCGACGAGGAGATCGCCGTACGGGGTCCGGCCCGGGACCGGCCTGCCGGAGCCCGAGAGCCCCGCGCAGGCCCGGGGCCGCGTCACGCGCGCGTGGACCTGGGCACGCCGTCTCGAGGCCTCCGTCGCACTGTGGATCCTGGAGAACGACGACCCGCAGCTCAACGCCGTGCTGTGGCGGCACATCCCGACCGACGCGGGCCTGCGCCGCGCCATCGCGCGCGGGGTGCCGTTCACACCCGGACGCGTCGGTCCCCTACCGGTCGACGCGACCCTGCCCGGACAGGAACCCGAGGTCCCCGAGGCCTACGTCCGCCTCGGCCTCGTCGGCGCCCTGCGCGAGGTCGGCACATGGAGCGAGGGGCGGACCGCCGCGTCCATGGTGCTGACCCGCGCCGACTGGGAGACGGTCGGTGCGGCGGACCGCGAACACCCGCTGCCCGGTTACGCCCGGTGGGCGCTCTCCGTCCGCCCGGACTGCCCGCCGTCGGTGCGGGCCGGTTTCGGTACGCACGCGAAGTTCACCCACCGGCTGCGCCAGGCGGGCGTGTTCGAGAGCCCCGCCGACTACGTCGCCTCCGACGGCCCGGCGCTGCGGGTCCTCGAGGTGCTGTCGCTGGGTCAACTCCTGTTCCCGGCGCGGCTGAAGGAGGCCGAGGACGCCCTGCGGCCTCTGGTCCGGGAGCACTTGGGCGACAACGAGGACGCGTGGGCCGTCCTGGCCCAGCTCACGGAGACGTTCCACGGGAACACACCGGAACTGATCGTCACGGCCGGCGCCATCGCGTGAGAGGGGGCGGGGCGGCTGGATTCGAACCAGCGTGCTTCAGTTTTGGAGACCGACGCGCCTGCCTCTGCGCTACGACCCCGCCCTTGGCGCCCGATCGTAATGCCTTGGCCCGATGTCAGTGGGCCCTGGTACCAATGAGCCACGGGGGAAACACATTTCGGGGGGCAGGACATGGCGTACGGGGAGCGGGGGCGGCGTCCCCCGGTGGTCGACCTGGCCGACCGGCGGGCGCTGGAGGCGTACCGCCCGGCCGATCCGGAGGTCGTGGCGCAGGCGCGGCGGCTCAAGGAGGCCGCGCTGCTGGACTTCGGGCTGACGGAATCGGCGGTGGCGTCCTGGCTGTACGCCAAGTGTCATCACCAGATCCCGACGACCGCGATCGACACGGCGGCCGTGGTGGCGTCCGGCGACGGCAGCTGTCTGCTGCTCTACAACCCGGACTTCTTCACCGGACTCGGCCTGGACGGCGTCAAGTTCGTCCTGTTCCACGAGGCACGCCATCTGGTGCACCGCCATCTGTTCGCCGACCCGGAGCTGCGGGACGACCCGGTCTTCGAGCTGGCCGCCGAGGTGTCCATCAACCATGTGGCGCTGCTCCGGCTCGGCAGGACCGGACTCCCGCTGCTGGACGGCCGGCCGACGGGCATCGATCCGCGCACGGTGTACGAGCACTACCGCACGGACCTGACGGCGCACGGCCTGGAGCCCGTCCCGTACGAGACGTTCACCGAGACGGACATGCGGGTGTACGGCGAGCTGAAGCGCATGCACCGCCCGCCGGTCCCGGAGCACCGCCTGTGCGTGCACATGCGGGACGGCCTCGTCCCCGCCGACCAGGAGACCGTCGACGCGGTGACGTCGTCCGCGCTGCTCAACTCCCTGCTGGCGGCCCGGCGCGGGCACGCGGGCGCGGAGCGGGAGCTGCTCGACCTGATGGGCCGCACCGAGGACGGGAATGCGCGGGCCGCCCGGATCTGGGGAAACCTGGGCGCGGGCATGCTGCGCGGCGAGACCACGCGCACGCGTACGGTCGACTGGTGGCAGCGCTGGCTGGTCGACGTGCTCGGTTCCAGGCTGCGCGACGGCGAGCGGCTGGTCTACCCGAAGAAGCGCGGCGCCCTGCTCGCGGCCCTCGGTCAGGACCCGATGCTGGCGCGCCGCGGCCCGGTGCGGGACAAGGTGCTGGTCGTCGCGTACGACACCTCGGGTTCGATGCCGCAGCACGTGATCGCCTGGCTCACCGAACTGGTGGGCCGCATCGACGGCGTGGAGGCGCACTGGCTGTCCTTCGACGGCGTGGTGATGCCCTTCAAGCCGGGCGAGCGGGTCTACGGCGGGGGTGGCACCAGCTTCCAGGCGGTCGCGGACTACGTGGAGGGGCGCACGGAGGCCAACGGGCGCCGTTTCGATGTGAGTCCGGACGCTGTCGTGATGCTGACCGACGGATACGCGCCGCCGATCACGCCCGCCGAGCCGGACAAATGGATCTGGTTGATCACCGAGGGCGGCAGCGAGTGGCCCGAGACGCATACACCGGCGATGGCCTGCCATCGCGTCACCACCGGATCGCGGTAGCACCCGACGGATCGCGGCAGAACACCACAGGATCACGGCACATGACCACGGACACACAGCAGTCGACCGTCTCGCGGCTCGAGTCCTTCATCGACGCGATGATCGACATGGGGCAGACGGGCCAGATCTTCGGCGAGCACGGCATCGGCAAGACGGCGACGTTCTTCTCGCACCTCGCCCGCGCCCACCCCGGCACGAGCCTGGTGTACGTCCCGGCGGCGAACCTGACACCGGACGACCTGCTCGTCAACGCGCCGGTGCGCGATCCGCACACCGGTGACCTGGTGCTGCGCCAGCTGGTGATGAGCCAGTTGAAGCCGGGCACGCCGTTCGTGCTGCTCATCGACGACTCGCTGCAGGCGGGCGACACCATCCAGTCACAGCTGATGCAGATCGCCTGCAACTGGACGCTGGGTGAGCACGATCTGCGGGCGCTCGGCTGCGTCGGCGTCTTCCTCACCGACAACGAGTCGCTGTCGGAGACGTCGTCCCGGCGCGGTGACCTGGCGCTCCTGGACCGCATGGTCACGCTGCGGATCACCGCCAACGACACGTCGTGGCGTCGGCATCTGGCGGCCAAGTACCGCCCGTGGGACCTGCGTCGTCGGTGTCCATGACGAAGTTGACGATGCCGAGCATCGTGACCGCGACGGGGCGGGAGAAGTCGAGGGTCTCGGC
>MWJO01000149.1 GCA_002027195.1 Streptomyces sp. GKU 895 | reverse complement strand
CTGACGGTCGGGGGTGGGTCGGGCCGCGCCGGGGTGTCGTCCTCGGAACGGCGCGGAATCGGTCACCTGTAGAGGGCGCCCGTGGTGACGCGCCAACCGCTGCGGGCGGACACCCCCCGACACGTCCCCTTCCCGCCGTGCGTGGGTGCGGCATCGCTGGGCTACAGGTTCTTCGTGAACCAGTGCTCCGCGTACTTGTCGTCGTTGTGTGGCTCCGTCTCCTCGTAGTCCAGGCGCTCGTACAGGGCCCTTGCCTCTGTGAGGTCGTGGCGGGTGTCCAGGATCATGCGGGTGGCGCCCAGGGCTCGCGCCGTGTCTTCCGCTGCTGCTACGAGGAGGGCTGCGCCCCCCTTGCCGCGTTGCGGCTCCTGGATGAACACCCTTTTCAGTTCCGCCGTTTCCGGGGTCAGGAGGCGTACGCCTGCTGTGCCCGCCGGCTCGCCTTGGTAGCGGGCCAGCAGGAGTTGGCCCTTGGGCGGGGTGAGGTCGGACCAGTCCGCCTTGGCGATCTCGCGTTCCAGCTCCTCCGGGGCTGTGCGGCGGTTCTCGTGGAGGAGGTAGTAGCGGTCGCTGACCTCCGTGTAGTACGCGCGCCAGAGGGCTGCTGCGGCGGGGGAGTCGTGGGGTTCCGGTGTGACGGTCCAGGTCATGTCCGTCATTCTCGGGTGGGGGCTGGGGCGGGGCACAAGCGGATATCGGGTGGGCCGCCCGTTTGAGGGGGGTGGTCGGGGCTACTCGTAGCGCATGACTACTGGCGTGATCATCGCTCTGATCGTGATCGTGGCGGCCGTCGTCGTGGTGGCGGTCGTCCTGGCCAGGCGCCGGCCCGGCGGGCAGGACCTGAAGCGGCGCTTCGGGCCCGAGTACGACCGGACCGTCGCCCGGCACGACGGGGACTCCCAGGCCGCCGAGCGCGAGCTGGCCGAGCGGGTGGACAAGCACGGGTCGCTGCGGGAGCGGGACCTGGAGCCCGCCCAGCGGCAGCAGTACGAGGCCCGGTGGGCGGCCGCCCAGGAGCGGTTCGTCGAGTCGCCCCGCGAGGCGGTGAGCGAGGCTGACCGGCTGCTCGCCGAGGTGGCCGGCGCCCGCGGGTTCCCCGACGGGGGGCAGTACGAGGAGCAGCTCGCCGCCCTCTCCGTGCACCACGCGCACCATGTGCACGGCTACCGGCGTGTCCACCGCGTGGCGCACATGCGGACGGAAGACGGCGCGCAGGGCGGCACCGAGGAGATGCGTGAGGCCATGGTCGAGGCCCGGGCCCTGTTCGAGGAGCTCGTCGGCGCCGGTGGGCGCAGGCGCGAGCTCACCGAATCGTCGTCCGGCGACCGGTCCGCGCGCCACAACGGCCACGGCCATCTGCCGTGGGCGTTCAGCCGGCGTCAGGCGAAGGGGAGTTGAGAGGCATGACGGATGCCGTGAGCGGCCCGCAGAAGGGCTATGGGGACGGTTCGCCCCTCGTGGCGGGGCATGAGGGGGAGGGACGCGGCTTCACCAAGGAGCGCGAGAAGGCTCCCCTGGTGGCCAGTCATGAGGCCGCGGGGCGTGAGGCCCACGGCGGGCGGTTGCTGGCCGACGAGCAGAGCGAAAAGCTCGCCGGACAGCTCCAGCACGCCATGACCGGGTTCGTCGACGAGCCCCGGGCCGCCGTCGAGGAGGCCGACCATGTGCTGGAGGAGATCACCTCCCGGTTCACGGAGGCCATGACCCAGCGGCGGCGCACCCTGCGCCAGTCCTGGCAGGGCGCCGACCACGGGGACGGGAAGCACAACGGTTCCGGTGACACCGAGCAGCTGCGGCTCGCCCTGCGTGACTACCGCGAACTCACGGAGCGGCTACTGAAGCTCTGAGTCCGGATTCTTCGCCGCCCGGCGCTCCCGCCACTGGCGTACGACCTCTTCGACGTCGTACGGCTTCATGCCCAGCGGGGGGCCGGGCGGTGGCCTGAACATCATGTCGCGGATCTTGACGTTGACGTCGGTGATCAGTTTGCGGACCGCGCGTTCGGAAGGGGCCGCGTAGGCGGCGGCCAGGGTGTCCTCGGCCTCCTTGCGCAGGGCGAGGGCCGGGGGGAGCGACGACAGGCCCTCGCGGGCCATCTTGCGCTTGATCCACCAGAGTTCGTCGTAGGGCGTGCTCAGTTCCGGGGCCAACGGCTCGCCCGCGCCCGGGAGTCGGTCGAAGTCGCCGCGACGCTGCGCGTCTCGGATCTGCTTGTCGACCCAGGACTCGAACGGGACGCCGGGTGGCTTTCGCTCGGTCATGAGTCCATTGTGCCGGACGCGATGTGGCCGGGCGATTTATCATGCGGCCGCTGTGCAAGGACACTTGCTCGGGAACGGTTCAGGAACTGCAAAGGGAGCGCACGTGCTCGAACTCACCATGGCCGCCGTCTCCGCGGCGGAGGAGGGTGCCACGGCCGGCATGCTCATGGCCGACGCACCGAGCGAGCCCGGCGCGCTGCTGCGGGTGGGCCGCGACAAGTCCGTCTGCAGGCTCGCCACGCCCGACGACTGGCTGTTCGTCTCCCGGGTCCACCTGGAGTTCCTGTGCGGGCCCGAGGGCACCTGGCAGGTGACGTGGCTGCGCGGCTCGCAGGCCGAGCCGTCGAGTGAGGTGCGGCTGACCGTCGGGGAGTACGTCCAGCCGCTCGCCTACGGCGGGACCGTGCCGCTGCCCCGGGGCGGCAGCGGGGAGATCGTCGTCGTGGACCGCACCGCCCCGCGCAGCGTCAACGTCGGCTTCTATCACGAGGTCTGAGGGCTGCCGAGGGCTACGACCGCACCCGCGCGAGGGCGAAGCCGTCGTAGCCCTTCGTGCCCACCGTCTGGATCGCGGTCGCCGACAAGCGGGGGTGGGAGCCCAGGAGTTCGATGGCCTCGCGGGTGCCGACGACGTCGCGGTCGGTGTCGTCCGGGTCGGCGACGCGGCCGCTCCGTACGACGTTGTCCACGATGATCAGGCTGCCCGCGCGCGTGAGCTTCAGCGCCCACTCCACGTAGTGCGGGTTGTTCTCCTTGTCCGCGTCGATGAAGACCAGGTCGAAGGGGGCCGGGTTCTCGTCGGCCAGGCGGGGGAGGGAGTCGAGGGCCGCGCCGACGCGGATCTCGACGAGCTGGTCCAGGCCCGCCCGCGCGATGTTGCGGGCCGCCACCTCGGCGTGGTGCGGGCTGTACTCCAGGGAGATCAGCCGGCCGTCGGCGGGCAGGGCGCGGGCCAGCTGGATCGTGCTGTAGCCGCCGAGGGTGCCGACCTCCAGGATGCGCCGGGCGCCCTGGATCTGTGCCAGGAGCTGGAGCAGCTTGCCCTGCGGGGCGCTGACGGCGATCCGCGGGAGCCCGGCGGCCTCGCTGTCCCGCAGGGCGGCTTCCAGTGCCTCGTCGTCGGGGGCGAGATGGGCGGTGAAGTAGGCGTCCACGGCGTCCCAGTGCTTCGACTCGCTCATGATTCCTCATTCGTAGAAGTAGAAGTAGAAGTAGAAGTAGGTGGTAGCGCTAACCGGACTGCGGGGGCATCGGTTCCGTGGCGGGTGCGGCGTACGACGAACACCGCCGCCGCCGCCGTGAGCGCGGCCAGGGTGCCCGCGACCGTCAGCAGCCAGGCCGGGACGCCGGCCACCGTGCGCAGCCGGTCCTCGTAGATGACCTGTTGGAACGAGGTGTCCGTGGCGGTGCGGCGCAGGGTGTGGTCGCCGTCGATCAGGGACGGCTCCGGGAACTCCTGGCCGATCGCCGTCAGGAACGGGGTGCCCGCCGTCAGCCCGGCCAGGGGGCTGCCGCGCGGGGGTGTGATCCGGCCGGCGAAGGTGACGCGGGGGCGGGAGCCGCCGATCGCGGAGGCCGGTTCCATGCGGTGCGCGGCCAGGACGTACAGGCCCAGCGACTGGGGTGTGCGGGCGAGGCGGGACAGCCGCATCGGGTAGACCGGCGCGTCGGCCGTGAAGGACAGGCTCAGCGGGTCCAGGGTGCCCCGGAGGGGGGCGCCGGTGGTTTCCGGGGCCAGCCGGATCGCCACGTACTCCCAGCGGCGCGCCACGTACGGCTGGAGGGCGCCGCTGAGGCGGGGCGGCAGAGTGAAGCCGTTGTCGGCCAGCCAGTCGCCGAGGGCGGCAGGGTCGGTGGCGGTCAGGCGGGCCACGTCGAAGGGGCCGAGTTTCTGGCGGCCCACCACGCCCACACCGGGGGTCGCACCGACGCCGGGCGGGGGTGCGCCCGCGTCCCGGCCGCTGCCGGAGACCAGGGGCCAGTCGCCGTCCTGCGGCCAGAAATGGGAGCGGGTGCGGTGTACGGGCGCGGTGGCCGCGTCCAGCTCGTCGAAGACGGCCGGATCGCCGAGCGTCACGTCCGCGCGCCGCGGGACCGGCATGATCCAGGCCGCCCGGCCGCTGTCCCCGTCGACCGTCAGCCGCATCACGATCCGCTCCCGGCGGCCGTCCCAGCGCACCACCGACACCTCGCGTGCCACGGCGACCCGCCGGGCGGTGTCCGGGACCACGGCGCCGCAGCCGCAGGCGTACGCAGGGGCGATCAGGGAACCCAGCTGGGTGGCGAGTAACGCCAGAACGACCGCCGACAGGCGACGGCGCGCCCGGCCTCTCAGGAAACCGACCATTTCCCCCACACCCTCCGCTGCGCCCTCAGACGGTTACGCGGAGCATACGGCTCCGTGCCCTGGAGCTACGCAAGTGATCCACCGCGCGCTCAGCGAGGCGGTACGAGCCGGTGCGGACTATCGTCTTTCGGACAAACGCAGGACGGGTGTCAGGTAAAGCGGAACCGTCTGCGTCTCTTCTCCGGGGGCGGTGCGGGCCTCATAGGCTGCGCACGACAACCTTCGCGTATCGGACGTGAAGGGCGAACGGGGCGGGAGGCCCGGGCACGTGGTGAACACGAACCCCAGCGGAGGACCGGCGGAAGCGTTCGGAGCGACGGCCGTGGAGACGGCCAGAGCGAGAATGCGCGTGGCCAGATTTCTGCTGTGGGTGGTCGCCGCGATACTCGCCGTCCGGCAGGTGGCCGTCGTCCTCAGCACCCCCAGTGGAGAGCGGCTGACCGACCTGGAGACGTGGGTCGGACCCGACGGCGTCCTCCATGTGAAGGGCTCGCTGTACGACTCGACGGAGTTCACCGGCACCCCCTTCGGCGGCCTCGTCCTGAAGCCGCTCACCAAGGCGGCCGAACAGACGCTCGGCTGGGGGTGGACCTTCGGCACGCTGCTTCTGGTCGTCGCGCTCGGACTTGTCGTCGCGCGGGCGCTGCCTCAGCCGGTGAACAGACGTACGTCCTTCTTCGCCGCGCCGGTCGCGATCAGCCTGCTGATGCTGTCGCTGCCGGTCCGCAACACGCTGTATCTCGGGCAGACCAGCATCATGCCGGTGCTGCTGGTGCTGGTCGGCTGCTTCGTCGTGCGCGGACAGCGCACCAGCGGCCTGCTGATCGGCCTCGCCGCCGCGCTCCAGCCGACGGTGCTGCTGTTCGCCGGGCTGCTGTGGTTCACCGGGCGGCGCCGGGCCGCGCTCACCACCGGCGCCACGTTCGCGGCGAGCACGGCACTGGCGTGGGCGGCGCTGCCGCACGACTCGTACACCTACTGGGTCCACCACATGGCGGGCGCCGGGCTTGGCGGGGACGCCGACGACCTCGCCAACCAGTCGCTGCACGGGGCGCTGCTGCGGGCCGGGTTCGAGGGGCCGGTCGAGGTCGGGCTGTTCCTCGCGCTCGGCGCGGCCGTGGCGGCGCTCGCCCTGCGGCGGGCCGTGCGCTACGCCCGCGACGGGCAGCTGCTGCTCGCGGTGGCGGTCACCGGCTGCGCGGCGATCCTGGTGGCGCCGATGGCCTGGCAGCACCAGCTGCTGTGGGTGCTGCTCGCGGTCGTCGGACGGGTCGGCAAGCGGGCCTCGGACCGGTACGTGTGGCCCGTCGCGGTGGTGCTGGTGATGACGCTGCCCGCGAAGATGATCCTGCCGAACATGGCCTCGCTGTACCCGCTGCGCGACAACGTCGTGCTGCTGGCGGCGCTGGCCGCGGCGACCGTCGTGCCGTTCCTGTCCCGGACCTCGCCGTACTACCAGACGCCGGTCCCGACGGAGTGCGCCGAGCCGGTCCCGGCCCGCTTCCGGCGGGTGCCGCTGCTGCCGTTCCTGAAGAGGGTGCTGACGCGGCCCAACCTGCTGCTGGAGTTGCTGCTTATTCGTGTCACCTACGCCGCCTACCAGAAGGTGCGGCTCGCGGCGACGGGCGGCACCAACTCCGAGGGGCGGGCGCGGGCCGAGGAGCACGGGCAGCAGATCCTGGACCTCGAGCGGTGGCTGCACATCGACATCGAGCACTGGGCGAACCACGCGGTCGTCAAGGTCGACTGGCTGCGGAACTTCTTCGACTTCTACTACACGTCCTTCCACTTCGTGGTCCCGCTCACCGTCCTCGGCGTCCTCTACTGGCGCCGCCCCGTCGACTACCGCTGGGCCCGTGCGTCGCTGGGCTTCGCCACCCTGCTCGCCCTGGTCGGCTTCTGGCTCTATCCGCTGGCCCCGCCGCGCCTGATGCCGGACCTGGGCGTCATCGACACCGTCCACGGCGTCCAGGACTTCTCCAAGCCGGACTACGGCACTCTGACCGCCCTCACCAACCAGTACGCGGCGATGCCCTCGCTGCACTTCGGCTGGGCGCTGTGGTGCGGGATCGTCATCGCGATCGTCGCGCCGAAGTGGTGGCTGAAGCCGCTGGGGCTGCTGCATCCCTTCTTCACGGTGACGGCGATCGTGGCCACCGGTAACCACTGGGTGCTGGATGCCGTGGGTGGTGCGGTGGTGGTGAGCGCCGGCTTCGGGCTGTCGTACCTCTTCCAGGGGCCGCGAGCGCGGATGGTGCGGGAAACCGCGGCGGCCGAGAAGCCGGCGCTGGTGCGTGCTCCCGGGAGCGGGTGACAGGCGCGCCTTCAGGAACGGGGCGTGAGGGTGGGGATGCTCCTGCCTCCCTCGGGGTCCGGACGGGCCGGCGGCGCCGGGAAGCCGCGGCCGGGAATGGGGGGAGTCAGACCACGCTGACCTGGAGTTCCTTCACGCCGTTGATCCACGCCGAGCGGAGGCGGCGGGGGTCTCCGGTCAGGACCAGATTCGGCATCGCGTCGGCGATCGCGTTGAAGATGAGGTCGATCTCCAGCACGGCCAGGGACTTGCCCAGGCAGTAGTGGGGGCCGCCGCCCCCGAAACCGAGGTGGGGGTTGGGGTCGCGGGTGATGTCGAAGGTGTCGGGGTCGGTGAAGACCTCGGGGTCGTGGTTGGCGGCGGCGTAGAAGATGCCGACCCGGTCGCCCTTCCTGATGAGCTTGCCGCCCAGTTCGGTGTCCTGGGTGGCGGTGCGCTGGAAGGCGTTGACCGGGGTGGCCCAGCGGACGATCTCCTCGGCCGCGGTCGCCGGGCGCTCGGCCTTGTACCGCTCCCACTGGTCGGGGTGGGTGAGGAAGGCGTGCATGCCGTGGGTGATGGCGTTGCGGGTGGTCTCGTTGCCCGCGACGGCCAGCATCAGCACGAAGAAGCCGAACTCGTCGGAGGCCAGGTTCCCTTCGTCCTCGGCGGCGACGAGGGTGGTGACGATGTCCTTCGCCGGGCACTGCTTGCGGTCGGCGGCCATGTTCATGGCGTAGGCGATGAGTTCGGTGGCCGACTCGGCGCCGACCTCCTCGGTGATCGCGTACTCGGGATCGTCGTACGAGATCATCTTGTTGGACCAGTCGAAGATCTTGGCCCGGTCGTCCTGAGGGATGCCGATGAGCTCGGCGATGGCCTGGAGGGGCAGTTCGCAGGCGACCTCGGTGACGAAGTCGAAGGAGCCGGGGTGTTCGCGGGCGTGCGCCGCGATGGCGCCGGCGCGGGCGCGGAGGTTGTCCTCCAGGGCGCGGATGGCGCGCGGGGTGAACACGCGCTGCACGATGCTGCGGACCCGGGTGTGCTCCGGCGGGTCCATGTTGAGCAGGATCAGCCGCTGGGCGTCGATCGCGTCGCGCTCGATGTGCTCGTTGAAGCGGATGATCGCCGTGTTGAGGGTGGAGGAGAAGAGTTCGGGGTGCGTGGACACGTACTTGACGTCCGCGTGCCGTGTCACCGCCCAGTAGCCCTCGTCCTGGAAACCGGCGACATTGCCCGACTGGGGAATCCAGCGGACCGGTTCCGCCCGGCGCAGTGCGGCGAACTCCGGCAGCGGGACGCGCTGTTGCAGCAGATCGGGGTCGGTGAGGTCGAACCCGTCGGGGAGCTCTGGACAGGTCATGGGGCAGCTCCAGCCGTGTTCCAGCCATGTGCGGCGGTCTTCTGACGGTCCATCAGGTCGTGCGGTGAACGTAGTAACGGGTTCTAGAAGTAGCAAGAGGCGTGCACGACTCTTGCGGTGATGGACCCCCTGTCAGCAGACTGCACGTGGAACTAGAACACGTACTAGTTCCGCGTGGCGGGCCGGGCCGGGACGCCCCCGCGCCGCGCGGGTACGCAAGGAGAGGAACTCCTTTCATGGCCGCGGAACCCGTGATCGTCGAAGCCGTACGCACCCCCATCGGCAGGCGCGGCGGCGCGCTCGCCAACCTCCACCCCGCCTACCTCCTGGGCGAGACCTACCGTGAACTCCTCGGCCGCACCGGCATCCCCGCCGACTGTGTCGAGCAGATCGTCGGCGGCACGGTGACCCACGCCGGCGAGCAGTCCATGAACCCCGCGCGCACGGCCTGGCTGACGATGGGCCTGCCGTACGAGACGGCGGCGACGACGGTCGACTGCCAGTGCGGCTCCTCGCAGCAGGCCTCGCACATGACGGCCAACCTCATCGCGGCGGGCGTCATCGACGTCGGGATCTCCTGCGGTGTCGAGGCGATGTCCAGGGTGCCGCTGGGGTCGGGTTCGAAGCACGGTCCGGGGAAGCCGTTCCCGGACGAGTGGAACGTGGACCTGCCCAACCAGTTCGAGGCCGCCGAGCGGATCGCCCGCCACCGCGGTCTCACTCGCGAGAACGTCGACGCGCTCGGGCTGATCTCGCAGGAGCGGGCGGCCGTCGCGTGGAGCGAGGAACGCTTCAAACGGGAGACGTTCGCCGTGCAGGTCCCGACGACGGAGGACGAGCAGCACGCCGGGCAGGGTATGTGGCGGCTGGTGGACAGGGATGAGGGGCTACGGGACACGTCCATGGAGGCGCTGGCCGGCCTGAAGCCGGTCATGCCGACCGCCGTCCACACGGCGGGCAACTCGTCCCAGATCAGCGACGGCGCGTCCGCGATCATGTGGGCGTCGAAGCGGATGGCGCGGGCGCTGAAGCTGCGGCCGAGGGCGCGGATCGTCGCCCAGGCGCTGGTCGGCGCCGACCCGCACTTCCACCTCGACGGGCCCATCGACGCCACCAAGGCCGTGCTCGGCAAGGCCGGGATGTCCCTGAAGGACATCGACATCGTCGAGATCAACGAGGCGTTCGCGTCGGTGGTGCTGAGCTGGGCGCAGGTCTTCGATCAGGACCTGGCGAAGGTGAACGTCAACGGCGGCGCGATCGCGCTCGGGCATCCGGTCGGGGCGACGGGCGCCCGGCTGATCACCACCGCGCTGCATGAACTGGAGCGCGTGGACAAGGAGTTCGCGCTGATCACGATGTGCGCGGGCGGCGGACTGGCCACCGGCACGATCATTCAGCGGATTTAGACTCGACAGGAGTTGACGTGGGCTGATCAACTTGCCCGATGTTTCTCAATCTCATCCTCCGCGTTCTGCCCTTCTACCTCCGCGAGCCGATCGTCATCGCCATCTGCCTGACCTTGGCCGGTGCCTCCTTCTACTGGTTCGTCCAGGTAGGAGGCTTGGGCAGGGGCGGCTTCGGGCTGCTGTTCCTGGCGATCGCGGTACTGCGCGCGTACTTCTTCCGCAAGGAATGGAGAGCGCACCAGGCGGCGAAGGTGCTGGGGTTCAGACCCCAGGTGTAGTACCGCTCCAGGAGACGAAGTGGCGGAACGCGGCGGGGTCGATCGTGAGGATCGGGCCCGCCGGGTTCTTGGAGTCGCGGATGGCGACGAGGGCGGTGGCTTCGGCGACCTCTACGCAGTTGCCGCCCTGGTCGCTGCTGTAGCTGGACTTACGCCACTTGCTGCTCTCCATAGCGTTCCTCCATTACGCGCCGGATCATCGCCGCCGAGTCCCTGAGCGGGAGCGCGGCAGCCTGCAGATGATCGTAACGGAGTGTGCAGTTATTGACCGTGTCCGGGTTCGCGGTCGGATGCGCACTGCCGTAGCCCTCCGTATAGACGATGGTCGGGTCGCTCGCGAACCGGTAGACGTCGAACGAGCCTGTCAGTCCTGCATGTGCTCCGGCCGCGAACGGCAGGATCTGGATGTTGATCCTGGGGTTGGTCTCGAAGGTCAACAGGTGGGCCAGTTGGCCGCGCATCGTGTCCGGGCCACCAATCCTCTGGTAGAGCGCGGATTCGCCCAGCACCGCCCAGAAGACGGGTGGCTTCTCCTTCTCGAAGATGCGCTGACGAGCGAGCCGGACCGCGGTGCGGTCGTCGAGGTTGGTTTCGTCCATTGCCCCGAGCACGGCACGGGCGTAGGCGTCGGTTTGCAGGAGGCCGTGGATCATGTGGGTCTCGAAGGAGCAGATCTCCGTGGCCCGCGTCTGAAGTTCGGCCACCTGCCTGAACCACGCCGGGAGTTGACTCCGCAGCACCAGCTCCACGAGCCGCGACAACAGCCCGTCCGACCCCAGCGCCGCGTCCGCCCGCTCGCTGAACTCCGGTGTCGGGACCTTCCTCGCGGTCTCGATCTGGCCGACCAGGGAGCCGGTGTAGTTGAGGATGTCGCCGAGCTGTTTCTGGCTCAGTCCGGCCGATTCCCGTAGCCGCCGCAACTCGAAGCCGTAGTAGTCGAGCGGCGAGGCTCCCGGGTCAAGGACGTTGATGTGCGTCACGAACAGCCCCCACTCCAGAACGGGTTGTATCCAGCCTGTAGCCCAGCGTAGTCAAGCCAGTTCAGGCTCGTCCCGTGAACACATACTTTCCCCCCACCACGCACTACCGCATGCGTGTCACGGTCGGCGAGCACTCCGTCCGCCACATCCGCCGTATCGTCCGCTCGCTGCTCACCGAATGGGAGATGCTCCATCTGGTCGACGCCGTCGAGCTGGGTGTGACGGAGCTGGTGACCAACGTCGTACGGCATGTTCCGGACCGGCGGTGCGAGGTCGTCGTACTGCGAAGGGCGGGGGTTCGGGTGGAGGTGACGGACGGGTGTGCTCAACGGCCGGTCATGAGACGTGAGTCGGCGTTGGACGCGGAGGGCGGTCGGGGGCTCGTGCTGCTGGACGCGGTCGTGGACAAGTGGGGTGTGGCCGGTGCGGCCGGGGGAGGGAAGACGGTCTGGTTCGAATGCCGCCGGTGAGCTTCCTACTCGCGGCCCGACGCCACCGCGGCGAGCACGCTCACCACCGCGGTCGACACCAGCAGCGGAAGCCCCAGCCCGTGGTCGCCCACCAGCCACGCCCCCACCGCCGCGCCCGCGATCATCGCGGCGACCGCGGCGGTACGGCGGAACCGGTGCGTTCCCGGGCCGTCGGCGGCGAGGCCCGTCAGGGTCATCGTCAGGACGGTGGTCGTGAGGTCGGCCACGCCCAGTTTGCGGACCGTGGCGTTGCGCAGGCCCATCGCGAAGGCCGTGACGGCGATGAGGGTGTAGACGGTGGCGGTGTCGTCGGGCGCGGCGAAGGCGACGACGGTGGACGCGGCCAGGAGCAGGGCCTCGGCGGCGAGGGTGCGGCGCACCCAGGTGCGGCGCGGCCCGTCGCCGAGGCGCTGGGCGATACGGCCGCCGACCGCCGCGCCGACCATGAAGGCGAGCAGCGAGGTCAGGGTGTGGGGGACGGAGAAGCCGGGGGCGCCGGCTGCCGCGAAGCCGAGGACCACCACGTTGCCGGTCATGTTCGCGGTGAAGACATGGCCGAGGCCGAGATAGCTGACGGCGTCGATCAGGCCGCTGACGAGGGTCAGGGCGAGCAGGACCGGGACCAGGCGCAGGCCGCGGTCCGGGTGGGTTTCGGTGCTCTGCGTGCTCACCGGGTCAGTGGACCACGTACGACGAAGGCGGCGACCCCCGGGAACGGGAGTCGCCGCCTTGATGTGTCGGTCGTCTGTCGTCAGACGGCTCAGTACCAGCCGTTGGCCTGCCAGAACGCCCAGGCGCCGGACGGGCTGCCGTAGCGGGAGTTCATGTAGTCGAGGCCCCACTTGATCTGGGTCTTGGCGCTGGTCTTCCAGTCCGAGCCGGCGGAGGCCATCTTGGAGCCCGGCAGGGCCTGGACCAGGCCGTAGGCGCCGGAGGAGGCGTTGGTGGCGTTGACGTCCCAGCCGCTCTCGTGCTCGACGATGTGGCTGAACGCGTTGTACTGAGCGGCGTTCGGGATCATCTTGTGCGCGATGGACTTGGCCTGGGTGGCCGAGTCGGTGGTGGCCGCCTGAGCGGGCGCCGCGGTCAGCACGAAACCGGCGGTGGCGGCGGCCATCGCGACGGTGGTGATGGCCTTCTTCGGGGAAGCGATGCGGCGAACGATGCGGGAGACGGACACGGAGAACCTTTTCTTCGGGGACGTGGTCTGTCGCGGGCCGTGCCGGTTGCGCGGGGCATCCGGTACATGCGTCGGCGCCGAGGCCCGTGGGCTTGTCGGCGCCGTGCGACGTTGTCCAGAGAAACAGGCTCGGAGCCCGTCCGCAATGACCCCTTTTGCTAGTGGTGGTCGTATCTGGGGCGGAAGGGGTCCGTGTGAGCTGGCTCTCAATGCGCAGGTCAGAGGCCGTTATGGCATGGGCATGGCGTCCGATATGTACTACTAGGGCGGTTAGTTCGTGATGTGGGTCATGTGGGGTGGTTCACCGGTCAACGGGGTTCGAATGTGACCGCGCTCTCGAAGGCGGCGCGGCGAGTGGCTCTGCGTAGCGCCCTGAGCACGGCCGGGCCGAGCGTGAAGGTGAGGACGACCGTGCACAGCGCCCGGCCCAGGTCCCAGCCCAGCGAGGTGGCCACGCAGTAGAGGAAGAAGCGGGCCAGATTGCCGGGGACGGAGTCGTCCGGCTGGAACGCGATGTTCGAGGCGGTGCCGCTCAGGAACGGCCAGCCGGCGAGGTTGGTGATCGTGCCGTAGGCGAAGGCGGCGAGGAAGCCGTATACGGCGAGCAGGACGAGTTCCGTACGTCCGCGCAGGCGCCGCGCGCCCGGCAGCAGCCCCGCGCCCATCGCGAACCAGCCCATCGCGAGCATCTGGAACGGCATCCACGGCCCCACCCCGCCCGTGAGCAGGGCCGACGCGAACATCGACACCCCGCCGAGCGTGAAACCGAAGCCGGGGCCGAGGACCCGGCCGCTGAGCACCATCAGGAAGAACATCGGCTCGATACCGGCGGTCCCGGCACCCAGGGGTCGCAGGGCCGCGCCCGTCGCGGCCAGGACGCCGAGCATCGCGACCGCCTTCGGGCCGAGGCCCGACTCCGAGATCGTCGCCGCGACCACGACCACGAGCAGGATGAGCAGGCCCGCGAAGAGCCAGGGGGCGTCGGTCGCGTGGGCGGTGAGCTGGGAGCGGGGCGGGGCGAGGAAGGGCCAGCCGAGGGCCGCGACGCCCACGGCGCTGACAAGGACGAGGGCGGCGATGGAGCGGGGGCCGAGGTGGATGACGTTCACGTTCATGAGCGCCCGGTGCTTCCCGTGCTTCCCGTGCTTCCGGCGCCTCCGGTGCCCCCGGTGTCTCCGGTGCTTCCGAGGGCTTCCTTGACCTGGGCCACCGTGAGCCACTTCTGCGGGGCCAGGATCTTGCTGACCTGCGGGGCGAAGGAGGGGGACGCCACGACCACGTCGGCCGCCGGGCCGTCCGCGATGATCTCGCCGTCCGCGAGCAGGACGACACGGTCGGCGATCTCGGCGGCGAGTTCCACGTCGTGGGTGGCGAGGACAATCGCGTGGCCTTCGGCGGCGAGCGTTCTGAGCACGGCTGCCAGACGGGCCTTCGCCGCGTAGTCGAGGCCTCGGGTCGGCTCGTCGAGGAGGAGGAGCGGGGGGCGGGCGGTGAGGACGACGGCGAGAGCGAGGGCGAGGCGCTGGCCCTCGGAGAGGTCGCGGGGGTGGGTGTCGTCGCTCACGCCGGGGAGCAGGTCGGTGAGGAGGGTGCGGCAGGTGCCGGGCGCTGCGCTTGCGTCGGCGTCGGCTGCGTCGCACTCGGCGGCGACGGTGTCCGCGTAGAGGAGGTCGCGGGGTTCCTGGGGGACCAGGCCGACGCGGCGGATCAGGTCGCGGGGCGGGGTGCGGTGGGGGACGGCTCCGCCGGTGCGGACTCCTCCGGAGGTGGGGGCGATGAGGCCTACGAGGGTGTTGAGGAGGGTGGACTTTCCGGCGCCGTTTCTGCCCATGAGGGCGACGGTCTCGCCGGGGGTGAGGGTGAGGGTGATGTCGGTGAGGGCGTGGATGTGGGAGCGGCGGACCGAGAGGGCTTGGACTTCGGCGGCGTGGGGGGATTCGTGGATCGGGGCGGGGGTGCGGGTCGTGCGGGGCGTACCGGGTCGTGCTGGGTGTTCGGGGTCGTGCTGCGTACGGGGTGGTGCTGGG
>MWJO01000148.1 GCA_002027195.1 Streptomyces sp. GKU 895 | reverse complement strand
AGAACACCGCGGGCTTCGGCGCGGGCGCGGTGGTCGTCCTGGTCACGATGTCGCCCGGCGGGGGCACCGACCACCAGCGGCGGCCGCCCCCGCCACCCCCGCCGCCGCGGCGACGCGCGCCCGGTGGTCGGCTCGGTCCACTCGTGGGACCTGTCGACCGGCGTCGACGGCCCCGGCACCCGGTTCGTCACGTTCCTGTCCGGCTGCCCCCTGACCTGCCTGTACTGCCACAACCCCGACACCTGGCGGATGCGCGACGGCAAGCGCACCACCGCCGACGAGGTGGTCGCCGAGGCCGGCAAGTACACGCGGTTCATCGCGGCGGCCGGCGGCGGTGCCACCGTCAGCGGGGGAGAGCCGCTGCTCCAGCCCGTCTTCACGGGCGAGCTGCTGCACCGCTTCAAGCATGAACTCGGCCTGCACACCGCCCTGGACACCTCCGGCTACCTCGGCGTCCGGGCCACCGACGCCATGCTGCGCGACACCGACCTGGTCCTGCTCGACCTCAAGTCCTGGGACCGCGCCACCTACCGCAAGGTCACCGGCCGCCCCCTCGACCCCACCCTGGACTTCGCCCGACGCCTGGCCGCCCTCGGCAAGGAGGTCCACATCCGCTTCGTCCTGGTGCCCGGTCTCACTGACGCACCCGAAAACATCGCCGGCGTCGCCGCCTTCGCCGCCACACTCGGCAACGTCAGCCGCGTCGACGTCCTGCCCTTCCACAAGCTGGGCGAGGCCAAGTGGCAGGCACTGGGCCGACCCTTCGCCCTGCACGACACCCCCTGCCCCACCCCGGATCAGGTCACCTCGGCCAAGGGCGTCTTCGAGGCCCACGGGCTCTACGCGGTGTGACCCTGTACGGCGACTGGACCGTCCGGGGCGGCCGCCGCCGGGGCCGTACCCTGGACGCATGAGCACCGCCCCCGACCGCGAGCCGCGCGCCCCCAAGCCGTCGCTGATCTTCGACGACCCGCTGGACCAGCAGTCCTCGGACGACACGGACCGTGGCTGGGGCGAGCGCCCCGGTACGGACGGCGCGGCGGACCTGAAGCGGTTCCTCGACGAGAAGCCGCCCCACCACCTCTGAGCCGTCCGCCGCACGGCCCGCCACAGCCGGCGGGCCCTGGCGGCAGCTACCGCTCGTCGTGGCCCGAGCCGCGCTGCGCGACCAGCGCGTCGCGGATCTCCTTGAGCACCTCCAGCTCGGTGACCTCGATGATCTCGTGCGTCCCCTCCTTGGCCTTCCTGCGGGCCTCCTGGCGCGCCAGGTACTTCGACATCGGCAGCACCATCAGGAAGTACACGACCGCCGCGGTGATCACGAAGCTCAGCGTCGCGCCGAGCACGGTGCCCCACATGATCGGGATACCGCTCTGCACCGTGCCGTCCGCCGCGACCTTGCACGGGTCCTTCAGGCACGAGCTGTAGTTGTCGAGGTTCTTGGTCCCGATCGCCCCGACCAGCGGGTTGATCACGCCCTTCACCACCGAGTTGACGATGTTGGTGAAGGCCGCGCCGATGACCACCGCCACGGCCAGGTCGACGACGTTCCCGCGCATCAGGAAGGCTTTGAAGCCATCCCAGACGTTCGGCTTCTTCTCGCTCACCTAGGGGACTCTCCTCGCACGCACAGGTTGTGGAACAAACAGCTCCGCAACCTACGTCAACCTGAGGTGACCCTGTCCAATTGGGGAGCTCGAAAGGGGGACTTGACAGAAATCCGCGCAACAGGCGGATCACATGGCTCAACACAGCGTCACCGCCAGCCGTGCCGTCGCGCTCGCGCCCGCGAGGCGCGCCGCGACGGGCCGCGGCACCGAGAGCACGACCAGCGCCCCATTCTCAGCGGCGCCCTCCAGCGGTTCCGGCACCTTCTTCACCCGCGCCCCGCGCGCGATCACGTGCGCTTCACCGCCCGCCGCCGTCGACTCGGCGCGATCACGTCGACCCGGTCGCCCGGCCGCAACAGCAGTACCGTGGCCCCGTCCGCGATACGCACCGGTGCCGTCACCATCTCGACGGCGCGCTGCTCCCGTACCGGCGCGGCCGCCGGGTGCCCGCGCGCCCCGTCCGCCTCGCCCGGGCCGGCGGCCAGCAGCGCGGCGGCCGTGACGGCGAGGCCCGCCGCGACGGCCCGCCTGCGATGCCGTGCGAGCCTGGCCAGTGGATAACGCCCGCCCCGTACCCGCACGGGAGCGAAATGCGGCACCTCGCACGTGGCCGGGGCATCGCTGCCCGGCGGGCGCGGGACAAGAGGAGAAGGAGAAGGAGCGAAGGACACGGGACCACCACCTGTGACGAGGGACCGGTTTGCAAGGCCACGATGAGGCCTCGCGCCGAATCCCGCCGAGACAGGTGGACCACCGACTCGTTGTGGACAACTCCCTCACCCGAACGGGCAGTTCCGCCCTTCAGGCGCACGGGCCGTGCCGCGTCAGGGCAGCACGAAGCCCGGATCCATCCCGCCGAGGGCCGTTGTGCACAGGCAGTCCCGCTCCTCGTTCGCCGGCAGTGCGGCCACCGCGTCGAACAGCACGCCCCGCAGCCGGTCGACGTTGGCCGCGAAGACCCGCAGCACTTCGTCGTGCGAGACGCCCTCACCGGTCTCGGCGCCCGCGTCGAGGTCCGTGACCAGTGTCAACGAGGTGTAGCAGAGCTCGAGTTCGCGGGCGAGCGCCGCCTCCGGGTGGCCGGTCATGCCCACGACCGACCACCCCTGGGCCTGGTGCCACAACGATTCGGCACGGGTCGAGAAGCGCGGCCCCTCGATCACGACCAGCGTCCCGCCGTCCACGGCTTCCCAGTCCCGCCCGCGCGCCGCCTTCAGCGCCGCCGTCCTGCCGGCAGGGCAGTACGGGTCGGCCAGCGACACATGCACCACGTTGGGCACATCGCCGCCGGGCAGCGGAAGCCCGTCGAAGTACGTTCCCGCCCGGGACTTCGTACGGTCGACCAGCTGGTCCGGTACGAGCAGCGTGCCGGGCCCGTACTCGGGGCGCAGCCCGCCCACGGCGCAGGGACCGAGGATCTGACGGGCGCCCACCGACCGCAGCGCCCAAAGATTGGCGCGGTAGTTGATCCGGTGCGGCGGAAGATGGTGGCCGCGCCCATGCCGGGGCAGAAAGGCGACGCGTCGCCCGCCACGTCACCGAGGAAGAGGGAGTCACTGGGCGGGCCGTAGGGGGTGTCCACCTGGATCTCGGTCACGTCGTCGAGGAACGAGTAGAAGCCCGAGCCGCCGATTACGCCGATCTCTGCGTTCGCCATGAGCAGCACAGTAGCTGCCCCGGCGGTGGGCCGGACCGGGCTCAGGAAACACCGAGGACCCCGCCGTCGTACGACGACAGGGTCTCGCGTGAGGAGTCCTTAAGCGGCGGAGCTGCTGCTGGAGGAGGTGCCGCTGCTCGACGGCTTCGAGTCCGAGGACGACGTCGAGGTGGACGAGGACGACGTGGTGGACGTCGACGGCTTCGACGACGCCGGCGAGCTGCTCGACGAGGAGCCGCGGCTGTCGTTGCGGTAGAAACCGGAGCCCTTGAAGACAATGCCGACCGCGGAGAACACCTTCTTCAGGCGGCCACCGCAGTTGGGGCACTCGGTCAGGGCGTCGTCGGTGAACTTCTGCACCGCCTCGAGGCCCTCGCCGCACTCGGTGCACTGGTACTGGTAGGTCGGCACTTGTCTTCCTCCTGGCACTCTCACTCAATGAGTGCTAACGACGGTCCATAGTGACGTATTCCTGAGGATCAGTCCACCGTCACCGGCACGCGGTGACCGACGCCACGTGCGACCGTACGGCTCCGAGGGCGCGCCACGAGCCGTGAACGCAGGGTCAGAAGCGTCGCCAGGGCGAGCAGTGTGCCGATCATCGGGACCAGGAATCCTGCACCGTCCCAGAAGCGGTCCTCCAGCTGCCCGGCGACCGTGACGGCGCCGGCCTGGCCGAGCGCTACCGCTCCGGTCAGCCAGGTGAAGGCCTCGGTCCGGGCGCCGGCCGGCACCAGGCTCTCGACCAGCGTGTAGCCGGTGATCAGCGCTGGCGCGATGGACATGCCGACTAGAAGGCCGAGCCCGGCCAGCGCGAGCACGGAGTGCGCGGCCCACAGGCCGGAGGCCGTCAGCGCGAGCGCCGCGTACCCGACCACCAGGCGCCGCTGCGGAGCGACCTTCCACGCGATGGCGCCGCACGCGATGCCGGAGAGCATGTTGCCCGCGGCGAAGACGCCGTACAGGACACCGTTCAGGCCGGGCTCGCCGATCGACTCGGTGAACGCGGCCAGTGAGACCTGCATGCCCCCGAAGACCGACCCGATCCCCAGGAACGCCACGATCAACACGCGCACGCCGGGGACGCGCAGCGCGGAGGCGTGCTCCACGCGCGCGTGCCCGTCCACCGCGACCCGGGGCTGCGTGCCCTTCTGCGCGGCGAACAGCAGACCGCCGACCAGGGTCAGCGCGGCCTCCGTCATCAGGCCCGCAGCCGGGTCGACCGCGGTGCACAGGGCGGTGGCCAGGAGCGGGCCGACGACGAAGGTCAGCTCGTCCGTCACGGACTCGAAGGCCGCCGCGGTGCTCATGAGGGGGAGCCCTGGAGCTTCACGCCCCAGCGGGCGCGCACCATGGGGCCGATCTGGGGCACCGAGGCGCCCGTGGGAACGGCGGCGATGAACAGCGCCCACAGGGCGCGTGGGAGAGCGCGAGCGCCGTCAGGGTCAGACCCGACAGCGCGTGCACCAGCACGCCGGGGATCAGTACGGTGCGCTGGCCGTAGCGGTCGGCGAGGCGGCCGCTGTAGGGCGCGAACAGCGCCATGGAGACACCGGTGACAGCGGCCGCGGCGCCCGCGGCGCCGTACGAGCCGGTGGTGTGCTGCACGAGCAGCACGATGGAGATCGTCAGCATCGCGAAGGGCTGGCGTGCCGCGAAGCCGGGGAGCAGGAACGTCCAGGCGCCGCGCGTGCGCAGCAGTTGCCCGTATCCGGGGCGGGAGGAAGCCGGCGAGTCCTTCGACGGCTCGGTGGTGACCGTGGATGCCACGGCCCGTGCCTTTCTGCCGCCTGGTAGCGCGCCCGTGCGGGGGCGCCGAGAGCTGTCCTCATGCGCGGAACTGCGGTAGATACCGGCGCCCACTGCGAGGGTGTCCCGGCCGCCATACGGTCGCGCCAGCTCTGCGTCAGGCAGAGTTGGTTCGATCAGGGTGCGCCTTCATCGTACAGGGATCAACGGGTGATGTTCCTGTGAAAACAAGCACCATGGGCGGCGTTCACCTGCGATGAGGGAGGGCGTGAACTGTGTGAAACACGCCCTTAACGACATGAAGCGCACTGAGGCGCGTAGCGCAGGCTCCCTCCGGGCGCCCCCGCGCACGCCCAGCCGCGCCCCGCTTCGGTCAGTGCCCCGGCGCCGCGCCGTTCGCCCCCAGCCAGCTGGCCAGCCTTGCCCCCATGTCCCACGGCGCGCAGGCGCTTCTCCGCCGCGTCCCGGACCGGGTCCGTGGTGACGACGAGCAGTTCGTCCCCGCGGCGCAGCACCGTCGTGGGCAGCGGAACGAACGATTTTCCATCGCGGACGACCAGGGTGACAGCGGCCCCGGCAGGCAGCCGCAGCTCGTTGACCTCGACGCCGTGCATCTTCGACCCCTCGGGGATCGCGACGGACAGCAGATGCCCGCGCAGCCGCTCCAGGGGCGCCGACTCGATACCGAGATCTGCGGCCTCGGAGTCCTGGCCCAATCGCAGCTTGCGGGCGAGCCAGGGGAGGGTCGGCCCCTGGACCAGGGTGTAGACGACGACCAGGACGAAGACGATGTTGAAGATGCGGCGGCTGCCGTCGACGCCGTTCACCATCGGGATGGTCGCCAGGATGATGGGCACGGCGCCGCGCAGCCCGGCCCAGGACATGAGGGTCTGCTCCTGCCACGGCACCCGGAACGGCACCAGGCAGAGCACGACGCTGAGCGGGCGCGCGACCATGGTCAGCACGAGCCCGATGACGAGCGCGGGCCACACGTCGTCGCCGAGTTCGTGCGGGGTGACGAGCAGGCCGAGCAGGACGAACATGCCGATCTGGGCGATCCAGCCGAGCCCGTCGGCGAAACCGCGCGTGGCGGGCCAGTGCGGGAGCTTGGCGTTGCCCATCACCATGGAGGCGAGGTAGACGCCGAGGAAGCCGCTGCCGTGCGCCAGCGCGCCCGCCGCGTACGCCGTCACGGCGATCGCCATGACGGCGATCGGATAGAGGCCGGAGGCGGGCAGCGCCACGTGCCTGAGCCCCCAGGAGCCCAGCCACCCGACCGCCAGCCCTATGGCCGCGCCGATGGCCAGCTCCAGGGCTATCTCGCCGATCAGCAGGTACCAGTGCTCGACGGGTCCGGCGGTGGAGAAGGCGACGACGAGGATGACGACGGGGGCGTCGTTGAAGCCGGACTCGGCCTCCAGCGTGCCGGTCACGCGCGCGGGGAGGGGGATTTTCCGCAGGACCGAGAAGACCGCGGCCGCGTCCGTGGAGGACACCACCGCCCCGATGATGAGCGCCTGCCGCCACTCGAGGCCGATCAGGTAGTGCGCGGCCGTCGCCGTGACCCCGACGCTCACCGCGACCCCGCCCAGCGCCAGCGCGGACGCGGCGGGCAACGCCGGCTTGATCTCCTTCCACTTCGTGCCCAGACCACCCTCGGCCAGGATCACGACCAGGGCCGCGTATCCGATGACCTGGGTCAGTTCGGCGTTGTCGAACTTGATGTCGCCGATGCCGTCCTGGCCCATGGCGATGCCGATGCCCAGGTAGACGAGCAGGCTGGGGAGCCCGCTGCGCGAGGAGATCCGGACCGCTGCGACGGCGACGAGCAGGACGAGCGAGCAGACGAGCAGGAGCTGGTTGAGGTCGTGGACGGTCAGCGGCTGTTCCCTTCCCTGGCCCGCGGGCATCACGCGCGTGGGCTCACGTACATAGGACACGAAGTGGCGGGTCTCCGCACCCAAGTACTTCGTTACCTTACCTAACTCTTGACGATTTCTTGACACTCCTCAAGGCAAGATCGAACGCCCTGCCATTCGGGTTGCCGACTCCGCGTCAAGTGGCGTCGGGCCCTGCGCCTATGGTTGCTCCAGCGCTCATTCAAAAGGACAGCCCGCCCTGCCGCTCGCGTTAGGACAGCAAGGACAGCGATGCCCCCCAACACCACCGCCTCATCGGGTCAGAAGCCCGGCAAGTCCGGCAGGAAAAAGGGGCGCAAAGCCCGTCTGATCGTCCTCGTCCTGGTATTGGCCATCATCGGGGGCATCGCCTACGGGGCGTACTGGTCCATCAGCACCGTCCGCGCCTCCCTGCCGCAGACCAAGGGCTCGATCACACTCGAGGGCCTGTCGGGCCCGGTCGACGTGAAGCGCGACAGCTACGGCATCCCGCAGATCTACGCCTCCACCGACGAGGACCTGTTCATGGCGCAGGGCTACGTCCAGGCGCAGGACCGGTTCTACGAGATGGACGTGCGCCGCCACATGACCTCCGGGCGCCTGTCAGAGATGTTCGGCAAGGGCCAGGTCGACAACGACGAGTTCTTGCGCACCCTCGGCTGGGACCGCATCGCGAAGAAGGAGTACGACACCAAGCTGTCGGCCTCCACGAAGAAGTACCTCCAGGCATACGCCAAGGGGGTCAACGCCTACCTCGAGGGCAAGGACGGCAAGGAGATCTCCCTCGAGTACGCCGCCCTCGGCTTCACCAACGACTACAAGCCCGAGCAGTGGACGCCCGTCGACTCGGTCTCCTGGCTGAAGGCGATGGCCTGGGACCTGCGCGGCAACATGCAGGACGAGATCGACCGCGCCCTGATGACCAGCCGCCTCGGCCCCAAGCAGATCGCCGACCTGTACCCGGACTACCCGTACAGCCGCAACAAGGCGATCGTCCAGGAGGGCCAGTACAACGAGCTCACCCAGACGTTCGAGCAGGGCGGCTCCACGACCGCCTCAGGCTCCACGAGCGGCGCGACGGGCGCCAGCGGCACCTCTTCCGCCTCCACGGCACTCCAGGGGCAGCTGGCGGGCCTCCAGGACGTCCTCGACGACGTCCCCGCGGCCGTCGGTGTGAACGGCAACGGCATCGGCTCCAACGCCTGGGTCGTCTCCGGCAAGTACACGATCACCGGCAGCCCGCTGCTGGCCAACGACCCGCACCTGTCGGCCTCGCTGCCGTCCGTCTGGTACCAGATGGGCCTGCACTGCCGCACCGTCTCCAGCAAGTGCCAGTACGACGTGAGCGGTTACACCTTCGCGGGCATGCCCGGCGTCGTCATCGGCCACAACGCGAACATCGCCTGGGGCATGACCAACTCCGCTGTGGACGTCACCGACCTCTACCTGGAGAAGCTCAGCGGCAACGGCTACCTGTACGACGGCAAGACGCTGCCGTTCACCACGCGCGAGGAGACCATCAAGGTCGCCGGCGGCAAGTCCAAGAAGATCGTCGTCCGCGAGACCAACAACGGCCCTCTGCTCTCCGACCGTGACGACGAACTCGTCAAGGTCGGCAAGAAAGCCACCGTCGACGCCGCCGCACCGGACCGCGGCGACGGCTACGGCATCGCCCTGCGCTGGACCGCCCTCCAGGCGGGCACCACCATGGACGCCGTCTTCGCCATGGACAAGGCCGCCGACTGGAACGACTTCCGCGCCGCGGCCGCCCTCTTCGAGGTGCCGTCGCAGAACCTGGTCTACGCCGACAGCAAGAACATCGGTTACACGCTGCCCGGCAGGATCCCCACGCGCGCGAAGGGCGTAGACGGCTCCATCCCGCAGCCCGGCTGGGACTCCAAGTACCGCTGGACCGGCTGGATCAAGCAGGGTGAACTGCCCTACGAGTACAACCCGTCGCGCGGCTACATCGTCACCGCCAACCAGGCCGTGATCGACCCGGACAAGTACCCCTACACGCTCACCACGGACTGGGGCTACGGCACCCGCAGCCAGCGGATCACCGACCTGATCCAGTCGAAGATCGACGACGGCGGCAAGATCTCGACCGACGACATGCGCCAGATGCAGGTCGACAACAGCAGCGAGATCGCCAAGCTGCTCGTGCCGACACTGCTGAAGATCGACATCGACGACAAGGACGTCCGCGAGGCGCAGAAGCTGCTGGAGGGCTGGGACTACACCCAGGACGCCGACTCCGCGGCCGCCGCCTACTTCAACGCGGTCTGGCGCAACATCCTCAAGCTCGCCTTCGGCAACAAGCTGCCCAAGGAGCTTCGCGTCGAGGGCCAGTGCCTGTGGGTCGAGAAGGCCGACAGCACCGGCCCGGTCGACGAGGAGACCAAGGTTCGCGAGTGCGGCCAGCGCGACCCCGACCAGGCGCAGCCGGACGGCGGCGACCGCTGGTTCGAGGTCGTGCGCAACCTCATGAACGACGAGAAGAGCGACTGGTGGAAGACGCCGGGGGGCGTCGGGGACCGCCCCGAGGCCACCAACCGGGACCAGCTGTTCAAGCGCGCCATGATCGACGCCCGCTGGGAGCTGACGGCCAAGCTCGGCAAGGACATCGACACCTGGAGCTGGGGCCGGCTGCACCGCCTGTTCCTGAAGAACCAGACCCTCGGCACCGAGGGCCCCGGGATCATCAAGTACATCCTCAACCGCGGACCCTGGAAGCTCAGCGGCGGCGAGGCCACGGTCAACGCGACCGGCTGGAACGCCGCCGGCGGCTACGGCGTCGTCTGGGTGCCGTCGATGCGGATGGTGGTCAACCTCGGCGACCTCGACAAGTCGAAGTGGATCAACCTCACCGGCGCCTCCGGGCACGCCTACAGCGCCCACTACACCGACCAGACGAGCAAGTGGGTCAAGGGCGAACTGCTGGACTGGTCCTTCACCAAGGACGCGGTCGACAAGAGCACGAGCGACACCCTGGTGCTCAAGCCGTGAACCGCTGAAGCGCGCTGAACACGAACAACCGAAGGGCCCCTCCACCCGCGTGTGGAGGGGCCCTTCGCGCACGCCGGGCGCGACGCAGGAGCGAGGGGCGTGAATCAACTGCCTCACGGCCCCCTGAGCGTTCAGCGATCCGCCGCCCGGGCGTCATCACGAAAACGGCGCACGCCGGACGGCGTCACCACCGCGTCCACCGGCCGGTCGTGCGCCTCCTCCGGGACGCGCTCGACGACTTCGGAGTCGTAGAGCAGCACCACGAGCGCGGGATGCGCACCCGCTCGCTCCAGGCGCGCGAGCACGCGGTCGTACGACCCTCCGCCGCGCCCCAGCCGCATGCCACGCGCGTCGACCGCGAGACCGGGCAGCAGCACCACGTCGGCGGCGGTCACGGCGTCGGGGCCCAGGCGGTCGCCCGCGGGCTCGAAGAGGGCCATCTTCCCGCCGTGCCGTACGCGCGCGAGAGAGCCCTCGCCCGCGTACGCGCCCCAGTCCAGGTCGTTGTCGGGCAGGAGCGCGGGGAGCAGGACGTGCACGCCCCGCGCGCGCAGCGCGTCCAGCAGCGCGAGCGTGCCGGGCTCGCTCCCCACCGAGACGTACGCCGCCACCGTGCGCGCCTGCGCCAGCTCGGGCAGCCCGAGCGCCCGCTTCGCCAGCGCGGTCGCCGTTTCCCGCAGGTCATCGGCCGTCAACCTGCTTCTCACCGAGAGGAACTCTCGCCGCAACATTCGCTTGTCAGGCTCGTCAGGACGTCCGAGGTGACTCACAGTCCGCTCCCTAATCCTTTCAATAGGCTCATAACAGGGTTAATTAACCGGAGCCTCAGATTCCCTGCAAAGGCACCGGATAAGGTTGCGGGCATGACTCAGTCGCACCCTCGGATCAGCAAGGCTGTCATCCCAGCAGCAGGCCTCGGCACCCGGTTCCTGCCGGCCACCAAGGCCACTCCCAAGGAGATGCTGCCGGTCGTCGACAAGCCGGCGATCCAGTACGTGGTCGAGGAGGCCGTCTCCGCGGGCCTCGACGACGTCCTCATGGTCACGGGCCGCAACAAGCGCCCCCTCGAGGACCACTTCGACCGCAACTACGAGCTGGAATCCGCCCTTCAGAAGAAGGGCGACGCCGGACGGCTCGCAAAGGTGCAGGAGTCCAGCGACCTCGCGACGATGCACTACGTCCGCCAGGGTGACCCCAAGGGCCTCGGCCACGCCGTGCTCTGCGCGGCCCCGCACGTGGGGCACGAGCCGTTCGCCGTCCTCCTCGGCGACGACCTGATCGACCCGCGCGACCCGCTGCTCAAGCGGATGGTCGAGGTGCAGGAGCAGCACGGCGGCAGCGTCATCGCCCTCATGGAGGTCGCTCCCGAGCAGATCCACCTCTACGGCTGCGCGGCCGTCGACCCGACCGACGACGGCGACGTCGTCAAGGTCCACGACCTGGTCGAGAAGCCAGCCGCTGCCGATGCCCCGTCCAACTACGCGATCATCGGGCGCTACGTCCTCGACCCGCACATCTTCGACATACTCCGCAAGACCGAGCCAGGCCGGGGCGGAGAGATCCAGCTCACCGACGCCCTCCAGCAGCTCGCGGCGGACGAGAAGGTCGGCGGCCCCGTGCACGGCGTCGTCTTCAAGGGGCGCCGCTATGACACCGGTGACCGTGGCGACTATCTGCGTGCCATTGTCAGACTCGCGTGCGAACGTGAAGACCTGGGCCCGGACTTCCGGACCTGGCTTCGCAGTTACGTAGCCGAGGAGATGTAGCAACGTTGAGCAACGCCGCGCCCCGCACCACCGGCCAGGACCACCTCTGGTCGGTGGACGAACACCTGGAGGACATCCTCGCGACCGTCCGCCCCCTCGAACCCATCGAGCTGCAACTCCTCGACGCCCAGGGCTGCGTCCTGGTCGAGGACGTCACGGTGCCGGTCTCCCTGCCGCCGTTCGACAACAGCTCCATGGACGGGTACGCGGTACGGGTCGCGGATGTCGCGGGCGCGAGTGAGGAGTTCCCCGCCGTCCTGGACGTCGTCGGGGACGTCGCGGCGGGCCAGGCCGACCTGCTCCACGTGGGCCCCGGCCAGGCCGCCCGCATCATGACCGGCGCCCCCCTGCCGCCCGGCGCCGAAACCGTCGTACCGGTGGAATGGACCGACGGAGGCCTCGGCGAGGGACCCGTGACCGGGATGCGCGCCCGCGCACTGGCCCCCGAGGGCGCCGAAGGACACGTGCACGTGTACCGGCCCGCCGAGGCACGCGCGCACGTACGCGCCAAGGGCAGCGACGTGAAAGCCGGCGACCGCGCCCTCGAAGCCGGTACGGTCCTCGGCCCGCCGCAGATCGCCCTGCTCGCCGCGATCGGCCGCGGCACCGTACGCGTGCGCCCGCGCCCGCGCGTGGTCGTCATGTCCACCGGCAGCGAACTCGTCCAGCCCGACGAGGACCTGGGCAGCGGCCAGATCTACGACTCCAACAGCTTCGCCCTCACCGCCGCCGCCCGCGACGCCGGCGCCATCGCCTACCGCGTGGGCGCCGTCGCCGACGACGCCGAGACCCTCCGCGACACCATCGAGGACCAGCTCGTCCGCGCCGACCTGATGGTCACCACGGGCGGCGTGAGCGTCGGGGCGTACGACGTCGTCAAGGAAGCCCTCTCGCACGTGGGGGACGAGGACGAGGCGGGCAGCGGCATCGACTTCCGCAAGCTCGCCATGCAGCCCGGCAAGCCCCAGGGCTTCGGCTCCATCGGCCCCGACCACACCCCCCTGCTGGCGCTGCCCGGCAATCCGGTGTCGTCGTACGTCTCCTTCGAGCTGTTCGTGCGCCCCGCGATCCGCACCCTCATGGGACTGGACGACGTCCACCGGCCGCGTACGCGCGCGAAGCTGACCTCGGGCAAGGCGCTGACCTCGCCCAAGGGGCGCAGGCAGTTCCTGCGCGGGACGTACGCCGACGGCGCGGTGACCCCCGTCGGCGGCGCCGGCTCGCACCTGGTCGCGGCCCTCGCGCACGCCGACGCGCTGATCGTCGTCCCGGAGGACGTGGAGAGCGTCGAGCCCGGCACCGAGGTCGAGGTGGTCCTGCTCGGCTGAGTGCTCCTGGTTGGCGGTACCGTGTCGCGCACAGCAGGCCCCTGCGCCGCACCGCGAAGGGCCGAGACCGGGAGCGCCACACAGCATGAGTACGCAGGACCGACTGACGCACATCGACGAGGCGGGCGCCGCCCGCATGGTCGACGTATCCGAGAAGGACGTGACCGCGCGCACCGCCCGCGCCAGCGGCCGCGTCCTCGTCTCGCCCCGCGTGATCGAACTGCTGCGCGGCGAGGGGGTCCCCAAGGGTGACGCCCTCGCCACCGCGCGGATCGCGGGGATCATGGGCGCCAAACGCACCCCGGACCTGATCCCGCTGTGCCACCCGTTGGCGGTGTCCGGTGTGAAACTGGATCTGTCGGTCGCGGACGACGCCGTGGAGATCCTCGCCACCGTCAAGACGACGGACCGCACGGGCGTCGAGATGGAGGCCCTCACCGCGGTCTCCGTCGCCGCGCTCACCGTGATCGACATGGTCAAGGCGGTCGACAAGGGAGCGGTCATCACGGACGTGCGCGTGGAGGAGAAGACAGGCGGCAAGTCGGGCGACTGGAGCCGGGCGTGAGCGCCGGGGCGCATGACGTCGAGCGCGCGCCGTACCGCGCGCTGGTCGTGACCGCCTCCAACCGTGCCGCCGCCGGTGTCTACGAGGACAAGGGCGGCCCCCTCGTCGCCGAGGGACTGAAGAGCTTCGGTTTCGCCGTCGAGGGGCCCCAGGTCGTGCCCGACGGCGATCCCGTGGAAGCGGCCCTGCGCGCCGCCGTGGAGGTCGGCTACGACGCCGTCGTCACCACCGGCGGCACCGGCATCTCACCCACCGACCGCACTCCCGAGGCCACCCGCAGGGTGATCGACCATGAGGTGCCGGGCATCGCCGAGGCCATCCGGGCGTTCGGACGGGAGAAGGTGCCGACCGCGGCTCTCTCGCGAGGGCTGGCCGGAGTCGCGGGACGCACGCTGATCGTCAACCTGCCGGGCTCCACCGGCGGGGTGAGGGACGGACTGGCCGTCCTGGAGCCTTTGCTGACCCACGCCGTCGACCAGATCCGCGGCGGCGACCATCCCAGACCCGGCGCCGGTAATGGGGGTGTGAGCTGAACAGCCCATCCTGGCCCGTCGTGCTCGCGGACGGCGATGTCGTCCTGCGGCCGATAAAGATGCGCGACCAGCGGGCGTGGCGCGAGGTCAACCGGCGCAACCGCGACTGGCTGCGCCCCTGGGAGGCGACCATCCCGCCGCCCACGCCCAGCGGGCCGATCGCGCACCGCCCGACCTACCGGCAGATGGTGCGTCATCTGCGCTCCGAGGCGAACGCGGGCCGGATGTTGCCGTTCGTCATCGAGTACCAGGGGCGGCTTGTCGGGCAGTTGACCGTCGCCGGGATCACCTGGGGCTCGATGTGCTCGGGGCACGTCGGCTACTGGGTGGACGAGTCGGTGGCCGGCCGTGGCGTGATGCCGACGGCGGTGGCGCTGGTCGTGGACCACTGTTTCCGGGCCGTCGGTCTGCACCGCATCGAGGTCTGCATTCGTCCCGAGAACGGGCCCAGCCGACGCGTCGTGGAGAAACTCGGATTCCGTGAGGAGGGCCTCAGACCCCGTTATCTCCACATCGACGGAGCCTGGCGTGACCATCTCGTCTTCGCGCTCACGGCGGAAGAGGTGCCGGAAGGGTTGCTCGCACGGTGGCAGCGGGCACGCTCACAGAAGGCGCCGCACCACACGCCCGGGAACCCGCAGAACACGCCGGGGAATCCCGCATAGACCCGGGAAATTGAATATATGTTCGAGAATGATCGGTCGGTGACCGTCTCAGGGCATTAAATTCGCGCCCTCGGCGGCCTGCTGATCGCATCGGTCACAAAAAAAGCTCGAAATATCAGCCAGATCGTGCGACACACCGGCCCAATTGGCGGATGGCCTCACGCAAACCCCTCTACCGTGTGAGGCGTGAGCAGCAGCGGCCTCATCTACGCAGTCATTGTCGGGGCCTGGGCCGCCTACTTGGTGCCGATGTGGCTCCGTAGGCAGGACGAGCTGAACGAGGCCCGTCCGACGGAACGCTTCAGCACCGCCATCCGGTTGCTGTCCGGACGGGCGGGTATGGAGCGCCGGTACGCCAAGGACCTGCGGGCGCGCTCCACCGAGGAGGGGGAGCCCAGCGCCGTCGACCCGGATGCCGTCACCGACTCGGTGGACGTCCGGGCCTTCGCCATGCCTCCGACGCGCCCGCAGGCGCGCGCGGAGATCCACGCACGCGCGGAAGCGCCGGCGTCCGGGCGCAGGGAATCGGTGCGCGAACCGGCGCGCGAACGGGCAGCCGAGCCGGCGCCCGCAGCCGCGTCCGCACCGGC
>MWJO01000147.1 GCA_002027195.1 Streptomyces sp. GKU 895 | reverse complement strand
GGGCGGTGGGCTGCGCGGTGCTGGCGGCCGAGGCACGCCGGACGGGTGAGGAGGCGGCGGCCCGACCGAATGCCAAGACGGGGCTGACCACCATGTGACCGGCCGGTAAGGTCAGTGCCGTGCCGAAGCCCCTCAGTCTTCCCTTCGATCCCATCGCCCGCGCCGACGAGCTCTGGAAGCGGCGCTGGGGAAACGTGCCGTCGATGGCCGCGATCACCTCGATCATGCGGGCCCACCAGATCCTGCTGGCCGAGGTCGACGCGGTGGTCAAGCCGTACGGACTGACCTTCGCGCGCTACGAGGCGCTGGTCCTGCTCACCTTCTCCAAGGCCGGCGAGCTGACCATGTCCAAGATCGGCGAACGCCTGATGGTGCATCCGACGTCGGTGACGAACACGGTGGACCGCCTGGTGAAGTCCGGCCTGGTCGACAAGAAGCCCAACCCCAACGACGGCCGCGGCACGCTCGCCGTCATCACGGACAAGGGCCGCGAGGTCGTCGAGGCCGCGACCCGCGACCTCATGGCCATGGACTTCGGCCTCGGCGTCTACGACGCGGAGGAATGCGGCGAGATCTTCGCGATGCTGAGGCCCCTGCGGGTGGCGGCGAACGACTTCGACGAGGACTGACACCACCGGCCCGCCGGCCCGGTCAACAGGCGTGGGCTGCTCGCACCTGAAGGTGATCTTCCCTGCGCATGATCGATCCGGCAGCGAGAGCGTTCCGCTTTCCCTGCGGTGGTGACCGCCGGAGGCGGGGCCGCGGTGATTGTCGCTGTGAGTCTGGGGGCCGGGGGCTCGGCCCGCGCCAGTGCGACCGGGTCGACGCCGATCGGGACGTTCGACTACGACCTGCGAGGAGCGGGCGTGAAGGTCCCGGTGGGCTGTTTTCTGACGCATTCCATCGGAGGCTCCGGCAAGCGGATCGACAGCCAGCTGGCCGGTGTGGACTGCATGGGTCTTGCGGCGACCTTCTCCAAGTTCTGCAACTGGAGGATCGACTTCGCCTACGCGGACACCGACAACAGGACGTACAAGACGTCACGCGGCGCGACGCACCTCGGATGGTGAGGCCCCCGGCGGCGCGCCTCGGCGTCGGAGCGAGGCTCAGGCTGCTGCGGTCTTGGCGGTTGCGTTCTCGGTGACGAGCGGTGTGACCTCCCGGGTCACCTTGCGCTCGACGAAGAAGGCGGCCGTCGGGACCGTACCGGCCAGCAGGACCCAGGCGAGGCGGCCCAGGGGCATCTTCGCCTTGGTGCCCAGGTCGAACGCGAAGACCAGGTAGAGCACGTACAGCCAGCCGTGGGCGATACCGACACCGGTGACGAAGCCGTCGAACCCGTCCAGGCCCAGCACCCGCTTCCCGATCACGCCGATCGTCAGCAGGATGAGCAGCACGGCGGTGACGTAGGCCATCACCCGGTAACGGGTCAGGACGCTCTTCTTCATGCCGTCGAGAGTAACGGGTGGTTCGCCGTCGACATTTATTAGGACGTCCTAGTAAATTTGAAGCATGGACGCTGACGCCATCGAAGAGGGCCGCCGTCGGTGGCAGGCCCGGTATGACGGTTCTCGGAAGCGGGAGGGCGACTTCACCACGCTCTCGGGGGATGCCGTGGAGCCGGTGTACGGGCCTCGGGCGGGGGATCGTTACGAGGGGTTCGAGCGGATCGGGTGGCCGGGGGAGTTTCCGTTCACCCGGGGGCTCTATGCGACCGGGTACCGAGGGCGGACGTGGACCATCCGGCAGTTCGCCGGGTTCGGGAACGCCGAGCAGACCAACGAGCGGTACAAGATGATCCTCGCCAATGGGGGCGGCGGGCTGTCCGTCGCGTTTGACATGCCTACCCTCATGGGGCGGGACTCCGATGATCCGCGGTCCCTCGGGGAAGTCGGGCACTGCGGGGTCGCCATCGACTCCGCCGCCGACATGGAGGTGCTCTTCAAGGACATCCCGCTCGGGGACGTCACCACCTCCATGACCATCAGTGGGCCTGCTGTGCCGGTGTTCTGTATGTATCTCGTCGCCGCCGAGCGGCAGGGCGTCGATCCGGGGGTGCTCAACGGCACGCTCCAGACCGACATCTTCAAGGAGTACATCGCCCAGAAGGAGTGGCTCTTCCAGCCCGAGCCCCATCTGCGGCTCATCGGGGACCTGATGGAGTACTGCGCGGCCGGCATTCCCGCCTACAAGCCGCTGTCCGTGTCCGGGTACCACATCCGGGAGGCCGGGTCCACGGCCGCCCAGGAGCTCGCCTACACCCTCGCCGACGGGTTCGGCTACGTGGAGTTGGGGCTCTCGCGCGGGCTCGACGTGGATGTGTTCGCTCCTGGACTGTCCTTCTTCTTCGACGCCCACGTCGACTTCTTCGAGGAGATCGCCAAGTTCCGGGCGGCGAGGCGGATTTGGGCCCGGTGGATGCGGGACGTGTACGGGGCCCGCTCCGAGAAGGCTCAGTGGCTGCGGTTCCATACGCAGACCGCGGGTGTGTCGCTGACCGCCCAGCAGCCTTACAACAACGTCGTGCGGACCGCCGTCGAGGCGCTCGCCGCCGTGCTCGGTGGTACCAACTCCCTGCACACCAACGCCCTCGACGAGACCCTCGCACTGCCGAGCGAGCAGGCCGCCGAGATCGCGCTGCGGACCCAGCAGGTCCTCATGGAGGAGACCGGCGTCGCCAACGTCGCGGATCCGCTGGGTGGTTCGTGGTACGTCGAGCAGCTGACGGACCGAATCGAGGCCGACGCCGAGCGGATCTTCGAGCAGATCAAGGAGCGGGGGCTGCGGGCGCATCCGGACGGACGGCACCCGATCGGGCCGATCACGTCCGGGATTCTGCGCGGGATCGAGGACGGCTGGTTCACCGGGGAGATCGCCGAGTCCGCGTTCCGGTACCAGCAGGCCCTGGAGAAGGGGGACAAGAGGGTGGTGGGCGTCAACGTCCATCACGGCTCCGTCACCGGGGACCTGGAGATCCTGCGGGTCTCTCACGAGGTCGAGCGGGAGCAGGTGCGGGTGCTGGGCAGCCGGAAGGCGACGCGGGACGACGCCGCGGTGCGCGGGGCACTGGACGCCATGCTCGCCGCCGCGCGCGACGGGGCCAACATGAGCGAGCCGATGCTCGACGCGGTGCGGGCCGAGGCGACGCTGGGTGAGATCTGCGGGGTGCTGCGGGAGGAGTGGGGGGTGTACACGGAGCCCGCCGGGTTCTGACGGAGAGGGCGTCGGGGTGTCACACCGTCTGTGAGGCCCCGGCCAACCCCAGCAGCAACACCCGTGTGAACCCCCGTACCCACTCCTCGTCCGCCGGTTCCGCGCTCACCAGCGTGCGGTGGACCACCGCGCCCGCCACCACGTCGAAGATCAGGTCGACCGTGCGGGAGGCCTCCGCGGGGTCGGACTCCGGGGGGAGTTCGCCGCGTGTCTGGGCCCGTGCGCGGCCCTCCAGGACCAGGCGCTTCTGGCGGTCGACGATCGAGGCGCGGATGCGTTCGCGCAGGGCGTCGTCGCGGGTCGACTCCGCCACCACCGCCATCAGGCCGCTCTTCGCCTCCGGGCGCGCCAGGATCGCCGCGAACTGCAGGACCACGCCCTCGATGTCGGCGGCCAGGGTGCCGCGGTCGGGGAGGCGCAGTTCGTCGAAGAGCTCGGCCACCGCGTCCACCACCAGCTCGTTCTTGCCCGGCCAGCGGCGGTAGATCGTCGTCTTCGCAACCGCCGCCCGCGCCGCCACGTCTCCCAGCGTGAGCTTGGACCAGCCCAGCTCCACCAGCGCCTCCCGCGTCGCCGCCAGGATCGCGGCGTCCGCGGCGGCGGAACGGGGGCGTCCTGTGGCGCGTGGGGAGGGAGTGGAGCTCTGCATCCCCCGACCATAACCGGCTCTTCCTGTGAAGCCGTGAGGGAGATCACCGGAAGGCGGTCGTCAGGAGGCACGCAGTGCCATTACGCTACGACTCGTAGCGAAACCACTGGCGTGGGGTGGGGACCCGGCGTCGAACATCACTGGACCGGTGTTGACCACCACAGAACCGGTCCAGAGCCTGACCAGCTTTCACCATGCTTTTCACCTACGCGCGCGAACGGGGGAGGATAGGCGCATGCAGCCACGGAACATGTCCATGAGCGGAGTCGTCGACCTCGCCGCGGTGAAGGCGGCCCAGGAGGCCAAGGCGAAGGCGGAGCAGGCGCGGGCCGAGGCCGCGCGGCAGGGCGGGGGCCCGGGGGCCGTGTCGCCCGCCGATCTCGTCATCGACGTCGACGAGGCCGGGTTCGAGCGGGACGTCCTGCAGCGCTCCACCGAGGTGCCCGTCGTCATCGACTTCTGGGCCGAGTGGTGCGAGCCGTGCAAGCAGCTGAGCCCGGTCCTCGAGCAGCTCGTCGTCGAGTACAACGGCCGCCTCCTCCTCGCCAAGATCGACGTCGACGCCAACCAGATGCTGATGCAGCAGTTCGGGGTGCAGGGCATCCCGGCTGTGTTCGCCGTCGTCGCCGGGCAGGCGCTGCCGCTCTTCCAGGGCGCCGCCGGCAAGGAGCAGATCCAGCAGACCCTGGACCAGCTGGTGCAGGTCGCCGAGCAGCGCTTCGGGCTGACCGGCCTCACCGTCGACCCCGACGCCGCCCCCGGTGCCGCCAAGGACGCCGGTCCGGCCGTTCCCGCCGGGCCCTACGACGCCCTCCTGGAGGCCGCCGTACAGGCCCTGGACGCGGGCGACTTCGGCGGTGCCGTCCAGGCGTACAAGAACGTACTGAGCGACGACCCGGGCAACACGGAGGCCAAACTCGGCCTCGCACAGGCCGAGTTGCTGCACCGGGTGCAGGGGCTCGACCCGCAGCAGGTGCGCCAGGACGCCGCCGCGAAGCCGGCCGACGTGCAGGCGCAGGTCGCCGCTGCCGATCTGGATCTGGTCGGCGGACATGTCGAGGACGCCTTCGGGCGGCTCATCGAGACGGTGCAGCGCACCGCCGGTGACGACCGGAACGCCGTACGTGTCCGGTTGTTGGAGCTTTTCGAGGTCGTCGGGCCCGATGACCCGCGGGTGATCGCGGCCGCCGGGCGCTCGCGCGGGCGTTGTTCTGACCGGGGCGAGGCCTCCGTTCTGAGCAGCCGCTAAACGTTCGGGCATGTGGTGCCCGAGTGAAAGATTTGCCGATGGAGCGTCACTGCGGCCGCGCTTTACCAAATCTTGGTAATCGCGGCCGCTGTTACTGCAAGTAAGTTCTGGGCGGTGTTCCGCCCGATTATGTCCATCCGTCAACTGCTTTGTCCGGCCCCTCAGAGCTACCCGGAGTCGTCGGCCGAGACCGGTGGGTCGTTGTTCGGTTATCCGGCCGTTACTACCGAGTAACGAAGCCCCTTGTGCGGGCGGCGAGAATGCACCACGATCGGCGACGCTCGGTCCATTCCCCGTACCCCGACAGCCGGTCGGGCACGCGGGAACTCCTGGGTCCCCACCGAGCAGAGCCGGCGGCAGTGGCGCCGGCTCTTGGACAGGGGGGTCTTCGCCCACCCGGCGAAGCCTGTCCAGGTTGTGCGTGATGTGCGTCAGGCGCGACCAGTGGTTGTCGCTCGGGGGTGATCGCCGGTGATCGGTGCGCGGTTCGCGCCTCCGAGTACGGGCGCTCTCCTTCCCGAGGACGTAGCACTTCTCCCATCCCTGCCCGGCTGAGCCGTCTTGTTCGACAGGGGCAGTCAGGGTCAGGAGATGTACGTCCGAGAAGGAGGAAATATGGAGTCCCAGGTGCGTGGCGGGACCAGATGGAAGCGGTTCGCCGTCGTGATGGTGCCCAGCGTGGCCGCCACGGCAGCGATAGGTGTCGCCCTCGCGCAGGGCGCTCTCGCCGCGTCGTTCAGCGTGTCGGGTCAGTCGTTCAAGGTGACGACCGACCAGCTCGACGGCAAGGGCTTCGTCCAGTACGGAGCCATTGACTCGGGTTACACGCTCGACGGCAAGAAGACGGCCCACCCCGTCGCGGTCTCGGCCTTCAAGTCCGCGACCATCAAGAACCTGTGCCAGTCGGTTGTCACCCCTGACATCCCGCTGCTCGGTTCGGTCAGCCTCATCCTGAAGGCCGGCGGTGGCGACACCCCGGTCGAGGCCGAGAACCTGTACATCGACGTCGAGGACCTCAGCGCCGACGCCACGTTCCACGGCATCGACATCGGTGTGGCGGCCAAGGACGCGGCCAAGGGTCCGGGTATCGCCAAGGGCGACACCGCCAACCCGTACGGGTTCGCGCAGCAGGCCGACTCGGTCACCCTGACCGACGTGAAGCAGACGGCGTGGGCGACCACCGCCGGAACCTTCAAGCTCAGCGGCCTGAAGATGTCGCTGTCCAAGGGTGTCAAGGAGTGCTACTAAGCACTCGCTGACGGGCGGGGGAGCCGGTGGCGCCCCCGCCCGTCCACTCTCAGGCGGCTGTTCGCACCTTCTCCACGAGCGGCCGCCCGATGCACCACTCACCACCACAGCAACGCCGTGACAGGGAGCTGTTTTCCATGAGCGCCGAGACTCCTGCCGTACCCGGCCGCGATGAGCACTACCTCCGGGTCGCCAAGCGGAAGTTCCGCGCCTGGCGAGGCACCCGGCCGTTCTGGGCCGGCCTGTTCGTCATCCTCGGCGGACTCCCCATCGCCTACTTCCCGTACGCAAACCTCCAGATCGGCCACCTGACGCTGGCGATGGCCACCACCGCCGGCGCGGGATCCCTGATCATCGGCGTGCTGCTGGTCGTCCTCGGCATCAGCCTCTGGTTCCAGAAGCACGTCCGCACCTTCGCGGGCGTCGCGGCGATCCTGCTGGCCCTGGTGTCCATCCCGGTCTCGAACCTCGGCGGCTTCCTCATCGGCTTCCTCTTCTCCCTCGTCGGCGGAGCGATGGCCGTGGCGTGGGTGCCGGGCGAGCGCCCGAGGCGCAGCCGCTGCCGGAGGCCGGTGCGGGGGAGAGCGACGCGCCGCAGGGCGCGGTCCCCACGCTCTCCAAGGACGCGCACGACTTTGGTGAGCCGAACGATCTGTCAGGAACGAGCCCGGCGAACGGGGCGAACGGGAGGCACAGTGCCGGCTGACGAGGTGACCCACGGGACTGATGTGGACGAGTCCCGTGTGAGAACCGGGCCGCGCCACGCGGCACCCAAGAAGCCGCTGTTCACCCGGTTCCACATGCCGGCAGGCAAGGCGATAGCCCTCGCGGCGATGCCGACGGCGGTCCTCATGGGGATGGGGTTCACGCCGACGCTCGCCAACGCGGAGGACCAGCCCGCCGCCAAGAGCCTGACGGCGGACGAGTACAAGGACTGTGTCGCGGCCCTGGAGGACGGCGCGTCCGCGTCGGCCTCGCCGTCCGCGAGCCCGAGCGACTCCAAGGACGAGGCGACGCCGACCCCTTCGGCCTCCGAGACGAAGGACGCGGGCTCCGGTTCCTCGGACTCCGGTTCCTCGGGCGGCTCTTCGTCGGATTCAGGTTCCGACGACGAGGCCACGCCCACCCCGTCCGCGTCTGCCTCCAGCGAGCCGCAGTCGGGTTCCACGCCCGCGCCCACGCCCTCGGCCTCCGAGAGCAACGGCAATGTGCTGGACGAGATCGGCGACGTGATCACCGGCATCTTCACCGGTGGCGAGAGCGCGACGCCGTCCGCGAGCGCCAGTCCGACGCCGTCCGCGTCGGCCTCGGCGAGCGAGGACAAGGGCTCCGGTGACTCCGAGGGCGACGCGGGCGACGCGGTCAAGGACACCACCGAGAAGGTCACCGACACGGTCAAGGACACGACCGACAAGGCGACCAAGGCGGCCGAGGACACCACCGACGCGGTGAAGGAGGCGGCCGAGGAGGCCGCCGCCAGCCCGTCGCCGTCCGCGAGCTCCACCACGGACCCGGACGACTGCCCGGTCGCCACGGACGCGGAGAGCGGTGTCGACAACACGGTGCCGCTGCCCGACGACCCCTGGTACCTGAACGCCAGCTCGCTGCTGCTGAAGGGCGCCGACTACAAGGGCATCGTCGAGGTGAAGACGGCCAACGGCACCAAGAAGAAGGTGCTGAAGTACGTCATCTCCGACGGCACCGACATCGGCGACCTGCACCAGACGGTCAAGGACGACCAGTCCGGCAAGACCTACCACGTGCAGGCCGGCAAGGGCACCACGTCGACCATCCGGGACGGCAAGACGGTGATGTACACGGAGTCCATCTCCGGCAACCTGCTGGGCCTGATCCCGGTCACCTTCGACCCGGACAACCCGCCGCCGCTGAACATCCCGCTGATCTACTTCACCAAGGTGAAGGTCGTGCAGGCCGGCCAGTTCGGCGGCACCCTGCACATACCCGGGCTGCATCAGTACATCGACTGAGCGCCCCTGCAAGCCCGTTCGGGAGCCGCACAAGCGCTGAGGGCGCCCCCTGTCGCAGGGGGCGCCCTCAGCGTCGTACAGCCGCCTCTGTGGCCTCCGCGGCCGTAGCGGATTCCCTACGGCCGCACAGGGGGCCTTACTTCTCCCCGCCCAGGTGGTGGACGCGGACCATGTTCGTGGTGCCGGGGACGCCGGGGGGCGAGCCGGCGGTGATGATGACGATCTCGCCGTCGCTGAAGCGGTTCAGCTTGGAGACCTCGCCGTCGACCAGGTCGACCATCTCGTCGGTGCTGTTCACGAACGGCACGACGTACGACTCCACGCCCCAGCTGAGCGCCAGCTGGTTGCGGGTGCCCTCGTCCGTGGTGAAGGCGATGATGGGCTGCTCCGCGCGGTAGCGGCTCAGCCGGCGGGCGGTGTCACCGGACTTGGTGAAGGCGATGAGGCCCTTGCCGCCGAGGAAGTCGGCGATCTCGCAGGCGGCGCGGGCGACCGAACCACCCTGCGTACGCGGCTTCTTGCCCGGCACGAGCGGCTGCAGGCCCTTGGAGAGCAGCTCCTGCTCGGCCGCCTGGACGATCTTCGACATCGTCTTGACGGTCTCGATCGGGTACGCGCCCACGGAGGACTCCGCCGACAGCATGACCGCGTCCGCGCCGTCCAGGATCGCGTTGGCGACGTCGGAGGCCTCGGCGCGGGTGGGGCGCGAGTTGGTGATCATCGACTCCATCATCTGGGTCGCCACGATCACCGGCTTGGCGTTGCGGCGGCACAGCTCGATGAGCCGCTTCTGCACCATCGGGACCTTCTCGAGCGGGTACTCGACGGCGAGGTCGCCACGGGCCACCATCACGGCGTCGAACGCCATCACGACGGCCTCCATGTTCGCCACCGCCTGCGGCTTCTCCACCTTGGCGATGACGGGGACCCGGCGGCCCTCCTCGTCCATGACCTTGTGCACGTCCTGGACGTCGTTGGCGTCCCGGACGAAGGACAGGGCGACCATGTCGCAGCCCATGCGCAGCGCGAAACGGAGGTCCTCGACGTCCTTCTCGGACAGCGCGGGCACGTTGACGGCCGCGCCGGGCAGGTTGATGCCCTTGTGGTCGGAGACGACACCGCCCTCGATGACGATCGTCTTGACCCGCGGGCCGACGACGTCCAGGACCTTCAGCTCGACGTTGCCGTCGTTGATGAGGATCTGGTCGCCGCGCGAGACGTCGCCCGGCAGGCCCTTGTAGGTCGTCCCGCAGATGGACTTGTCACCCGGGACGTCCTCGGTGGTGATGACGAACTCGTCACCGCGCTCCAGCTCCACCGGGCCCTCGGCGAAGGTCTCCAGCCGGATCTTCGGGCCCTGGAGGTCGGCGAGGACACCGATGGCCTTGCCGGTCTCCTTGGCCGCGGCACGGACGCGGTCGTACCGGCCCTGGTGCTCGGCGTGGCTGCCGTGGCTGAAGTTGAAGCGGGCCACGTTCATGCCGGCTTCGATCAGGGACACGAGCATTTCGTGGGAGTCGACCGCGGGGCCGAGAGTACAGACGATTTTCGAACGGCGCATGGGGCGATCCTATCGGTTTGTTTCGCCGCGGAATATTCCGTCTGGCGGAAGATACAAATGGGCGGCAATGCGCTCAGGCGTGTTACTCCCGTGTATTACTTCCGACCAGTGCGTAGGTCTGAGTGGCGATCTCCAGTTCTTCGTCGGTCGGTATCACGGCGACGGCCACACGCGCGTGCTGCGGTGAGATCAGCCGCGGCCGGTCACTGCGTACGGCGTTCAGTTCGCCGTCCACCGCAAGGCCCAGCTCCTCCAGGCCCGCCACCGCGGCCTCCCGCACCGGACTCGCGTTCTCGCCGACTCCCGCTGTGAAGGCGACCGCGTCGACCCGGCCGAGCACGGCGTAATAGGCGCCGATGTACTTCTTCAAACGGTGAATGTAGATGTCGAAGGCGAGTTGCGCCTCCTCGTCACCCTCGTCCACCCGGCGGCGGATCTCGCGCATGTCGTTGTCGCCGCACAGCCCGATCAGACCGCTCTTCTTGTTGAGAAGAGTGTCGATCTCGTCGATGGACATTCCGCCAACCCGCGCCAAATGGAAGATGACGGCAGGATCCAGGTCACCGGAACGCGTACCCATCACCAGTCCCTCCAAAGGCGTCAGTCCCATGGAGGTGTCCACGCACCGGCCTCCTCGGACCGCCGAGGCGGAGGCCCCGTTCCCGAGGTGCAGCACGATGACGTTCACGTCCTCGGGCGCCTTGCCCAGCAGCCTGGCCGTCGCCCGGGAGACGTACGCGTGCGAGGTGCCGTGGAAGCCGTAGCGGCGCACGCGGTGCGCGTCGGCGGTCGCGGTGTCGATGGCGTAGCGGGCGGCCGACTCCGGCATCGTGGTGTGGAAGGCGGTGTCGAAGACGGCGACCTGCGGCAGGTCGGGGCGCAGCGTCTGGGCGGTGCGGATGCCGGTGAGGTTGGCGGGGTTGTGCAGCGGGGCGACCGGGATCAGCCGCTCGATCTCGGCGAGCACGGCGTCGTCGACGACGGTCGGGGCGGTGAAGGTCTGTCCGCCGTGCACGACCCGGTGCCCGATGGCGGCCAGCTCGGGGGAGTCCAGCCCCAGCCCGTCCTTGGCCAGTTCCTCCGCCACGGCCTTCAGCGCGGCCTCGTGGTCGTGGATCGGCCCGGACCACTCGCGGGTGGTGCCGGACTCGACGTGCGTGTGCTTCAGTCGGGAGGTCTCCTCGCCGATCCGCTCGACGAGCCCCACGGCCAGCCGGCTGCTGTCGCTCATGTCGAGCAGCTGGTACTTCACCGACGAGGAGCCGGAGTTGAGGACCAGGATGCGGGTGTCGCGGGACGAGCTCACTGGGCGGTTGCCTTCTCGGTCGGGGACTGGGCCTGGATCGCCGTGATGGCGACGGTGTTGACGATGTCCTGGACGAGCGCGCCCCGGGACAGGTCGTTGACCGGCTTGCGCAGCCCCTGGAGGACCGGGCCGACGGCGATCGCGCCGGCCGAACGCTGCACGGCCTTGTAGGTGTTGTTGCCGGTGTTGAGGTCGGGGAAGATCAACACGCTGGCCTGGCCGGCGACTTCGGACTCCGGCAGCTTGGTGGCGGCGACGGACGGTTCGACGGCGGCGTCGTACTGGATGGGCCCCTCGATCTTCAGGTCGGGCCGCCGCAGCCGCACCAGCTCGGTCGCCTCGCGCACCTTGTCGACGTCGGCGCCCGAGCCGGACGTGCCCGTGGAGTACGACAGCATCGCGATCCGCGGCTCCACGCCGAACTGCTCGGCGGTCGCGGCCGACTGGATGGCGATGTCGGCCAGTTGCTCGGCGTCCGGGTCGGGGTTGACCGCGCAGTCGCCGTAGACCAGGACCTTGTCGGCGAGGCACATGAAGAAGACGGACGAGACGATGTCGGCGTCCGGCTTGGTCTTGATGATCTCGAAGGCGGGCCGGATGGTCGCGGCGGTGGAGTGCACGGACCCGGACACCATGCCGTCGGCGAGTCCCTCCTGGACCATCAGGGTCCCGAAGTAGTTCACGTCGGAGACGACGTCGTAGGCCAGCTCGACCGTGACGCCCTTGTGGGCGCGGAAGCCCGCGTACTTCTCGGCGAAGGAGTCGCGCAGCTCGGAGGTGGCCGGGTCGATCAACTGGGCGTCGCCCAGGTCGATGCCGAGGTCGGCGGCCTTCTTGCGGATCTGGTCCTCGGGGCCGAGCAGGGTCAGCTCGCAGACCCCGCGGCGCAGCAGCACCTCGGCGGCGTGCAGGACGCGGGCCTCGGTGCCCTCGGGCAGGACCACGCGGCGCTTGTCGGTGCGGGCCTGTTCCAGCAGCTTGTGCTCGAACATCATCGGCGTGACACGGTCGCTGCTCGGCGCGGAGACCCGCTTGAGCAGGTCGCCGGTGTCGACATGGCGCTCGAACAGACCGAGCGCGGTCTCCGCCTTGCGCGGCGTGACCGCGCTCAACTTCCCCTCCAGCGCGAAGAGTTGCTCGGCGGTGGGGAAGCTGTTGCCGGGCACCGAGAGGACCGGGGTGCCGGGGGCGAGGCGGGCGGCCAGGGTCAGGACGCCGTCGCTCGGCACCTCGTCGAGGGTGAGCAGCACACCGGCGATCGGCGGGGTGCCGGCACTGTGCGCGGCGAGCGAGCCGACGACCAGATCGGCCCGGTCGCCCGGCGTCACGACCAGGCAGCCCGGGGTCAGGGCCTTGAGGAGGTTGGGCAGCATCGCCCCGCCGAACACGAAGTCCAGCGCGTCCCGGGCGAGCCCGGCGTCGTCGCCGAGGAGCACCCGGGCGTCGAGGGCGTGCGCGACCTGGGAGACGGTCGGCGCGGCGAGGGCGGGCTCGTCGGGCAGCACGTAACAGGGGACGGGCAGCCGGGAGGCGTCGAGGCGCTCGGCTATGAGGTCGCGGTCCTCGCGGGCGACCCGGTTGGTGACCATCGCGAGGACGTCGCAGCCGAGGCCGTCGTAGGCGCGGTACGCGTTGCGGGTCTCGGCGAGCACGGACTCGGCCGGCTGCTTGCGGCCGCCCACGACGGGGATCACGGACGCCCCGAACTCGTTGGCGAGGCGGGCGTTGAGGTTGAGCTCGTCCGGGAGCTGGGTGTCGGCGAAGTCGGTGCCGAGGACGAGGACGACGTCGTAGTCGCGTGCGACGCGGTGGAACCGGTCGACGAGCGTGGAGACCAGCTCGTCGGTGCCCTGTTCGGCCTGGAGGGCGGACGCCTCGTGGTAGTCCATGCCGTAGACCGTGGCCGGGTCCTGGGAGAGGCGGTAGCGGGCGCGCAGCAGCTCGAACAGGCGATCGGGGCTGTGATGCACGAGGGGCCGGAAGACACCCACCCGGTCGACCTGCCGGGTCAGGAGTTCCATGACCCCCAGCTCGACGACCTGGCGGCCGTCGCCGCGGTCGATACCGGTCACGTACACGCTGCGGGTCACGCGTGCTCTCCAATCGCTGGGGCTCGGCTCGATGTCATAAAAATCGCCCACCGGGGTGAGCAGAACCCTCTTGACAATACCTTTCCTGATGGCTAAGGCGCCCGTCAGGACGGGATGCGGCAGCGGTCTGTGGGACGTGGAACAATCGGACAAGGCTCACCGGTATCAACAGCGAGCAGGAGACACAGCACGATGCGCATCGGAGTTCTCACCGCAGGCGGCGACTGCCCTGGCCTCAACGCAGTGATCCGGTCGGTCGTGCACCGAGCGGTCGACAACTACGGCGACGAGGTGATCGGCTTCGAGGACGGCTACTCCGGCCTGCTGGACGGCCGCTACCGCGCACTCGACCTCGACAGCGTGAGCGGCATCCTGGCCCGCGGCGGCACCATCCTCGGCTCCTCCCGCTTGGAGCGCGACCGTCTGCGCGAGGCCTGCGAGCGGGCCGAGGACATGGTCGCGGACTTCGGCATCGACGCGCTGATCCCGATCGGAGGCGAGGGCACGCTGACGGCGGCCCGCATGCTGTCCGACGCCGGTCTGCCGGTGGTCGGCGTCCCGAAGACGATCGACAACGACATCTCCTCCACGGACCGCACCTTCGGCTTCGACACGGCCGTCGGCGTCGCCACGGAGGCGATGGACCGCCTGAAGACGACGGCCGAGTCCCACCAGCGCGTGATGGTCGTCGAGGTGATGGGCCGGCACGCGGGCTGGATCGCGCTGGAGTCCGGGATGGCGGCGGGCGCGCACGGCATCTGCCTGCCGGAGCGCCCCTTCGACCCGGCCGACCTGGTGAAGATGGTCGAGGAGCGCTTCTCCCGCGGCAAGAAGTTCGCGGTCATCTGCGTGGCCGAGGGCGCGCACCCGGCCGAGGGCTCGATGGACTACGGCAAGGGCGAGATCGACCAGTTCGGCCACGAGCGCTTCCAGGGCATCGGCACGGCACTGGCGTACGAGCTGGAGCGGCGCCTCGGCAAGGAGGCCAAGCCGGTCATCCTGGGCCACGTCCAGCGAGGTGGCGTACCGACGGCGTACGACCGCGTCCTCGCGACCCGCTTCGGCTGGCACGCGGTGGAGGCGGCGCACCGGGGTGAGTTCGGTCGTATGACCGCTCTGCGCGGGACGGACATCGTGATGGTGCCGCTGGCGGAGGCGGTCACCGAGCTGAAGACGGTGCCGAAGGACCGGATGGACGAGGCGGAGTCGGTCTTCTAGGCCCCGTTCGTACCGGTGATCAGCCGGTGATCTCCTGGATGTTCGTCCAGAAGTGATCGACGATCCGGTCGAGGAAGTCCTGTCCCGCGGCGCCCGCGCCGTTGTCGCCGTTGCTGCTGCCCCAGCTGAGGGTGGCCACCATCTGCCCCTGGTACTCGCGGTGCAGCTCCTGGAGGGCGTCCTCCAGGAGCCGCCGGTCCAGGGGCACGATCTTGCCGACGGGACGGACGTAGGCCTGCCAGCGCGTGGTGACCGCACTGCGCAGATGTTCCGCGAGGCGCGGCTCGCGCCCGGTGACGGTGACGAAGTCCGGCAGGTCGAGTTCGAGCAGCTCGGCGAGGGCGGTGGCCTGGCGTTCGGTGCCGCGCCAGTCGTTGTTCTCCTCCATCCGCAGATAGGCGAGGATCTCCAGGCCCAGGGCGCGGGCGACGTCGTCGGGCGCGAGGCCGCGGGTGATGCGGTGCTCGCGCAGGGTCCGCGGCCGCCCGATGAGCTCACCCGGCGAACACCACAGCACGCCCGCGAGGGCGGTCAGCTCCGGGCTGGTCGGCGAGACCATGCCGCGCTCCCAGGCGACCACGAGGTCCGGGGTGACGTACGGCATCCCGTACGAGGCCCGCATGCCGTAGGCGACATGCTCGGGCCCCATGTTGAGGGCGGCTCTGAGGCGACGGGCGGCGGGGGCGTTGAAGGGAGGGCCTGGCTGGTTCGGGAGAGCTGGGGGTCGGCGGCACGGGAGCAACGTAGGGGTGCGGGGCTTCGGTGACTACGGTCTGTTCGGCCAGGATCACGGATTGTAGGAACGTACGGTTTCGGCCAGGGGTTCGGGTGGCTGGGGATCGACGGTCGGTGGGGTGGGGGACGGTCGTGGGG
>MWJO01000146.1 GCA_002027195.1 Streptomyces sp. GKU 895 | reverse complement strand
GCACACCCACTGCTCCCGCACAGGACGACCGACCCCCGCCGACGATCGCCCCGCCCGACCCTGTGCTGCCGCTCCGCCATCGCCTGCCTCCGTCACGGACCCCCTGTCGCTCCGCTTAACGACGGGTCGTTAGGGCCGTCACGCATACCGCCCCTTTACCCGGGCTCGGTAACGTTGTCGTCGTGGCGCAGCAGGACAGGGTCCCCCCACCTCACGAATCCCCCGAACACCAGACGACAACGGTCGACCAGGGCCGCTTCTGCACAGCCCGCTGCACCTGCGGCTGGCGAGGCCCGGCAAGAAGAGCAAGAAGCCAGGCAAGAACAGACGCCCAGAACCACGTGCCGACGTAGCCAGAGACGTCGGCTGCGGGCCGGTGGGGGCTGGTCGCGCAGTTCCCCGCGCCCCTTGGGTCCGTACAGCCGACGCACGCAGCGACACCCGCGTCCTGCAGCTGCGGGCAGTCGTGCCGCTTGGGCGGCACGGGTGGGCGCAGCGGCACCCGCAAGCGCGGGCGAGCGAAACCCACCCCGTCAGCAGCGGCACTCCGCAAACCGGCAAGCGAAACGCCCTGCCCCAACCCCGTGCACCATGGAACCCCGGCCACCCCACCCGTCTCGTTCAACGACAGCCACAACGCCGACCCAGGCCACGGAGGGCACCGCACCATGGAACGCCGTACGTTCATCGGAGGCACCGTCGCCGCCCTGGCCGCCGCCACCACCGCGGCCTGCACCGGCGACGACACGCCACCGCGGCCCAGACCACCGCCTCCGGCGCGCGACCTCCGCCACCGGCAAATCCGCCGCCCTCCTCCGCCCCGCCAACTGGACCGCCCTCGCCCACGACCTCGACGGCCCCTCCGCCCCGGCGACACCAACTGGTGGCCGCCCACCAGCTCTACAACACCCGCTTCGACAACCTGAAGCCCACCGCCGTCGCCTACGTCGCCCACGCCGACGACATCCGCACCACCCTCGCCTACGCCCGCGCCCACCACCTCAAGGTCGCGATCCGCAACGGCGGCCACTCCTACGCCGGTTGGTCCTCCGGCAACGGCCGGCTGATCATCGACGTATCGAAGCTCAACAAGATCAGGTCGAGCGGCGGCACCGCGGTCGTCGGCGCCGGTTCCAAGCTGATCGACGTCTACCGCGCCCTCACCGCGAAGGGCGTCACCATCCCCGCCGGCTCCTGCCCCACCGTCGGCGTCTCCGGCCTCACCCTCGGCGGCGGCCACGGAGTCGTCTCCCGCGCCTACGGCCTGACCTGCGACAGCCTCACCCAGGCCACGGTCATCACCGCCGACGGCAAGCAGCTCACCGCCAACGCCACCACCAACAAGGACCTGTTCTGGGCCCTGCGCGGCGCGGGCAACGGCAACTTCGGCGTCGTCACGGAACTCCAGTTCAAGACGCACCCGGCCCCGCAGGCGGTGACCGGCTATCTCTCCTGGCCCTGGTCGAAGGCCGCCGCGGTCGTCAAGGCATGGCAGGAGTGGGGCCCGGACCAGCCGGACGAGATCTGGTCGTCCCTGCACCTGGCGGGCACCACCGGCGGCTACACCACCATCAACGTCGCCGCCTTCTCCCTCGGCACCTACGGCGAACTCCAGAACGCCGTGGACCGCCTCGCCGACAAGGTCGGCGCCCCCGCGAGCAGCGTCTCCCTGCGTCGCCGCTCCTACGAGGAGGCGATGGAGATCTACGCCGGCTGCTCCTCGTTCGCCACCGACGCCCAGTGCCATCTCCCCGGTAAGACTCCCGGCCGCTCCCCGCAGGGCGCGCTGAACCGGGAGACGTACGCGGCGAAGTCGGACTTCTTCGACCGGTCCCTCTCCACGGCCGGCATCAAGGCCCTGCTGAAGCAGATGGAGAGGGTCCGCGGCGGCTCCGGCAGCATCGCCCTGACCGCGCTCGGCGGAGCGGTCAACCGCGTCTCCCCCACGGCCACGGCGTTCGTCCACCGCCGCTCGCGCATGCTGGCCCAGTACATCGTGTCCTGGCGGGCGGGCACCTCGGGCGCCACCGGCCAGTCCTGGCTGACCGCGGCGCACGACGCGATGAAGCCGTACGCGTCGGGGGCGGCGTACCAGAACTACACGGACCCGACGCTGACGGACTGGCGGAAGGCCTACTACGGGGACGCGGCGAACCGCCTGGCGACGCTGAAGAAGCAGTACGACCCGAACGGCTTCTTCACGTTCCCGCAGGCGCTCTGAGCAGCCCTGTCAGCTGTCAGGCCGCGAGGTCCCGCTCCTCCGCGCCCGCTTCCTTGCGCGCCCCGGGCACGACGGCACCCTGCCCGTCGTACGCCGCGGCCTTCCGCGACCGGATCAGCCACCCGGCGCGCGGCGACCGCTCGATCGCCTTCGCCAGCGGCGTGAGCAGGGCCATGGCCAGCGGGGAGAGGAGGAGGGCGACGGCGGTGCCGAGGGCGAGGCCGCCGAGGACGTCGGTCGGGTAGTGGACGCCCATGTAGACCCGGCAGAAGCCTTCGAACAGGGCGAGCAGGATGCCGACCACGCCGAACTTCCGGTTGGCGAGGAACAGTCCGACGGCGAGCGCCATGGTGATCGTGGCGTGATCGCTCACGAACGAGTAGTCGGTCTTGCCGGAGACCAGGACCTCCAGGCCGTCGTGGTCGACGAACGGGCGGGGCCGCTCCACGAATCCTCGTATCGGCACGTTGATCAGCACGGCGACACCGGCGGCGAGCGGCGCCCACACGAGGGCCGCGACCGAGGGCGCGGCCTCCTCGCCGCCGCGCCTGCGCACGGACAGCCAGCACCACAGCACGAGCAGCACGGTGGCGAGCAGGATGCCGTACTCGCCGACGAACTCCATGACCCGGTCGAACCAGTGCGGTGCGTCCTTGGCCAGGCCGTTGATGTCGTAGAGCAGCTCGACGTCGGGGTTCGACCCGGATGCGGCGAGTCCAGCCATGGTGCTGTGGCCCCTTCGTCGTCTCTCCCGGCGCGCAAGGTTTCGCGCGCCGCTGTTCCACCCCCGTGGTGTGTAGATCGCCCTACGAGAATCGGCTCTACGGAATCGGCCTACGCCAACAGGAACGCACGGTCCCCGTTAATACGTTCCACACTCCACTGAATGATCACGCAGACGTTATCGAAGAGAGACACATCTCTGCAGCTCAGGGGGTAGGTTCACAGCCCGTTCAGACCGTCGTGGGGAGCGCTTTCGCGCCATCTTCGGTGACCCGGGTCGCGCCGAAGTAGTCGGGGGTGTCGATCGGGTCGAACCGGATCACAGCACCCGTTCTCGGGGCGTCGATCATGTATCCGCCGCCGACATAAATCCCCACATGCCGGATGGCACGGGAGTTGGTGAGGTCGTCCGAGAAGAAGACCAGATCCCCCGGCAGCAGCTCGTCCCTGGCCGGATGCGGCCCCGCGTTCCACTGGTCGTTGGCGACGCGCGGCAGCGTGACCCCGACACTCTCGTACGCGGCCTTCGTCAGCCCCGAGCAGTCGAACCGCCCACCGTCCTGAGCAGTACCGTCACCGCCCCAGAGGTAGGGCGTACCGAGTTTGTTCTGCGCGTAGGTGATCGCGGCGGCGGCCTGCTCGGAGGGGTCGACGCGGGTGACGGGAGCGGCGAAGCTCTCCTCCAGCGTCGTGATCGTCTTCACGTAGTTCTGGGTCTCCTTGTACGGCGGCACGCCCCCGTACTTGATGACCGCGTAGGCGCCCGCGTTGTAGGACGCGAGCATGTTCCTCGTGGCGTCGCCGGGGACGTCCTTCACGTACGAGGCGAGCTTGCAGTCGTACGACGCGGCCGACGGAATCGCGTCATTCGGATCCCATACGTCGCGATCGCCGTCGCCGTCGCCGTCGATCCCGTGCGTGGCCCAGGTGCCGGGGATGAACTGCGCTATCCCCTGCGCGGCCGCCGCGCTCTGCGCCCTCGGGTTGAACCCGCTCTCCTGGTACAGCTGGGCGGCGAGCAGCGCGGGGTTGATGGCCGGGCACAGGTTGCCCCACTTCTGGACGAGGCCGGAATAGGCGGCCGGCACAGCGCCCTTGGCGAGCGCCTTGGTGGCTCCGCCGACCCCGCTCGCGAGGTTCCCGGCGACGACGTAGACCCCCACCACGAGCAGCATCACGAAGCTCAGCCCCGCCCCGAGGACGGCACCCGCCACGAGCCACGCCTTACGCACCGTCAACCGCCCCTCGCCGCCCGGGAGTCTGCCCGCGCCAGTTTAGGAGCTTCCCCGGTGAAAGCCGTGGCAACCGACGGATCAGCAGCGGGCCGCGCGCCGGTACAGCGCGGCGGCCTGCTCCCCCAGGACCACGCTGTACGAGATGTCGTCGGTCTCCCCGCCCTGCTCGTGTCCGCCGAGTACGCCGACGACCTGTCCGTCCCCGTTCACCCAGGGGCTCCCGCTGGTTCCGCCGCTGAGGTCGGGACAGTCGATGCGCTGCTGGGTGCGGCTGTGCGCGGTCGGCTTGTTGGTGCACCGCAGCGGGACGTCACGGGAGTTGGGGTACCCGGTGACGGTCACGGCGGTGGCGCCGGTGGCGGTGCCGGTGGTGAAGCGGTTCGCGCCGACGACGTCCTCGACGCCCTGGCCGTGCCGCTCGGCGACCTCCGCGAACGCCACGTCACTGTCCTCGTCCCACCCGTCGGGCAGGAAACGCCGCGTCACCCGCCACTTCCCGTACGGCGCCCGGCCGTCGCGGTACCCCGGCACGAACTCGAGAGCGTCCTCGGTGCCGTCGAGGCAGTGGGCGGCGGTGACGATGAGGTCCCGGCCCGGGCTGTGCACGACGGACGCCGTGCAGAAGTGTTCCCCGTCGTCGAACAGCGCCCCGACTCTCGCCGTCTCCGCGCTCGCCTGCGCGACGGCGGTGACACCGAACGGCCCGGGCCCGTCGTCGGCGGCCGCCTCGGAGGCGGAGGTGACGGCGAGCAGCACGAGGGCGACACAGAGGGGCGTGTGCTTCATCGAAGTCAGTGTGGCCGCCAAAGGTGAGAGAGGGGTCAAACGGTTACGCCATCCGGGGGACGGCTCCTTACGGAGGAGGTTTCCCGGCCTGCCCCCTGTGAGCCCGCTGTGCGCACAGTCAAGCCACAGCCAACCCGCGGCCATCGGCCCGCCATTGATCGGTAAGCCCCCACGCCCCTGAGTCACGCGGAAGTCAGAATTCCGCAACCTGTCTTGTTGTCACGTACTCAACAAAGGGATGGTCTACGCGGGTCGCCGCCCCCACCGGGAACCTCACCGGTGGTCCCCCACCGCAGGCCTCTGCAACCCCACTTACAGGAGGCTGTACGTTGCGTACGCCCAACACTCCCCCCGTATCCGGTAGATGGCGCAAGACAGGCGCCGCCGCCGCGGCCACCACCGCGCTCCTCCTCGCCGGCCTGGGCACCGCCGCCCAGGCCCACGCCGACACCCACACGCCGCACAAGGCGAGCGCGAAGGCCATCGCGGCGCAGGTCGCCAAGGCCCATGTGCAGTACGAGAGTTCCTGTGCCGCTGCCCCCAAGAAGGGCTACGCCGCCTGCAACGCGCTCCGTGTCACCTCGGGCACCACCGCGTTCATGGAGAAGCAGGCCGCGCTCAAGGGCACGACCCCCAAGTCCCTCAAGCCGAACGCCACGTCCGCCACCCCCACCGGCTACGGCCCCAGCGACCTCCAGGACGCCTACGGCCTGACCGACGCCGCCGCCTCCAACGGCTCGGGCCAGACGATCGCGATCGTCGACGCGTACGACGACCCCAACGCGGCCGCCGACCTGGCCACCTACCGCTCGTACTACGGCCTCCCGGCCTGCACCACCGCCAACGGCTGCTTCAAGAAGGTCAGCCAGACCGGCTCCACGACCTCCCTCCCCGCCGCCGACAGCGGCTGGGCCGGTGAGATCTCCCTCGACCTCGACATGGTCTCCGCCATCGCCCCCAACGCCCACATCCTCCTCGTCGAGGCGAAGTCGTCGAGCATGGCCAACCTGGGCACGGCGGTGAACGAGGCGGTCAAGCTCGGCGCCAAGTTCGTCTCGAACTCCTACGGCGGCGGCGAGTCGTCGAGCGACACGAGCTACGACTCCTCCTACTTCAACCACCCGGGCGTCGCCATCACCGTCTCCGCGGGCGACGAGGGCTACGGCGCCGAGTACCCGGCCGCGTCGAAGTACGTGACGGCGGTCGGCGGCACGAAGCTCTCCACCGCCTCCAACAGCCGCGGCTGGACGGAGTCCGTCTGGAAGACCAGCAGCACCGAGGGCACCGGCTCCGGCTGCTCCTCGTACGACGCGAAGCCGTCCTGGCAGACCGACACGAGCTGCTCGAAGCGCATGATCGCCGACGTCTCCGCGGTCGCCGACCCGGCGACGGGTGTGTCCGTCTACGACTCCTACGGCTCCGACGGCACCGGCTGGAACACCTACGGCGGCACCAGCGCCTCGGCACCCATCATCGCGTCGGTGTACGCCCTGGCGGGCACCCCGGGCAGCAGCGACTACCCGGCCTCCTACCCCTACGCGGACACCTCCGCCCTGAACGACGTGACGAGCGGCAGCAACGGCTCCTGCACCACGAGCTACTTCTGCACGGCCAAGTCGGGCTACGACGGCCCGACGGGCTGGGGAACCCCGGCCGGGCTGGACGCCTTCACCGGCTGAGCCCCGGCAGCAAGAGACTCCCCGTCGGGTCACGGGGAGCCGCCCTCAGAGGGGGGACGTGGGGTCCCCTTCGGCGGCACACACGGCAACGGGCCGCGGCACCCAGCCGCGGCCCGTTCCGCCGTCTGGCACCATCGAACGGCCGAACAAGAAGACACCCGGGGGAACCACATGAAGCGCGCTCTCGCGATCCTGGTCACAGCCGCCGCCCTCACCGCACCGCTGACGGCCTGCAGCAGCCAGTCCAAGCACGTCTCGGGCACCGTCATCGACAAGGAGACGGACCACGAGTGCAAGACGAAGAAGAAGAACGGCAAGAGGACCCGCAGCTGCCACACCGAGTACGAGCTGACGATCCGCACCAAGAGCGGCGACAAGGAAGAGGTCGACGTCAGCAGCAGCGCCTACGACAACTGCGCGGAGGGCGCGAGCTACCCGAAGTGCAGCAAGGGCTAGCAACTCCGCGCCGGGGACATCAGACCCGCTCGGGCCCCGTGACGCCCTCCCGATGACGAACCCCTTGACCGGACCCTCGGGGATGAGGGCATCCGTCCCGTCCGGAACGGGGAAGAGCCCGTGTACCGCGTCGAAGCCGTGGAGACGCCGCTCCAGCGCCTGCCCGGGGCCCACGTCACACGGATCGCGGAGGTGGTCGGCGAACTGCACATCCCCACCCCCCCTCACCGACACCTTCCGTGCACAGCTTCCTGCGCCGGAGTCGGCCTCGGGCACTCCGGGCTGGGAGACATGGACCCGCCTGGGAGCGTGAAAGAAGCGCCCTGCCTGCCGCAGGCGATCGCAACCGAACTGCGGATCGCGCTTCACCGGTTGGACAGCGCCCCGGAAGCGCGACAGCGACAGCTGGGCTGGTGGTGGCACCGGCGGCCGGAGCCACTGCCCTGGTGACCCGCAGGTAGCCTTCACCCACAGAACATGGGTCCAAGAAGAGGTCAACGACAGAACCACACGAAGGTTCCGCTCAGGCCTCATTGCCCGGCGTGACCAGCCGTGATACACAGAGTAACCGGACGAGTACCAGACAAGCATTCGTACGAAACCCGCCAATCAATGACGCCAAGTCGACATGCGACGGCGGATTTGTCGGCGACAATGAGGCCTGACCTCTGCGCACCCGCAGGGGAAGCGGAACTACCCACCAGGGGCGGTGACTTACATGCTCTTTGCGGCCGACAAGGGAGACATCAACACCATCATCGGCGGGATCGCTCCGGACTGGGGCCCCTTCGGCAGCCTGGGCAACGAAGCGAAGGTGATGATCGAGGTGGTGATGGCGGTGGCCATCCTGCTCTGCCTCGGCATCGCCATCTGGGGCGCCGCGAAGCAGCGCATCGGCGCGACCGCGCTCCGCGACACCTTCAGCGCCGAACAGGGCAAGGGCCTCATCATCGCCGGCCTCACCGGAGTCTTCATCATCGGCTCCCTCGGCACGCTGTTCACCATCGTGTACGGCATGGCGGTCTAGCAGGTCGGTCAGCCCATCCCTCCAGTCCCTCCGGGCACGCCCGGCTGTCCCCCACCACCCACCCGCCCGTCGTGCCCACCGGCTGAGGTTGCGTTTCCCTGATGTCCAGTCACCACACCGCGCCCGCGCGGGAACCAGCACGGCTACCGTCGTATGCCTACGAGTTTCCGCACGACGTCGAGGGGGCGTACGCGGCATGAGTCTCGGGGACGAACGCGAGGGGTCCGGCGGTTACGGAGGCACGGGCCAGACCCGCACGCGCCTGCCGGACAGCGGCGGCGACGTGTACGGCGGCGCCCGCAGAGGCGGCCGCTCGTCGTCCCGCAGCCTTGTCACGGTGGTCGGCGTGGTGGTGGTCCTCATCGCCGCGATCGCCTTCGCGAACCGCGGCGGAGACGATTCCTCACGGGAGAACGGCGCCAACGAGAAACCGGCGACCTCACCGACGGCGCCGACCGGGAAGACGCCGGTGGGGTCGGGGTTCGCGCATGATGCGCAGGGGGCGCAGAGTGCGGCGGCGAATTATGCGGTGTCGCTGGGGTCAGCAGAGATGTTCAACACGGACAGACGGCACGAGATCGTCAATGCTGTCTATGCCCCCGATGTGGCCGCCGCTCGGCAGGCGGATCTGGACAAGGCCTACTCCAGCGAGCAGTTCCTGACCAACATCGGCCTCAAAAGCGACGGCAGTGCGCCGAGCGGCCAGACCTTCGTGTCTCGAGTGATCCCGGTCGGCTCCAAGGCCACCTCGGCCAATGCGAGCACCGCCACCGTAGAGGTCTGGTACACGTCGCTCTTCGGCCTGTCCGGCAGTGGCTCGACCAACCCGGTGTCCGAGGCCTGGTACACCACCACCTACCAGCTCAGGTGGGTCGACAACGACTGGAAGGTCACCGACTTCCAGCAGAAGGACGGCCCCGTGCCCGTCGGGCGCGATCAGCGGGCCTCTACGGCCGACGACATGACGAAGGCCATCGAGGAGTACGGAGGTTTCACGTATGCGCGCTAACCACCGCATCCTCAAGGTCACCGGTGCTGTCGCAGCTGTCCAATCCGCCACCGTGCTGATGGCCGGCCGTGCCCTCGCCGCACCCACGCCCTCGCCGACCCCGTCACCCACGTCGAGCAACAACCCCTGCGATCTCATCCGCGGCCCCGCCAAGGACTACTGCGAACGAGGCAAAGGCACCGGCTCCGGTGGCTCGACCACCCTCGACCCCACCTCCTCCCTCGACCCCCTCTCCTCCCTCGCCAAGGGCTGTGCCGACGCCGCCTCCTGGACCGTCGACAAGCTCAGCGAGGCCGTGAAGGACACCGCCAACGTCGACTTCACGAACCCCAAGTTCCTCCAGCAGTACGCGGTCGTCTTCGCCGCGTCGACCGTGCTGACCCTGCTCCTCTGGCTGCTCGCGGTCGCCAAGCGCGCGGTGCGGGGCGTCCCCCTCTCCACCGCCATCAGCGAAGCGATCGGGTTCCTCTGGCTCACCGTCCTGGCCTCCGCCTTCACCCCGCTGATCCTCTACACCGTCGTATCGGCGACCGACGGCATCACCGAGGTCCTCGCGAAGACGACCGGCGACCAGACCGACACGTTCTTCGGCACCTTCTCCGGCGCCCTCAACAAGGGCGAGGACATCGGCGGCGGCCCGATCATGCTGATCGTCGTCTCACTCGTCAGCATCCTCGCCGCCGGAATCCTCTGGCTGGAGCTCGTCATCAGGGCCGCCCTGCTCTACGTGGGCGCGCTGCTCGGCACCGTCGTCTACGCCGGCCTCGTCGACAAGAACCTCTGGGGCCACGTCCGCCGCTGGGCGGGCATCATGATCGCGGTCATCCTCGTGAAGCCGGTGATCGTCATCGTCCTGGGCCTCGCCGGCGCCCTGTCCACCGACGACGGCCCCGACGCCTTCTCGGCGGTCGTCTCCGGCCTCGCCATCATCCTGCTGGCGATCTTCGCGTCGGCGATGATCTACCGCTTCGTCCCCGGCTTCGGCGACGAGATCGCCGGCTCCCGCAATAACCGCATCATGCAGGGCGCGGAGGGGAAGGCCGCGGCGGTCATCAGCAGCCCCGCCACCCTCGTCGCCCAGGGCATCAAGACCCACAGCACCCGAGCCGACAACAACGGCGGCGGCGGACAAGCCTCCGGCGGCGGTGCCCGCCCCTCCAACCCGGCCTCCGGCGGCGTCGCCGCCCACAGCACGCGCGGCTCGAACGGCGGCGGCGTCGGCGGCGGATCTGTCCCCTCCGCCGCCCCCTCGCCCCGCTCGAGCAGCCCGGTGCACACACCCCATGCCAGCAACACCCGCAACAGCAGTAACAACCGCTCGGGAGGTGAAGGGCGTTGACGACCGAGTCCCACGTGTCCCATCCGGTCACGCCCCGCCGGACATATCTGATCGGCCGCGCCCGGCCGAACGCGATCGTCGGCAGGAATCGTGAGACCGGCGAGATCGCGCTCATCATCGGCGGCGCGTTCCTCGGCATGATGTGCGGGCTCCTCGTCCCGGTGCTGTCCCTGCGCATCGTGCTGCTGATGGGCTTCCCGCTGCTCGCGCTGGCCGCGGTCTACGTGCCGTACAAACACCGCACGTTCTACAAGTGGTTCGAGATCAACCGCAGTTACAAGCGCACCCTCAAGCGGGGCACCGTCTACCGCTCCGGCGTCATGGAGGCCGGCACCCGCGTCGACGGCCGCGAGGTGGAGATCGGCCCGCCCCCCGGCATCGGCCGCATCACCTGGCTCGCCGCCCCCTTCGGCCCCGACGAGATCGCCGTACTCCTCCACGCGGACCGCAGGACCGTGACGGCCGCGATCGAGATCGAAGGTCCCGGCGTCGGCCTGCGCGACTCCGAGGACCAGGAGGCGCTGGTCGACCGCTTCGGCACGCTGCTCAAGCACGTGGCCAACGGCGACGGTTTCGTCACCCGGCTGCAAATGCTCGCGCGCACCCTTCCCGCCGACCCCGACGCCCACGCCAAGGACGTGGCCGTACGCGGCGACGACAAGGCACCGGGATGGCTGCAGCAGTCGTACGACCAGTTGCAGTCCATGGTCTCCACCAGCAGCGAGCAGCACCGCGCGTACCTCGTCGCCTGCATGCACTACACCCGCGAACTCTCCGCCGAGGCCCACGCGATGGCCCGCGCGGCGCGCCCCCAGTCGGGCCGCAAGCTGGACCGCGACGCGGGCCTGGCGGTCGTCATGGCACGCGAGCTGACCGACATCTGCTCCCGTCTCCAGGAGGCGGACATCAGGGTCCGCCAGCCGCTCGGCCAGGGGCGTCTCGCCTCGCTCATCCACTCCATGTACGACCCGGACCACCCGATCGACCACATCCAGGCGATGACGAAACGGAACGCCTGGCCGGCCGAGCTGGACGCCATGGAGCCGACGTTCCTGCAGGCCAAGACCCGTGAGTCGTCGACCCGCGCGCCCTGGTGCCATGCCACCGCCTGGGTGAAGGAGTGGCCGATGACCCCGGTGGGCGTGAACTTCCTGGCGCCCCTCCTGGTCCACACCCCGGACGTCATCCGCACGGTCGCCGTGACCATGGACCTCGAACCCACCGAGGTCGCCATCGAGCGCATGCTGACGGAGAAGACGAACGACGAGGCGGAGGCCAGCCGGGCCGCCAAGATGAACCGGACCGTCGACCCCCGTGACATCGCCGCCCACAACCGCCTCGACCAGCGCGGCGAGGACCTGGCGAGCGGCGCGGCCGGCGTCAACCTGGTCGGCTACATCACCGTCTCCTCCCGCTCCCCCGAGGCGCTGGCCCGCGACAAGCGGACCATCCGGGCCTCCGCCGGAAAGTCGTATCTGAAGCTGGAGTGGTGCGACCGCGAGCACCACCGCGCCTTCGTCAACACTCTCCCGTTCGCCACCGGAATCCGAAGGTAGAGGCTGATGCGCTGATGCGGGACCCGCTCTCCGTCCTCACCGACGCCTTCACGTCCTTCCTCTTCGGGAAGGTCGAGACGACCCGCCTGCCCGTCCGCACCTCCACGGGCCAGGCCCAGGCGGTCTACCTGCCCACGGCCGCACCGGGGCTGGGCGACTCGGGCGTCATCATCGGCCGCGAGGTCTACTCCGGCAAGGGCTACATCTACGACCCCTTCCAGCTGTACGGCCAGCAACTCCCGGCCCCGCACTGGCTGGTCCTCGGCGAGTCCGGCAACGGCAAGTCGGCGCTGGAGAAGACGTACGTCCTACGGCAGTTGCGTTTCCGGGACCGGCAGGTCGTCGTCCTGGACGCCCAGGGCGAGGACGGCGTCGGTGAATGGAACCTCATCGCGCAGGAGTTGGGCATAACTCCCATCCGCCTGGACCCGATGGCCGCCCTGGACATGGGGATCCGCCTCAACCCGCTCGACCCCGCGATCACGACGACGGGCCAGCTCGCGCTGCTCCGGACCATCATCGAGGTCGCGATGGGCCACGGCCTGGACGAGCGCTCGGGCTTCGCCCTCAAGGTCGCGCACGCCTACGTCAACGAGACCATCGTCGAACGCCAGCCGGTCCTCACGGACATCGTCGAGCAGCTACGGCATCCCGAGCCGGAGTCCGCCGAGGCGATGAACGTCGACATAGACGATGTACGGGCGTGGGGTCTGGACGTCGCCCTGGTCCTGGACCGGCTCGTCGACGGTGACCTGCGGGGCATGTTCGACGGCCCGACGACGGTCGGCATCGACCTGGACGCCCCGCTGATCGTCTTCGACCTGTCCCACATCGACCGCAACTCCATCGCCATGCCCATCCTCATGGCGATCGTCGGCGTGTGGCTGGAGCACACCTGGATCCGCCCCGACCGGAAGAAGCGCATCTTCCTGGTCGAGGAGGCCTGGCACATCATCAACAGCCCCTTCGTGGCCCAGCTCTTCCAGCGCCTGCTGAAGTTCGGCCGACGGCTGGGCCTGTCGTTCGTGGCGGTGGTCCACCACCTGTCCGACGTCGTCGACGGAGCGGCGGCGAAGGAGGCCGCGGCGATCCTGAAGATGGCGTCGACCAGGACGATCTACGCCCAGAAGGCGGACGAGGCGAGGTCCACGGGACGGGTCCTGGGCCTCCCCCGCTGGGCGGTGGAGATCATCCCGTCCCTGACACCGGGCATCGCGGTCTGGGACGTCAACGGCAACGTGCAGGTGGTCAAACACCTGATCACCGAGACGGAACGCCCGCTCGTCTTCACGGACCGCGCGATGACCGAGTCCTCCGCCGACCGCGACCTGACGGACGACGCCCTGCGCGCGGCCGAGCTGGAGGCGGAGGAGCGGGCGGCGGCCTTCGTGGAAGCGCACATGGAGCAGCAGCACCTGGGCGGCTCCGAGTCGACGGTGGCGTAGGCAGGGAGGCGGGCTGTGGTGAGACCTGACGACCGCCGGCAGCAGGAGGGCCAGGGCGGCATCCCGGACGGGCTGCTGGTCGGCATACTCGCCTTCCTCATCGGCATGACGCTGATGGTCTGGTCGGCCACCGGGCTGGCCGGCTGGTTCGCCCACGGCTCATGGCCTGACGGCGTCACCTTCACCCGCACGCCCCTGGCCATGCGCCAACTCATCGGCCAGCCCCACGACATGCCGGGCGCCTGGCCGGAGACCCCGGCAGGCCAGCTCTCCGGCTACGGCCTCTTCTGGGGCCTGTTCATCGGCCAGCTGATGGTCCTGGTCGTGCTCACCGTGTTCGTGCTCGGGACGGTGGCCCGTTGGAGGGCGCTACGACGGACGCGGAAGGCGGCACCACGGGTGGCGCCGCGGGCCGTGCCGGTGGAGCAGCCACCGGCGACTACCGTCTTCGAGGAACCCGTTGTCGAGAGGACCACGCACCACGAGGTGCCCACACCGAGGGCGGAGCCGGTGCCCGTGCCCGTCGCCGCGACGACGGTCCCCCAGCGGGTGGAGAAGGTGCTGGTCGGTCCGAGAGAGACCCGCCAGACCACGGCGACCCAGGCGGTACGCGACGCGGAGGGCCCCTCCCTGGTGGTCACCTCGAACCCCGCCATCTGGTCGGACACCAAGGACGCCCGCGCCAAACTGGGCCCGGTCCACCTCTACGACCCCACCCACCTCTGCGACACCCCGGCCCGGCTGCACTGGTCCCCCACGGCAGGCTGCGAGGACAAGCAGACGGCGAAGGCCAGAGCCACGGCGCTCCTCACCCCGGTCCGCCCGACCGCCCGTCTCGACCAGGCGGTCAGCGACACCGCGGAAACGCTCCTGCGGAGCTATCTGCACGCCGCCGCCATAGACGGCCGCACCATCCGCCACGTCCACCGCTGGTCCCAGGGCACCCAGATCCAGGACGCGGTACGCATCCTCCGTACGAACCCGAAGGCGGCCCCCGGCGCGGCGGGCGAGCTGGAAGCCACCCTCACCGCGCACCCGGAACGCCGGGACATCGCGCAGGAGTTGACCGGCCGAGCTCTCTCCGCACTCTTCACGGTCAACATCCGTGAGGCCTGCACTCCAAACCGAACTGATGCGCTCGCCTTGGATTCCTTTGTTGCTGAAGGGGGCACGCTTTACGTAGTGGGGGAGTCCATCGAGGACCCCAGGACGAATCCGGGCGCGATGCCCCTCCTGACGGCCCTCGTCTCCAGCGTGGTCGAGCGCGGCCGGCACATGGCCGAACGGTCATCCTCCGGTCGCCTCGACCCACCACTGACGCTCGTCCTGGACGACGTCGCCGCGGTGGCTCCGCTTCCCCAGCTTCCGGAGCTGCTGGCCACCGGAGCGGACCGGGGCCTGCCGACCCTGGCCCTGCTCCGGTCAAGGGAACAGGCAAGGGCCCGCTGGCCGCACGCCGAACTACCGGCCTGAACCCCAAGATCGAAGACCAAGGGTCAGCCGGTCTTCTCCAGCACGAACTCCAGCTCGTTCTCCCCTTCGTGCCCTGCCAACGGCACGACCTTGCCGCTCGGCACGAACCCGGCCTTGCGGTAGAACGCCTGGGCCCGCGGATTGTCCTCGTGCACGATGAGCCGTACGGCCTCCACGCCACGCCCCCAGGCCCACTCCAGAGCGGCGTCGAACAGCGCCCTGATCACCCCGCCGCCACGCCACTCGGGCAGCACGAACACACCGACAACGTGCCCTTGCCTCCGCTCCACAGGGAACCCGGCCCAGTCCGTCGTCCCGGCATCCTCGATCAGCATGACGACGGACCCGACCCAGGTCCCGTCAGCGGCCTCGGCGACGAACTGAAGAACCCCACCCTCGGGATCCGATCCCCCCGCGGCCCGCTCCTGCCAGAAGGAGTCAGGCCGGCCGACGGCCTCTTCGTACGTCTCCAGGAAGGCGACGGGCGCGGCGGGGTCCTGCAACGAGACCAGCCGCAACTCCTTCACGGCGGGCCACTCGTCGGCGCGTATGGAACGGATCTCGACATTCGTGCTGCTCATGCCGGTAACGGTAGCCGAAACGCAGAAAACCCCCGTACCGAATTAACGGTACGGGGGTTTTCTCAATATTTGTTCGGCGGCGTCCTACTCTCCCACAGGGTCCCCCTGCAGTACCATCGGCGCTGTAAGGCTTAGCTTCCGGGTTCGGAATGTAACCGGGCGTTTCCCTCACGCTATGACCACCGAAACACTATGAAACTGTCAAACATTGCCGCACCGCATGTGACCTATGGCGGGGC
>MWJO01000145.1 GCA_002027195.1 Streptomyces sp. GKU 895 | reverse complement strand
GGTTGGCTTAGAAGCAGCCACCCTTGAAAGAGTGCGTAATAGCTCACTGGTCTAGTGATTCCGCGCCGACAATGTAGCGGGGCTCAAGCGTACCGCCGAAGTCGTGTCATTGCAGCAATAGGGCCAACGCCTGCTGTGATGGGTAGGGGAGCGTCGTCTGCCGGGTGAAGCAGCCGCGGAAGCGAGTTGTGGACGGTTGACGAGTGAGAATGCAGGCATGAGTAGCGATTCACACGTGAGAAACGTGTGCGCCGATTGACTAAGGGTTCCTGGGTCAAGCTGATCTGCCCAGGGTAAGTCGGGACCTAAGGCGAGGCCGACAGGCGTAGTCGATGGATAACCGGTTGATATTCCGGTACCCGCTGTGAAGCGTCAAACATCGAGCATCGTGATGCTAAGGCCGTGAAGCCGCCCTGATCTCTTCGGAGTTGAGGGGAGTGGTGGAGCCGCCGAACCAAGCGGTTAGTAGGTGAGTGATGGGGTGACGCAGGAAGGTAGTCCATCCCGGGCGGTGGTTGTCCCGGGGTAAGGGTGTAGGACGCAAGGTAGGCAAATCCGCCTTGCACATAGTCTGAGACCTGATGCCGAGCCGATTGTGGTGAAGTGGATGATCCTATGCTGTCGAGAAAGCCTCTAGCGAGTTTCATGGCGGCCCGTACCCTAAACCGACTCAGGTGGTCAGGTAGAGAATACCGAGGCGTTCGGGTGAACTATGGTTAAGGAACTCGGCAAAATGCCCCCGTAACTTCGGGAGAAGGGGGGCCATCACTGGTGAGGGGACTTGCTCCTCGAGCTGGGGGTGGCCGCAGAGACCAGCGAGAAGCGACTGTTTACTAAAAACACAGGTCCGTGCGAAGCCGTAAGGCGATGTATACGGACTGACGCCTGCCCGGTGCTGGAACGTTAAGGGGACCGGTTAGTGACCTTTCGGGGTTGCGAAGCTGAGAACTTAAGCGCCAGTAAACGGCGGTGGTAACTATAACCATCCTAAGGTAGCGAAATTCCTTGTCGGGTAAGTTCCGACCTGCACGAATGGCGTAACGACTTCTCGACTGTCTCAACCATAGGCCCGGTGAAATTGCACTACGAGTAAAGATGCTCGTTTCGCGCAGCAGGACGGAAAGACCCCGGGACCTTTACTACAGTTTGATATTGGTGTTCGGTTCGGCTTGTGTAGGATAGCTGGGAGACTGTGAAGCTCGGACGCCAGTTCGGGTGGAGTCGTCGTTGAAATACCAGTCTGGTCGTGCTGGATGTCTAACCTGGGTCCGTGATCCGGATCAGGGACAGTGTCTGATGGGTAGTTTAACTGGGGCGGTTGCCTCCTAAAGGGTAACGGAGGCGCCCAAAGGTTCCCTCAGCCTGGTTGGCAATCAGGTGTTGAGTGTAAGTGCACAAGGGAGCTTGACTGTGAGACCGACGGGTCGAGCAGGGACGAAAGTCGGGACTAGTGATCCGGCGGTGGCTTGTGGAAGCGCCGTCGCTCAACGGATAAAAGGTACCCCGGGGATAACAGGCTGATCTTCCCCAAGAGTCCATATCGACGGGATGGTTTGGCACCTCGATGTCGGCTCGTCGCATCCTGGGGCTGGAGTCGGTCCCAAGGGTTGGGCTGTTCGCCCATTAAAGCGGTACGCGAGCTGGGTTTAGAACGTCGTGAGACAGTTCGGTCCCTATCCGCTGTGCGCGTAGGAGTCTTGAGAAGGGCTGTCCCTAGTACGAGAGGACCGGGACGGACGAACCTCTGGTGTGCCAGTTGTTCTGCCAAGGGCATGGCTGGTTGGCTACGTTCGGGAGGGATAACCGCTGAAAGCATCTAAGCGGGAAGCCTGCTTCGAGATGAGGACTCCCACCTCTATAAGAGGGTAAGGCTCCCAGTAGACGACTGGGTTGATAGGCCGGATCTGGAAGCACGGTAACGTGTGGAGGTGACCGGTACTAATAGGCCGAGGGCTTGTCCTCAGTTGCTCGCGTCCACTGTGTTAGTTCTGAGGCAACGACCGTTGCCGGTTTTTTGAGCAGAACGCATCACTAATAACTACAGAGTGTGCTTGTTCGCTCGAAACCATTAGGGTTTCGGTGGTCATAGCGTGAGGGAAACGCCCGGTTACATTCCGAACCCGGAAGCTAAGCCTTACAGCGCCGATGGTACTGCAGGGGGGACCCTGTGGGAGAGTAGGACGCCGCCGAACAATCTTTGGAAGGACCCCTGGTCCCAGCGTTCAGCTGGACAGGGGTCCTTTTGTTTTTACAATGCTTGCAGTACCGAGACAGGAGTCACCAATGTCCACCAACTCTCCCGACGACCGACCGGAGCGCGACCAGCGGCGACGGGACAGTGGTGACCGCGGCGATCGCGGTGACCGTGGCGGATACCGCGGCGGCGACCGCGGTGACCGAGGCGACCGCGGTGGCTTCCGGCGCGACAACGACCGAAGCAATGACCGCGGTGGGGACCGTGGCGGTTACGGCCGGCGCGACGACAACCGCGGCGGTGGCTACGGCCGACGTGACGACCGACGTGACGACCGTCGAGGCGATGACCGCGGTGACCGCGGCGGCTTCCGGCGTGACGACAACCGTGGCGACCACCGCGGTGACAGCCGCGGTGACAACCGGGGCGGCGGCTCCTACGAGCGTCGCGACGACCGTGGCGGCTTCCGCGGGCGGGACGACCGTGGCTTCCGCGGCGGGCCCCGTCGCGACGACCGCGGTGGGCGGCCCGGCGGGTCCGTGGGCGGGACGACCGGCGTGATGACAGCCGTGGCGGCTACGGCCGTGACGACCGGCGTGGCGGCTTCCGTGGACGCGACGACCGGGACCGGGACCGTGAGCCGATCAAGCGGTTGCCGATCCCCGAGGACGTCACGGGCGACGAGATCGACGGCGACGTACGCCAGGAGCTGCTGAGCCTGCCGAAGACGCTCGCGGAGGACGTGGCCAGGAACCTGGTGATGGTCGCCCGGCTCATCGACGAGGACCCTGAGCGCGCCTATGCCTACTCCAAGATCGCGCTGCGGCTCGCGTCGCGTGTCGCGGCCGTACGAGAGGCTGCCGGGTTCGCGGCGTACGCGAACCAGAAGTACTCCGAGGCGCTCGCCGAGTTCCGGGCCGCGCGCCGGATGACCGGCAGCGCTGAGCTGTGGCCCGTCATGGCCGACTGCGAGCGTGGGCTCGGCCGGCCGGAGAAGGCGCTGGACATGGCCGGGGCCCCCGAGGTGAACAAGTTGGACAAGGCCGGTCAGGTCGAGATGCGGCTCGTCGCGGCCGGTGCCCGGCGTGACATGGGGCAGCTGGACGCGGCCATCGTGACGCTGCAGAGCCCCGAGCTGGCCTCCAACTCGGTGCAGCCGTGGACCGCGCGCCTGCGGTACGCCTACGCCGACGCGCTGCTCGCCGCCGAGCGTGAGGGCGAGGCGCGGGAATGGTTCGCCAAGGCCGTCGAGGCCGACCGGGACGGCAGCACGGACGCCTCGGACCGGCTCGCCGAGCTGGACGGCGTCGAGTTCGTCGACGCCTTCGACGAGAGCGAGAGCGACGTCGAGGGTGACAGCGAGGTCGAGAGCGGCGGTGACGTCGAGGTCGTCGAGGTCGTAGAGGTGAAGGACGACGCGGACGACGGGGGCGTCTCCTCGAAGGACGACGACAAGGACTGACGTACAGAAACGAAAGGGCGGGACCCCGGCACCGGGGTCCCGCCCTTTCCTGTGTTCAGAGTTCCAGCGCGCGCAGGACCAGGCCGGAGGCCGGCTTCGGGCCGAAGGACGTCGACTTGCGGGGCATCGTGACGCCCTGGCGGGCCAGATCGCGGACGACCTCTTCGCGGACCGGGTGCATGAGGACGGCCGTACCGCCGTCGCGTTCCGCCTTGCGGACGGTGGCGGCGGTGTCGTGGATGTAGGCGATGCGGGTGGGGTCGTTCTCGGGGATGTGCCAGACGTGCTGGAGGAGCGTGGCGTGCAGGACGGTCGCGTCCAGGGTGCGCCAGGCCGCCGGGCGGTCGGCGGGGATCGTACGGGCGAGGAGGTCCGGGTCCGGGCGGTTGACCAGGTGGAAGGCGCCGTCGCCGGCGAGGAGGAAGGCGTTGCCCGCGCAGGCGGCGTCGGCGAGGACGTCCAGGGCCTCGGGGAGAGGGCTGTCCAGGCGTCGTACGCGGAACCGGCCCTCGAGCGAGGCCAGGGCGTCCGCCACCGGCAGGCCGTGCAGGAGGCGGTGGATGGCGCGGACGCGGAGGGGGTAGCGGGCCGTGTCGACCAGGAGGACCAGGCCGTAGTCCCAGGGGCTGGGGGAGGGGTGCTCCGCCCGGAGGCGTCGGTAGGTCGCCCAGCGGTGGTGGCCGTCGGCGATGAGGGCCTGGTGCCGGGCCAGGTCGGACTGGATGCGGTCCAGGTCCGCCGGGTCGGTGATGGACCACAGGCGGTGGCTGTAGCCGTCCTCGGTGGTGGTGGAGAGGAGCGGCTCCTGCTCGGCGGTGCGTTCGACACGGCCGTGGTGTCGGTGGCGGTGCCGTCGCCGCGGTACGTCAGGAGCAGGGGCTCCAGGTTCGCGGAGGTGGCGCGCATGAGGGCCGCGCGGTCGGCGACGACGTGCGGCATGACGTCCTCGTGGGGCAGGACCACGTGGTCCGCGGGGTCCGAGACGCGCAGGGCGCCGATGATGCCGCGTTGCAGCAGGCCGGCGCCGTCGCGCTGCTCGTACACGTACAGGCCCGGCTCCTCGTCGGCGGCCAGGACGCCTTCGGAGAGCCAGCGGCGCAGGGTCGCGGCGGCCTGTTCGTTGCGGGCGGCGGGGGTGGTGGCCTGGGGGAGGATCAGGCGGACGATGTTGTGCGGGTCGTTGGACTGCAGGTGGTACAGGCCGTCGGGGCGTACGACGACGTCGTACGGCGGTGATGTCACGGCGGCCAGGCTGCCGACCCGGTCGGGGTCGTAGCGAAGGCCTCGGAACGGGACGAGTTCCAGGCCCCGGCGCGCCGTTGCTTCCGAGTGACCTGCGGTGTTCATCCCGGCATCGTACGTGTGTCAGTGGCGTGCGAGATGATCGGGGGAAAGCCGTCGAGCGAGGAGCGATGTGGAATGAGCCAGAGCGTCAGGACGAGGCCCGAGGGCAGTGGCCAGGCCCTGAGCGAGGCGTACGACACCGCGCTGCTCGACCTCGACGGGGTGGTGTACGCGGGTGGGAACGCGATCGTGCACGCGGTCGAGTCGCTGGCCACGGCCCGGGCCGGCGGGATGCACCTCGCGTACGTCACCAACAACGCGCTGCGGACGCCCGACACCGTGGCGGAGCATCTGACCGAGCTGGGCATACCGACCGGCGCCGATGACGTGATCACGTCCGCCCAGGCCGTCGCGCGGTTGATCAGCGAGCAGGTGCCGGCGGGGGCGCGGGTGCTGGTGATCGGCGGTGAGGGGCTGCGGGTCGCGTTGCGGGAGCGGGGGCTCGTGCCGGTGGAGTCGGCGGACGACGATCCGGCGGCCGTGGTGCAGGGGTTCGGTGGGCCGGATCTGCCGTGGGGGCGGTTCGCCGAGGCTTCCTACGCCGTCGCGCGCGGGGTGCCGTGGTTCGCGTCCAACACCGATCTGACGATCCCGAGCGGGCGCGGCATCGCGCCGGGCAACGGGGCCGCGGTGGAGGTCGTGCGGATCGCGACCGGTGCCGAGCCGCAGGTCGCGGGGAAGCCGCTGCCTCCGATGCACCGGGAGACGATTCTGCGGACCGGTGCCGAGCGCCCGTTGGTGGTGGGGGACCGGCTGGACACGGACATCGAGGGGGCGTTCAACGGGGAGGTGGACTCGCTGCTCGTGCTGACCGGAGTGACGGACGGGCCGCAACTGCTGGCCGCGCCGCCGCAGCACCGGCCGACGTATGTCGACGCCGATCTGCGGGGGTTGCTGACCGGGCAGCCCGAGGTCGTCGAGGCGGACGGTGGCTTCCGGTGCGGCGGGTGGACCGCGACGGCGGGTGCCGAGCGGTTGGAACTGGACGGTGACGGGGAGGCGTTGGACGGGCTGCGGGCGCTGTGTGCGGCGGCCTGGACGGCGGCGGGGGGACGGGACGTGCGCGCTGGACGGGGGGAAGGCGCTGGCGCGGCTGGGGCTCTGAGGCCTTCGTCGCGGGGCGGCTTGCTGTGAAGCCGGGCAGCCGGGATCGTGGCCGAATACGAGGGTAGGCTAACCTAACCGGGTGTTGGTCGACAGTCCTCCCGAACAGCGCGCGGGAACCGCCGCCGCGCCCCCAACCCGCCGGGCGATACGGGCGCTTGGGTTGCTCGTGTCCGTCGTGATCCTGGTGCTCGTCGCGCTGGCGAGCATCGCGATCGGGGCGAAAGAGCTGTCGATGGGGCAGGTGTGGCACGGCCTGTTCGAGGACTCGGGGACGTACGGCGACGTCGTGGTGACCGAGCGGCTGTGGCGGACCCTGCTGGGGCTGCTGGCCGGGGCCGCGCTCGGGCTCGCCGGCGCCGTTCTCCAGGCGCTCACCCGGAATCCGCTGGCCGACCCGGGGCTGCTCGGCATCAACGCGGGCGCGTCCGCGGCGGTCGTCACCGCCATGACGTACTTCGGCGTGACGAGCCTGAGCGGGTACGTGTGGTTCGCGTTCTTCGGCGCGGCCGCGGTCGGGGCGCTGGTCTGGTTCCTCGGCGGCAGTCGGGGCGCGACGCCGGTGCGGCTCGCGCTCGCCGGTACGGCGATCAGTGCCGCGCTCTACGGCTATCTCCAGGCCGTGATGATCACGGACCAGGCGGCGCTCGGCAAGATGCGCTTCTGGACGGTGGGTTCGCTGACGTCGGCGAGCGAGTCGACGATCCTCCAGGTCCTGCCGTTCCTCGCGGGTGGCACGCTCCTCGCCCTGGCACTCGCCCGGCCGCTGAACGCCATGGAGATGGGCGACGACACTGCGCGGGCCCTGGGCGCCAACCTCAACCGGACCCGGGCGCTGTCGATGCTGGCCGCCGTCGTGCTGTGCGGGGCGGCGACCGCGGCCTGCGGGCCGATCGTGTTCGTCGGGCTGATGGTGCCGCACGTGGTGCGCTCCTTCACCGGGCCCGACCTGCGCTGGATCCTGCCGTACGCGGCGATCCTGTCGCCGGTGCTGCTGCTCGGCGCCGATGTCATCGGCCGGGTGGTCGCCCGGCCCTCGGAGCTTCAGGTCGGCATCGTGACCGCGATCATCGGCGGCCCGGTCTTCATCTTTCTCGTACGACGGCGGAGGACGGCGCAGCTGTGAAGACTGTGAAGACCCACCGCGCCGAGCGCTCACCGCGCGCCAACCGCGCGGTCAGGACGCCCGGGGGGCTGTCGTTCCGGCTCGACGTCCGGGCCGTGGTCGTCGTGGTCCTGCTGCTGGCCGCCGCGCTCGCCGCGAGTGTCGTGCTGATCGGTACCGGCGACTTCCCGATCTCGGCCGGGGACGTGCTCAAGACGCTGATGGGCGACGGGAACGCGGGGCAGGAGTTCATCGTCAACGAGTTGCGGCTGCCGCGGGTGCTCGTCGGGCTGCTCGTGGGGGCTCGCTGGGGCTCGGCGGGGCGCTGTTCCAGGCCGTGTCGCGCAACCCGCTCGGCAGTCCGGACATCCTCGGGCTCGGTCAGGGGGCGACGGCCGGGGCGCTGACCGTGATCGTGCTGTTCTCCGGGAGCGCCGGCGAGATCACCGTCGGGGCGCTGCTGGGCGGGCTGGGGGCCGGGCTCGCCATCTATCTGCTCGCCTGGAAGCAGGGGGTGCACGGATACCGGCTCGTGCTGGTCGGCATCGGGGTGTCCGCGATCCTCACGGCCGTCAACGGCTATCTGCTGACCAAGTCCACCATCACCGAGGCCGCCCAGGCCGTCGTCTGGATGACCGGCTCGCTCAGCGGACGGGACTGGGAGCAGGTCTGGCCGCTGCTGTGGCTGTGCGCCGTGCTGGTGCCGCTGGTCCTCTGCAACGCGCGGGGGCTGCGGATGATGGAGATGGGCGACGACGTCTCGCACGCCCTCGGCGTGCGCGTCGAGCGCACCAGGGCGCTGCTGATGGTGGCCGCCGTCCTGCTCACCGCGGCCGCGACCGCCGCCGCGGGGCCCGTCAGCTTCGTGGCGCTCACCGCGCCGCAGCTCGCCCGGCGGCTGACCCGCTCGCCGGCCCGAACCTGCTGCCGTCGCTGTGCATGGGCGCGGCCCTGCTGGTCGCGGCCGACCTGCTCTCGCAGAAGGTCTTCGGCGCCGACCAGATGCCGGTGGGGGTCGTCACCGGTGTGCTCGGCGGTGTGTATCTGCTGTGGCTGCTGGTCACCGAGCGGAAGGCGGGCCGGATATGAGCGCCGCCGACCGTACCGACCGCACCCTGAACAACCCAAGGAGCACCGTGAACCGCCTCTCCGCCGAGGACGTCACCCTCGCCTACGACCAGCGCGTCATCGCCGAGCAGCTGTCGGTGGAGATCCCCGACAACTCCTTCACGGTGATCGTCGGCCCGAACGCGTGCGGCAAGTCCACGCTGCTGCGGGCGCTGTCACGGATGCTGAAGCCGAGTCAGGGCCGGGTGCTCCTTGACGGGCAGGTCATCCAGTCGATGCCCGCGAAGAAGGTCGCCCGGACGCTGGGGCTGCTGCCGCAGTCGTCGATCGCGCCGGACGGGATCACCGTCGGCGACCTGGTGGGCCGCGGCCGGTACCCGCACCAGGGGCTGCTGCGGCAGTGGTCGACCGAGGACGAGCGGGTCGTCCAGGAGTCGATGGCGCAGACGGGCGTCGCCGAGCTCGCCGACCGGTACGTGGACGAGCTGTCCGGCGGTCAGCGGCAGCGCGTGTGGATCGCCATGGCGCTCGCCCAGCAGACGCCGCTGCTGCTCCTCGACGAGCCGACGACCTACCTGGACATCCAGCACCAGATCGACGTCCTCGACCTGTGCGCCGAGCTGCACGAGGAGCAGGGGCGCACGCTGGTCGCGGTCCTGCACGACCTCAACCACGCCGCCCGCTACGCCACCCACCTGATCGCCCTCAAGGGCGGCAGTGTGATCGCCGAGGGCGCGCCGAACGACATCGTCACGGCCGAACTGGTCGAGGAGGTCTTCGGGCTGCGCTGCCAGGTCATCGACGACCCGGAGACGGGGACGCCGCTGGTGGTGCCTGCGGCGCGCAAGGCACGCGCGGTGGTCAGAGAAGCTTCCTGAGCTGGAAGAGGTCCTTGAGGCCGGCCTCCAGTTTCACCCTGCCCGAGCCCCAGGCCTTGGCGAAGTTCAGCTCGCCGTCGACCAGCGCGACCAGGTCGTAGCCCTTCATGGTTAGTCTGATCTGGGCCTTCTCCTTGGGCGCGCCCTGGATCGTGTCCTGGACGACGATCCGGCCGCCCGTCATACGGCCGACGAAGGTGATGTCGAGGTCGGTGATCCGGCAGCTGACCGAGCGGTCCAGGGCGGTCGCCGCGGCGACGTCCCCTTCGGCGTGCTGCATGGTGTCCGAGAGTTTTTCGAGTGCGGCACGGCACTCTTCGATCGTGGCCATCGAGATCGACGGTACCCCAGGGCTTCGGGGTAGCGTCTGGGCATGAGCGACTCTGTGCCCGAGGCACGGAGGCGGCGGAACCGTCGAAGTCGAACCGCGGACGACCCTGCCGCCCCGCCTTGAACGTCCCCGCACCCCACCGGCAACGCCGAGGTCGACGCCCGGCTGGAGCGGCTGGCCGATGCCGACCACCTCGCCACCGACGGACACGTCGAGGTGTACGAGGATGTACATCGGGGGCTGCGTGACGCGCTGACCGCGCTCGACGCCCGCCCGGGACCTCCGGCGCCCTCACCGTCGTGCCCGAAGCCGTACCCGTCGCCGTACCAAAACAGGAGCTGAACCGAACGTGGCAGGAGTCGCACGTCGCCGTCTGGACGCGGAGCTGGTCCGCCGGAAGCTCGCGCGGTCGCGTGAGCACGCCAGCCAGCTGATCGCGGCCGGGCGGGTCACCGTCGGCAAGACCGTGGCGACCAAGCCCGCGACGCAGGTGGAGACCGCGGCGGCGATCGTGGTCCAGAGCGACGACAACGACCCCGAGTACGTGTCCCGGGGCGGGCACAAGCTCGCCGGCGCGCTGGCGGCGTTCGTGCCGCAGGGGCTCGTCGTCGAGGGGCGGCGGGCGCTGGACGCGGGCGCGTCCACCGGCGGGTTCACCGATGTGCTGCTGCGGTCGGGGGCCGCGCACGTCGTCGCCGTGGACGTCGGTTACGGACAACTCGCGTGGACTCTCCAGAGCGATGAACGCGTCACCGTCAAGGACCGTACGAACGTACGCGAGTTGACGCTTGAAGCGATCGATGGGGAACCTGTGGATCTTGTCGTGGGGGATCTGTCCTTCATCCCGCTCGGGCTGGTGCTGCCCGCCCTGGCGCGGTGCGTGAAGCCGGACGCCGACCTGGTGATGATGGTCAAGCCGCAGTTCGAGGTGGGGAAGGAACGGCTGGGCAGCGGGGGAGTCGTACGGAGTCCGCAACTGCGGGCGGAGGCCGTGCGCGGAGTTGCCGAGAAGGCGTGGGAACTCGGGCTCGGGGTGAAGGGCGTCACGGCCAGTCCGCTGCCCGGGCCCTCGGGCAATGTCGAATACTTTCTGTGGCTGCGTGCCGGGGCGCCCGCCCTGGAACCGGCCGACGTTGACCGTGCAGTGGCGGAGGGGCCTCGTTGACACAGAACCGAGCTCGTACTGTTTTCCTGCTCGCCCACACCGGACGGCCTGCGGCGATCCGCAGTGCCGAGCTGGTCGTGAAGGGGCTGCTGCGCGAGGGCATCGGCGTGCGGGTGCTGGAGTACGAGGCCGCGGATTTGCCGCTTCCGGAGGAAGTGGAGCTCGTCAAGGAGGCGACTCCGCAGTGCCTCGACGGGTGCGAGCTGCTGATCGTGCTGGGCGGGGACGGGACGCTGCTGCGCGGCGCCGAGTTCGCCCGGGCGTCCGGGGTGCCGATGCTGGGCGTCAATCTCGGGCGGGTGGGGTTCCTCGCCGAGGCCGAGCGGGACGACCTCGACAAGGTCGTCGACCGGGTGGTCACGAAGTCGTACGAGGTCGAGGAGCGGATGACCGTTGATGTGGTGGTCCACAGCAACGGGGACATCGTGCACACCGACTGGGCGCTGAACGAGGCGGCGGTGCAGAAGGCCGGCGCCGAGAAGCTGCTGGAAGTGGTGCTGGAGATCGACGGGCGGCCGGTCACCGGGTTCGGGTGCGACGGGATCGTGCTGTCGACCCCGACCGGGTCCACCGCCTACGCCTTCTCGGCCGGCGGGCCGGTGGTGTGGCCCGAGGTCGAGGCGTTGCTGATGGTGCCGATCAGTGCGCACGCGCTGTTCGCGAAGCCGCTCGTGACCTCGCCGGATTCCGTGCTGGCCGTGGAGGTTCTGCCGCACATTCCGCCGGGGGTGCTGTGGTGCGACGGGCGGCGGACGGTCGAGCTGCCGCCGGGGGCGCGGGTCGAGGTGCGGCGGGGGGCTGTGCCGGTGCGGCTGGCCCGGCTGCACCATGCGTCCTTCACCGACCGGCTGGTGGCCAAGTTCGCGCTGCCGGTTTCCGGGTGGCGGGGGGCTCCGCACTAGAGCTCGGGTGTTCGAGGTGCGCCGGCGGGTGCGGGCGGATCGGGGCTTGTCGCGCCCACGCGGCGGAGCCGCACATCGATGCAGACCCGCGCCCCTGAAGGTGGGTCCACTCGCCTGGGTGACAGGGCGCCTCGCGCTTGTCCCGCCCTACCTCGTAAGGTCTTCACCGTGCTGGAAGAGATGCGGATACGGTCGCTCGGAGTCATCGACGATGCCGTCGTCGAGCTGTCGCCCGGGTTCACCGCTGTCACCGGTGAGACGGGTGCGGGCAAGACCATGGTGGTCACCAGCCTGGGGCTGCTGCTCGGTGGGCGGGCGGACCCGGCGCTCGTGCGGATCGGGGCCGACAAGGCGGTCGTGGAGGGGCGGATCACCGTCCCCGCGGGCGCCACGGCCGTCGTACGTGCCGAAGAGGCCGGGGCCGAGCTCGACGACGGGGCGCTGCTGATCAGCCGTACCGTTTCCGCCGAAGGGCGCTCCCGGGCGCACCTGGGCGGGCGGAGCGTGCCCGTGGGCGTGCTCGCCGAGCTCGCCGACGAACTGGTCGCCGTGCACGGGCAGACCGATCAGCAGGGGCTGCTGAAGCTGTCCCGGCAGCGGCAGGCGCTCGACCGGTACGCCGGGGACGCCGTCGCCGTGCCGCTCGCCAAGTACGGCGAGGCCTACCGGCGGCTGCGGGCCGTCTCCGCCGAGCTCGACGAGATCACCACACGCGCGCGTGAACGGGCCCAGGAGGCCGACATGCTGCGCTACGGCCTCGACGAGATCGCCGGGGTCGAGCCGCGCGCGGGGGAGGACGTCGAGCTGGCCGAGGAGGCCGAGCGGCTCGGGCACGCCGAGGCGCTGTCGTCCGCCGCCACGGCCGCACACGCGGCCCTCGCCGGGAATCCCGAGGACCCCGAGGGCATCGACGCCGCGACGCTGGTGGCGGGCGCGCAACGGGCTCTGGACGCCGTACGGTCCTACGACCCCGCCCTGGCCGCGCTCGCCGACCGGATCGGCGAGGTCGGGATCCTGCTGGGGGACGTCGCCGGGGAGCTGGCGGGGTACGCCGACGATCTCGACGCCGATCCGCTGCGGCTGGCGGCGGTCGAGGAGCGCAGGGCCGCTCTCACGGCGCTGACGCGGAAGTACGGCGAGAATGTCGCCGCGGTTCTGTCCTGGGCCGAGCAGGGGGCCGCGCGCCTCACCGAGCTGGACGGGGACGACGAGCGGATCGGGGAGCTCACCGACGAGCGGGACGCGCTGCGGGCCGAACTGGGTGGGCTGGCGCAGGCGTTGAGCGACGCGCGGGCGGAGGCGGCCTCGCGGTTCGCGGCCGCCGTGACCGCCGAGCTGGCCTCGCTGGCCATGCCGCACGCGCGCGTGTCCTTCGACATCCGGCAGACCGAGGACCCGGACGGTGTCGAGGTCGGCGGGCGGACCGTCGCGTACGGGCCGTCCGGTGCGGACGAGGTCGAGCTGCTGCTCGCGCCGCACCCCGGTGCTCCGCCGCGGCCCATCGCCAAGGGCGCCTCCGGCGGTGAGCTCTCGCGCGTGATGCTGGCCGTCGAGGTCGTGTTCGCGGGGACCGATCCGGTGCCGACGTATCTCTTCGACGAGGTCGACGCCGGTGTCGGCGGCAAGGCGGCGGTCGAGATCGGGCGTCGGCTGGCGAAGCTGGCCAAGTCGGCGCAGGTCGTCGTCGTCACGCACCTGCCGCAGGTCGCCGCGTTCGCCGACCGGCAACTGCTGGTCGAGAAGACCAACGACGGGTCCGTCACCCGGTCCGGTGTGAAGGTGCTCGAAGGAGAGGAACGGGTACGGGAGTTGTCCCGGATGCTGGCAGGCCAGGAGGACTCGGAGACGGCCCGGGCCCACGCGGAGGAGCTGTTGGCGGCGGCGCGGGCGGACGCGTAGGGGGTTTGGGGCTCTTCTAGGGTGGCGGCATGATCAACCGCCTCCCCCGCCTCACCTCCCTCGCCCTCTCCACCACCCTCACCCACGCCGCCCTCACCACCCTCCGTGCAAAGGCCTCCGGCGGGCCCAGCTGGCGACGAAAGAACTACGCGGGCCGCTCCGTCGACCTCTACGCCGGCCCCGCCACCGCCCTCGCGACGACCCTCAGCAGCGCCCGCATACACCCCGCCGCGGCCCTCGCCATCGCCGCCGCCGGTGCCTGCGGCGCCTACGACGACATCGCCGGTGCCGCCGACCCCCGGCCGCGGCTTCCGTGCGCACCTCACGGCGCTGCGGGACGGCGAAGTCACCAGCGGGGCCGTGAAGTTGTTCGGGATCTCTATTGCCGCCCTGCTTGCCGGGGCGGTGCTCAAGGAGAAGGCGTTGGACAAGGTCCTCGCCGGGGTCGTCACCGCCGGTGCCGCGCACTTCGTCAACCTCGTGGACGTGCGGCCTGGGCGGGCCGCCGCTGTCGTCATCGGCCTCGGCGTGCCGGGGATGCTGCGCAAGGGGCCCGGCGGGGAGTTGGCCGCCGCGGCCGTGGGGGCTGCGGCTGCCGTTCTGCCGGGCGACCTCGGGGAGTGGTCGATGCTCGGTGATACGGGGGCGCATGCGCTGGGTGCGGTCCTGGGTGTGGCGGTCGCCGTGGGGAACGGGCGGGCGGGGCTGGTCGCGCACGCCGCCACCGTTGTCGCAGCTGCCGTGTGCGGGGACAGGGTCACCGGGGTCGCGCGCCGTGTGCGGGGGCAATGGTGTCGCGGTTTCGGGCCGTGGGGTGGGTTCGGGGGGGTTTTCACTCGTGTGAGTGACCCGACCTGCCTCCACCCCGAATCCGCACACCGTCGGCGTTCCCGGAACACCCGTACGTGCTGGCATCCTTGGGGGAGCACGTAGTACGCGTAGGAAGCGCGCGGTTCACCCCTCCGCTCGATACCTTCTGTACGTTTCCTCGTGACCGCCCGACGCCGAACCAGGAGCCCCGGCCACGTGAGCCCCGCGAGCAGCCACTCACCGCACGGTCAGTCGCCGTTGCGCACCGTGCAGGTGCTCGGCGGCGGCAACGCCGGTAGCAGCGCGCATGTGCGGTCCCTGGCCTCCGGGCTCGTCGCGAGGGGCGTGAAGGTCACCGTGTGCGCCCCTGCCGAGGCGGATCGCATCTACGACTTCACGGGGGCCGGTGCCGAGCACGTGCATGTGCCCAGGAGCAGCGACCCGGGGTCCGTCGCCGCGTTGCGGGCCGCCTGCGCCGACGCCGATCTGGTGCACGCGCACGGACTGCACGCCTCCTTCCGTGCCGTCCTCGCGCTCAGCGGGCGGCGCACTCCGCTCGTCGTGACCTGGCACGACCGGGCGCGTGCCGAGGGCGCGCGGGCCCATCTCGTGCGGCTGTTGGAGCGGCGGGTCGTGAAGGCCGCCGCCGTGGTGCTGGGGGCCACCTCCGCCCTCGTGGACCGGGCTCGCACCACCGGCGCCCGGGACGCGCGGCTCGCCGCCGTCGCCCTGCCCGGGCCTCGCCGTACCGTCCGGCTGGAGGACCCCGAGCGACTGCGGCCCAAGGTGCGGGCCGAACTCGGGGCCATCGGGCGGCCGTTGCTGATGGCCGTCGGCTCGCTGGACCGGCATCGCGGGTACGACACCCTGCTGGACGCCTCGCGCGCATGGCGGGCGCTCGACCCCCTGCCGCTCGTCGTGATCGCCGGAGAGGGGCCCCTGCGGGCCGAGTTGCAGAGCCGGATCGAGGAGGAGGAGCTGCCGGTCCGCCTGATCGGACGGCGCGACGACGTTGCGGACCTGCTCGCCGCCGCCGACCTCGCACTGCTGTCGAGCAGTTGGGAGTCGCGTTCCCTGCTGGCCCAGGAGGCCCTGCACGCGCGCGTGCCGCTCGTCGCGACCGACGTCGGCAGCATGCCCGAACTCGTCGGCGACGCCGCCGAACTCGTGCCGTACGGGGACGCCCAGGCGCTCGCGGATGCCGTCGTACGGCTGCTCGGCGATCCCGCGCGGTGCGAGGAGCTGCGCGAGAAGGGCGTACGGCAGGCAGCCACCTGGCCGACGGAGGACGAGACCGTCGCGCAAGTGCTCAGTGTCTACGACGAGTTGACCCAGCCGCGCCCGTTGATCTAGGGCACGTGCCGGCGTGCCCGCAGCGCGAGGCTCAACGCCAGTACCGTCTGCGGGTCGTCGAGGTCCGTGCCCAGCAACTCGCCGATCCGCGCGAGGCGGTTGTAGAGCGTCTGGCGGTTGAGATGGAGCTCGCGGGCCGTCTCCGCCTTGCGGCCGGCGTGGGCGAGATAGGTCTCCAGGGTGGGCAGCAGCGGCGGCTTGGAGCGGGTGTCGTGGTCCCGTACCGGACCGATCGCGCGGTCGACGAAGGCCGCGAGGTCCGGATGGTCGCGCAGCCGCCACAGCAGCAGGTCGATGTCGAGGCGCCGGGCGTCGTACCAAGGGCGGTCCGACAGGCCTTGGGCCGCCGTCGCCGTCTCGGCCGCGTGCCGCAGCCCCGCCGAGGCCGCCGCC
>MWJO01000144.1 GCA_002027195.1 Streptomyces sp. GKU 895 | reverse complement strand
GCGCAGTCGGCCGTGCCGGGCGGCAGCGGGGGCGCCGCCCGGGGGCGGCCGCGAGTGTGGTCAGGATCAGGGTCCCGGCGGCCGAGTAGAGGGCGGGGGCTCTCATCGCGTATCCCTTCGGTGCACGGCAGCAACAAAAGGGATGTTTCGTTCGGTTGTTGGTGAAGGCAAGCACCGTCCGGCCGGTGTCGGCGCCAATGCCCCTATGCGCCCCTGGTGTGCCCGGCGCGCCAGGGCTGCTCGCGGTCGGCGAAGGCCGCGCGCAGATCCGGTTCACCGACCGCGTGGACGCCCCGGACGGCGACCGTCGTGAGGTACGTCCGGTCGTCGCCGCCCCCGGTACGGCGGGCCAGGGCGCCGAGCAGGCGCTGGCCGGCGGGGGAGGCCCAGCGCGAGTAGGGGTGGACCTCGACACGGGCGATCGCGAGGCAGCTCAGGGTGAGCGCGAGGGGCAGCGCGAACCAGAGGGCGATCAGCTGGCGCGGCATCTCCGACGGGGCGGGCGTCAGCAGCGCGGTCGCGCCCAGCGCGAGGACGACGAGCGCGGCGAGCTGCACCTGGCGCACGGCCGCCGCCACCGCGTACGCGCCCCGTCCGGCACCGGCGAGGCCCGCGCGGACGAGCCGGTCGGCGAGGCCGCGCACCGGGGCCGCGGTCGCCGCGGCGTCCCGCGCCGGGGTGATCCGGGACTGGCCCTCCGGGCCGATCGCCCCTATGACGGAGCGCTCGATCTCGTCCCGGCCGCGTGGGTCGACGACCGTCGCCCAGCCGGTGTGCGCGAGGAGCAGTCGGCGCTGGCGCGCCATCGAGACCATGGTGAGGTCGGCGACCCGCCGGGGGCCGCCGGACAGGAACGCCGCCTCGTACAGCGTCAGATCGTGCCCATGGCCCGCGGCCGCTTCTTCCGTGTCCACGGCCGCAGCACGTACGGCGGCCAGGCACAACCGGGTACACGCGGTACCGGCGGCGGCCCAGGCCAGCAGGAGGAGAAGGACCCAGAACATGACGCTGTTCTATGCGAATCGACCGCGAAGGCGCCATGCCTTGTTCACAATCCGGACGGAGCGTTGCCGGTACGTGATGTTCCCCTTGGGGCCGCTCAAGACCCGCTCGGCGGCGGGCTGGTGGCCGGTGGGGGCAGCGAGTACGTCGGCGATGCCGGTGGCGTGACCGGGATCGCCGGGGCCGGGTCGTTCGTCGGGCCGGGCGGGCCCGGGGTGTTGGTGATCGGGGGAGTGCTCCCGGAGGCCATCTCCTGGGCCAGGGCGTCCCAGTCGACGTACCCGGTGGCCTCCAGGATCTTGATGTGGTCGAGGACGGTGGTGTTCGCGTCGTCGGCGAGGGCACGGACCAGGGAGTTGCGGGTGGTGGCCCGCACCTGGGCGACGACCGAGAAGACCCTGCCGTGGGCGATCCGCAGGATGTTGGCGAACTGCCGGTCGTACTCGACCCCTTGGGCCGAGCTCAGGGTGGCCAGCCACTGCTTCTGCTGGTCGTTGGGCTCGTTGGGGAGGGCGAGGCCGAGCTGCGAGGCGACGTCACGCACCCGCCCGTCCAGGAACGTGTGCCCGTCGACGAGGTGCTGCCCCGCGGTGCGTACGGCCTGGGTCGTGCCCTTCTGCAGGGCCTGCTGCCCGGCCGGCAGCTCCCACAGCCCGGCCAGCCGCACCTTGGTGACGAACTCCCGGTCGAGCGCCGACAGCGGGCCGTACCTCGTCGACACCGTCTGGGCGTTGAGCACGTCGACCGCCGTTCCGGAACGGTCGGCGTACGACCAGATCGGGAAGATCAGGGCCGCCAGGGTCGCCGCCAGGCCGGTGATGATGAGCCCGGTGCCACTGAAGATGCCTCGGCCGTTGACGGGGGGTCGGGGTCGCATGGTGCCTCCTGCTTGCGGCACCGCACGCCAGTGCGTTTCGGGTGCGCAGGTGGCATGTTACTTCGCGGTCACGTCGGCTGACGACCGTCCGCCTCAGCGGCGCAGCAGCACCCGCCGCGTCGCCCGCGCGAGACGCACGCCCGGCCGGTGCGAGCGCGGCCGCGACCCCGACCGCTCCTCCCACCACTCCCGCAGCTCGGCCAGCGCCCGCTCGTCGCCCACCGTCCCTGCCCCGAGCAGATGCCCGGCGAAGTCCAGCGCGTCCCTGCGGTACCCGCCGGTCATCGGGTGCCCGTGGGCATAGCCGAGGAAGGCGGCCCGGTACCCCGCACCGAGGATCACCGGCAGCTCGGGCGCGACCTTCGCCACGACGTCCGCCCGCTTCCCGGCCAGTGCCCGCGCCTGCACCCCGAGCCGCACCCGGTCGAACCCCTCGGGCACGGGCGTCCCGGCGACGAGGGCGGACAGGAGCGCGGCCTGCGCGAGGGCGAGGCGCTGGCGGGCGGGAGCGGTGTCGGGGGTCTCGTGGGCGGCTGCCGTACGGTCCTCCCGCGCCGCCCCGCGCTGCTGCTCCCGCCCCTTCTCCACCGCCTCCCGGATCGCCGCCAGCTCCCCCTCCAGCTCGGCCGGTTCCGGGAAGTTCTCGTCCCGTTCCAGGAGGACCCCGGGCGGCGACACCCGGGAGGCGAGGTCGGTGAGGATGTCGAGGACCGGGCGGGGGACGGGGTGGGCGTGGCTGTCGTGCCAGACACCGTCCCGCTCGAAGCCGCCCGCCACGTGGACGTAGGCGATGGCCTCCAGGGGGAGGTCGGCGAGGGCGGCGGCCGGGTCCTCGCCGCGGTTGACGTGGTTGGTGTGGAGATTGGCGACGTCGATGAGGAGTCGTACGCCCGTACGGTCCGCCAGCTCGTACAGGAACTGCCCCTCCGTCATCTCCTCGTCCGGCCAGGCGATCAGCGCGGCGATGTTCTCGACGGCGAGCGGCACGGGCAGCGCGGCCTGGGCGATGCGGATGTTCTCGCACAGCACGTCGAGGGCGTCACGGGTGCGGGGGACCGGCAGCAGGTGGCCGGCCTCCAGGCGCGGGGAGGCCGTCAGGAGCCCGCCCGCCCGGACGAACGCGATGTGCTCGGTGACCAGGGGCGAGCCCAGCGCCTCGGCGCGCTCGGCGAGGGCGGTCAGGCGGCTCTCGTCCGGGCGGTCGGCGCCGCCGAGGCCGAGCGAGACGCCGTGCGGGACCACGGTCACCCCGCGCTCGCGCAGCCGCCGCAGCGACTCCGGCAGATGGCCGGGACAGGTGTTCTCGGCCACGACCTCGACCCAGTCGATGCCCGGCATACGCTCCACGGCGTCCGCGATCTCCGGCCGCCAGCCGATTCCCGTGCCCAGTCGCTCCATGGTCCCCGCCCCCGTTTCTCGTCGAGTGCCTTGCTCAGGTGCCCGCCGTGCCGTCCCCTCCGACGCCGTGCCGTTCCTGTGTGACGGGGGTATGGCCCCGAGGCCCGGAGCCGAATCACCCAGGGGGCGTCTTCAGAGCAACATTTGAGGTTGAGGCCGACGGGCAGCCGTCCAGCGGCCGGGCGGTGACGGTGCCGGTGCGGCCGGCGGTGTACGTGTAGCACTGGGCCCAGTCGGACGCGGCGACCTGTACCACGACGGTGGTGCCGGTCGCGGTGCGGACGACGGAACGGGGGCTTCGGGGACGTAGCACGGCGGCGATCTCCTGGTCGGTCAGGGTGCCGTCGGCATCGGCCTGCTGCAGCCGGACCCTGAGCCGCTCGGCGCCGGCGGTGACGGCGGCCCGGGCGTCGCGCTCCCGGTCCCGCCCGCTGTCCTGCACGGCCTGGAAGAACCAGACCAGCACGCCGGCGGCCACCAGCACGCAGGTCAGCACGGCCGCGCCGAGACACCCGGCCGACCGGGCGAGGAACCCGGCCGGCCCGCTGTCGCGGCGCGGTGCGTGCCGCATGGGGGAGGTCACGCGGTCATGCTCCCGTATAGCCGAGGGAGGTCAAGGCGTTCTCGACCACGTGCTCGTATCCGGTGGTGCCCGCGTTGTTCGGATGGAAGGCCTCGCGGCTCAGACAGGTCTGACCGACGCCCGAGATGGCGATGCACACGGCGTGCGGGTCCCCTTCGTGGAAGTCACCGTCGCCGTTGGGCCCGAGCACGATCTTGTTGATCCACTCGTCGCTGTCGCAGCCGCCGTGGCCGACGAACGCCGAGACCGGATTGGCGTACGAGACGTCGTATCCGGCGGCGTGCAACTCGTCGACCTTGGCCTTCTGCGCCGTGTCCATGTAGTTGGCGAGGGTCGCCAGCGCGGCGGCCTCGTCGCCGTCGATGTACCAGGAGCCCGTGCACTTGACCGTGCGGCTGAGGATCTCCGGATAGCCGACGAGCAGGATCTTGGCGTTCGGCGCCTGCTGGGCGACGGCGGTCAGGGTGTTGCCGATGTCCTCCTTGGTCTGGTCGATCAACTTCTCGTACTTGGCGAGGAAGTCGCTGCCCGCGCAGTCCCCGAGGCCCGCGCAGTCCGTCACGGCGTTGACGAAGGCGCCGTAGTTGTTGCCGCCGATGGTGAGGGTCACCAGGGTCGTGTCTTTGGTGAGCACACCGGAGTCCACCTGCGGGATCTCCCGGAACTCGCCGTCGCCGGCCGCGATGTCACCGCTCTGCCAGTAGCTGGTGTCGACGGACCCGTCGACCTGCCAGGTGTGGGCGCCGGAGCAGGCGACGAAGCCCAGTTCCGCGTCGGGGCTGTAGTTGTCGGACAGCAGGGACAGGCTCGCGGACTCACCCGGCAGGACGAGCTTGCGGGGCCAGGCGTTGGCGCTGCGCCGGCAGGCGTCCCAGTCGACGGTGCCGTGGTCCTGGTCGGTCGACGTGTCGTAGGAGCCGGCGCCCTCACCCGAGGAGTAGGAGTCGCCGAGCGCGGCCACGATGTGCCGCGGCTTGGCCGAGAGCCACTGGAAGCCGACGGCGTCCCAGGCCACGTCGTTGTCCGCCTGCCCCTCGGGCGTGTAGTTGGACAGGGTGACGCCCTGGAAGTCGGAGCCGGCGGTGAAGTGGTAGATGCCCAGGCTCACCCACTGGTTGGCATGGGAGACGGCGTTGATGATCCGGTTGTGGGTGGTGCCGTCGCCGAGGTGGATGGTGTAGACGGCCTGCTGGCTGCCGGAGCCGGTGTTGGGCAGATGCACCAGGACCCGGGTCCAGGAGGTGCGCTGGCTGTTGAGTTTCCAGGTGCCGGTGGCGGCCATCGCGCCGCTCGCGATGCCCGGGTCCGTGCCGGGATCGGACACGTCGGCCGTGGCGCCGTGGGCGTCGTCGCGGGCGTGGGCGTACCAGAAGTGGTCGCCGAAGCCACCGCCGATCTGGTGCAGGTCGCCCTTCGCCTCGTAGTGGCCCGCGGAGTCGGCGTTGAAACGGAAGCCGAACGTCCCGGCGTCGGTCCAGCCCGACTTGGCGCAGTTGTCGGTGAACGCCGGGACGCTGCTCGACACGTCGTCCACGACGGTGAAGCCCAGATCGGAGTTGTCGCACATGGTGCCGGAGCCGTTGTTGCCGTTGCCCAGTTCGGTCCTGAGCGTCTTGTACGTCAGGTACTCGTGGCCGCAGCTGTTGGAGCAGTCGACCTTCCAGGTGGTCTGGTTGGCGTGGTACCAGTGCGGTGGATCGCAGGTCTGGCCGAGGTGGTCGACCTCGCAGCGCGGCGGGTTGGCCGGGTCGCAGTCGTTGACGAGCGGGGCGCAGAACGTGTCGAGGTCCGGCTTGACCGAGGAGCGGTCGGCGTCGGTGCTCCACCAGGCGGCCGAGTAGCCCGCGGTGTTGCTGTTGTTGGCGGTGCCGTCGTCGGCGTAGGCGCGCCCGGTGTCGATCGGCCAGGCGCCCCAGCCGAGCACCTTCTCCTCGTACGACCAGTCCTGCGGATGCCCGGCGTCGGCGTAGGTGTTGCCGTCCAGGAAGGCGTGCCGGTCCGGCGGGTAGAGCGGGTTGGAGGGGTTGTTCAGCCAGCCCAGGCCCCAGTAGCCGGACGGGTTGGCCGGGATGTAGTAGTTGAGACCGGAGTTGTAGTCCCAGAGGGCGGCGAACCAGTTCTCCGGTGCCGCGGGGTCGTCGGTGTTGAGCTTGATCGCGCCCGGGGTGACGGCCGTGTCGTGCAGCTCGTTCCACTTCTTCTCGAGCGTCTGGGCGGCGATCGCGATGTTGGACGTGTAGTCCAGCGCGATGGCCCGCTGCTGGGCGGCCGGGAGTTCGTCCACGTCACCGGTCTTCATGCCGTCGGTCTGCTGGCCGATGCCGTAGCCGCAGTCGGTCTTGGACCAGTCGATCAGCCAGTGGTCCTCAGGGGTCGCCGGGTCGCTGGGATGGCCGTAGAAGCCGTTGGTGCTGGCCAGGGTGGAGCTGGTCTGGCCGGGCAGGGCGCCGCCCTCGGCCTGCCACAGGTTGGACTCCTGGGCCAGTACGCCGAGGAGCACCTGAGCGGGGATGCGTCCGCCGCTGGTGCCGGTCAGCCCCGGCAGCGGGAACATGCCCTGCGGGTTCACCGTGCCGAGCCCGTCGGCCGTGCGCCATCCGCCCTGGCGGACATAGGCGCTGGTGAGGTCGCCCCGGACGGCCATGTCGGCGGCCCATTCGACCTGGTTGGGGGTGGGCTGGTACGCCTGCTGCGCCGGGTCGTTGCGCGGCTGCGAGCAGGTCCGGTCGTCGTCGATCGTGCTCGTGGGGCTGCCGGCCGCCGCGGCCGACATCGTGGCCGCGGACTTCGACGCGGTGCCGGAGCCGGTCAGGGCCGGTGACGCCTGTCCACCCGCCGCCTTGGCGCCGGTGGCGGCCTCACTCACGGTGAAGGAGATCTTCTTCGCGGTCGCGGGTACCTCGGTCTTGATCTTCAGGGGCGCCGCGGCGTTCCAGGCGGTCGCCGCGAGCGGGTCGCTGACGTGGCTGCGCAGGCTCGCGGACACGGCCTGGTCCACGGCGAGCGCGCCGGTCGAGGACACCTCGGCGTCCGCCGCGACCTTCAACTGCCGTACGGGTGAAGGCAGGTGTGTCACGGAGGCGGGCTTGCCGGTGAGGAAGACGCGGCCGGAGGTGCCGGCCGCCAGGCCCAGCGCGCCCGACGGGCCCTGGGCGAAGGTGGTGGTCCGACCGGCCGCGGTGCGGCGGGCGCGGGCCTTGCCGCCCTTCTGGTCCAGGAAGTCGACGCCTCCCCCGGCGTCGACGTGCAGCCCGAAGGCGGGGCCGGTGGTGGTGGCGAGCTCGGTGGTGTGGTTCTTACGGTCGAAGCCGATCAGCCGGCCCGCCGCCGCGCCGACGATGCCGTCGGGCGTGGGGACCGCCGAGGTGACCTGGACGTTCTCGGTCTGCCTGCGGATGACGGCGCCGGTGGCGGTGTTCACCGTCAACAGCCTGGTCCGGTTGCGCCGTTCGTCGCCCAGCTGGGTGAGCACGGCGGTCTCGCCGGTGCCGCAGCCCGGGTTGAAGTACCCGAGGGTGACCGTGTCGGCCAGCTTGGTGACCTTGCCGCTGGTCAGGTCGACGACGGCGGCGAAGCCGCCGCGCGCCATCAGCTCGGGGCTGTTGGTGAAGTCCCGGGGCGCGTAGACGACCACGGCCCGTTTGCCGGACCCCGTCACGCAGGCGTTCCCGATCCACAGGTCGGTGCCGAAGCCGGGCTCCGAGAGCGTGGCGACGGTCCGCCACCGGTAGGCCTCGGCGCTGTCGGCGGCGAGCACACGCAGGGCGGAACCGTCACCCGCGACGGTCACCGCGCGGTCGGCGGACTTCCGCCAGCCCTTGGGCAGCTGCGTGTCCGGGGAGAGCACTTTCGACGACCGGTCCTGGCCGGGCGCCTGGGGAGTGGGGTCGCTCGGGCCGGAGGGCGGCGCGGCGGACGCGGGGGCCCCGGAGGGCGGTGCGGCGAAGGCGGGACGGTCTGGGTCAGACCGGTGACCACCAGTGAAGTGGCGAGCAGGGCGATGGACGCACGTGCTCTGTGTCTCAGCCTCAAGGGTCCTCCAGGGTCCCGATGGGCAGGTGTGACCGACGGCGGGAGGCAGGGTCGTGCGTGCCGCCTCATCTCCGTTGCGGGACACGGGAGTTCCCACAAGTGAAGCCGACACAAAGTACGTGCAGGGGCCCCGGAAAGGGAAGAGTCTCCGACTGTGAACCTCGTCGGCGATGTGGGGTTCTGTGGGAAACGTCCCGTCCTGTCGCTGCTCAGCGAGCGGAAGTGACCTCATTACACAAGGGATTTGGTGTTCCAGGAGAGTCAAGTGCGGGAAGTTGCTTGGCGGTTTCTTTGGTGGTCCTTGGTTGTTCCTGTTGGCCGCTGAAGAGAATCCTGTAACTCGCCGCCCCCCACGGAGAGTTTGCCTGCCTTCGTCACTGCAAAGGACGGGTCATGGTCCATGCTGTTCGCGCGCTCCGGAACGTCAACAGACGGGCGGCGGCGATCGGTCTCGCCGTCGCCACCTGTGCCGCCGTCACCACGTTCGCCACCGAGAGCCAGGCGCACGCGGTCACCGTCATCTACTCCTCCTCGCCCTGCATCTCCAGGGACTCCAGGGGCTACGACCCCGACTGCGAGGCCGACCTCTTCATCAACTACAACTCGTCGCCCCAGAGCGGTGTCCTGCCGGCGCCCGGTGCGATCGCCGACATGTACGGCGACATCTACGACTTCTCGGCAGGCCTGGACGGCAACGGGCAGTACGTCTTCGTCTTCAGCACCGCCGGCAGCCGACCCGGTGCCGGGCAGAAGATCAAGAACAACGCCGCCGCAGCGGACCCCTGCGGGGTGAACAGCTACCGCATCTACTACAACTCCGGGTACACCGGCCACTCTCAGTACTTCGGCTCCGACCGGTACTGCGACGGGGACTTCAATTTCGACTCCACGCTGAAGAACGAGGACGCGTCGGAGCACTGGTCCTGACGGCACGTCGTCGTCGGTGACCCGTCTGTTCAGAAGGAGAGTCGATGCCTGGTCGGAGAGCCGCACGGCCCGTGGTGGCCGTCGTGGCGGCGCTGCTCGCCCTGGCGGCGTGCTCCCCGGGCGGCGGGACGGGCACGCCCCGGGCAGGGGGTGCCACGCCCTCCGGGACGGGCGCCCCCGCCTGGCCCGCCGCGGTGCCCGCGTCGGGCCTCGCCAAGGGCCTGGTCCTGCCCATGGAGGCCTACCTGGAGCCGTACGCGGACACCGTGGTCATCGACCGGGCCGTCGACCGGCTCACCGCGCAGTGCATGAAGCGGTACGGCTACGCGTACACCGCTCCGGCCCGCGGCATGACGCCACCGCCCAGCAGCGACGACTCCAACATGCCGCGCCGCTACGGCATCACCGACGAGGACCTGGCCGCCAGGTTCGGCTACTTTCTCGGCGATCTCAACCAGACCCCGCCGCCGGCGCCGAAGCTCTCCTCCGCGGAAACGGCCGTGCTCACCGGCCGACTGGCCATCGCGCGGGGCGCGAAGAAGGCCCCGGCGCGCATCGGCGGCAAGAGCATCCCCCAGGACGGATGCCTCGGCGAGGCGACCCGGCGGATCGGGCCGCGCATCGACGAGAGTCTGCCCAGCAGACTGGACTACGAGAGTCTGCGCCGTTCGCAGAGCGATCCCCGTGTGCTGGCCGTCATCGGCGCCTGGTCGCGGTGCATGAAGGCGAAGGGCTACACCGTGGACAGCCCGCTGAACGCCGCGAACCTCACCCCCGACACCCACGACGGGCAGGCCGGGCAGGCGGACATCACCACGGCACTGACCGACATCGGGTGCAAGCGGCGGACGGGCCTCGTCAAGACCTGGTTCACCGTGGAGTCCGCCATCCAGCGCCGGCAGATCGAACAGCACCAGCTGGCCCTGACCCAGGTCAGGGACACGATCACCGCCGAGGTCAAGGCGGCGACCGGCGTACTGGGCCGCTGACACGCGACACGACGGCGCGGCCGCGCCCGACGGGCGCCGACTCACCCTCACGAAAGGGATGTGGGACTCCATGGCATCGCGTACGGCCCGGCGGCGGCGCGCCGTCGTGGGCGTGGCCGCACTCGCCGGACTGCTGTCGGTCGGCGGGCTGGCGGGGGTCGGGACTGGTGCGGTCGCCCTCGCAGGCGGCCGCGGACACCCGCCCGCCGGCGCCGAGCGTGATCACCGCGCCGGTGACGCGGCAGGTCCTGCGCTCCACCGTGGTGCTGCGGGGCACCTTCGCCGACGGCCGGACGGTGTCCGCCCAGCCGTCCTCGGTGGCCGGGACCGAAGCTCCGTCCAGGCCCGCGCAGTTGATGGTCACCGGCGTGTTCACCCGGGTGGGCCGCTCCGTCCGGGCCGCCAGGGCGCTGCTGGAGTACTCGGGGCGGCCGGTGTTCGCGCTGCCGGGAGCCGTTCCGGCGTACCGGGACCTGGTCTACGGCGAACAGGGCGGCGACGTGGAGCAGTTGCAGAAGGCACTGGTCTCGCAGGGCTACGGCACCAGCGGCGACACCGCGGGTGTCTTCGGACCCGGAACCGAGCAGGCGGTGCGCGAGCTGTACCGGCACCTCGGCTACCCGGCCCCCGTGACGCGTGACGCGAGCCCTCCCTCCGACGCGGACGGCAAGGCCGTCACCGGGGCGGACGCGTCGGCCTCCCCGGCGCCCACGCCTCAGGGCGAGTCCTCCTCCACCGCGCACGCCATGGTGCCCGCGTCGGAGGTGATCTTCGTCCCGTCACTGCCCGCGCGGGTGGTGTCCGTTCCGGTCCAGGTCGGCGACCCGGTCAAGGGGCCGGTGATCGCGCTCGCCCGCGGCGGCCTGACGCTCACCGGGCGACTCGACCCGGCGCAGGCCGGCCTCGTCACGCCGGGGATGAAGGTCTCCGTGCTCTCGGAGGCCACCGGCGCGCAGGCGCGCGCCACGGTGGAGTCGGTGGGCGCCCTCGTCACGCCGGGCGCCGGCAAGGAAGGCACGTCGGACTCCGGCACGGTGGCGGCCGCGGGCGGCGGAGCCTACCGGCCGCTGGCCGTCAAGCCGGACAAAGCGTGGAACACGGCCTTCGCGGGCCAGGACGTCCGCATCACGGTCACCGCCGCCTCGACCGCGAAGCCGGTGCTGGCGGTGCCCGAGGCCGCGGTCACGGCCGGCGCCGACACCCACACCTCGGTCACCGTGGTCACCGCCGCCGGAGAACGGCGGACCGTACGGGTGACGACCGGGGCGTCCGCGGACGGCATGGTGCAGGTCACCCCGGCACGCGGCGCCGACCTGGAAGCCGGTGACCGGGTCGTGGTCGGGAAATGATCACAGACCCCGGGGAGAAGACCCGCACCGCCCCGGAACCCTCCGCGGTGCTGCGGCTCGTCGGCTGCGCGAAGACCTATCCCGGTTTCCCTCCCGTGCAGGCGCTGCACCCGGCCGACCTGACCGTGCCGGCCGGCGACTACCTCACCGTGGTCGGGCCGTCCGGCTCGGGAAAGTCCACGCTGCTGAATCTGCTCGGACTGCTGGACCGGCCCACTTCGGGCACCCTGACCTTCGCCGGGGTGGACGTGGCGGAGCTGTCCGAGCGTGAGCGCACGGCGCTGCGGGGACGCCGTATCGGCTTCGTCTTCCAGGAGTTCCACCTGCTGCCGTACCGCACCGCGCTGGAGAACGTGGCCCTGGCGCAGCTCTACGTCACCGACCGTGCCGCCGAACGCGTCCGTGCCGCCACCGACGCCCTGGAACGTGTCGGCCTCGGCCACCGCCTGGACGCCTCGCCCACCACGCTGTCCGGCGGCGAGCGGCAGCGGGTCGCCATCGCCCGCGCCCTGGTCAACGAGCCCGATCTGCTGCTGTGCGACGAGCCGACCGGCAACCTCGACTCCGTGACCGCCGCCACCGTGATGGATCTGCTCGGCGACCTCAACCGGGCGGGTGTCACCGTCATCGTCATCACTCACGATCCGGCGGTGGCCGCCCGCGCCCGCCGCCGGATCACCATCCTCGACGGCCGCCTGTCGGCCCGCGACGAATCCGGCGGGCGTCCCCTCGCGACGGAGAGGACCGGCACCGCGTGAACACCCTCCTGCCGGGCCGGAGCCGCCCCCGGACACCGGTTTCCCCGACCCGGCTGCACGCGCGCGACCTGCTCGCCGAGGCGCTCACCGGGCTGCTCCAGCGCCCCGGCCGGTCGGTGCTGACCATGCTCGGCACCGTCCTCGGCGTGGGGGCCTTCGTCGCGGTGCTCGGTCTGACGTCCACCGCGACCGGGCAGATCGGCAAGTCCTTCAGCCTGCTGGAGGAGACCACCGTCACCGTGGACGACGCGGCCCCGGGCAGCGGGCGGACCACCAGCTTCCCCGCCGACGCCGACGCCCGCCTCGGCAGGCTCAACGGGGTGGTGGCCGGCGGTCCCTGGTGGCCGGTCCCGGTACGCGACCCGCTCATCTCGGCGCGGCCGGACGTCACGGCGGTGGCCGACCAGGGCGCCGACATCGGGGTGTACGCGGCCTCACCGGGTGCCCTGCGCGCCATGCAGCCCACCCTCGCCACGGGCACGCTCTACAACGCCTTCCACCAGACCCGGGGGGAAAGGGTGTGTCTGCTCGGCCTGTCCGCGGCCCGGTTGCTGGGCATCAGCCGGCTCGACGGCAATCCGGCGGTCTTCGTCGACGGTGTCTCGTACAGCGTGGTGGGCATCTTCGCGGACACCGAGCGGCTGCCGCAGACCCTGCTCGGCATGGTCATCCCCACCACCACGGCACTGCGCGAGTACGGTCCCCCGCTCGACTCACCCGCTCAGGCACTGATCAGAACCCGCCCCGGGGCGGCGCAACTGGTCGCCCGTCAGGCGCCGCTCGCACTGCGCCCCGATCGGCCGGACCTCCTCAAGGCGACCCCTCCGCCCGACCCGCACGGCCTGCGGGACCAGGTCGACACCGATCTGTCCGGGCTCTTCCTGGCCCTGGCAGTCATCTGCCTGGTCGTCGGGGCCTTCGGTATCGCCAACACCACACTGGTCGCCGTCCTCGAGCGGACGTCCGAGATCGGCCTGCGACGCGCCCTGGGCGCACGCCCCCGCCACATCACCGCCCAGTTCCTCACCGAGTCCACGGCTCTGGGCACCCTCGGCGGCCTGATCGGCACATCCTTGGGGGTCGCCACGGTGCTGGGCACGGCGGTGGTCCGCGACTGGACGGCCGTGCTGCAACCCGCGGCCGTGCTCCCGGCCCCCCTCGCCGGTACCGTCACGGGCCTGCTCGCGGGCCTCTACCCCGCGCTGCGAGCGGCCCGGATCGAGCCGCTCGCGGCGCTGCGCCGCTGAACGCCGCTCAGGGCCGCGAGCGCAGCGCCGGGTGGTCCGCGACCACGGTGCAGGAACCGGGAGCGATCTCCGTGAAGCCCGCGTCCCGCACCAACGGCAGCCCGCTGGACGTGAGTTCACTCCACCGCCCGGGGTCCGCCGTGCGCACGGCGAGCGGGAAACCGGCGTCCCGCCAGGCCGTCCGCTGCTCCTCCGACAGCTCCCACCAGGCGAGCTGAGCCCCGTGCCCCGCCTGCGCCATCGCCTTGCCGGCGGACATGTCGAGATCCGGGCTCATCCACAGCACCGGCACCCCGGGATCGACGTCCCCGGGGGTCTCCGGGTCGTCGAGATCGGTCCCGGACACCTGGAGCTTGGCCAGCTCCTTCGGCCACCCGTCGAGCGGCACCGGCGGAAAGACCCGCACCTCGGCCGACTTGCCCGTGACCGTGATCCCGGGCAGCGCCTCGGCCTTCCGCCACTCGGCGCCGCGCGCCCGCCGCACGACCTTGCGGATCCGGGCGTCCTGCCAGTCCCGCATGACCTGGGCCCACTCCCCGCCCTCCAGGGACCGTTCGTCGCTGAGGATCAGGAGAACGGCACGCGCGGCGGTCTCCAGGGCGTCGGTACGGGCAGGAGGAGCGGCACGCTCGATACGGACGACCAGGGGCAGGACGAACTGAGGGGCCTGGTCGCGCACATCGGCTTCGGGGGTAAAGGGGCTGGCGTTCACCCGGCCACCTTAAGGCGACATCATTTGGCCATGGAACGCGATCTGCAGCTGGACAACGTGGGCCGCCGCTACGGCCTGCGCGGCCCATGGGTCTTACGGGGCATCCACCTCACCCTCGCCCCCGGCACCCTCACCCGCATAGAAGGCCCGAACGGCACCGGCAAGTCCACGCTGCTGCGCCTCCTCGCCCGCCTCGACGCCCCCTCCGAAGGCAGGGTCAAGGGCCGCCCCCGCACGGCCTACGTCCCCGAGCGCTTTCCCTCCGCCCTCCCCTTCACGGCCGCCGGCTACCTCACCCACCTGGCCACGATCCACGGCCTCACCCGTGCCTCCGCTCAGCGCGCCGCCGCCGACACCCTGGAACGGTTCGGCGCCTCCTCCTACGCGCACACCCCCATGGCCCAGCTCTCCAAGGGCAGCAGCCAGAAGGTCGCCGTCGCCCAGGCCCTGCTCGCCGAACCGGAACTCCTCGTCCTGGACGAGGCGTGGACCGGCCTCGACACCGGCGCGCGCGCCGAACTGGAACGGGCCGTCGCCGAACGCACCGCGGCCGGCGGAGCGGTGGTGTTCGTCGACCACGATCCGCAGCGCCTCGCGGGGACGACCGACGCCGTGTACGCCGTACGCGAGGGCGGTCTCGAACGTCGTACGACATCGGTGGTCCCCGACTCGGTGGCCGACGGCCCGCATGTCGTCGTCGAGGCACAGGGCCCCGCGGGCGGGCGGCTGCCCGCGGACGCGCACCGCACCGCCACCACCGCCGAGGAGCCTGAACCCGGCACCTACCGGCTGACCGTTCCCGCGTCCCACTCGGACGTCCTGCTGCGCACCCTGCTGACCGCCCGCCCGCCCTGGCACGTCGTGAGCGTGGGCCACGAGACACCGGAAGGCGGCCGATGACCGCGCTGCTCCGCTACCAGACCGCCCTCCTCGTGCGCTCGCAGCGCTGGCTGCCGCCGGTGATCCTGTACGCCGTGTTCCTCGGGGTCGGTGTGCAGAGCGGGCAGCCGATCCTGGACTCCCTCGGCTATGCCGCCGCCGCGCTGCTGCCGGTCGCCGCCTGGCTGGTGCGGATCTGTGTCGCGGGCGAGCCGCCCGCCGCCCGGGCCTGCGTCTCCGCCGCGGTCGGGCCCGCCCGGGCGCATCTCGCCGCGCTGCTGGTGGCGCTGGCCGGCGCGGCGGTGCTCGGCACGGCCGCGACCGTGCTCGTGACGCTGATCAGCGACCCGGTGAGCTCCGACCACCAGATCCGGGTGCCCAGGCTCCCGGCCGGCGGGTCCGGGCTGCTCGCGGTACTGGCCTGCGCCCTGCTCGGCACGGCGGTCGGGGCCCTGACCACCTGGCCGCTGCTGCGTTCACCGGGCCGGGCGGTGCCGACGATGCTGCTCGCGGCCCTGCTGGCGGTGGTGGTGACCGGCTCCCCGGCCCACGCGGCGGTCAGCGGCCTGGTCACCGGTTCGCAGAAGGGGACGGTCCCGCTGCCGTTGCTGCCCTTCGCGGCGGCCACGGTCGTGACGGCCTTGGCGCTCGCCCTGGCCTGCCGGCTGACCTCCCGCCGCTCACCCTGAACAGGCGGTCCGCTGCGCCTCCTGCCACTCGCAGACCGGGCACAGCGTGATCCCCTTGTACGACTCCGGGTACTCCGTCGGCTTCCGGCACAGCACGCACTCGGCGTACGGCGGCCCCTCGGCGACCGGCGGCTTCGGGACCTCACGGATCGTGCAGTAGTCCTCGCTCATGCCTCCAGCCTAGGACGGTCCGCCCTGGGCGCCGATCAGCTGGGAGACCTTCACGAACCGGTAGCCCCGGGCCCGCAGTTCCGGCACGATCCGCCGCACCGCCCGCTCGGTCGCCGGTGCGGCACTGCGCGTGCAGTGCATGACGACGACGGAGCCGGGCCGGACGCCTTCGAGGACCTGCGACGCCACGGCGTCCGCGTCGGTCGCGAAGGCGTCCCCGCTCACCACGTCCCACTGCACGGCCGTGACGCCGACAGGGGTGAGCGCCTTGAGCGCCGTGCGGTCGTAGCAACCGCCCGGAAAGCGGAAGTACGGCATCGCGTCCGGCACCCCCGCCTTGCGGAAGGCGGTGTACGCGCGCTCGACATCGGCCCGCATCCGCTCCTCGGACAGCGTGGGCAGCCCGTAGCAGTCACCGGTGAAGGCGTAGTGGCTGTACGAGTGGTTCGCGACCTCGAAGAGCGGGTCCCGCCCGATCGACCGGGCCTCGGCCGGGTACTCCTCGGCCCACCGGCCCGTCATGAACACGGTCGCCGGCACCTTCAGCGCCCGCAGCGTCGCGATGAGCCGCGGGTTGTCGAAGTGCTCGCCCGCCGCCGCCCGCGCCCCCTGGTCGGCGGTCATGTCGGCGTCGAAGGTCAGGGGCCGGACGGCCTTGTCCGGGGGTGCGGGGGCCGTGCTTGAAGACGGGGGGTGAGACCGGAGGGCCGGGGG
>MWJO01000143.1 GCA_002027195.1 Streptomyces sp. GKU 895 | reverse complement strand
ACTCGTCAGTACCGGGCAAAGCAGCGCCTTGACACTTCAGGCGGCTGATACTCTTGCCCGGTCGTTCGGGGCAGCACCAGGTCCACCCCGGACCGCACCGCCAACCGCCGTTCCTCCACCTGCCGAGCCGCCGCGATGACGACGTCCAGCGGCACGGAACTCCGCGCGGCGAGGTCGCCGGCTCCACCGACCCGTACTTGTTGATCCGCAGCAGCAGCCAACTCGCCCCGGGCAGCAGGTCGTACCCGGCCCGGACGGTGATCGTCCGGTAGATCTCGCGCCGCCCCTCGCGCGTCCCGAGCACCGACAGCGCCCGGCACACCTCGTCGTACGACGACCGCTCCACCGGATTGCTGGCCAGCGTCTCCGTCACATCGGGCGCGGTGACCGACGCCCGCAGCCGGTCCTCCTTGAGGAACCACGCGAGCACGAACCCCAGCAGGGCGACCGGCGCGGCGTACAGGAACACGTCGGTGATGGAAGACGCGTACGCGTGCAGCGCGGCGGGCCGCAACGCAGCCGGCAGGTTCGCGATGTCACGAGGGTCGGCCTCCAGCCCGTCCACGGTCACCCCGCCCGGCAACACACCCCCGCCGCCGGCCCCGGCCCCGGCGAACGCGTCGGCCAGCTTGTCCCCGAGCCGGTTGGTGAACACCGTCCCGAACACGGCGACCCCGAACGACGCCCCGATCGACCGGAAGAACGTCGCCCCGGACGTCGCGACGCCGAGATCCTCGTACGACACGGCGTTCTGCACGATGAGCACCAGCACCTGCATGACGAGCCCGAGTCCCAGCCCGAACACGAAGAAGCAGCTGCTCATCACCCACGTGGAACTGCCTTCGTCGAGCTGGTGCAGCAACAGCAGCCCGATCGTCGTGACAGCCGTTCCGACGACCGGGAACACCTTCCACCGCCCGGTGCGGCTCACGACCTGCCCGGACACCGTCGACGACAGCAGCAGCCCGAACACCATCGGCAGCATGTGCACCCCGGACATGGTCGGCGAGACCCCCTGCACGACCTGGAGGAACGTCGGCAGATAGGTCATCGCGCCGAACATCGCGAACCCGACGACGAAGCTGATCACCGCGGACAGGACAAAAGTCCGGATCCGGAACAGCTTCAACGGCAGCACAGGCTCCGCGGCCCGCCGCTCCACCGCCACGAACGCCACTCCCAGCAGCACCCCGAGCACGGCCAGCCCCACGATCTGCGGCGATCCCCACGCCCACGTCGTGCCGCCGAGAGACGCGACCAGCACCAGACAGGTCGCGACGGACGCGATGAGCAACGTCCCGAGATAGTCGATGACATGCCGCGTCGCCTTGCGCGGAATCCGCAGCACGGTCGCGATGACGGCGAGCGCCACGACCCCGACCGGCAGGTTGACGTAGAAGACCCAACGCCAGCTCAGATGCTCGGTGAACACCCCGCCCAGCAGCGGACCGAGCACACTCGTCGCCCCGAACACCGCCCCAAACAGCCCTTGGTAGCGCCCGCGTTCACGCGGCGGCACGAGGTCTCCGACGATCGCCATGGACAGCACCATCAGCCCACCGCCGCCGAGCCCCTGCACCGCCCGGAACGCGATGAGTTGGGGCATGTTCTGCGCGGCCCCGCACAGCGCGGACCCCACCAGGAAGATCACGATCGCGATCTGGAACAGCCTCTTGCGCCCGTACTGGTCCCCGAGTTTGCCCCACAACGGGGTCGCCGCCGTGGAGGCGAGCAGATACGCCGTGACGACCCACGACAGATGCTCGAGCCCGCCCAGGTCGCTGACGATGGTCGGCAGCGCGGTCGACACGATCGTCTGGTCCAGCGCGGCGAGCAGCATCCCGAGCAGCAGCGCTCCGATCGACACGAGGACGTTCCCGGGCACGTGTTCGTCCCGCTCGCCCCGCACCTCTCCCGTCCTGGCGTGCGCATCCGCGGCCATGAAGACCTCCTGTGTGACTCGTGACGACTCCATCGTGGTCGGTGTGACCAGTTTTGGCCTCTCAAGTCCTGTTGGAATCCACTGTTCCGGGGGTTGGCGGGACGCGAGTGTGAAGAGGGTCTGCATAATCTCTGGAGTTCGCGAGGGGAGGGACGAACACATGGCGGAGACGAGCGGCCACTTGTGCCCGGAGTGCGGGGCACCCAGAGGGGTCGACAACACCCCGTCCTGCGGGTGCACCCAGCGGGCGTCCGACGCCCTGCGCGACGCGCGCGAGGCGGAGCAGGCGGCGGCGGAGGATTCGATCGCTGCGCATACGGCCGTACGTCGACCTGGCAGCGAGAGCCGGGAGCTCGAAGCCCCACCCCGGCACCCCCGCCCCGGCCACCCCGCGCCCCGGCCACACGCCGGACCCGCCCGCACCCGGAGCCCACCCGCACCCCCGCCCGGATCCGGCCCGCACCCGCACCGCACCGCACCCGCACCGCACCCGACGCAACGATGCAGTTGCACCGATCTCCCTGCCGCCCCGCCCGAGCACCACGGACCTGAGCCTCTTCGAGCCCTCGGACCCCGCGGGCGAGGCGCGCCCGACGAACCCGCTCCCCAGCCGCCGCACCGGTCCTGGGCGGCGGCGTCGCCCTGGTGACGGTGGTCGCGGCGGCGGGCCTGGCGAGCGGCCTGTTCTCGTACGACAGCCCGAGCGCGGCAGCGCGCTGCCGAAGGAGGTCCGGGCGAGCGTGCCGACGCGTCGACCAGTTCGGCACCCGCGTCCCGGAGACAGGCGCGCGCGCTGGCCCCGGCGTCCCCGACCCCGAGCGCGAGCCCGTCGCCGTCCGCGTCCCGTCGCCGTCACGGACCAGCGCGTCACCACCCCGTCGGCGTCGCCACCCGACCCGACCCCGGCGACCGCGGCCCCGGCGAGCACGAGAACAGCATCGGCAGTTCCGAGGAGACCGCCCCGCCGGTGCTGCGCCGCGGCGCCCAGGGGGAGGAGGTCGTGGAACTCGAACTGCGCCTGACCCAGCTCAACCTCTACACGAGGAAGCCGAACGGCCATTACGACCAGGCCGTCCAGGACGCGGTCACCCGCTACCAGTGGGCGCGGGGCATCCAGGTACAGGAGTACGGCGTCTACGACCTGGCGACGCGGGCGAGGCTGGAGTCGGAGACGAAGGAGCCGTAAGGCACCCGCGCCTGTTCACCGGGTCGCGTCACCCGACGTAGACCCGGATCTCCCCGTCGCCCCGGGCCTCCACACGTACCTGCGTCAGGTCCCGCACCACCACATCCGGCTCATGGAAGTCGGCGCGCGGCCCGACCCCCACCACCTGCATGCCCGCGGCGCGCCCGGCCGTGATGCCCGCACCGGAGTCCTCGAAGACGATGCAGTCCGCGGGGTCCACCCCGAGTTCCGCGGCGCCCTTCAGGAACCCCTCGGGGTCGGGCTTGCTCGCGCCCACACTCTCGGCGGTGATCCGCACCTCCGGCAGCGCGAGGCCCGCCGCGGCCATGCGCGCGGCCGACAGGGCGACGTCGGCGGAGGTCACGAGCGCGTGCGGCACCCCGGCCAGCGAGGCGAGGAAGGCCTGCGCGCCGGGGATGGCGACCACGCCGTCCATGTCGGCGGTCTCCTCGGCGAGCATGCGGGCGTTGTCCGCGTGGTTCTGCGCCATGGGCCGGTCGGGCAGCAGCAGGGCCATGGAGGCGTATCCCTGCCGCCCGTGGACGACCTTCATGACCTCGTCGCCGTCCAGTCCGTGCCGCTCCGCCCAGCGCCGCCAGCAGCGCTCGACGACGACGTCGGAGTTCACGAGGGTGCCGTCCATGTCCAGCAGGAGGGCGCGGGCGGTCAGCACGGTGGGCACGGCGGTGGCCGTCATCGGCAGCTCCAGGGCGCGGGGGACGCCGGGGGGTCGCCCGGCGGGACAAGGCGGCCCCGCCCGCCGGTCAGGGAAAACGGGCGGGAGCCACTTTGTTTCTCCACGGTACAAAACGAGACCATGATCCCGCCACCGCCTCCCGGAACAGTTCACTCACCGTTCAGCTCAGGCGCTGACGGCCTCCCACAGGCTCCACACGCCGAGGCCCAGCATCAGCACGGCCGCGATCTTGGTGATGAGCTCCAGCGGCACCCGCTTCATCAGGGCCTTTCCGCCGACGATGCCGAGCCCGGCCACGGCCCAGAGCGCGAGCACGGCGCCCAGGCCGACCGACAGCGGGTCGTCGTAGCGGGCCGCGAGGTTCGCCGTCATGATCTGCGTCAGATCACCGAACTCGGCGACCAGGATGAGCATGAACCCGGCCCCGGCGACCTTCCAGAAGGACTGGTTCTCGGGCCGCCGGATCTCCTCGTCGTCGTCATCCTTCTTGCGCAGCAGCACGGCCGCGCCACCGAGGAAGAGCACACCGGTGATCGCGTGCACGATCTGCTGCGGCAGCAGCGTCAGCACGCTGCCCGCCGCGACGGCGAGCGCGACATGGAGCGCGAAGGCGGCGGCGACGCCGGCGAAGACGTAGGACGCGCGGTAGCGGGTGCCGAGGACCAGCCCGGCGAGGGCGGTCTTGTCCGGGAGCTCGGCGAGGAAGACGACGCCGAAGACCACGGCCGTGACGGTGAAGCTGATCAAGGTTCCTCAATCGGTCGGGGCTGCCCCACCGAGAGTGTTACCGCGAAAAACGACACCTCGGCATGGCAGCACACGGTCAGTGCACTGCTGTGCCGAAGGTCTCGCTGGCGAGGTCCGCACGGGACCCGCCTCCGGGCGCCGGCTCAGACGAGCTGAGCAGTATGTCGACGGTCCGGCGAAGAGCTACTCCCCTTCAACTCCGTCAATCATACGAGATCGTTTAGCCGCACCCCTTGTCGTGTCATGTACGCGTCATTAACTTCTCACCCGACGCACATCTCCCCGCAACACGGTGCGACGAGCATTCCTTCGCCCGCCCGCGTCAACACCCCCACCCCTCAAGGGAGTTCGCATGCCGAAGTTCTACGCGCGTCGACGGCTGAGCATACTCGCGGCGTTCACCGGTCTCATAGCCTCCGTCGGACTTTTCAACGGCCCGACCGCCTCCGCCGCCCTCCCCACGCCGGTCAGCGCCGCCACCGCCCGCAGCTACCTCGCCTCGCTCACCGTGGCGACCGAGAACCGCACCGGCTACAGCCGCGACCTGTTCCCGCACTGGATCACCATCTCCGGCAGCTGCAACACCCGGGAGACGGTCCTCAAGCGCGACGGCTCCAACGTCGTCACCGACTCCTCCTGCGCCTCCACCAGCGGCAGCTGGTACTCCCCCTACGACGGGGCCACCTGGACCGCCGCCTCCGACCTCGACATCGACCACCTGGTCCCGCTCGCCGAGGCCTGGGACTCCGGCGCCAGTGCCTGGACCACCGCGCAGCGCCAGGCCTTCGCCAACGACTTGACCCGCCCGCAGCTCATCGCGGTCACCGACAACGTCAACCAGGCCAAGGGCGACCAGGACCCGGCCACCTGGATGCCGTCCGTCACCTCGTACCGCTGCACCTACGTCCGCGCCTGGGTGCAGGTGAAGTACTACTACGACCTGTCCGTCGACTCCGCCGAGAAGAGCGCGCTCACCAACTACCTGAGCGCCTGCTGATCCGGACCCTCCCCAACCTCCCCCGTCGTTCCGTACCGTACGGGGCGACGTCGGAGGGTGAACCGAAGGGGCGCGCCGGAGGTGATCCCGACCAGAGAAAGGCGGGGTCACGTGGCCGAACTTCGGTTGGGACCGCTGCTCAGGTACGCCGACGGCTCGTCCGCGACCGTGTGGGTCGAGGCGAGCGTCCGTGCACCGCCGAGGTGCGCGGCGACCGGGGCGCACACGGCGAGATCCGCACCTTCCAGATCGCCGGCCACCACTACGCCCTGATCCCGGTGACCGGCCTGACGCCGGGGACCTCGCAGGCGTACGAGGTGTTCCTGGACGGCACCCGGGTGTGGCCGCTGCCCGACTCCCCCTTCCCGGCCTCGGTGATCCGCACCCCGGGCGACGGCGACACCGTCCGCGTCACCTTCGGCTCCTGCCGCTGGGCCGCCCCGCCGGACGGCGGGAAGGACCCGGTCGGCCCCGACGCCCTGGACACCCTCGCGGCCCGGATCGCCGCCGACCCGGACGGTGAACGCCCGGACGTGCTGGTGCTGTTGGGCGACCAGGTGTACGCCGACGAGACCTCCCCGGCCACCCGCCGCTGGCTCGCCGCCCGCCGCGCCCTGAGCGACCCGCCCGGCAGCGAGGTCGCGGACTACGAGGAGTACACCCACCTCTACTACGAGTCCTGGCTCGACCCGGAGGTCCGCTGGCTGCTGTCCACCCTGCCCACGTGCATGGTCTTCGACGACCACGACATCGTCGACGACTGGAACACCTCGGCGGCCTGGCTGGCGGACATGCGGGCCACCTCGTGGTGGCGGGAGCGGCTGCTGAGCGGCCTGATGTCGTACTGGGTGCACCAGCACCTCGGCAACCTCACCCCGGACGAGCTGGCCGCCGACCCGCTCTACGCCGCCGTCCGCCGAACCCCGGACGGCACCGACGAGTTGCGCGCCTTCGCCTGCAAGGCCGACGCCGATCCCGCCTCGGTGCGCTGGAGTTACCGGCGCGACTTCGGACGGGTGCGGCTGCTGATGGTGGACACCCGGGCGGCCCGCGTCCTGGACGAGGAGAACCGGTCGATGCTCGACCCGGGGGAAGAGGCGTGGCTGCGCGAACAGACCCTGGCCGACCGGGAGTCGTACGACCACCTCCTCCTCGGCACCTCCCTGCCCTGGCTGCTGCCCCACCTGGTGCATGACGCCGAGACATGGAGCGCGGCGCTGTGCCGGGGTGACCGCGGGGCGCGCTGGGCGCGGTTCGGGGAGGATCTGCGGCGCCGGGCCGATCTGGAGCACTGGGCGGCGTTCCCGGCGTCCTTCGACGCGCTGGCCGCGCTGATCGCGGAGGCGGGGGCCGGGCCCGGGGCGCCCGCGACGGTGCTGGTGCTCTCGGGGGACGTGCACCACGCGTACGTGGCCGAGCCCGAGTGGCGCTCCGGCGACGGCCCGCAGGCGCGGGTGCTCCAGCTGACCTGCTCCCCCGTCCACAACTCCATCCCCCTGTCCATACGCCTCGGTTTCCGGTTCGGGTGGAGTGCGGTGGCCCGGATGCTGGGCCGCCGTTTCGCCGGTCACGGCGGCTGCCCGCGCCCGCCGGTGGACTGGCGGCGGACGGGCGGCCCCTGGTTCGGCAACCAGCTGATGACGCTGACCCTGCGGGGGCGCTCGGCACGGCTGCGTCTTGAACAGGCGCGGGGGAACGGCGTGCTGAAGACGGTGGAGGAGTCGACGCTCACCGCTCCGTGAGCGACGCACCGGACGCTCGGCCCGGGTGTGGATTCGGACACACTTTCGGGCATGAACATGGCAACCCGGAAGTCTCCGCACACCGTTCCACGTGCGACTACGAGCGAAACGGAATCTCCAGCGCGGGCAAATCCGTGGCCAAATGTTGAACTTGCAAGCATTGATCGGGCCCGCCTAGCGTGGAGTGCTCGCACGGTTCTGTCCCCCCACCGGTCCTCCCCACGGGCCGGTCCGACCGTAGGAGTACTCCCCACATGACCGGACGCCTCAACAGCGCCCAGCCGTACGTCCTCGGCCTGTTCCGTATCGTCGTCGGACTGCTCTTCACCTGCCACGGCGCCGCCTCGCTCTTCGGCGTGCTCGGCATGAGCAGTGTCCAGGCCGGCACCTGGCCGGGCTGGTACGCGGCCGTGATCCAGCTCGTCGGCGGCTCCCTCGTCCTGCTCGGCCTGGGCACCCGGGCCGCGGCGTTCATCGCCTCGGGCTCCATGGCGTACGCGTACTTCAAGGTCCATCAGCCCGGCGCACTGTGGCCGATGGAGAACGGCGGCGAGGCCTCGGCGATGTTCTGCTGGGCCTTCCTGCTGCTCGTGTTCACCGGCTCCGGCGCCTTCGGCGTCGACCGGCTGCTGGCGAAGCGCTCGCCGGCCGCCGCCGGACGACCGGCCGCGGACAAGGCACCCGTGGCCGCCTGACCCACCCGCTCCACGAGGGCGCCCCCGCACGGGTTGTTCACTCCCGGAACGTGTCAGCGGAGTGAACAACCCGTGCAGACACACGAGCCCCCAGAGAACCTCCTGTCACACCCCCCGCGTACGCTGTGTGGCTGTTACGGGGGAAACGGGAGTGACGGTGTTCGAGAGTCTCGGGAGTGTGGGCGCCCTGATCGGCAGCCCATGGATCTACGCGCTGGTGGCCGCGTCGGTCCTGCTCGACGTGTTCCTGCCGGTCCTGCCCAGTGGCGTCCTCGTCATCACGGCCGCCACCGCCGCGGCGCGGGCACCGCCGCGGGCAAGGTCCCGGCCGACGTCCCGGACATCCTGCTGCTCACCCTCTGCGCCGCCACCGCGTCCGTCCTCGGCGACCTGGTGGCGTACCGGCTGGCCTGGCGCGGCGGCGACCGCCTCGACCGCGCCATCGCCCGCTCCCGCCGGCTGACCACCGCGCAGGAACGTCTCGGCTCGGCCCTCGCCCGCGGCGGCGGCCCGCTGGTCGTCCTCGCCCGCTTCGCCCCGGCCGGCCGCTCGGTCGTCTCCTTCGTCGCGGGCGCCGCCCACCGCCGCATCCGCGAGTTCCTGCCCTGGTCCGCGCTGGCGGGCCTGTCCTGGGCGGCGTACAGCGTCGCCCTCGGCTACTACGGCGCCCAGTGGCTGGGCACGACGTGGCTGGCGACCGGCGTGTCGGTGCTGGCGCTGTTCGGCGCGGGCGCCGGGGCGGCGTACGTGATGCGCCGCCAGCCCGCGTAACTACCCGGCTTTGCGGGCCGCTCCCCGGACTTCCAGGCCGGCCAGCAGTTCGGCCGTGGCCTCGGCGATCGCGTCGACGGCCCGGTCGAACACCTCCTGGTTGTGCGCGGCGGGCGCCCGGAAGCCGGACACCTTCCGCACGTACTGGAGGGCGGCGGCCCGGATCTCGTCCTCGGTCGCCTCCTCGGGCAGGACGGGCGGGCGAAGGGTCTTGATACTGCGGCACATGCCTCAAGTGTGGCCCGGCCGCCGGAATAGCGCGGGGCATCGGCCGGATTGTGCAGTACATGACCTCTGTGGAGATCCTCTACGTCGGCGGCCCGACCTCTCTGATCACGCTCGGCGGGGTGCGCCTGCTGACCGACCCGACCTTCGACGCGCCCGGCGAGTACGACCTCGGCTCGCGCACGCTGGTGAAGAAGACCGGCCCGGCGGTGCGGGCCTCCGACCTCGCCCCGGTGGACGCCGTCCTGCTCTCCCACGACCAGCACCCGGACAACCTGGACACGACGGGCCGGACGTTCCTCAAGTCCGCGCCTGTCGTCCTGTCCACGGCCTCGGCTCACGACCGGATCGGCGCCCCCGTCCGCGCCCTGCCCAGCTGGGAGCACACGGAGGTCGGCGGCGTCCGCGTCACCGCCGTCCCCGCCCTGCACGGCCCCAAGGGCTCCGAACCCCTCGTCGGCGAGGTCACCGGCTTCGTCCTGTCCGGGGCGGGGCTGCCGAAGGTGTACGTCAGCGGCGACAACGCCGACCTGGACGTGGTCCGTGAGATCGCGACCGCGAGGGTCCCTTCGACGTGGCGGTGCTGTTCGCGGGAGCGGCCCGCACTCCCGTCGTCCCCGACGCCCCGCTCACCCTGACCAGCGAGCGGGCGGCGGAGGCGGCCGTGATCCTGGGCGCCCGTCATGTCGTACCGCTGCACTTCGAGCACTGGGCTCACTTCACGCAGGACGGCCCGACACTGACGAAGGCGTTCGCGGAGGCGGGCCTGACCGAGCGGCTGCACCTGCCCGAGCCCGGGGAGACCGTACGGCTGTGACGTCTGCGATGATCCGTCGCGAGGCGGCCACCACTCAAGGGGCCGACCGACGAAGGGAATTCGTGTGATGACGCACGACCGAGAACTGACCGTGGCCGTCCTGGGCCCCGGGGGCATCGGCGGCCTGCTCGCCGGACTGCTGGCCCGGGACGGCCACCGGGTGATCTGCCTGGCCGGGGACGAGACGACCGCGGCGCTGCGGACCTCCGGCATCCACGTCCGCAGCGGCCCATACGGCGACTTCACGGCCGCGGTGGAGGCGGACACCGAGCTGCGGACGCCCGTCGACGCCTGTCTGGTGGCGGTCAAGCACACCACGCTCGACGCGGCACTGGACCGTGTACCGCCCGCCGCCCTGGGCGACGCGCTCCTCGTACCGTTCCTGAACGGCGTGGAGCACCCGGCGGCACTGCGGGCCCGCTACGGCGAGGAGGCGGTGGCCCCGGCGGTGATCCGGACGGAGTCGACCCGGGTGGCGCCGGGCGAGATCGTCCACGGCAGCCCGCTCGCGGAGATCGACCTGAGCGGAGAGAAAGTGGCGAGGGACCGCCTGGAGACGCTGGCGGCGGCCCTGGACGCGGCCGGACCGACCACCAGGATCCTGCCGGACGAGGCCTCGGCGCTGTGGGCCAAGATGGCGTTCCTCGCCCCGCTCGCCCTGCTCACCACGCGCTACGCGCTCCCGCTGGGCGAGGTCCGCACCCGCCACCGCGAGGAGTTGACCGCCCTGGTCGAGGAGACGGCCGCGGTCAGCCGCGCGTCGGGCGCCTCGGTGGACCCGGCCCAGGCCCTCGCCCGCTACGACGCGTTCCCACCCCGGACCAGGTCCTCCATGCAGCGCGACGCCGAGGCGGGCCACCCCCTGGAACTCGACGCGATCGGCGGGGCACTGCTGCGCGCGGCGGACCGCTCCGGGGTGCCGGTCCCGGTGGCGACCCGCCTGGTGGCGGAGCTGCGGGCCGCGGGTCACTGAGCGGGCGCTCGGTCCTGCCAGATCTCCCAGCCGTCACAGAAGAAGCGCGAGGCTCGAACACACGAACCCACCGAAGAAACTCGCACCCCTAAATCGAACAGGCGTAGCATTGCGCCGTGGCTACGACCTATGACTTTCCGAGTGACCTCCTCGCCGGTCAGGAGGAGCTGCATCAGGTCAGGGCCGAGCTGTCGGCCCTGCTCAAAAGGCTGCCCTGGTCGGTCGAGCCCCTGGACGGGTTCAGCGACACCGCCGGGTGGCGCAAGGTGGAACGCCCCGCCTCACCCGGCTGGACGGCCGACGAACAGGCGGAGGTGGAGAAGCTCCGCCAACGCGAACACGAACTCGCCGTCTTCGTCAGCGGCCACCGCTTCTGGGCGGAGGTCGCGGCGGGCGAACGCGTGGACGCGCGGATGAAGCTGAAGCACGTACGGGACGAAACGGAGTGAAGAAACGAAGAGGACCCCGGCCGATGCCGGCCGGGGTCCTCTTGACGCTGGTGGGCGCGGACGGTTTCGAACCGCCGACATCCTGCTTGTAAGGCAGGCGCTCTACCCCTGAGCTACGCACCCGCACCCCGAGCCGCGCTCAGGACGAGTCGACAGCCTACATTGCCCGGGGCACTGTCCTGCAAACCCGTATCCCGGGAACCGGACGTCAGGGGCGCGGCGGGGGTGCCGTCAGGGGTCTTCCGGGGGTTTTCCCCACCCCGTATCCGGGAGCGTCCCGGATCCCCCGGCCACCCCGCGGTCCGTACGGTCGAAGAGGCTTGTCAGAGCCGTCAGGTGCCTTCAGGGGGAGACTCTCATGACCCGTCGTTCCGTCACCGCCCGCGTCGTCCTCGCCGCAGGGGCCGTCGCTCTCATCGGGGCCGTCAGCGCGTGCGGGGCCTCCGCGGGCGACGACAAGCACCCCGACCACCGCGCCTTCACCCTGCACGGCGAGACCCTCACCGTCGACTCGGACGACTCCGCGCTGGAGATCGTCGCCGTGGACGACGCCAAGGCGAAAACGGTCGAGGTCACGCGCTGGTTCCAGGGGTCCGTCGCGCTCGGCAAGGACCCCGAGGTCACCTGGTCCATGAAGGACGACCGGCTCAAGCTGCGGATGCACTGCACCGGCGTCGTCGCCGACTGCGCGGCCAAGCATCGCATCGAGGTGCCGCGCGGAATCGCCGTGAAGGTCGAGGACGGGGACGGCAGCGTGCGGGCGCAGGGCTTCCAGACCCCGCTGAGCATCAGCACCGGCGACGGGTCCGTCCATGTCACCGACTCCAGCGGACCGCTCGACCTGAAGACCGGCGACGGCTCCGTGCGCGCGGAGGTCACCTCCCCCAAGGTCCGCACCCGCACCGGCGACGGCTCCGTCCACCTCGAACTGGGCGCCGTACCGGACCTGGTGGAGTCCCGCAGCGGAGACGGCTCCGTCACCGTCGAACTGCCCAAGGCCACGTACCGCGTCTCGACCGAGACCGGCGACGGCGGGGTGGACGTCTCCGTCCCGCGCGACGAGTCCAGCGCGCACGTCATATCCGCCCACACCGGCGACGGCAAAGTCACCGTCAGGACCGCGAACTAACGGGCCCGTGTGTTCGTCCTTAACCGGTGGGAGAATGACAACCGGGCCAGGACGGACACAGCACGGGAGAGGGATGTGACGGCGACACCAGCGCAGCCGTACTCGCCGGCACAACCGCAGTCGCCGTCGGCGCCGCGCACCCCTTCCGCGCTGCGCGACACCCTCACCCTTCTCGCCCTGCCCCTGGCCGCCGCCCTCGCGCTGCCCGCGGCGTTCGCAGGCGGCGGCACCCGCCGCTGGTTCGGAGGCCGGGCCGAGAACCAGCGGGCCGAGGCGCAGGCCGCGAAGGACGCCGCCGCGGCCGCGTTCTACGAACTGGACACCGCCCAGCGCGACCTGCGGATCTCGATAGAGACCATCACGGCCGTCGACGACTCCCCCGCCGCCCGCCGGCCGTCTCCGACTTCGAGGCGCTGGGCCGCCGCATCGACGAGGCCAGCAGCCAGTACATCAACGCCGTCGACGCCCATGACCTCGACCGCGACGACCTGGAGGCGTCGGTCGCGGCCCGCGCGCGCACCGAGCTGACCGCCGCCAAGGACGAGCTCGGACGGGTCAAGCAGGATCTCGACCGGTTCGCGGACGGCCTCGGGCCACTGCTCGGCAAGGCCGAGACCCAGCTGGCCCGGCTCGCCCCGGCGGTGGAGCGGGCCCGGCAGGGACTGCTGGCGGCGTCCAACGCCCTCGACGCGGTACGGCAGTCGGGCCTGAAGGCCGACGACCTCGCCGCCCGGCTCGCCGCCCTCGGGCCCGAGCTGACCAAGCTCAACCAAGGCGCCGGGGCGCACGGGGTCCCGCAGACCGTGGAGCGCGCCGAGCGCGTCGCCCGGGAGGCCGAGGCGGTCCGCGTGGAGGCCGAGCGGCTGCCCGAGAAGGCCGCCGAGATCGACCACCGGCTGGTCTCGCTCCGCACCCGCGCCCAGGCCCTCACCACCCGTGCCGGTCAGGTCGAGCCGGTCCTCAGCGAGCTGCGGCGCCGCTTCTCCGCGGCCTGCTGGCAGGACCTCCAGCAGGTGCCCGACCAGGCCACGGAGAACGTACGACAGGCCGAGCTGAAGCTCACCGAGGCGCGGGCCGCGCGGGACGCCCAGCGGTGGCCGGACGCGACGGCCCTGCTGTCCACGGTGCGGGCGCTGCTGAACGCCACGGACGAGTCCGTGTCGGCGGCCGGAGACCGGTTGCGCCGGCTGAACGCCGTGCAGAAGGACCCCCAGCAGGAGATCGACCGGACGCGGTTCGCCATCCGGGACGCGCAGCGGCTGGCGATGACCGGACGCAACACGCCCGACCCCCGGCACGCCCGACCGCTGGACGAGGCGGTGGCCCGTCTCGAGCGGGCGATCGGCACCCTGGAGGGGCGGCACCCGGACTACTGGCACTTCCTCACGGAGACGGAGGCGGTGCGGCAGGCGGTGGCTCGGGTGGTCGCGCAGATCCGGGACGAGCGAGGGGCTGCGCCGCACTGACGGTTAGCCTGTTGGCATGCCTCGTTATGAGTACCGCTGCCGGAGTTGCGGCGACACGTTTGAGTTGAGCCGGCCGATGGCTGAGTCTTCGGCGCCGGCGACGTGCCCCGTGGGGCATGAGGACACGGTGAAGTTGCTGTCGACGGTGGCTGTGGGGGGTACGGCGAGTGCGGCGCCGGCGCCCCAGGGGGGCGGCGGCTGCTGCGGCGGAGGGTGTTGCAGTTAGTGCGTTTTCGGCTGCGGGTGCGTGGGGGCTGGTCGCGCAGTTCCCCGCGCCCCTAAAAGCAGGGCGTTTACTGCCGCGTTGCTTTCAGGAACTCCCGGAGAATGCGCTCCCCGGCCAGCACACCCCTCTCAGGCAGCGCGCTGATCGTCGGGGCTGCCCACTCCGCCTCCGCCAGCTCCCCATGCCCCGGCCTCCAACCCCTGTCCGCCGCCAGGAGCAAGTCGGCGTCCAGCAAGGAGTCACCGGCCGCCAGCGTCAGCTCCGCACCCGTGCGCCGGGCCACCTCCCGCATCGCCGCGCCCTTCGTCAGGGGCTTCGGGACGGCGTAGATCTTGCGGCCCTGGAGGGAGACCGTCCAGCCGAGATTCTCCGCCCACACCGCGAGTTCCTTCACCCAGTCCTCGGGCAGCAGCTCGCGCTCGACGACGAGGTAGGCGAACAGGTCCTCGGCGACCCGGTGCTTGCGCACCCACACGGGGTCGGCGGTGCGCAGCAGATGCTCGCGCACCTCGTCCAGCGGCGCGCACTCGTCGGCCAGCCGGGCCTGGACGCGGGCGTGCCAGTCGGGGTCCGTGACGCCGTCCACCAGGAGGTGGCCGCCGTTGGCGCAGATGGCGTACGTGGGCGCCGGGCCGGGCAGGTTGATGCGCTGGTACTGCTTACGGGTCCGGGTCGTCGTCGGCACGAACACCGCCGCGTCACCGAGGTCGCCCAGCAGTCCGGCCGCCGTCTCCGTCATGTACGACAGCGGCTTGCTCTCGTGCACCTCGACGCAGAGCAGCCGCGGCGCCCGCGCGTCCGGCATGGTCAGCGCGAGGGCCGCCGAGGAGTAGATGAGCGTACGGTCGAGGTCGCTCGCCACCAGCACCGGCATCAGACCGCCACCGCCTTGCCGTCGGCGCCGGTCGCGCCCCGCGTGTACTTGGGGTGGATCAACCCCACGCAGGTGTACGGCAGTTCGGGCACCTCTTCCACCGGTACGCCTCTCTGCTCGGCCAGCAGCCGCACATGGTCGAGGTCGGTGCCCGCACCGGCCTTCGCGAGGATCTTCCAGGGCACGCGGCGCAGCAGCACCCGGGTGGTCTCGCCGACGCCGGGCTTGACGAGGTTCACGTCGTGGATGCCGTACTCCTCACTGATGCGTTCGACGGCCGCCCAGCCCTCCCAAGTGGGCTCGCGGTCACCGGACATCAGCTCCTTGACCTGCTGCTCGACGGTGTCCACGACCTCCGGGAAGGTGGCGGAGACCGCGTCCAGGAAGTCCACGGAGACGTCGGCGCCGGCGAGTTCGCGGTAGAACTTCGCGCCGTGGAAGTCGTCCGGACCGACCAGGTCCGCGCGCAGGACCGTGCGGGAAATCAGGCCGGAGACGGTGGAGTTGAGGCAGGCGGAGGGGATGAGGAAGTCCTCGCGGGTGCCGTACGTCTTCACGCACGAGCCCGGGTCGGCGAGGACCGCGATCTCCGGGTCGAAGCCGCCTGCGCCGCCCGCCGCCTCGAACTCCTTGATCGCGTCCGCGAGTTCACGGGTGATGGCACCCTTGCCGGTCCAGCCGTCGACGAAGACGACGTCCGCGGGGTCGTGGTGGGCGGCGAGCCAGCGCAGCGCGTTGGCGTCGATGCCGCGGCCGCGGACGATCGAGACGGCGTAGTGGGGCAGGTCGAGGCCGTGCCGGAACTGGGCCCAGCGGCGCATCAGGACGCCGACGGGGGTTCCGGCGCGGGCGAGCGAGACGAGGACGGGCCGGGGCGAGCGCTCTTCGAGCACGATCTCCGTCACGGCCCCCACGGCCTGGGCGAGCCGCGCCGCGGACGCGTCCAGGGCCGTGTGGAAGAGCTGCTGGTACTGCTCGCTGGGCTGGTACTCCACCGGCAGCGACTCGGCGTAGTGCGCGCCGCCGCTCTGGATGGCCTCCTCGCGCTCCTCGGTCGGCGCTTCCAGCGTCACGTCCGACAGGTCCTGGAGCAGCCAGCCGACCTCGTCGGGGGCGTACGAGGAGAAGGCGGGGCCGCGGAGGGGCTCGGGGAGCATGGAGGGCCTTTCGGGGACGTACGACGGGACGACCGCGAGCAGTATGTGCGGGGCGGTTTCGGCCAGCTGCGCCAACAGGCCGTCGTGGGCGTGCAGTTCGGGGGTGTCGGCGGTGGAGTCGACGACCGCGACCACGACGTCGAATCCGGCGCCGGCGACGTTGTACGCGTAGCGGTCACCGGGGCCGTCGGCGGGATCGTCATGAGCCGGGAAGACGATGCGGCTGCGTATCGCGTAACCGGGGTCGTCGACCGCGAGGACGGGTGAGCGGGTGGTGGTGGAGTAGGTGACCTCGGCGCCTTGCGCGACCTGCTCCAGCTCGCGGGCGAGCCGCAGGGGCGCGTACATCAGCTCTTCGAAGCCGAGGATGTGGATGCGGCGGGCGCCCGCGGGGATGGCCTCCGCGAGGCGGGCGGTCATCTCGGGGAGG
>MWJO01000142.1 GCA_002027195.1 Streptomyces sp. GKU 895 | reverse complement strand
GGGACTGGCGATCCCTGGGGTTGTGACGAGTGGGCCTTTGGTGCCTGCTCGCTCTGGACGGGCGTGAGTTCGGCCTCGGCCCCGCGGCCACCGACGCCGCGGAGGTGCTGTCGGCGCGGGAGCGGCTCACCCGGGTGGCCGAGGAGCTGGCCGCACGTCTGGAGGACCACCCCGAGGCGGTCGCCTGGGACGGTGAGCCCCAGTGCGTGCGGCGCCGACCGCGCACCCGTCCGTGGGGCGGCTGGGGGCGGTTCGCGTGGGACCCGGCGAGCGGTGTCGTCACCGCCGACGCGTCGCTGCACGCCCTGCTCGGCGTGACGCCGGCCGAGTTCGACGGCACGGTCCAGGCGCTCGCGCGGGCCCTGTCCCCGGCCGACACGGAGCGGGTGCTGGCGGCACTCGAGGAGACCGCCGCGAGCCGGCCCCCACCGTCGCTGCCGCTGTACGTGCGGGCCCCGGACGGCGGCCTGCGGCTCATGGAGTTCTGGACCCCGGACCCCGGTCCCTCCGACGCGGGCTCCCGGCCCGTGCGGGGGTTCGTGCTCGATCCGGGGCCTTCGGTGGCGGGCGACGCGGCCGCCGACCTGCTGCCGGAGGGCGTGTTCTGCCTGGACCGGCTGGGGCTGGTCGCCTACGCCAACCCGCGCGCGGCCCAGCTGCTGCAGCAGCCGCGCGATCTGCTGCTCGGGCGCTCGCTGTGGGACGGCGTGCCCTGGCTGAACCAGCCCGACTTCGAGGACCATCTGCGCAGCGCCCTGCTGTCGCCGGAACCGGTGCATCTGCACGTACGGCGGCCTCCCGACCCGGCGCAGGACTCCTACGAGGGCGACTGGCTGGCCCTGTCGGTGTATCCCGGCCCGGACGTGCTGACCTGCACGGTCCAGCCCACGAGCCGGATGCCGGACTCGGCGCAGGCCGCGGGCGGCGCCGGTACGGCCGGCGCGACCTCGCTGGCCCCGCTGTACCGGCCGATCGTCCTCGCCATCGCCCTGACGGAGGCCGTCACCGCCCGTCAGGTCTCCGCCGTGGTGATGCGCGAGCTGCTGCCGGCGTTCGGCGGCCGGCGATTCGCGCTCTACCTGCTCCAGGACCGCCATCTGTTCCTGGCCTGGGAGTCCGGTTTCCCGCCGGGGTTCCTCGCCCCGTTCGACGGGGTGGGTCTCGACGAGCAGTTGCCGGGCGTCGAGACGCTCACCACCGGCCGGCCGCTGTTCTTCGACTCGATGGAGCAGCTCTCCGCGGCCTATCCGGGCATTCCGCTGGACGCCACGGAGGGTGCCCGTGCCTTCCTGCCGCTGATCGCCTCGGGGCGTCCGGTGGGCTCCTGCATCCTGGGCTTCGACGGGCGGCGCAGCTTCAGCGGCGAGGAACGCTCGGTGCTGACCGCGCTCGCCGGGCTGATCGCGCACGCCATGGAGAAGGCCCAGCGCTACGAGAGCGAGGCGGCCCTGGCGCGGGGACTCCAGCAGGCGTTGCTGCCCCGCCGGCTGACGGACCATCCGCTGGTGGAGACCGCCGGCCGCTATCTGCCGGGCACGCAGGGCATGGAGGTCGGCGGGGACTGGTACGACGTCGTCGAGTGCGGGGACGGGCTGGCCCTGGTGATCGGGGACGTGCAGGGGCACGGGGTGCAGGCCGCGGCCACCATGGGCCAACTGCGCAGCGCGGTCAGGGCGTTCGCGCTCAGCGACCGGCCGCCGGACGAGGTCATGAGCGGCACCAACCACCTCCTGATCGACCTCGACCCCGGTCAGTTCGCGAGCTGTTGCTACATCCGGCTCGACCCGGCCACCGGACTGGCCCGCGCCGCCCGGGCCGGCCATCCTCCGCCCCTGCTGCGCAATCCCGACGGCAGCACCCGCGTCCTCGACCTGCCCGGCGGTGTCGTCCTCGGCGTCGATCCCAGTGCCCGCTACCCGGTCACCGAGTTGCAGGTGGAGCCCGGCGCCGTCCTAGCGCTCTACACCGACGGTCTCGTCGAGCGGCCCGGCGTCGACATCGACGACGGCATCAGCGCCCTGCGGGTGGCCCTGAGCCGGGCCGGCAACCCCTCGACGCGCCTCGCGGACCTGGCACGACCCGCCTCGACCACGGCGGCCCGGCACACCGCCGAGCGGCCGGACGACATCGCCCTGTTGCTCGCGACGCGGCGCCCGGAGCGACGGCGGTGGCAGCGGTGAGCCGCCACGACCGTCCCGTGGCCGTGGCTGCGGCAACCGGAACCGCACCGGTGCAGGCGAGCCGTCGTACCCGACCCACCGGACACGCGGTGTCGAGGTGTCGTGCAGGTCGGGTCACAGACTGTGACGCCTCTCGCCTCATGGGGCCGTGCAGTGTAGACATGGCACATGGGCCGACTCTCGCAGCGTGACGCGGGCCCGTCGCGGCGCGCGCGGCCGGAGGTGCGGTCGGCGCTGGGCGGACGCAGCGTCGCCGGACAGGTGTTCGTCCTCCAGGTCGTGATCGTGCTGCTGCTGGTCGTGGCCGCCGTGGTGGCCCTGGTGCTCCAGGTGCGGCACGACAGCACGACCGAGGCCCGCAACCGCTCGGTCGCCGTCGCCCAGGCCTTCGCCAACGCGCCCGGCACCCGCGAGGCGCTGGACGACCCCGATCCGACCGCGGTGCTGCAGCCCCGGGCCGAGGCCGCGCGCAAGGCGACCGGGGTGGACTTCATCGTCGTGCTCAACACCGACGGCATCCGCTACACGCACCCCAAGCCGGACCGTATCGGCAAGAAGTTCGTCGGCAACCTCGAGCCCGCGCTGGCCGGACACGTGGTGACCGAGGAGATCAACGGGACCATCGGGCAGCTGGTGCAGGCGATCGTGCCGATCAAGGACCCGGACGGGAAGGTCGTCGGCGCGGTGTCGGCCGGTATCACGACGGCGCACGTGGGCGGCGCCGCGGACGAGCAGCTGCCGTTGCTGATCGCCATGGCGGCCGGCGGCCTCGCGGTGGCCACGGCGGGCACGGCCCTGGTGAGCAGACGGTTGCAGCGCCAGACGCGTGGCCTGGGGCCGCACGAGATGACCCGCATGTACGAACACCACGACGCGGTGCTGCACGCCGTGCGCGAGGGCGTGCTCATAGCGGACGGCGAGGGCCGGCTCCTGCTCGCCAACGACGAGGCGCAGCGGCTGCTGCACCTGCCCGCGAACGCCGAGGGCCGACAGGTCGGCGAGCTCGGTCTGCCGCCGGACACCGCCGATCTGCTGACCTCCGGGCGGGTCGCGACGGACGAGGTGCACCTGGTCGGCGACCGGCTGCTGGTCATCAACCAGCGGGCCACGGAGCTGGAGGGCGGCCCGGCGGGCACCGTGGCGACCCTGCGCGACTCCACCGAACTGCGGGCCCTTTCGGGCCGGGCGGAGGCGGCGCGGGAGCGGCTGAACATGCTCTATGACGCCGGGGTGGGCATCGGCACCAGCCTGGACGTCACCCGTACCGCCGAGGAGCTGGCGGAGCTGGTCGTGCCCCGGTTCGCGGATTTCGCCACCGTGGACCTGTTCGACGCGGTGCTCGGGGGCGGCCAGCCGGAGGCGGGGACGGAGCTGCGGCGCACGGCGTTCAGCGGCATCCGCAAGGACGCGCCGCTGTATCCGGTGGGCGAGCGGATGCGGCTGGTGGCGTCCGCTCCGCAGGCCCGTGCCCTGCGCTCGGGTCAGGCGGTCCTGGAGTCCCGGCTGGCGGAGTCGCCGGGCTGGCGGGCCCAGGATCTGGAACGCACCTCGCAGGTCCTGGAGTTCGGCATCCACTCGCTGATCGCCGTGCCGCTGCGGGCGGGCGCGCTGGTGCTCGGCGTGGTCAACTTCTGGCGCTCGCAGAAGCCGGAGCCCTTCGACACCGACGAAGTGGCCCTGGCGGAGGAGCTGGTGACGCGGGCGGCGGTCTCGATCGACAACTCCCGCCGCTACACGCGCGAGCACACCATGGCGGTCACCCTCCAGCGCAGCCTGCTGCCGCGGAGCCTGCCCGAGCAGAACGCCCTGGACATCGCCTACCGCTATCTGCCCGCGCAGGCGGGCGTGGGCGGCGACTGGTTCGACGTCCTGCCCCTGTCCGGCGCCCGGGTCGCGCTGGTCGTCGGCGATGTCGTCGGCCACGGGCTGCACGCGGCGGCGACGATGGGCCGGCTGCGCACCGCGGTCCACAACTTCTCCTCGCTCGACCTGCCGCCCGACGAACTGCTGGTGCTGCTGGACGAACTCGTCGGCCGCATCGACCAGGACGAGACCCAGGAGGGCGACAGCGCCCCGGTGACCGGCGCGACCTGTCTGTACGCCGTCTACGACCCCGTCTCCCGGCGCTGCACCCTGGCCCGCGCCGGCCACCCGCCGCCCGCGCTGATCCACCCCGACGGCAGTGTGGAGTTCCCCGACGTGCCCGCCGGTCCCCCCGCTGGGCCTGGGTGGCCTGCCGTTCGAGACCGTCGACCTCGAACTCGCCGAGGGCAGCAGGCTGGTGCTGTACACGGACGGACTGGTCGAGGACCGGGAGCGGGACATCGACGTGGGTCTGGAGCTGCTGGCCGCCGCACTGGAACGGGCCGGTGAGACGCCCGAGGAGACCTGCCAGGTCGTGCTGGACTCCAAGCTGACGGCCCGCCCCAGCGACGACATCGCCCTGATCGTGGCCCGCACCGGCGCGCTCGACCCCGGGCGGGTCGCCGAGTGGCAGGTGCCGTCCGACCCGGCGGCGGTCGGGCGGGTACGGGCCGACGTCACCCGGCAGCTGGCCCGATGGGGCCTGGAGGACCTGGAGTTCACCACCGAGCTGATCCTGAGCGAGCTGGTGACCAACGCGATCCGCTACGGCGGTGAGCCCATCCGGGTCCGGATGCTGTACGACCGCACCCTGATCTGCGAGGTCTTCGACAGCAGCAGCACCTCGCCCCATCTGCGCTACGCGGCGATGACGGACGAGGGCGGGCGCGGCCTGTTCCTGGTCGCGCAGCTCGCCGAGCGCTGGGGCACCCGCTACACGCCGGGCGGCAAGGTCATCTGGGCGGAACAGCCGTTGCCCTAGCGGGTCTTCCTTCTCGTTGATTGGTACGAACCTTCGACCGAAAGGTTGTTCTTCTTGTGCGGCGTCTGATAGGAAACCTTCCTATCAGTGTCACGTACGGCCAACTCCCCACCCCCCCACCTCCCTTTGGAGCCGCCGTGAAGCACCACGCGCGCACCTCGCGCCGCACCCTCCTCACTCTGATCAGCGCGTCCCTGGCGTCGGTCCCGCTCCTCAACAACTCCCCCCGCGCCGCCGCCCTTTCCGCGGCGGTCGGGCTCGACGACCCGGCGAAGAAGGAGATCGCCATGAAACTGGTGTCGAGCGCGGAGAACTCCTCGCTCGACTGGAAGGCGCAGTACAAGTACATCGAGGACATCGGCGACGGCCGCGGCTACACCGCGGGCATCATCGGGTTCTGCTCGGGCACCGGCGACATGCTCGACCTCGTCGAGCTGTACACCGACCGCAAACCCGGCAACGTCCTCGCCCGCTACCTGCCGGCGCTCCGCCGGGTCAACGGCAGCGACTCGCACTCAGGTCTGGACCCGAACTTCCCGGCGGACTGGCGCCGGGCCGCACAGGACACGGAGTTCCAGCGGGCCCAGAACGACGAGCGCGACCGCGTCTACTTCAACCCCGCGGTCCGTCAGGGCAAGACCGACGGACTGCGCGTGCTCGGCCAGTTCGCCTACTACGACGCCATCGTCATGCACGGCGACGGCGACGACCCGACCAGCTTCCGCAACATTCGGGGGCGGGCCCTGAACCGGGCCCGGCCCCCGGCCCAGGGCGGCGACGAGGTCACCTACCTCAACGCCTTCCTGGACGCCCGGGTGTGGGCCATGAAGCAGGAGGAGGCCCACAGCGACACCAGCCGCGTCGACACGGCCCAGCGGGTGTTCCTGCGCAAGGGCAACCTCGACCTGAACACACCGCTGGACTGGAAGGTGTACGGCGACAGTTACCACATCGGCTGACCGCCCCGGGGCACCGTGGTCCCGGCTACGGGCGCTGACCGATACGGTCCACGACGCCCAGCTCCTCCCGGGCACGCAGCTCGTGGTACCAGTCGCGATGCTTGAACTTCCCGTCGACCAGGTCCGCGGTGCTCCCCTTCAGCCGCAGCCCCAGATACGTGTAGTCCGTCGCGTCGAAGATGAACGCGAAGTCGAACTTCGGGTAGGAGACGGCGACTCCCTTGCGGCCGAGGCCGTCCAGCGCGTCACGGTCGATCCGGATGCCGTGGATCCGGGCGACCGCCTCGAAGGTGGCCGCCTCCAGCCCGGGCGGCATGATCCGCGGGACCACGAAGAACTGGACGGCGTTGGCGAACGCCACACTGTCGATGTCCTCCTGACGCATCGGCCTCTCGCGAGCCTCGCCCGACCCCACCGACAGGTCCGCCTTCTTGTCGTCGGTGCTCATGCCCATCCGCAGCCTGTCCAGGAGCTCGTCCGGCTGCGTCGGCCACTGCGCCAGCTGGGCGTACCTGGTCGGCGGCCACATCACCTGGTGCTCGCCGAGCGGCGGATCGCGGTGGACCTTGCCGTACTCCTGGCGCCTGGAGGGCTTGGAGCCGTCCACGGACATCCAGCTCTCGTCCGTCCAGATCCTGCGCTTCCCGCCCTTCACATAGGTCCGGGTGACGAACATCTTCGAGTACACGTACTGGTCGTCGCGCGGAACCGGCGTCCCGGTGCCGTCGGCACGGGATCGCGCCGCGGCCTTGTGCAGCAGCTCGGCCGCGCTGAGCGTCCCCATCCGCGGGGCGTCCGCGCCCTCGCCCCCGTCATGCCGGCCGGCCACGAGAACGCCACCGGCGACCGCCGCCGTGGCGGTCCCCACCACCGCGACCCTGAGCATCAGCCGGCGCGGCAGATCGCCCGGACGGCCCTCCCGCCAGATGGCGCGCCGCAGTCGGGCGCGGGCCGCGAAACGGGCGTCGTCGGTGAGCGGGGCCACGTCGGCCTCGAACTCGCGCACCGCAGTGAGGTCATCCACGATCGGTCTCCTCGTTCTCCTCGGTCTCCTCGTGAAGGGCTGTGGGGTCCGCCCCGCCCAGTGCCTCGCGCAGCCTGGTCCGCGCCCGGTTGAGCCGGGAGCGCACCGTGCCCACGGGGATGCCGAGGGCCTCGGCAGCCTCGGCGTAGTCGAGATCGCCCCAGGCGATCACCAGCAGCACGTCCCGGTACCGTGCCGGCAACTTCGCGAGCGCGCCCGCCAGTTGGGCGCGGGAGTGCTCGGCACCGACCCTCGCCACCACCCGGTCGGCCAGCGCCTCGCCGCCGTCACCGGTCCCCCTCGTGGCGGCACGCGCGAGCGCCCTGAGCCGTCGCGCCTCGGCGCGCCGGTGCTGGCCGACGAGGTTGGTGACGATCCCGTACAGCCACGGACGGGCGTGCGGTCGCGTCAGGTCGTAGCGGTGCCGCTGCTGGAACGCGATGACGAAGGTCTCGGCCATCAGGTCGTCGGCCGCCTCGGCGCCGAGCCGTCGGGCCGCGTAGCGGTGGATGTCGTCGGCGTACCGATGGAAGAGGATCTCGAAGGCCTCGGGTTCCTCCCCCGAACGCTCGACGACCGAGGCGTCGGACTCGACGCCGTCGCGGGGAACGACGTCGGGGAGGTCCTCGACGCGTGGATCGCCTGTCGATTGCATGCGGTTCCCTTGAGGTCATGGGCATGGTCGACTGCTGTTGGCCGATGCCCGTGATCGAGTTCCCGCGCCGCATGAGAGAGTGCTGCCACGGCCCGTCCCGCTCATAAAGTAACCTTATGAGCTCATAGATCGGACCCGTGTACCGACTTAGGCTTGCCTTAGTTTAGGCTTCCCGTCGAGATCGCTCGTCGCCTCTCGAAGGGAACCTGATCATGCCCCGCCCCCTGCGGGTAGCCATCGTCGGCGCCGGCCCGGCCGGCATCTACGCCGCCGACGCTCTGCTCAAGTCCGACGTGGCCGCCGAGCCCGGTGTGTCCATCGACCTCTTCGAGCGGATGCCCGCCCCGTTCGGGCTGATCCGGTACGGCGTCGCCCCCGACCACCCCCGCATCAAGGGCATCGTCAAGGCCCTCCACCAGGTCCTCGACAAGCCGCAGGTCCGCCTCTTCGGCAACGTGGACTACGGCACGGACGTCCACCTGGACGACCTGCGCGCCTTCTACGACGCGGTGATCTTCTCGACCGGCGCCATGGCGGACCGCGAGCTGAAGATCCCGGGCGTCGAGCTCGACGGCTCCTACGGCGCCGCCGACTTCGCCTCCTGGTACGACGGCCACCCGGACGTCCCGCGCACCTGGCCGCTGGAGGCGGAGAAGGTCGCCGTCCTGGGCGTGGGCAACGTGGCCCTCGACATCTCCCGCATCCTCGCCAAGACGGCGGACGAGCTGCTGCCGACCGAGATCCCGCCGAACGTCTACGAGGGCCTGAAGGCGAACAAGGCCGTAGAGATACACGTGTTCGGCCGCCGCGGCCCGGCGCAGGCGAAGTTCTCCCCGATGGAGCTGCGCGAGCTGGACCACTCCCCCAACATCGAGGTCATCGTCAACCCCGAGGACATCGACTACGACGAGGGCTCGATCGCCGAGCGCCGGGGCAACAAGCAGGTCGACATGGTCGCCAAGACCCTGGAGAACTGGGCGATCCGCGACATCGGCGACCGCCCGCACAAGCTGTTCCTGCACTTCTTCGAGTCCCCCACCGAGATCCTCGGGGAGGACGGCAAGGTCGTCGGCCTGCGCACCGAGCGCACCGAGCTGGACGGCACCGGCAACGTCAAGGGCACCGGACAGTTCACCGACTGGGATGTCGACGCCGTCTACCGCGCGGTCGGCTACCTCTCCGACAAGCTCCCCAAGCTGCCCTGGGACATCGACTCGGGCACCGTCCCGGACGACGGCGGCCGGGTCCTCCAGGAGAGCGGCGAGCACCTCACGTCGACGTACGTCACCGGCTGGATCCGGCGCGGCCCGGTGGGTCTCATCGGCCACACCAAGGGCGACGCCAACGAGACGGTCGCGAACCTGCTGGACGACTTCGCCAACGAGCGTCTCCAGACGCCGGCTTCGCCCGCCCCCGAGGCCGTGGAGGAGTTCCTCGCCGAGCGCGAGATCCGCTTCACCACCTGGGAGGGCTGGTACAAGCTGGACGCCGCCGAGAAGGCGCTGGGCGAGCCCGAGGGCCGCGAGCGCGTGAAGATCGTCGAGCGCGAGGACATGCTCAAGGCGAGCGGCGCGTAAGCGCGTTGCCGTAGGCGAGGCGAAGGGGCCGGGAGGTGCACTCCCCCGGCCCCTTCGCGCGTTCAGCGGTGGTCGACGGTGACGACGATCTTTCCGACCTGCGAGCCGGCCTCCATGTAGCGGTGCGCCTCGGCGATGTCCGCCAGGGCGAAGGTCCGGTCGACGACCGGTGCGAAGACGCCCGTGCGCAGTCCGGACGCGACGAACGCCTCCGCGCGGCGCAGCCGTTCGGGGTCCCGGGTCGTCTCGTGGAGGGTGTACGTCCGCATGTTCAGCGCGGGCATGCCCAGGTCGAACCCCGGGTACGGGGTCGGCTGCCCGCTGAGCGCCCCGTACAGCAGCAGGGTGCCGCCGGGGGCGACCGCCCGGGCCAGGTCGACCACGCCGGGCCCCGCCACGGCGTCGAAGACGAACTCGGCGCCCCGCCCGGCGGTACGGCCGAGGATCCGCTCGGTGACGTCCTCCTCCTCGGTCACGATCACGTCGGCCGCGCCCGCCTTCCGCAGCGCCTCCGCCTTGGCGCGGGTGCGTGTGGTGGCGAGGGGGACGGCGCCGACGCTGCGGGCGACCTGGATCGCGGCCAGGCCGACGCTGCTGGAGGCGGCGGTCATCACGACCGTGTCCCCGGCCCGCATGCCGGCGACCTCCACCAGTGCCCCGTACGCCGTCACGTACGGCATCCACACGGCGGCGCCCGCCACCGCGTCGAGCCCTTCGGGGCGGCGGACGACCGCCCGGGCGGGGACGATCGCGCGCTCGGCGTAGACGCCGTACTCGTTCATCGAGAACGCGGGCACCACGCTGACCGGTTGGCCGGCCGCGAACCCGGTCACGCCCGGGCCGGCGGCCTCGACGACGCCCGCGGCCTCAGTGCCGAGCCGGGCGGGGAACTCCTTGACGGGCTCGATGTACTGTCCGCCGCGGAACAGCACCTCGGCCCGGTTGAGGCCGATCGCGTCCACCCGGATCAGCAGTTCGCCCGGGCCGGGCTCGCCGACCGGAGCCTCTTCGAGCCGCAGCACCTCGGGCCCGCCGACCTCATGGAACCGCACCGTCCTGACCATGGCTCTTCCCCCTTCGACCGGGTGTACAAGTTCGACAGGCGTCGAACTTTGATGGCCATCGTAATAGAGGAGGGGCTACGGCCGGTCGAGATTTCCGGTCGCACGCCCCAGGCACGCGACCGTCCCAGGTCGGGTACCGGGATCTCCCGGAAGCCCAGCCGGTCGTAGAAGGCGCGGGCCGGGACGTTGGCCGTCGCCATGACCAGGTGGACGGCCGGGACCCCGCGATCCGCCAGGGCCGCGAGAAGCGTGCGCATCAACTCCCTGCCGTGTCCGCGCCCCTGCCACTCGGGGAGCAGGTCGATGTGCAAGTGGGCGGGGTACGCGGCGAGTTCGGGGACGATCATCCGCTCGGGGTCGTGCAGGAGCCGGATCATCAGCTCGTCCGGAGTGCCGGGGGCGGCACTGCCCTCGGGGTACCGGTCGGCGACGAGCGGGAGCCACTTGGTGCGGAACTCCGCGGCGAAGCGGGGGGTGTCGGCGACGCCGAGGATGTAGCCGACGGCCTGTCCCTGACCGTCGTCGAGCACGAAGGCGAGCTCCGGCTCCAGCTCGACGTACGGCTGCGCGAAGATCGCCGGGAGGATGGTGGGGTCCGCGTAAACCGGCCTGGCGTCCAGGCCGTTGTGCGCGGTGCGGATGCAGATGTCGTCGAGGGCGGCCCGGTCGCCGGGGCGGTACCGGCGGATCACTGCTGGCGAGGTCATCGCAGCATCCTGACGGCTTGGGAGCGCTCCCACAAGCCTGCCGCGCCCAACTCGCTTGCCGTGGACCCAAGATCGCCTTACCGTCCTGCGGTGTTCTCCCTCCACGAGCCTGCCCTCTTCACCCGTCTGCGTGCCGCGCGGCGGGTTCTCGTCGCGGGTGCGGGCGGCGGTTTCGACGTCTACGCCGGCCTGCCGCTGGCGCTCGCCCTTCAGGCCGCCGGGAAGGAAGTGCACCTGGCCAACCTGTCGTTCGCGGACCTCTACGGGCTGGACCTGGACGCCTGGCTCGATCAGGACGTCGCGGCCGTGCGCCCCGACACCGCCGCACGCGGGGACTACTTCCCCGAGCGCACCCTGGCCCGCTGGCTGGACCGGCAGGGTCTGCCTTCGACGGTGTACGCCTTCCCGCTCACCGGGGTGGTCCCGCTGCGGGCCGCCTATCGCACCCTCCTCGACCACTTGGGGCCGGTGGACGCGATCGTGCTGGTGGACGGCGGCACCGACATCCTGCTGCGCGGCGACGAGCACGGGCTCGGCACCCCGGAGGAGGACATGGCGAGCCTGGCGGCGGTGGCCGGGCTGGACGACGTACCCGAACGGCTGGTCGCCTGCCTGGGGTTCGGGGTGGACGCGCATCACGGCGTGAACCACTCTCTGGTGCTGGAGAACCTGGCCGCGCTGGACCGCGAGGGCGGTTACCTGGGCGCCTTCTCGCTGCCGCGCGAGAGCCGCGAGGGCGCCCTGTACCTGGACGCGGTGGCGCACGCCCAGGAGTGCACGCCGGACCATCCGAGCATCGTCAACGGCTCCGTCGCGGCAGCCGTGCGCGGCGACTTCGGGGACGTGCGCTTCACCGAACGCACCCGGGGCAGCGAGCTGTTCATCAACCCGCTGATGGCCCTGTACTTCTGCGTGGACGCGCCCGCCCTGGCCCGGCGCAACCTCTATCTCCACCGGCTGGAGAACACCGCGCTGATGCGGCAGATCCACTCCGTCATCGCGGAGTTCCGCGACGAACTGCCCCGGCAGCGGCCGCCGCGCGCCTACCCGCACTGACGTGGTCACATTTCGGGGAATCGGCCGTACCCCTACAAGAAGGTTGTATACGCTCCAGGTTCTTCTTCACTGAAGCTTCACAAAGGGGGGCTTTGCCATGCGTATACGTCTTGCCGCCACCACGGCCGCTGCCGCCGCCGCAGCCGGGACACTCATAGCCGTCACCGCCGTGCCCGCGCAGGCCGCCGAGTACTCGTCCGCGCTGAAGATCCGCGGGACCCAGTACGACGCGCCCGGCCGCGACTCCAACAGCTGCGCCACCGGGAACACCGACGACGAGTACGTGACGATCAAGAACTACTCGTCGACCAAGACCGTGAACCTCAAGGGGTACTGGGTCGAGGACGCGGCGGGGAACTACTTCGAGTTCACCGCGAACCACTACCTCCAGCCCGGCGACTACGTGAAGCTGCGCGGCGGCCACGGCACCGACTCGGACGCGAAGAACGTCGTGTACCGCGACAACTGCAACTTCATGTGGAACAACGACAAGGACACGATCTACCTGTTCAAGCCGGCCGGCAGCCGGGCCGACGTCCACTCCTACACCAAGAGCGGATCCGACCCGGACGGCAACGGCTACATCAAGTTCCACAGCTGAGCGTGCGGCGCGGCCCCGTCAGCGAGGGGCGAGGTCGCGCCGGGCCACCACACCCAGCACCAGGACCAGCAGGGTGAGCGCGGCCGCCTGGGCGTACGCGCCGGCGAGGTACACGGCGGGCAGCGCAAGCCCGCTCCACAGGAGCAGCGACGCCGCCCGGACCGCGAGGATCAGCAGGCCGAGCACCGCCAGGGCCGGCGCCGCGCTGCCGGTCCCCGGTTCCGCGCGGCGGGCACGCAGCAGCAGCCAGCCGAGGGCGGCGAGGACGAAGCAGGTGGCGGGGGCCCAGGCGAGATCGACCGCGGTGGGCAGCAGCGCGACGGAGCCGCCGGTGACGACACAGCAGGCCAGGAAGGCCAGCCCGGGAGTGCCGGCGGCAGTGCGGCGGGCGGCGCGTCGCGGTGGTACGCGGCGCACACGGCGAGGGCCGGCAGCCAGGCGAACAGCGCGTTGGCGGTGACGAAGTACGGGGCGGACATCGGCCACTCGGTCACCAGCGGCTCGATCAGCGGCCACAGCGAGGGCAGCGCGGCCAGCAGCACCGCGGCCCGGGCGAGCCGTCGGCGGTCGTGGACGAGGGCGAAGAACGTGACCGTCCACAGCAACGGCAGCACCCATCCGGCGATCGCGACGACGGTCGGCAGCGGACCGCTGCCGGTGAAGCCGGTCAGGAACAGGTCCCATTCCCGGGGGCCGCGGGTGGCCGACCAGGTGACCCGCAGGACCTCGTCGGAGACGATCACCGCCGCCTGGAGCAGTACGGCGTACAGCGCGAAGTTCCGGACGGCCGAGCCGAACAGGGCGTAGCGCCGGGGCGCCCCGGTGGCCGCCAGTCTGCTGCGCACGGCGAGGGCGGCGATGCTGGCGACCTCGCCGAGGGTGGGCCTGCTCTGGTCCTGGGTCTCCTGGTCGACGTCCCAGAGATAGACCTCGACCATCTCCTCCTCGCGGGCCTCGCGATAGTAGGAGGGCAGCAGGCGCAGCACGGTGCGGTAGCGCGCTTCGAGCAGGGTCGTCATGCGAGTCCTCCCGCGAGTCCGGGTCCGGTGACGGGCGGGGTGCCGCCGGCCTTGCGGCCCTCGGCGATGCGCCGCTTGGCGGCGCTGGCGCCCGCGGCCATCCGCTCCGCCTCGGCGTCGAGGGCCCGCATGCCCTCGTCGGTGAGGCGGTAGTAGCGCCGGAGCCGGCCCTGCTGCACCTCCTCGCGGTCGAGGACGATCAGTTCGTCCGCGGTGAGCCGGTCGAGTACGCCGTACAGCGTGCCGACGCGCAGCTGGACCGCGCCGTCGGACAGGTCCTCGACCTCGCGCAGGATGCCGTAGCCGTGTCGTGGCTCGTCGGCCAGGGCGGTCAGGACGAAGAACGCCGCCTGTGTCATGTTCCTCGGTGCCATGAAACTGAATATATCGGTTGCCGATATATTCTGCGAGCCGTACACACACTTCGGATCGGGCGGTCAGGAATGGAGAAGCGCGGGTCCCGGGTCCGGATCTAGCCTGAGAGCCACGCCGCCTCGGCTCCGCCGAGCGCCCCGGCCCGACGGAGGAGAGACGACCACCATGGCCAGGAAGACGGACCCGCGGACCGCCACGCCGCACGTTGCCGACAGCCACGATCTGATCCGCGTGCACGGGGCGCGCGAGAACAATCTCAAGGACGTCAGCATCGAGATCCCCAAGCGCCGGCTGACGGTGTTCACCGGGGTGTCCGGCTCCGGCAAGAGCTCGCTCGTCTTCGACACCATCGCCGCGGAGTCGCAACGGCTGATCAACGAGACGTACAGCGCCTTCGTGCAGGGGTTCATGCCGACGCTGGCCCGTCCCGAGGTCGACGTCCTCGACGGCCTGACGACCGCGATCAGCGTGGACCAGAGCCGGATGGGCGCCGACCCGCGCTCGACCGTCGGCACCGCCACCGACGCCAACGCGATGCTGCGCATCCTGTTCAGCCGGCTCGGCAAGCCGCACATCGGCCCGCCGAGCGCGTACTCCTTCAACGTCGCCTCGGTCTCGGCGCAGGGCGGCCTCACCGTCGACCGGGGCAGCGAGAAGACCAAGACCGAGAAGGTCACCTTCAACCGCACCGGCGGCATGTGCACCCGCTGCGAGGGCCGCGGCACGGTCACCGACATCGACCTCGCCCAGCTCTTCGACGACTCCAAGTCGCTCAACGAGGACCCGTTCACCATCCCCACCTACACCGGGGACGGCTGGGTGGTGCGGGTGATCAGGGAGTCCGGTTTCTTCGACCCGGACAAGCCGATCCGCAAGTTCACGAAGAAGGAGCGGCACGACTTCCTGTACCGCGAGCCGGTCAAGGTGAAGATCAACGGCGTCAACCTCACCTACGAGGGGCTGATCCCGAAGCTCCAGAAGTCGATGCTGTCCAAGGACCCCGAGGCGATGCAGCCGCACATCCGGGCGTTCGTGGAGCGCGCGGTCACGTTCGCCGTCTGTCCGGAGTGCGACGGCACCCGGCTGACCGCGGGCGCCCGCTCCTCGAAGATCGAGGGGATCTCCATCGCCGACGCCTGTGCGATGGAGATCCGGGACCTGGCCGACTGGGCCCGCGGCCTCAATGAGCCCTCCGTGGCACCGCTCCTCACCGCGCTCCAGCACACCCTGGACTCGTTCGTCGAGATCGGCCTCGGCTATCTCGCCCTCGACCGGCCGGCCGGCACGCTGTCGGGCGGTGAGGCGCAGCGCGTGAAGATGATCCGCCATCTCGGCTCCTCGCTGACCGACGTCACCTACGTCTTCGACGAGCCCACGGCCGGCCTGCACCCGCATGACATCCAGCGGATGAACGACCTGCTGCTGCGCCTGCGCGACAAGGGCAACACCGTGCTCGTCGTGGAGCACAAGCCGGAGATGATCGCGATCGCCGACCATGTCGTGGACCTCGGTCCCGGCGCCGGTGTCGCGGGCGGCGCCGTCTGTTACGAGGGCACCCTGGAAGGCCTGCGGGCCTCGGGCACCATCACCGGCCGGCATCTCGACGACCGGGCCACCGTCAAGGAGAGCGTGCGCAAGCCCTCGGGCGCGCTGGAGATCCGGGGCGCGACGGCCAACAACCTCCAGGGCGTCGACGTCGACATCCCGCTCGGTGTCCTCACCGTCATCACCGGCGTCGCCGGGTCCGGCAAGAGCTCGCTGGTGCACGGCTCGGTGCCGCTCGACGCGGGCGTGGTGTCGGTGGACCAGAGCCCGATCAAGGGCTCGCGGCGCAGCAACCCCGCGACCTACACCGGGCTGCTGGAGCCGATCCGCAAGGCCTTCGCCAAGGCCAACGGCGTCAAACCGGCCCTGTTCAGCGCCAACTCCGAGGGCGCCTGCCCCACCTGCAACGGCGCCGGCGTCGTCTACACCGACCTCGGGATGATGGCCGGTGTCTCCACCACCTGCGAGGACTGCGACGGCAAGCGGTTCGACGCGTCGGTCCTGGAGTACCGGCTCGGCGGCCGGGACATCAGCGAGGTGCTGGAGATGTCGGTGACCGACGCGGAGGAGTTCTTCGGCTCCGGCGAGGCCCACACCCCGGCCGCGCACAAGATCCTGGAGCGGCTCGTCGACGTCGGCCTCGGCTATCTCACCATCGGCCAGCCGCTGACCACGCTGTCCGGCGGTGAGCGGCAGCGCCTGAAGCTCGCCACACACATGGGCGACAAGGGCGGCGTGTACGTCCTCGACGAGCGACGACCGGTCTGCACCTCGCCGACGTGGAGCAACTGCTCGGCCTGCTGGACCGGTTGGTGGACTCCGGCAAGTCCGTCATCGTCGTCGAGCACCACCAGGCGGTCATGGCCCACGCCGACTGGATCATCGACCTCGGCCCGGGCGCGGGCCACGACGGCGGCCGGATCGTCTTCGAGGGCACCCCGGCCGACCTGGTCGCCGCCCGCTCGACCCTCACCGGCG
>MWJO01000141.1 GCA_002027195.1 Streptomyces sp. GKU 895 | reverse complement strand
CGTCGTCCCGGTGCGCCGTGCGCGGCGGCCGCGCTTCGGTCCCGCACGAACGAGGGAGTGCGGGCGGCGGCCCGGTCCCGCCAGGAAGGCGGCGATGCCCGTCACCCCACACCGCCGCGACCACCGCGAGCCCCACCGGCCGGGTCAGGCCCGCCAGCGCCGCCAGGGCGCCCGCCGTCAGCCAGCGGCCCGTCAGGACGGCGTACAGCGACCAGGCGGCGAGTGCCGTGAACAGCGACTCGCTGTACGCCATCGACTGCACGATCCCGACCGGCAGCACCGCCCAGACCAGCACGGCGCAGACCCCGGCCCGGTGCCCGTACACATGGTCCGCGACCGCGAAGATCCCCCAGGCCGCGGCGAGCGAGGCGATCAGGCTGACGACGAAGCCGGCGTCGGCGTACGACAGCGGTGTCACCGCCGCGATGCCCCGCTCCAGCCAGGGGAGGAGCGGGAAGAAGGCGAGGTTCGAGTGCACGTCGCCGTTGGGGAGCCGGACCTCGTAGCCGTATCCCAGCTCGGCGACCCTCGTGTACCACAGGGCGTCCCAGCGGGCCGTCAGCAGCGTGTACGCGCTCTTGTCGCGCGCCGCGCTCCACAGGGCCAGCGTGAGCAGGCCCAGGGCGCGGACGGCCGCGTACCCGAGGAGGGCCGGGGCGGCGCGGCGCAGGGCGCTGCCGGGTGGCGCCACGCGCGTCTCAAGATCGGTCACCGGCCCGATTATTGAACGCCCGGTGAACCGCGAGCGCCGCGGGGGCGTGTTCGGGAGGGAGGGGGAGTGGCGTACGCCACACGAGTTCTCCGCGGAGTGTGAGAGGTCCACCACTTGGCCGAGACGTGAACTCGCGTACGCTGACGTGTCACTCGCCTTCGTTGCGCGGGCCGGAGAACCACCGCTCCTCCGGCCGAGATCACGGGGAGTCCCCACCCCGTGTGCCCGCCGAACGTGAGGAACATCTGGGAGGTACGTACATGTCCGGGACGACCACGGCCGCCGCTGCGCTGCGCCGTCGGGCGGCCGGGGCCGGTGCCAACCGCTGGGTCGTCCTCGTCGTCCTCTGTGTGAGCCTGCTCCTGGTCGCGGTCGACGCGACCGTGCTGCACGTGGCGGTCCCCGCCGTCACCGAGGACCTCAAGCCCGGCGGGATAGAGCTGCTCTGGATCGTCGACGTCTACCCCCTCGTCTGCGCCTCGCTGCTGATCCTCTTCGGCACGCTCGGCGACAAGGTCGGCCGCAGACGCGTCCTCCTGCTCGGGTACGCCCTCTTCGGCGTCGCCTCCGGGGTGGCCGCCCTCGCCGACAACGCGCAGGTGCTGATCCTCGCGCGGGCGCTGCTCGGGGTCGGCGGCGCGATGATCATGCCCGCGACGCTGTCGATCCTCCGCCAGGTCTTCCCCGACCGGCGCGAGCGGGCGCTCGCGATCGGCATCTGGAGCGCGGTGGCCGCGGTCGGCGCGGCGGTCGGCCCGCTGCTCGGCGGGTTCCTCCTCGAGCACTTCTGGTGGGGCTCGGTCTTCCTGGTCAACATCCCGCTCATGCTGGTCAGCCTGCCGGTCGGACGGCTGCTGCTGCCCGAGTCCAAGGGCAGCGGGCAAGGACCCTGGGACGTGGTCGGCGCGCTGATGGCCGCGGCCGGGCTGTTCGGGGTCGTGCTGGGCGTGAAGCGGCTCGGCGGCGGCGAGATCGACGGGATCACCGCGGTGCCGCTGGTGGTGGGCGCGGTGCTGCTGGTTCTTTTCGTACGACGGCAGAGGCGCCGTACGCATCCGCTGGTGGACCTGCGGATGTTCGCGCGGCCCGCGTTCTCCACCTCCGTCTGCTGCATCGTGCTGGCGATGCTGGCCCTGGTGGGCCTGGAGCTGATCGCGGCGCAGTATCTCCAGCTGGTGCTGGGGCTTTCCCCGCTGGAGACGGGGTTGCGGCTGCTGCCGTTGACCGTGGCCGCGATGGCGTCCGGTCTGGCCGGGGCGCGGATGCTGCGGCGGTTCGGGCCGCGGCGGATGGTGTGCTTCGGGTTCTGTCTGACGGCCGTCGCGGTGCTGACGCTGCTCGGGATGGGCGGCGAGGACAACGCGCCGCTGCTGCTGTTCGGCTTCGTGCTGCTCGGCTTCGGTCTGGAGACGACGCTGTTCGGGGCGTACGAGTCGATGCTGAGCGAGGCTCCGCCGGAGCAGGCGGGCGGGGCGGCGGCGATCGGGGAGACGTCGTACCAGCTGGGCGCGGGGATCGGGATCGCGCTGCTCGGCAGTGTGATGAACGCGGCGTACACGCCTGGACTGTCGTCCGTGCAGGGGGTGCCGGCGTCGGCGTCCGCGGCGGCGGGGCATTCGCTGGGCGAGGCGTACGAGGTGGCGGGACGTCTGGGAGGGCCTGCCGGTGAGGCCCTGCGTCGGACGGCCCGGGACTGTTTTGTGCACGGGCTGCACGTGACGTTGCTGGTGAGTGCGGGGTTGTTGCTGCTGGGGGCGGTGATGGCGTTGCGGTTGCCGCGGGTGATGCAGTGCGAGGCGGTCGCTGTCGAGGTGCCTGCGCCTCGGGACGTCATGGAGTCCCGCGTCTCCGCGTAGCTCTCCCACCCGCGCACCGCCCGTGACTGTCGGCTGGAAGGCGGGCGTTTCCTGTGGGGGTGCTTCGCCGTTGGCGGCTGCGGGTGCAGCTACTGGACGGGCGTCACACCTCCCCGTAACGTCTGGACCCAGTTCTGATTAGCGGTGCTAGTTTTCTGTGTCGGAGGGTGTTGTCATGTCTGGGGCCTCGAAGCTGCCGCCGTTCGATCCCGCCGATCCCCTCGGTATCGATGATCTGCTGGAGCCCGAGGACCTCGCCGTCCGGGACACCGTGCGGGCCTGGGCCGCGGATCGGGTGCTGCCGTATGTCGCCGAGTGGTACGAGAGCGGCGAACTGCCGGGGATTCGGGACCTCGCCCGGGAGCTCGGCGGGATCGGGGCCCTCGGGATGTCGCTGGACGGGTACGGGTGCGCCGGGGCCAGCGCGGTGCAGTACGGGCTCGCCTGTCTGGAGCTGGAGGCCGCCGACTCCGGGATCCGCTCCCTCGTCTCCGTGCAGGGCTCCCTCGCCATGTACGCCATTCATCGGTTCGGCAGCGAGGAGCAGAAGCAGGCCTGGCTGCCGCGCATGGCCGCCGGCGAGGTCATCGGCTGCTTCGGGCTGACCGAGCCCGACCACGGGTCCGACCCCGCGTCCATGCGGACGTACGCGAAGCGCGACGGCACCGACTGGGTGCTCAACGGGCGGAAGATGTGGATCACCAACGGGTCCGTCGCGGGCGTTGCCGTGGTGTGGGCGCAGACGGACGAAGGGATCCGCGGGTTCGTCGTGCCGACCGGCTCGGCCGGGTTCTCCGCGCCCGAGATCAAGCACAAGTGGTCGCTGCGGGCGTCCGTCACCAGTGAGCTCGTGCTCGACGACGTGCGGCTGCCCTCGGACGCCGTGCTGCCGGAGGTCGTCGGCCTCAAGGGGCCGTTGAGCTGTCTGTCGCACGCCCGGTACGGGATCGTGTGGGGCGCGATGGGAGCCGCGCGGAGCTGTCTGGAGGCCGCCGTCGAGTACGCGAAGACGCGGGAGCAGTTCGGACGGCCCATCGGCGGGTTCCAGCTGACCCAGGCCAAGCTCGCCGACATGGCGGTCGAACTGCACAAGGGGATTCTGCTCGCCCATCATCTGGGGCGGCGCATGGATGCCGGCCGCCTGCGTCCCGAGCAGGTCAGCTTCGGCAAGCTCAACAACGTGCGTGAGGCCATCGAGATCTGCCGGACCTCGCGGACCATCCTCGGTGCCAACGGGATCTCCCTCGAATACCCCGTCATGCGGCACGCGACGAATCTGGAGTCGGTGCTGACGTACGAGGGGACCGTCGAGATGCACCAACTGGTACTGGGCAAGGCGCTCACCGGGTTGGATGCCTTCCGGTGAACCCTGCGCGGGGCAGGGCCGGTGAGCGGCCCTGCCTCAGCTCTGGTTGAAGAAACCGTCCGTGCGGTGCGCGGCCGGGTCGCCGTTCACGATCTCCGTGTTGGCGGGGGTCAGCAGGAACACACGGGTCGAGACACGCTCGATCGAACCGCGCAGTCCGAAGATCAGGCCGGCCGCGAAGTCGACGACCCGCTTGGCGTCGGCCGGCTCCATCGCCGTCAGGTTCATGATGACGGGAACCCCGTCCCGGAAGAGCTCGCCGATGGCGCGCGCGTCCCGGAAGCTGTCCGGGGTGACCGTCCCGATCCGACGGCCCTTCTCCTCGGCCACGTCCGAAGCCACCTTGACCCGGGGGTCGGTGACCCAGGCATCCCCGGCCTCGGTCCCTTCGGAGTATCCGTCGTCGTCGTAGTAACGCTCGTCATCGTTGTCGTCAACGAGGCCCAGCCAGGCACTCGCCTTGCGCACCGATCCCATGGACGCCTCCTCTCACAGCGGTCTGTTTTGCTTTCCGCATCCCTATGGTCATCCATGATGCGGACGTCGCGCCAAGTGGATAGACGCCGCGCGGGGGGTTTGTGACGGTACTGGTGCACAGCGAATCCGTACAGAGCCCGGGTGCCCCAAGGGTCGTTTCCCATACGGCTGCTGACTGTGAGTGAAATATGATTCTTCGCGGCGTATGGGTGAGACACGGAGCGTACGGGTGAACGAGGCGGTCGGCGCGATCGATACGATGCCGCCGCTGAACGTCGTACGCACCACGGGGGATCGCCATGTTCGGAATCGTCAGGCCCTGCCGTCATCGGCTCGGTGAGCAGCTCAAGACCCAGTGGATGGCGCATTTGTGCGGGCTGTGTCTCGCGCTGCGCAAGGATCACGGCCAGTTCGCGCGGATCGTCACCAACTACGACGGGCTGCTGATATCGGTTCTGACGGAGGCTCAGGCCCGGGAAACGGGTGGTGGGAGGCGTACGGCGGGGCCTTGTCCGCTGCGCGGAATGCGTACCGCCTCCGTCGCCAACGGTGAGGGGGCGCGGCTCTCCGCCGCCGTCTCGCTGGTGCTCGCCTCGGCCAAGGTCCGGGACCATGTCGCCGACGGGGACGGGTTGCTGGCCCGCAAGCCGGTCGCGCTCGCGGCGCGCCGGGTGGCGTCGAGCTGGGGTGCGGCGGGGGCCCGCAGCGGGTCCGCGGTCGGGTTCGACACCGCCGTGCTCGTCGACGCGGTCGACCGGCAGCTCGGTATCGAGACGCTCGCCGGGCCGGGCACGCCGATACTGACCGTCACCGAACCGACCGAGACCGCGACCGCCGCCGCCTTCGCGCACACGGCCGTGCTGGCCGGCCGCCCCGGCAACGCGGCACCGCTCGCCGAGGCCGGGCGGCTCTTCGGACGGCTCGCGCATCTGCTGGACGCCGTGGAGGACAGGGAGACCGACGCCGCGGCGGGCGCCTGGAACCCGCTGACCGCGACGGGGACCTCGCTGACGGAGGCGCGACGGCTCGCCGACGACGCCGTGCACGGGATCCGGCTGGCGTTGCGCGAGGTCGAGTTCGCTGATGCCGAGTTGGCGCATGTGCTGCTCGTGCATGAGCTGCGGGGGTCGGTGGACCGGGCCTTCGGTTCGTCCTCGTGCGGGCACGCGGGGCATACGGCCGGCATGTCGTCGCCGTACGCCCCTCCCGGCCCCGGCGGTCCGGGCTTCCCGCCCCCGGAGCCGCCCCGCCGGGACCGGCGCGGGCTGCTCGCGGGGTGTGCGGTGTGGCTGGGGCTCGCCTGCACCTGCCAGATGTGCTGCGGGGAGTTCGAGGACCCGTGGAGCCGGCAGCGGCGGGAAGGGCTGTGCAATCAGTGCGATTGCGGTGATTGCGGGGACTGCTGCGACTGCAGTCAGTGCTGCGGAGACTGCTGCGGGAACTGTTGCGACGGCTGCGACTGCGGATGTGACTGCGGCTGCTGAACCGGGGGCGTGCGTATGACGGAACTGTCTCCTGTGAGCGAGAAAGAGCGCTGGGTGAGGGGAGGGCGCTTGTGAAGGCGAAAGAGGAGAAGAGAGAAGGGTGGAGCGGGAATGCGCAAAAGGCGCCCGGTCGTCGGGGCGCGCAGGGGGTCAGCTCAACAGGAAGACGACCACACGCGACCGAGGTCGATGTGGGAGCGCTTGACCAGCCACTGCTGTGGATGCATGGGCCAAGTGGAACAGGCATCCGGTTGTGCGTCAACCGACCTGAGACGTACCGCTCACAGTGTGGACAGCCTTGACAGTGAGGGGAAACCGCCCCGTAGTCTCGAAAGGCGGTCCTGCTGAGGGGCTCGGCCGTATGTGAAGGCGCCCGTCCACACGGAGCTTTCGCATGTCCTGCGACACCCTCGTCAAAGCCCCCGCCGCCCCGGCCATACCCGCGGGCGCGGATTCCCTGCGGACCGTCCCGCAACGCCCTCTCAGCCGGCTGATCGGCACCCTCACGGGCACGCGCTCGGAGGCGGGGCGATGAGCCGGGGCACGCTGGTGATCGTCGGGGCCGGGCCGCGGGGGACCGGTCTGATCGAGCGGATCGCCGCCAACGCGCCCGAGCTGTACGCCGGTTCGGGACTGTCCCGCGAAGGCTTCGACATCCATCTGGTGGACCCGTATCCACCGGGCGCCGGACGCATCTGGCGGGAGGCGCAGTCGCCGCTGCTGTGGATGAACTCGCACGCCGAGGACGTCACCATGTTCACCGACGAGACGGTGACCATGGAGGGGCCGGTGCGCCCCGGACCCACCCTGCACGAGTGGGCCGGCATCGACGGCGCCACCTTCGCCGACCGGCAGCTCCAGGGCGCCTATCTGCGCTGGGTGCACGAGCAGGCGGTGGCGGCGCTGCCCGAGGGCGTCCGTGTCCATCACCACCCCAGACGCGCCCTGCGGATCAGCGGTTCGCGCGACGGACGTCAGCAGGTGTGGCTGGAGGACCGCCCGCGCCCGCTCCTCGCCGACCTGGTGGTGCTCTCCCTCGGCCATCTCGATGCCGAACTCGACGTGGAGCAAAGCAGGTTGGCGGCATACGCCGAGACGCACGGCCTCGTCCATCTCCCGCCCGACTTCACCGCCGACAGCGACCTGTCCGCGCTCGCGCCCGGCGAGCCGGTCCTCGTGCGTGGCTTCGGGCTGGCCTTCGTCGACCTGATGGTGCTCCTCACCGAGGGGCGCGGCGGGCGGTACGAGGGGGACACCTATGTGCCCTCGGGGCGGGAGCCGGTGCTGTACGTCGGCTCGCGGCGCGGGGTGCCGTACCACTCGAAGATCGGGTACGAGTGGACCGGCGAACGCCCGCCGCTGCCCCGGTTCTTCGGGCCCGCGGAGGTGGAGCGGCTGCTCGCGCGCCCGGGCGGGTTCGACTTCCGGCGGGACGTGTGGCCGCTGGTGGAGAAGGAACTGGGGTTCGCCCACTACCACCGGCTGTTCGGTGTCCACCCCGAACGCACCTCCGGCGCCTGGGCGGACTTCGAGGAGAAGTACGCGGCGGCCGAAGGCGAGGCGGAGATCCACGCGCTGGTGGCGTCCGCCGTGCCCGACCCCGCCGACCGCCTGGACCTGACGGCGCTCGACCGGCCGCTGGAGGGGGTGCGGTACGGGTCGTACGAGGAGTTCCAGGAAGGGCTTCGCGGGTACGTGGAGCGGGATCTGAGAAGACGTCATGACCCCTTGTACAGCCCGGACTTGGCGGTCTTCCTCGGACTGCTCTCCGTCTACGGGCAGTTGATCCGGCTCGGTGGCGTGCCGCCCTGGTGGCACGGGTTCTTCAGCTATCTGGCCTCCGGGCCGCCCGGCCCCCGGCTGCGGCAGCTGCTGGCGCTGTCGCGGGCCGGTGTCGTGAAGTTCGTCGGTGCCGACATGAGCGTCACGGCCGAGGGCGGGGTGTTCCGGGCGACGAGCGCGACCGTGCCGGGCGCCTTCGTCGAGGCGCGGGCGCTGGTCGAGGCGCGGCTGCCCGAGCCCACCGTCGGGCGGGCCAGGGACACGCTGCTGCGGGAACTGCACGCCGACGGGGCCGCCGAGACGTCCGACGGGTTGCTCCGGGTCGACCCGCCGACGGGCGGATCCTCGACCGGGACGGCCGGCCGCACCCCGGCGGTTCGCGCTCGGCCCCTACACCGACGGCCGTACCCCCGGCGCCTTCACCCGGCCCCGCACCGGCGGGCCCGCCTTCCGGCAGAACGACGCGACCGCGCGGGCGGCGCTGCAGTTCCTGGGGGCGTCGGCCGGGCGTGCGGCGGCATGACGGCGGCCGGTCCGGTGACACCCCCTACCACTACGTCTGAAGGAACCCACCCATGACCGTCATGGACCCGGAGCCGGTGCTGTGATGCTGCATCTCTCCGCCGCCGTCGACCAGCCGTCCGTGTACGACGCCGCCTCCTACGTCGACCTGGTCCGTCTCGCCGAGCACGGCGTCCTCGACTTCGTGACGCTGGACGACACCTTCGCCCGGCCCGGGCTCGACGCGCTGTCCGTGCTGTCGCGGGTGGCGCCCGCCACCCACCGCGTCGGTCTCGTCCCGACCGTCACCACCACGCACACCGAGCCCTTCCATGTGCAGGCCGCCGTCGCCACCCTCGACTGGGTCAGCCGGGGCCGGGCGGGCTGGCGGCTCGAGGTCTCCACCACCGAGGGAGAGGCCCGGCTCTTCGGCCGCCGGCACGCCGCCCCCGCCGAGGAGCTGTGGCAAGAGGCCGGTGAAGTGGCCGACGTGGCCGCGCGGTTGTGGGACAGCTGGGAGGACGACGCCGAGATCCGGGACGTGCCGACCGGCCGCTTCATCGACCGGGACAAGCTGCACCACGTCGACTTCCAGGGCACCGGCTTCTCGGTCAAGGGCCCCTCGATCGTGCCCCGGCCCCCGCAGGGCCACCCCGTCCGGGTCGTCGACGCGACCGAGGGGCTCGCCCGGCGCACCGCCGCCCGGTACGCCGACGTGGCGCTGGTACGGGTGGCCCAGGCCGCGCAGGCCGGTGCCGTACGCGACCAACTCCGCAAGGAAGCCGCCCGGTTCGGCAGGAACCCGGACGAGCTGCGGGTCTTCGTGAGCCTCCTCGCCGACCTCGGCGACGGCGAGCACGCGGCCGAGCCCGGCCATGGTGGCGGCGGACCACGGCAGACCGCGCAGGGCCCGCTGTACCGGGGCGGGCCCGTCGACCTCGCCGAGCTGATCGCCTCCTGGTACCGCTCCGGTGCCGTCGACGGCTTCCACCTCACGCCCGCCGCACCGCGCCGCGACCTGGAGCGGCTGGTCAACGGCACGGTTCCGCTGCTCCAGCACCGGGGCCTGTTCCGCACCTTCTATCCGGGCAGCACGCTCCGGGACCACCTGGGTCTCGCGCGGCCCGCCAACCGGTACGCGGGGGAGGCCTCATGACGCGGCAGGCGAAGGCGAAGCGGATCCATCTCGCCGCCCACTTCCCGGGCGTCAACAACACCACGGTATGGGCCGATCCGCGGTCGAGGTCGCAGATCGAGTTCTCCTCCTTCGAGCACCTCGCCCGCACCGCCGAGCGCGGCCTGTTCGACTTCTTCTTCCTCGCGGAAGGGCTGCGGCTGCGCGAACACAAGGGCCGTATCCACGACTTGGACGTCGTCGGCCGCCCGGAGTCCCTCACCGTGCTGAACGCGCTCGCCGCGGTCACCGAACGGCTCGGGCTCGCCGCGACGGTCAACGCGACCTTCAACGAGCCGTACGAGCTGGCCCGCCGGCTGGCCACCCTCGACCATCTCAGCGGGGGCCGGGCCGCCTGGAACGTGGTGACCTCCTCCGACGCCTTCACCGGCGAGAACTTCCGGCGCGGCGGCTTCCTCGACCGCGCCAACCTCCCCCACTCTCGGCTTCGCTCGAGCGGGGGGACCCCCATCACCCGGGCCGCCGAATTCGTCTCCGTGGCGCGGGAGTTGTGGGATTCCTGGACGCCGGAGGGGGTGTCCCGGCCGTTCGCGCACCGGGGGCGGCACTTCGACATCGCGGGCGAGTTCACCGTGCCGCGCTCTCCGCAGGGGCATCCGGTCGTCATCCAGGCCGGGGACTCCGACGACGGCCGGGAGTTCGCGGCGGCCACCGCGGACGTGGTCTTCACGCGGCAGAGTTCACTGGCGGCGGGGAAGGCCTTCTACGCCGATGTGAAGAAGCGGCTCGCCAAGTACGGGCGCGCGCACGGCGATCTGAAGATCCTGCCCGGCGTCTCCGTCGTCCTCGGCGACACCGCCGCCGACGCCCAGGAGAAGGCCGCCGAGATCCGGCGGCAGCAGACCTCCCCGCAGACGGCGTTGCTCACCCTGGAGCAGATCTGGGGTGCCGACCTGTCCGCGTACGACCCCGACGGACCGCTCCCCGACTTCGATCCCGTGCCGGACTCCGGCATCACCCAGGGGCGGACCCGGCGCGGCGACACGGTCGCGATCGCGGAGAAGTGGCGGGCGTTGGCCGAGGAGAAAGGGCTGTCGATCCGGGAGACCGTCATCGAGGCGGGCGGCCGGCAGTCCTTCGTCGGCACCCCGCAGGCGGTCGCCGCCGAACTCGACGCGTTCGTGCAGGCCGACGCCGCCGACGGCTTCATCCTCGTACCGCACCTCACCCCCGGCGGGCTCGACGAGTTCGTGGACCGGGTGGTGCCGCTGCTCCAGGAGCGCGGGGTGTTCCGCACGGAATACGAGGGCAGCACCCTGCGCTCCCACCTCGGGCTCGCAGCACCGGAACAGAAAGGCTGACCAAGATGACCTCGGATGCGTTCGACGCGTGGAAGCAGTGGCACGAGGAGCGTGTCGAGTCGGTGTCCGCGCCCTACGGGCCGCTCTCGCTCACCGGCACGTACTGGCTGGAGGACTATCCGGACGGCCGGCTTCCGGGCATCCCCGGGACCTGGCGGATCGACGGCGACGCGGTGCTGCTGACGGCCGACGAGGCCGACGGGCTGACTCTGGACGGGCGGCCGGTGAGTGGTGAAATACGGCTCGCGGCGGACGCGGGCCCACTGGCACTCGGCGAACGGCAGCTGGTGGTGCTGGTGCGCGAAGGCGTGTGGGGTGTACGGGACTTCGACCCCGACTCCGAGGCGCGCCGCGCCTTCCGTGGCATCGAGGCCACGCCCTACGATCCGCGCTGGTCGGTGCCGGGCCGCTTCACGCCGTACGACGAGGACCGCACCGTACGCGTGCCGAACGCGGACGGCCGGGAGCGCGGTCTCGGACTCGGCGGGGAGCTGGCGTTCACCCTCGACGGGCGGGAGCGCACGCTTCAGGTGACGGTCGAGGCGGACGGCTCGCTGTGGGCTGTTTTCGGCGATGCGACAAATGGGACGAGCAGCTTCCGTTTCCGGTTCCTGCGGCCCGCCGCGCCGGACGCCGAGGGGCGTACGACGGTCGACTTCAACCGGGCGCTGCTGCCGCCCTGCGCCTTCGCCGACCACTTCATCTGCCCGTTCCCGCCGCCCGGGAACACCCTGGACGTGGCCGTCGAGGCGGGGGAGCGCAACCTGCTCTGAGGGATTGGCCAAGTCTTGGCCGACACATGGGTGAATCACAGGTTGACGGCCGAAAGGCGCCCTTGCGTCTACCGGTCGTTCGGCCGAATACTCCCCCTCAGCGCTTGTCAGGGGCACGGCTTGTTCGGAATCCGGACGCCCGGGCCCCTGGCTGCGCCTCACGGGCCCCGACCCCACGCGGGCCCCCGACTTCCCCTGTGGAGGAACGACAAGTGAGGATCAAGCGCACCACCCCCAGCGGCATTACGAGACGGACCCGGCTGATCGCCGTTTCCACCGGACTCGTGGCCGCCGCCGCGATCGCGATCCCCAACGCGAGCGCATCGGACGTGTCCACCTTCAGCACCACCCAGCTCAAGAGCGCGAGCAACTCGGTGCTCAAGGCCGACATCCCGGGCACCGCCTGGGCGGTCGACAGCAAGACCAACCGTGTCGTCGTCACCGTCGACAGCACGGTCTCCAAGGCGGAGATCGCCAAGATCAAGCGCCAGGCCGGCGCCAACTCCGGCGCGCTGACGATCAAGAAGACGCCGGGCAAGTTCCAGAAGCTGATCTCCGGCGGCGACGCCATCTATGCGAGTAGCTGGCGCTGCTCGCTGGGCTTCAACGTCCAGGACAACAGCGGGAACTACTACTTCCTGACCGCCGGTCACTGCACCGACGGCGCGGGCACCTGGTGGTCGAACTCCTCCCACTCGACCACGCTCGGCACCACCGCCGGCTCCAGCTTCCCGACCAACGACTACGGCATCGTGCGCTACACGAACTCGTCGGTCACCAAGTCGGGCGCCGTGGGCAGCCAGGACATCGCCAGTGCCGCCACGCCTTCGGTCGGCACCACGGTGTACCGCCGCGGCTCCACCACCGGCACGCACAGCGGCCGCGTCACCGCCCTCAACGCGACCGTCAACTACGGCGGCGGGGACATCGTCTACGGCATGATCCAGACCACGGTCTGCGCCGAGCCCGGCGACTCCGGCGGTCCGCTCTACGGCGGCTCCGTCGCCTACGGCCTGACCTCGGGCGGCAGCGGCAACTGCTCCTCCGGCGGCACGACGTTCTTCCAGCCGGTCACCGAGGCGCTGAGCGCTTACGGGGTGCACGTCTACTAGGCCCCGGCACGTCCACCGGACCATGGCCGGTGGTCACCCTGCGTTCACGAGCCCCCGTACGCGACTCGCGTACGGGGGCTCCCCCTCGGTCGTGCGGCGGAGTTACCTTCGGACCACAGGCAGTACTCCCTGTGGACGCCCACGACGGACCCTGGGGGCCGTGATGGTGGAGGAGCTGGTGGCGGCGGGAGTGACCCTCGTGTCCGCCGGGGCGGTGTACGCGATGGCCGCGGCGCGGGTCGTCAAACAGTACGAACGAGGCGTGGTGTTCCGCCTCGGCAAGCTCCGGCCGGAAGTGCGCGGGCCGGGGTTCACGATGATCGTTCCGGGCATCGACAAGCTCCGGAAGGTCAACATGCAGATCGTGACGATGCCGGTGCCCGCACAGGAGGGCATCACCCGGGACAACGTCACGGTACGGGTCGACGCCGTCGTCTACTTCAAGGTGACCGCGCCGGCCGAGGCGGTCGTACGGGTCGAGGACTACAAGTTCGCGGTCTCGCAGATGGCGCAGACCTCGCTCAGGTCCATCATCGGCAAGAGCGAGCTGGACGATCTGCTCGCCGACCGCGAAAAGCTCAACCAGGGGCTGGAGTTGATGATCGACAGCCCGGCCGTGGAGTGGGGCGTCACCATCGACCGCGTCGAGATCAAGGACGTCTCCCTGCCCGAGACCATGAAACGCTCCATGGCCCGGCAGGCCGAGGCCGACCGGGAGCGGCGGGCTCGGGTCATCAACGCCGACGCCGAGCTCCAGGCGTCGAAGAAGCTCGCCGAGGCGGCCAAGGAGATGTCCGAGCAGCCGGCGGCGCTGCAACTGCGGCTGCTGCAGACGGTGGTGGCGGTGGCGGCGGAGAAGAACTCGACGCTGGTGCTGCCCTTCCCGGTGGAGCTGCTGCGGTTCCTGGAGAAGGCGCAGCAGCAGGGGGTCGCGGCGCCGCCACCGGTCGCGCAACCGGTGCAGGAGCAACTTCCGGCTCCGCAGCCCCGCTTGGATCCGGACCTGGAAGGGTCGAATTCAAGACAGGACTAGACCTCGCAGGCTGGTGGAGAGTTACTCGCTCGTAGTGTTTGCAGTGTGAATTCCCCTGGCCTGACTGTGCGCGGTCAAGTCCAAGGGGGCGCGCAATCGCGTTCTACGCGCGTCCGGAAGTCAACCTTGTGCACCCCCTGCGGGGTTCGGAAGAGTAGGCGCTCGTCAACCAGCCTTCCGGCCCACGAGGTCCCCACAACCGACCGGGCCGACCCCCCACAGGAGGACGCGAGTTGAAGCACCGACGCATACCCGGGCGGCGGGCCGCCGTGGCAGGTGCGGGCATCGCCGCACTGGTCGCCGCGGGAGTCACCTTCCAGACTGCGAACGCCAGCGAGCCCGCGAACGACCCCGCACCGAAGGTCCTTTCCGCCCTCGCGGCCGGAAACCTCGCCTCGTCACTCGACAAGGCACTCGGCGCCGACGCGGCGGGAACGTACTACGACGCGAAGAGCAAGGCGCTCGTCGTCAACGTCCTCGACGAGGCCGCGGCCTCGGTCGTCGAGGAGGCCGGCGCCCGGGCCCGGGTCGTGGAGAACTCCCTCGCCGAGCTCAGAAGCGCCCGTACGACCCTCAAGGACGACGCGACCATCCCGGGCACGTCCTGGGCGACCGACCCGACCACCAACAAGGTCGTCGTCACCGCCGACCGCACGGTCTCCGACGCCGAGTGGGCCAAGCTCACCAAGGTCGTCGACGGGCTGGGGGCGACGGCGGAACTCCAGCGCACGAAGGGGGAGTTCAAGCCCTTCATCGCCGGTGGCGACGCGATCACCGGCAGCGGCGGGCGCTGCTCGCTCGGGTTCAACGTCAGCAAGGGCGGCGAGGCGTACTTCCTCACCGCCGGGCACTGCACCGAGGCGATCTCCACCTGGTCGGACTCGAGCGGCACGCAGATCGGCACCAACGAGGTGTCGAGCTTCCCGGACAACGACTACGGGCTCGTCAAGTACACCGCGGACGTCGACCACCCGAGCGAGGTGGACCTCTACAACGGGTCCGCGCAGGCGATCACGGGGGCGGCTTCCGCGACGGTCGGGATGAAGGTGACCCGGAGCGGGTCGACCACACAGGTGCACGACGGGACCGTCACCGGGCTGGACGCCACCGTGAACTACGGCAACGGGGACATCGTCAACGGGCTGATCCAGACGGACGTGTGTGCGGAGCCGGGGGACAGTGGCGGGTCGCTGTTCTCGGGGAGCAGCGCGATCGGGCTGACGTCGGGGGGCAGCGGTGACTGCACCTCCGGTGGGGAGACGTTCTTCCAGCCGGTGACGGAGGCTTTGTCGGCCACCGGTTCGTCCATCGGCTGACGGTTCGTTGTGGTGCGGGTGGTTTGTTTTCCCACCCGCATCACCCGGCAGCTTTCGTCGCCGAGTGTGGGTGGCCCCTGTGGGGGTTGCCCGCCGTCGGCGTCTGCGGGTTTCGTTCAGCTGCTCAGGGGCTCGCCCTGCCTCCTCTGCCGCAGCACGGCCGCCCCCATCGTGATCGCGATCCCGGCCGCCGCCCATGCCGACAGGACCAGCAGGGACGCGGCCGTGTCGTTGCCCTCGAAGTACGCGATCGAGCGGGCCGCCCAGGTGCCCGCGCCCGGCGGCAGTGCCGGGCCGATCGCCTTCCAGAACGGCGGCAGCATCGGCAGCGGGAAGGCGCCGCCCGCGCTCGGGTTGCCGGCGATCACCACGAGCAGGATCGCCAGGCCGATGCCGACCACCCCGAACACGCCCTGGAGGGCGAGGGTCGCCGCCCCCACCGCGAACGTGACCAGCGCGCCGAGTCCCCAGAGGGCCAGGACGCTGCCGGGCAGCGCGTCCAGGATCGGTCCCACGATCACCGCGCCGCCGAGCCCGCCGGCGATCGACACCAGTGCCATCACGACGAGCCGGATCGCGGCGCGGCGCGGGTTGGCGGGCCGGGCGCCGGTGCTGATCGCGAGGATCGAGGCGGTCAGATAGCCGCCGACACACCAGCCGACGACCACATAGAACGACGACAGCCCGTCGAAGTCGGTGGCGGAGGCCGGGGCCACGTCCACCGTCCGGAGGCTCCGCTGCTGGGAGGCCTCCAGTGCCGTGAGGTACTTCTCCAGGGTGGTGGCGAGGACGGTGCCGCCGCCGCTCGCGACGAGGAGCGTGTCCTTCGGCCCGGTCACGTCGATGATCAGCGCCCCGTCGATGTCCCGGTTCATGATCTGCTTCCGGGCCGTCGCCGCGTCGGCGACCGTGCGCGGGTCCAGGGGCGAGCCGGGCAGCTGCTCCAGGCGGGTCACCGCCTGCTGGGCTGCGGCCTGCGGCGCCACCACCCCGAACGGCACGTCCTTCGGCTTCGGATCGTGCAGCGCCCCCACATAGGAGGCGATGAACAGCAGCTGGAGGGCGAGCGCGCCGAGGACGAGCAGCGTGGCCCGCGGCGTGACCGCGTCCTTCACCTCGGCGAGGAAGCCGCCGTTCCGGGTGCTGTTCTGTGTCATGTCCCCACAGTCCGAGCCGACGGGCGTTTTCGCAGGTGGGGGGCGGCCGAACGGTTGTCGCACACATGTTCGGGATTGGGGGTATGGTGGGGGTGAGGCAGTTGGGAACTGATGTTCGAAAATGGAGGCGCGGGTGCCCGGGTTCACGCATCTGCACACCGTCTCCGGGTTCTCCCTGCGCTACGGCGCCTCGCACCCGGAGCGGCTCGCCGAGCGTGCCGCCGAACGGGGCATGGACGCCCTCGCCCTCACCGACCGCGACACCCTCGCGGGCACGGTCCGCTTCGCCAAGGCCTGCGCCAAGGCGGGGGTGCGGCCGCTGTTCGGCGCCGAGCTGGCCGTCGAGGAGTACGAGCCGGTACGACAGGAGCGGCGCCGCGCCCCCGTCCGCGGCGGCGCCTTCATCGACGAGTCGACTCCCCGCGTCACCTTCCTCGCCCGGGACGGCGCCCGCGGCTGGGCCGACCTGTGCCGCCTGGTGACCGCCGTCCACACCGCCGCCGACACCCCCCTGCTGACCTGGGCCGGGAACCACGGAGACGGCCTGACCGTCCTGCTCGGCCCCGACTCCGACGTCGGCCGCGCCCTCGCCGCCGGCGGCCTCGCCCTGA
>MWJO01000140.1 GCA_002027195.1 Streptomyces sp. GKU 895 | reverse complement strand
CCGACCGAATGGCCGGAGACGGGGTATCAACTAATCTGGCGTTGATTTTTGGCACGCTGTTGAGTTCTCAAGGAACGGACGCTTCCTTTGTACTCACCCGAGAGACTCTCTCAGGCTTTCCTCCGGGCTTTTCCCTTCGGTCTTGCGTTTCCGACTCTATCAGATCCTTTCGGCGTCCGATTCCCTGTCGGCGGGATTTGCCGAAGGCTTCTGGCTTTCGCCTGTCGGCCTTTCGACATTCACTACGTTAGCCCATCCTCCCGCCAACTCATAATCGAGTTCCGAGAGTTTGAATTCGAGCATGCGGGCACGTCGAATTCACCCTCGCTGAGAGGATGTCGTAGGTAGTGGTTTGGCCACTTCCGGCTGCTGGCGATCGCCGTACCCGGTTCAAGCGGCTCGGGCTACATTACGCACCCCGCAACGGCGCGTCAACTTGAGCGACGCCTCGGCGTATGAGCCCGATAAGGGCTCACCGTCGGGTCGTTGGCGATCCAGAAGCGCCAGGGGTGGACGCCCCCGTCGCCCGAGACTCCGGTGCGTGGACCGTTGCATACCTGGTCGGAGGGGACCGGGGTGCCGGTCAGGATCCTCAGGGGGGTGTCGGCGGAGGTGCACGCGTCCGTGCCGTCCAGGGATCGGTCCACGCCCAGGGCGGTGGCCAGGCGTGCGGGCCCTTTGGCCAGTTCCTTGTCATTTCGGGCCGAGAGTCGACGTTTACGTGCGAGCTCGGCGCCCTCGACCACCTCGGCGGCGCGGAGCAGGACCGCGCTCGCCACGCCGTCCGGACCGCACACGAGGTTCATGCAGAACCACATGCCGTAGGTGAAGTAGACGTACACGTGCCCGGGCGGACCGAACATCACGCCGTTGCGGGCCGTGCGGCCGCGATAGGCGTGGGAGCCGGGGTCGTTCTGGCCGTCGTAGGCCTCGACTCCGTGAGGCGGAGGGCGATCGGACCGTCCGGAGTGGTGCGTACGAGGATGCGGCCGAGGAGGTCGGGGGCGACCTCCAGTACGGGGCGGTCGAAGAACTCGCGTGGGAGGGGCGTACGGTCGGGGGTCGCGATCATGCCGTCCGAGGGTAGTGCAGACGGATCGCTGCGGGCGGGGTGGTCACGGGGCGTTCGCCTTGCAAGGGTGAGGGCGCGGAACCGGCCAGGGTCGGATCGCGTTTGTACGGATCAAGGATTCACGCGCGCGTGGCACGCGCGCGAAGCAGGACGACGTATAGGGAGAGTCATGGCGTTCAAGAAGCTGCTCGCGAGCCTCGGTGCCGGCGGGGCTTCGGTCGAGACGGTGCTGACCGAGGTCAACGTCGTGCCGGGTGGTGTCGTCCAGGGTGAGGTGCGGATCCAGGGCGGGTCCGTCAACCAGGAGATCGAGGGGCTGTCGGTCGGGCTGCAGGCCAAGGTCGAGGTCGAGAGCGGCGACGAGGAGTACAAGCAGAACATCGAGTTCACCAAGGTGCGGCTCGGTGGCGCCTTCGAGCTCCAGGCCGGGGCAGTGCACGCGGTGCCGTTCGGGCTTGAGATCCCGTGGGAGACGCCGATCACGATGATCGACGGTCAGGCGCTGCGCGGCATGAACATCGGTGTGACGACCGAGCTGGCGATCGCGCGTGCCGTGGACTCCGGTGACCTGGACCCGATCAACGTGCACCCGCTGCCGGCGCAGAAGGCGATCCTCGACGCCTTCATCCAGCTGGGCTTCCGCTTCAAGAACGCGGACATGGAGCGCGGTCACATCCGGGGGACGCGGCAGAAGCTGCCGTTCTACCAGGAGATCGAGTTCTTCCCGCCCCAGCAGTACCGGGGTCTGAACCAGGTCGAGCTGAGCTTCGTGGCCGATCAGAGCGTCATGGACGTCGTCCTGGAGATGGACAAGAAGCCGGGGCTGTTCAGCGAGGGCAGCGACACCTTCCGGTCCTTCCAGGTGGGGCTCAACGACTATCACGGCACCGACTGGGCGGCTTACCTCAACCAGTGGCTGTCCGAGGTCGGCAGCAAGCGCAACTGGTTCTAGGCTCGGAACTGCTGGTTCCGGCAATCGATCAGGAGGTACCGAGGTGTCCGAGCTCAAGCGGCGGCCTCTCCCCCACGACTTCCACCCGCCCGTCCCGTCGTTCACCGTGACGAGCGAGGACATTGAGGAAGGGGCGACGCTCAAGGACGCTCAGGTCTACGCGGCCGGTAACACCTCGCCGCACCTGCGGTGGGAGGGCTTCCCGCCCGAGACCAAGAGCTTCGCCGTGACCTGCTACGACCCCGACGCGCCGACGGGCAGCGGGTTCTGGCACTGGGTCCTGTTCGACATCCCCGCCTCGGTGACCGAGCTTCCGGTGGGTGCGGGCAGCGGCAAGTTCGAGGGGCTGCCGGAGGGTGCCGTACACGCGCGCAACGACTACGGCAGCAAGGACTTCGGTGGCGCCGCGCCCCCGCCCGGGGACGGTCCGCACCGGTACGTCTTCACGGTGTACGCCGTCGATCAGGAGAAGCTCGGTCCGGATGCGGACGCCTCTCCTGCCGTCGTCGGCTTCAATCTGCGGTTCCACGCGATCGCGCGTGCCCAGCTGGTCGGTGAGTACGAGAACCCCGAACAGAGCTGAGCGATCCGAGCGTTCATGGAACGTTTGCCCGCCCCTGGTCTTGGAAGTGATCAGGGGCGGGCACTTTTTATTTCGTTGTCCATCTCGGCGTGCCCGGCCAGAGTTGATCCCAGCCCGCCAAGGAGGTGGGCGGGTGAGCGCAGGAGGTGGGCTGGTCATGCGGGACACGCTGGTACTGAACGCGAGCTTCGAGCCGCTGTCGACGGTGACGTTGAACCGAGCCGTCGTTCTGGTGCTGCAGGACAAGGCCGTCGTCGAGCAGTCTCACCCCGAACTGCGCATGCGCGGAGCCGCGGTCGACATACCCGCGCCCCGGGTGATCCGGCTGTGCCGGTACGTGAGGGTGCCGTTCCGAAGACAAGCTCCGTGGTCGAGGCGGGGTGTGCTGGTCAGGGACCGGCACCGGTGCGCGTACTGCGGGCGCAGGGCGACGACCGTGGACCACGTGGTGCCGCGGGCGCAGGGTGGTCAGGACTCGTGGCTGAACACAGTGGCTTCGTGCGCGGAGGACAACCACCGTAAGGCGGACCGGACTCCGGAGCAGGCCGGGATGCCGTTGCTGAGGCAGCCGTTCGAGCCGACGCCGGCTGATGCGATGCTGCTGTCGCTGGGGTCCGACGACTTTCAGGCGCTGCCGGACTGGTTGGCTGTGGACGCCGCGTAACGCCGCCGCCCGCAAAGACTTTGGGGCTCGCCTTCCGCGTGAAGGCGAGCCCCGTCGTCGTTTCCCCCGGTCTCAGTCGATCGGGGGCTTCTCCCGGCGGTCCGGGCCACCGTTGCCCGTTGAGCCGCCGCCGCCCGAACCGCCGCCCAAGGGGCCGAAGTTGCCCATCGCGCCGGACAGGCCCTTGAGGGCGTCGCCGATCTCGCTGGGGACGATCCAGAGCTTGTTGGCGTCGCCTTCGGCGATCTTCGGGAGCATCTGGAGGTACTGGTACGAGAGCAGCTTCTGGTCGGGGTCGCCGGCGTGGATGGCCTCGAAGACCGTACGGACGGCCTGGGCCTCGCCTTCCGCGCGCAGGGCCGCGGCCTTGGCCTCACCCTCGGCGCGCAGGATCTGGGACTGCTTCTCACCCTCGGCGGTGAGGATGGCCGCCTGTCGCGTACCTTCCGCGGTGAGGATCGCGGCGCGCTTGTCGCGGTCGGCGCGCATCTGCTTCTCCATCGAGTCCTGGATGGAGGTCGGCGGCTCGATCGCCTTCAGTTCGACGCGGTTGACGCGGATGCCCCACTTGCCGGTGGCCTCGTCGAGGACACCGCGCAGGGCCGCGTTGATCTCCTCGCGGGAGGTCAGGGTCCGCTCCAGGTCCATGCCACCGATGATGTTGCGGAGTGTGGTGACCGTCAGCTGCTCAATTGCCTGGATGTAGCTGGCGACTTCGTAGGTGGCGGCCCGCGCGTCGGTCACCTGGTAGTAGATGACCGTGTCGATGTTCACGACCAGGTTGTCCTGGGTGATCACCGGCTGCGGCGGGAACGGGACGACCTGTTCACGCAGGTCGATGCGGTTGCGGATGGTGTCGATGAACGGGACGACGATGTTGAGGCCCGCGTTGAGTGTCCGCGTGTAACGGCCGAAGCGCTCGACGATGGCGGCGCTGGCCTGTGGGATGACTTGGATGGTCTTGATCAGGGCGATGAAGACCAACACCACCAGGATGATCAAGACGATGATGACCGGTTCCATCGTCGCTTCCCCGTACCCTTCTCCGCCTCGGCGCTTTCGGAAGATCTTATGGTTGTTGAAGATCTTGCTGGTCGAGTCTGACAGACCGTCGAGCAACTCGGGGGCTGTTCGGTTCAGTTGAGTCGTACGAGGTCAGATGACGATCGCGGTCGCTCCCTCGATCTCCACGACGTCCACTTCTTGTCCTACTTCGTAGGCGCGGCCGCCGTCGAGAGCGCGGGCCGACCAGACCTCTCCGGCCAGCTTGATCCGGCCGCCGGAGCCGTCGACGCGTTCCAGTACGACCGCCTGTTTGCCCTTCAACGCCTCCACGCCGGAGACGAGTTGGGGGCGCTGCGCGCTGTGCCGGGCGGCGATGGGCCGTACGACGCCGATGAGGGCGACCGAGACGACGACGAAAGCGAGCACCTGCACCACGACGCCGAAGCCCAGTCCCGCGAGGATCGCGCCGGCTACGGCGCCGACCGCGAGCATGCCGAACTCCGGCATCGCCGTCACCACGAGGGGGATTCCGAGCGCGGCCGCGCCGATCAGCCACCACACCCATGCGTCGATGTCGTTCACATGGTCATGGTAGGTCCGCGGGTCGTGCCGCGGACAGGGCGCGAGGGCGTCAGGCCATCGGAAGACCCTGTGCCGTCCAGCGCTCGCCGACCTGCTCGACGACGAGCGGGAGGCCGAAGCACAACGAGAGGTTGCGGGAGGTGAGTTCGAGCTCCAGCGGGCCGGCGGCGAGGACCTTGCCCTGACGGATCATCAGGACGTGGGTGAAGCCGGGGGCGATCTCCTCGACGTGGTGGGTGACCATCAGCATGGAGGGGGCGATCGGGTCGCGGGCGAGGCGGCCGAGTCGGCGTACGAGGTCCTCGCGGCCGCCGAGGTCGAGGCCGGCGGCGGGCTCGTCGAGGAGGAGGAGCTCGGGGTCGGTCATCAGGGCGCGGGCGATGAGGGTGCGCTTGCGCTCGCCCTCGGAGAGGGTGCCGAACTTGCGCTCCAGGTAGTCGCTCATGCCGAGGCGGTCGAGGAAGGCGCGGGCGCGCTGCTCGTCGATCTCGTCGTACTCCTCCTGCCAGCCGGCCGTCATGCCGTACGCGGCGGTGAGCACGGTCTGCAGGACGGTCTGGCGCTTGGGGAGCTTGTCGGCCATCGCGATGCCGGCCACGCCGATGCGGGGGCGCAGTTCGAAGACGTCGGTGCCGGGCTTGCCGAGGGTCTCGCCGAGGATGGTCGCGGTGCCCTTGCTGGGGTAGAGGTAGCTGGACGCGACGTTCAGAAGGGTGGTCTTGCCGGCGCCGTTGGGGCCGAGGATGACCCAGCGCTCGCCCTCCTTGACCGACCAGGAGACCTGGTCCACCAGAGCCCGGCCCTCACGGACCACGGATACGTCCTGAAGCTCCAGAACATCGCTCATGAGCGCGTTGTCTCCCCTTGCAGTGTGACCGGTCTCGGCGTCTCGGCTGTGGCGTGCGCGTGGTGGGCGCAGTCCTCAAGGAAATCTACGCCACCGGTCGGGCGGTCCATTCCATCGGTCCGGTCCTTAGGGTGGGGGCATGCTCTCGGAACCTCGCTCTGGACGTCTTGCCGCTTGGGGAAACGCCCTTTTGGCCGGACTTGTGTCACCTGACGACGCCGTACTCGCCGCTGTCGGGGACGACGCGGTGCATCGCGTGCAGGGGCTGCCCGGTGAGGCCGGGCCGGTCGGGCTGACGCTCGCGCTGGGGCGGTTGCGGGCGCTCGGCGTGACCGGGTTGCGGGTGGCGCTGCCGGCGCCGGGTCATCCGCTGGGTCTGAGCGGTCCGCCGGAGTTCAACGCGCGGGCGTTGGAGGCCGAGGAGGCGGTGATCTGTCACGGGGCCGCGCTGGGGCTGGTGCCCGAGGTGTACGAGGCCGGGCCCGCGGGTGATGTGCATGTCGAGGTGGTGTGGCATGTGCTGCCGGTGCGGGAGGCTCCGCCGGCCGATGTGCCGTCGCTGGGTGAGGCGGAGCGGGAGCTGGCCGAGGCGCTGCGGGAGGCGACCGAGGTGTTGACGCGGCTGGATGTGGCCGGGTCGGGGCCGGTGGCGGAGGCGGCGATCGACGCGTATCGGGCGCGGGCCGAGCGGGGGCGGGAGGTGTTGGCGCCGGGGTATCCGCCGCGGGCGGTGCGGGTGCTGGAGCTTGCGCAGCGGGTGGGGTTGTTGATCTCCGTGGCCTATGAGAACGGGGCATGGGGGTGCGGTGACGGCCGGCGAGATGGGGGCGCGGGCGGAGGCGCTGCGACCGGTGGAGCGGACCGCTCGGCGGGCGCAGGTGGCGGCGTACAACGCGTATGTGGAGGAGCGGGAGCGGGGAGTGCGCTGAGCCGGGGCTGGGGGCCGAGGTTGGCGGGGTCTCATTCGCCCGCGTTGGCGGGGTGCCGCTACGACTGACGGCGGCGCTCCGTACCTCAAGGGGCGCGGGGAACTGCGCGACCAGCCCCCGGCCCGCAGCCGAAGAACCGGCCGCCCCGCCCCTCCCCACACAGACCAAGGGCCCCTCAAGTCGCCGTTGACTTGAGAGGCCCATCGGCTCAGACCCGACGTCAGTCGTTCGCGCCGGTGTTGCCGAAGGCGGGGTTCAGGCCGGCGATGCCGTTGACCGTGTTGCCGACGACGTTGACGGGGACGTGGACCGGGACCTGGACGAGGTTGCCCGAGCCGACGCCCGGCGACTTCACGGCCGCGCCGTCGGCACCCGCGTCGGCGACAGCGGCACCGGCGGCGGCACCCGTGGCGATACCGGCGACGGTGAGGGCCACGGCGGCCTTCTTGGCGATGTTCATGAGAAGCGTTCCTCCTGCGTTTGCGTGTCCGACCCGGCCGCGGGTCGTGCCTGATCAACGCGGAGGCGGGTGCCAACGGTACGGGAAGCCGACGTCAACTCCCCGTTCGGATCATTGGCACGAAAAACTGACCGGCCTCCCGGGAGCACCCGGGAGGCCGGAGGTCACTGCCGCTCCTGAGGCGGAGGTCAGTGGTTGACGCCGAGGTTGCCGAACGCGGGGTTGAGGATGCCCACGACGTTCACGCTGTTGCCGACCGCGTTGACCGGGATGTGGATCGGGGCCTGGACGAGGTTGCCCGAGGCGACGCCCGGCGAACCCACGGCCTTGCCGTCGGCGTGCGCGTCGGTGGCGGAGGCCATACCGGCGCCGGCGGCGATCAGTCCGCCGGCCACCATCGTCACGGCCGCTGCCTTCTTCAGGTTCTTCACTTCTGAGCCCTCCTGGTGATCGCCGCGGCAGTCGCCGCAGCACGCACTGGAGAACGGTGGAGATCCACGAAGGATGCGCCGTCCGGGTGACATTCCCACGACGGTATGAATCTCACTCCGGAGCGGAACCCTCCGTATTGCCGGGCGCGTGGTGGATCAACCGGTCACTCCATGACGTACCGCCCACAGCGCGGCCTGGGTGCGGTCCGCCAGGTCGAGTTTCATCAGGATGTTCGAGACGTGGGTCTTGACCGTCTTCTCGGAGAGGACGAGGGCGCGGGCGATCTCGCGGTTGGAGCGGCCGTCGGCGATCAGGCCCAGCACCTCGCGCTCCCGTTCCGTGAGCGACCCCGCCCGGCCCTGTCCGGAGTTGGCCTCCTCCTGGGACAGCAGGGCACCCGCGACCTCGGGCTGGAGCAGGATGTGGCCGGCGTGGACGGACCGGATGGCGCCGGCGAGGGCGTCGGGGTCGACGTCCTTGTAGACGTATCCGGCGGCTCCGGCGCGCAGGGCCGGGATCACCGTGCGCTGCTCGGTGAAGCTGGTGACGATGAGCACGCGCGCGGGGTTGTTCAGCTCCCGGAGTCTGCGCAACGCCTCGACGCCGTCCATGCCCGGCATCTTCACGTCCATGAGGACGACGTCGGGCTTCAGCTCCTCGGCGCGGGCGACGCCCTCGGCGCCGTCCGCGGCCTCGCCGACGACCTCTATGTCGTCCTGCACCTCGAGGAACGTGCGCAGGCCGCGGCGGACCACCTGGTGGTCGTCGACGAGCAGCACCTTGATTGCGTCAGCCACCAGGGACCTCCATCTCGATCGTGGTGCCCTTGCCGGGCGCCGATTCCACGGTCAGCGCGCCACCGACCCCGCTCGCCCGGTCCCGCATGGAGACCAGACCGAGGTGGCGTCCCGCGCGGCGGGTCTGCGTCGGGTCGAAGCCGCTGCCGTCGTCGGTGACCCTCAGGACGGCCCCGCAGCCGCGGCGGGCCAGGGTCACGTCGACGTGGTCGGCCCCGGAGTGCCGCAGGGCGTTGTGCAGGGCCTCCTGGGCGACACGCAGGAGGGCATCCTCCTGGGCGGCGGGCAGGGCGCGTACTCCGCTGCTGCCGAAGGTCACGCGCGCGGTGTGGGCACGGTCGAGGACCTGGATCTGGGTGCGGAGGGTGGCGACGAGGCCGTCCTCGTCGAGGGCTGCGGGGCGCAGCTCGACCACGGCGGCGCGCAGTTCGTCGGCGGCCTCGGCGGCGAGGGCGGCGACCTGTTGCAGCTCGCCCTTGGCGCGTGCGGGATCGCGGTCGACGAGGGCGGCGGCGGCCTGCGCGGTCAGGCGCAGGGAGAACAGCTTCTGGGCGACCGCGTCGTGCAGCTCGTGGGCCAGCCGGGAGCGTTCCTCGGCGATGGTCAGTTCCCGGCTGCGCTCGTACAGGCGGGCGTTGGTGAGGGCGATGGCGGCGTGCTGGGCGAGGATGGAGAGGAGTTCCTCGTCGTCGGCGGTGAAGCCGCAAGCGCCGTCGGGCTTGCTGCAGTTCTTGTTCGCCAGGAAGAGGGCGCCGATCACCTCGTCGCCGTCCTTGATCGGCAGGCCCAGGAAGTCGGACATGTCGGGGTGGGCGGACGGCCAGCCCTCGAAGCGGGGGTCCTTGCGCACGTCCGCGAGGCGCTCGACCTTGGCCTCCTGGAGCATCGCGGCGAGGATGCCGTGCTGCCTGGGGAGCGGGCCGATGGCCTTCCACTGCTGGTCGCTGACGCCGTCGACGACGAACTGGGCGAAGCCGCCGTGGTCGTCGGGGACACCGAGGGCGGCGTACTGCGCGTCGAGCAGCTCGCGGGCCGAGGCGACGATCGTCTTGAGGACGTCGCGCACCTCCAGATGCCTGCTCATGGCCAGCAACGCGGAGCTCACCGCGGCCAGCCCGGACCTGGGGCCTTGACTCATGCCCTCACGGTACCGGCGGGGTGTGACAGTCCGTATCCGACCTGTGGCGGCGGCTGCCTAGGGCGGTGGGCCTAGGGCCAAGGGCCCGTACCGGGGGCTTAGGGCGAAGGGCCCCGTCTGTTCGCGACCGCGTCCGACGCGGGCGGGGCCGGCCCCGTTCCTACGGTGAGGCCACATCAAGCCCTTGTGTGTCGAGGGCACATCCAGGTGACGACGAGGGGACGTGTCATGCCGGTAGCGATCATCACGGGGGCTTCGCGGGGGCTGGGGCGGGCGCTCGCCGAGGCGCTGGCCGCGCGCGGCTGGGATCTGGTGCTCGACGCCAGGAACGCCGAGGTGCTGCGGAAGACGGCGGCCGACGTCGGGGCGTACGGCACGCGCGTGACGGCGCTGCCGGGTGACGTCACGGACGCCGGGCACCGGGCCGCGCTGGTGGCGGGGGCGCGGGGGCTCGGCGGTCTCGATCTGCTGGTGAACAACGCCGGGGTGCTGGGCGCCGAGCCCTTGGTGCCGCTCGGCGAGCACTCCCTGGACGGCTTCCGCGCGGCTCTGGAGGTCAACGTCGTGGCGCCGCTGGGGCTGCTCCAGGAGGCGCTGCCCGAGCTGCGCGCGGCTCCCTCGGGGGCGGTCGTCAACGTGAGCTCGGACGCGGGCGCGGAGGCGTACCGGACCTGGGGGGCGTACGGGGCGACGAAGGCGGCGCTGGACCAGCTGTCGGCGGTGCTGGCGGTCGAGGAGCCGGAGCTGCGGGTCTGGTGGGTCGATCCGGGCGGCATGCGCACCGACATGCTGGCCGCCGCCGAGCCCGACGAGGACCTGTCGGGGACGCCGACGCCCGCGGACATCGCCCCCGCCTTCGTGCGGCTCCTGGACCGGCGTCCGGCAAGCGGCCGGTACACGGCCGCCGCACTGCTGGAGGCACGGTGACCCTGGCGCTGCACGTGCCGCAGGAGCTGTCGGCCCGGGTCCCCGCCGAGCAGCGCGGCCCGGGCCTGGACCGGGACGCCGTACGGCTGCTGGTGTCGCGCGGTACGGAGGTGTCGCATCACGCGTTCCCGGAGCTGCCGCGTCTGCTGCGGGCCGGGGACCTGCTGGTCGTGAACACCTCGCCGACGCTGGCGGCGGCCGTGGACGCGCGGATCGGGCACGCGCGCGTGGTGGTGCACTTCTCCACGCGCGGGGACGACGGACGCTGGGCGGTCGAGCTGCGGGAGCCCGACGGGCGGGGCACCACACGCGCACGTGCGGGAGGCCCCGCGGGGACGGAGGTGCGGTTGCCCGAGGGGGTGCGGCTGACGTTGGAGGAGCCGCTGAGCGCGCGGGGTGAGCGGCTGTGGTGGGCCCGGGTGGCCGGGGCGGGAGTCCCCGGGCTGCTGCGGGAGTACGGGCGGCCGATCCGTTACGCCTATACGGAACGCGACCAGCCGCTGTCCGCGTACCAGACGGTGTTCGCGCTGCCGCAGCCCGGCGGAGCCGGCAGTGCGGAGATGCCGAGCGCGGCGCGGCCCTTCACGGCGCGGCTGGTGGCGGAGCTGGTGAGCCGGGGTGTGCAGTTCGCGCCGATCACGCTGCACACGGGTGTGGCGTCGGCGGAGGCGCACGAGCCGCCGTATCCGGAGCGGTTCGCGGTGCCGGAGGCGTCGGCGCGGCTGATCAACGCGGTGAAGGCGGGGGACGGCCGGGTGGTCGCCGTGGGGACGACGGCCGTGCGAGCCGTGGAGTCGGCGGCCGGCGCCGACGGGGTCGTACGCGCGCGTGAAGGGTGGACCGACCTCGTGGTGACCCCGGAGCGGGGTGTGCGGGTCGTGGACGGGCTGCTGACCGGGCTGCACGAGCCGGAGGCCTCGCATCTGCTGATGCTCCGGGCGGTGGCCGGAACGGCGGCGGTCGAGCGCGGGTACGAGGAGGCGGTACGCGGGCTCTATCTCTGGCACGAGTTCGGGGACGTGCATCTCCTCCTCCCGGCGGAGGCCGGGGCAGAGGTTCCTCACGCAGAGCATTGCTTCAGCAACTGCCGGTGAGACTGTTACGGGTCCGATGTGAGCCCGCGCATAGGGCGCACATCACGTACGAAGGTCAATAGGAGATAAACAGGTCCCCGGTGAGCGGGACAGACGTTCCTGTCTGTCCCGTTTTGCCCTTCCCTGATCCACTACCCGGGATCGTACGTCACAGCTTTGCCACACAATTTTGCGGCCGCTAAGAATGGCTGCCGTCGCTCAGCGCCGCGGGTCCTCCCGCGGCGTTTGTGCCGCAAGGGACGCAGAGCGACTCCGCGCTATTCGAAGAGGTCCACTCGCATGTCGCAGAACTCCACCCGTGGTCATAGTCGCGCGCTGACGAAGCGCCACAAGATCGCCATCGCCGGTGTCGCCACGCTCGGCGCCGCAGCCCTCGCGTTCTCCGCGGTGCCCAGCAGCGCGGACACGACCACGAGCGAGGCCGCCGCCCCGGCCAGGGTCGCCTACAGCTCCGAGCAGCTGAAGGGCCTGCAGTCCGACGTCAGCGAGCAGCTCGCCGCGACCAGCCTGCAGGCGCAGGCCGCCGAGGCCGCCGCCAAGAAGAAGGCCGCCGTTCAGGCCGCGGCGAAGAAGAAGGCGGCCGCCGAGGCCGCCGCCAAGAAGAAGGCCGCGCAGAAGGCCGCCCAGGAGCGCAAGGCGAAGGAGGCCGCGAGCCGGTCCGCCAAGCGTGCCGCGGTCAAGGCCGCCCCCAAGAGCTACGCCAACAACCTCGACGGCTGGATCAAGCACGCCCTCGACATCATGGACGACAAGGGCATCCCCGGTACGTACAACGGTCTGTACCGCAACATCATGCGGGAGTCCTCGGGCAACCCGAGCGCCATCAACAACTGGGACATCAACGCGATCAACGGCACCCCGTCGATCGGTCTGCTGCAGATCATCAAGCCGACCTTCGACGCGTACCACGTCGCGGGCACGTCCTGGAGCCAGTACGACCCGGTCGCCAACATCGTCGCCTCCGCGAACTACGCGGCCGACAAGTACGGCTCGATCGACAACGTGAACAGCGCGTACTGACGCACGTGAACAGCGCGTACTGAGGCCGCGCGGACCTCAGCTCGCGTACGCCGAAGGGCGGCACCCATCTGACGGGGTGCCGCCCTTCGGCGTAGTACGACCGCGACTACTTGCGCATGACCTCCGGCTCGTGGCGGCGCAGGAAGCGGGCCACGAGGAAGCCGCAGATCACGCCGAGCACGATCAGGGCGATCATGTCCATGCTCCAGGCGCCGACACTGTGGGCCCACAGCGGGTCGTCGCTGTCGCCCTTGGCGGGCGGGCTGATCTTGTTGAAGTCGAGCGTGGCGCCCGCGGCGGCGACCGCCCAGCGCGACGGCATCAGGTAGGACAGCTGGTTGACGCCCACCGAGTTGGCCAGCGGGAACAGGCAGCCGGTGAAGACGACCTGGACGATCGCGAACATGACCAGCAGCGGCATGGTCTTCTCGGCGGTCTTCACCAGGGCCGAGATGATCAGGCCGAACATCATCGCGGTGAAGCCCAGCGCCATGATCGGGATGCACAGCTCCAGCAGGATCTGGCTGCCGAAGATCAGGCCCTTGTCCGGGATGGTGCGGCTGGAGAAGCCGATGATGCCGACCAGCAGGCCCTGCAGCATGGTGACCAGGCCGAGCACGAAGACCTTGGACATCAGGTACGCCGAGCGGGACAGGCCGGTGGCGCGCTCGCGCTCGTAGATGACCCGTTCCTTGATCAGCTCACGGACGGAGTTGGCCGCGCCGGCGAAGCAGGCGCCCACCGCGAGGATCAGCAGCACCGTCAGGGCCGTGCCGTTGGCGACGGGCTTGCCGGTGTTCGGGTTGATCTCCGTGTTGACCAGCAGGTCCTTGCCGGAGTCGATGAGCAGGCTCACCGAACCGAGGACCAGCGGCAGGATGATCGACAGGGCCAGGAAGCCCTTGTCGGAGGCGATCACCGAGACATAGCGGCGCACCAGCGTGCCGAACTGGGACATCCAGCCCTGCGGCTTCGGCGGCTTCATCGCCTGCATGGGCGGCATCTGTACGGACTGCGGCGCAACGGCGTCGATGTCCGCGGCGTACATCTGGTAGTGCTGCGAGCCCTTCCAGCGTCCGGCCCAGTCGTAGTCGCGGTAGTTCTCGAAGGCGGAGAAGACGTCGGCCCAGCTGTCGTAGCCGAAGAAGTTCAGCGCCTCCTCGGGCGGGCCGAAGTACGCGACCGCACCGCCGGGAGCCATCACGAGGAGCTTGTCGCAGATCGCCAGCTCGGCCACCGAGTGGGTGACGACGAGGACCGTGCGGCCGTCGTCGGCGAGGCCGCGCAGCAGCTGCATGACATCGCGGTCCATGCCCGGGTCGAGGCCCGAGGTGGGCTCGTCCAGGAAGATCAGCGACGGCTTGGTGAGGAGCTCCAGGGCCACCGAGACGCGCTTGCGCTGGCCGCCGGAGAGGGAGGTGACCTTCTTCTCCTTGTGGATGTCGAGCTTCAGCTCGCGCAGCACCTCGTCGATACGGGCCTCACGCTCGGCGCCGGTGGTGTCGGCGGGGAAGCGGAGCTTGGCCGCGTACTTCAGGGCCTTCTTGACGGTCAGCTCCTTGTGCAGGATGTCGTCCTGCGGGACCAGACCGATGCGCTGACGCAGCTCGGCGAACTGCTTGTAGAGGTTCCGGTTGTCGTAGAGGACGTCGCCCTGGTTGGCGGGCCGGTAGCCCGTCAGCGCCTTGAGCAGCGTCGACTTGCCGGAACCGGACGGTCCGATGACCGCGATCAGCGACTTCTCCGGGACGCCGAAGGAGACGTCCTTCAGGATCTGCTTGCCGCCGTCGACCGTGACGGTCAGGTGGCGGGCCGAGAAGGAGACCTCACCGGTGTCGACGAACTCCTCGAGCCGGTCGCCGACGATCCGGAAGGTCGAGTGACCGACACCGACGATGTCCGCCGGGCCGAGCAGCTGCGAACCGCCCTTGGCGATCGGCTGGCCGTTGACGTAGGTGCCGTTGTGCGAGCCGAGGTCGCGGATCTCCATGCGGCCGTCGGGCGTCGAGCGGAACTCGGCGTGCAGACGGGAGACCTGGAGGTCGGAGACGACCAGTTCGTTCTCCAGGGCACGACCGATGCGCATGACGCGGCCGATCGAGAACTGGTGGAACGTGGTCGGGCTGCGGTCGCCGTAGACCGGCGGCGCCCCCGCGCCGACGCCGGGGCCGCCCTGCTGCGGCGGGGATGTTCGCGGGCGGCTGCTGCCAGCCGGCCTGCGGGGCCTGCTGCGCCGGTGCCTGCTGGTGAGGCGCCTGCGGCTGCGGCGCCTGGGCCCAGCCCGGGCCGGCGCCCTGCGCGGCGTACGGCTGCTGCTGGGGCTGCGGCGTGACAGCCGCCGCGGCGCCGGAGACGCTCACGCGCGGTCCGTCGGTCGCGTTGCCGAGATGTACCGCCGTGCCAGGGCCGATCTCCAGCTGGTGGATCCGCTGCCCCTGCACGAAGGTGCCGTTGGTCGAGCCGTGGTCCTCGATGACCCAACTGCGGCCGCTCCAGCTGATCGTGGCGTGACGCCAGGACACCCTGGCGTCGTCCAGCACGATGTCACCCTGCGGATCGCGTCCGAGGGTGTAAGGCCTGGACGGGTCGAGCGTCCAGGTACGTCCGTTCAATTCCAGTACGAGTTCCGGCACTCCATGCCCCATGAGTAGTCCCCCGAGTTACCCCCAACACAGGGAGTCTAGGGATGTCGAACATCGTCGGGAACTATTTCAGGCTCGGCCCCCTGACCGAAAGTCGGGCCTTGTGAAGACCACGTACGTACGCATCGACCGGTCCCGTTGACGGGGTTGAAACCGACCCGGAGAGTGGTAATCCACGCGAGGGGGACATGCGCGGCGATCGCCGCGCCGCGGATCGGGGGGTCTGCCATGAGTGCGTCCACGAACGTCGAGGCCGCGAAGTACGGCGCGAAGCTGCCGTGGGGAGACATCCTGCTGACCGCGATCGTCGCCGTGAGCTGGGCGTTGATCGGCATGGCCGGCGTCGCGACGCTCGGGCTGCACCTGCTGGGAGCGGACGCGACGGCCTCGCTGGGCCCGATGACCGCGGCTGTGGTGGCGCTTGGGGCGGGTGGTTCGGTGACGCCGTCCGGAGATGTGTCCGCATTCGGCCTCACCGGCGCGGAGGCGGCGACCGCCATCGAGATCACGCCACTGGGGGTGAGCCTGGTCGGCGCGCTCCTTTTGTCATGGTTCTTCCTACGGTCCCTGCGGTCGGCGGGAGTTGTGATCGCACCGGCCGAACTCCTGGCGCGCGCGGGCGCGGTGGTCGTCCTCTTCGTGGCCACCCTGGGCGGGCTGGCCTGGGCGGGGCACGACGTCATCACGATCGACGGCGGCGCCCTCGGGCTCGACAAGCTGCCCGGCGGCGGGGGCGGCGGTGGCCTGAAGATCCCCGGACTCGGTGACGTCGGCGACATCGGAGGGCTGCTGCCGGACAAGATCGGCAACCTCGTCGACGCGAAGGCGGCGGTCGGCTTCACCGTGGACACCGTGCCGACGCTGCTGGGCGGGCTGGGCTGGTCGGCGGGCATCCTGCTGATCGCCCTGCTGGCGTCCCGCCGTACGCCCCTCCCCCGCGGCCTGGAGGCCGTGCACCGGGTGGTCCGCCCAGCGGTGTCGGCCCTCGTCGCGGTGCTGCTGGTGGCGGTCGCGGCGGGGCTCGCGGCGGCGGCGTACGCGGCGATCGGCGACGACCACCCGAAGCGGATCGCGGGCGCGGCGCTGCTGGGCACGCCCAACGGCACCTGGCTCGGCATCCCGATCGGCCTGTTCGTCCCGTGGGACGGCCGCGCGACGGGCCCCCTGACCGCGTTCCTCCCCGCTCCCCTGGACGACCTGCTCAGCTCCCAACGCGACGAGTCCGTCTCCCTCTCCCGCCTCGCCGAACTCGACAGCCGGGTCTGGCTGTTGGCGGTCGCGGCGGCCGTGATGATGCTGCTGGCGGGGGTGCTGGCGGCGGTGCGGACGCCGGTGGGCGTGGTGGTGAGGGGAGATGCTGGGGGCTCGGGTGCCTCGTACGTACGTGATCCGGGCGCCCTCGGCTTCGCCGGGCGCTGTGCGCTGCGGCTGGGATTGGCGACGGCGTTGGCGCTGCCGTTGCTGGCCTGGCTGACGGAGGTGTCGGTGGACGCCTCGCTGTCGGTACTGGGCTTCGACGCGTTCGGCGCCGGCATCGAACTCCACGGCCACCTCGGCATGGCCCTGCTCCTGGGCGCCCTGTGGGGCGCGGGCGCGGGCGCGGCCGGGGCCCTGCTGGCACGGGCGACGGGGGCGGCCGGGCAACGAGCGGCTGCGTTGGCACTGGGTGACGTGGCGGGAGCTGCGGATGGTTCGGGCGGCGCGGGCGGCGGG